>JAFTZQ010000005.1 GCA_017464475.1 Paludibacteraceae bacterium
TACCTGTACATGTTCTTTTCCGATGGTAGTCATTTCCTTCAACGGTTACATCGTCCTCTGTTCGTTGAATCTGGAGATGAATGGTATATGTCTTTTGATCCTTATTTGTTTCTGTGTTAGAATCTTCTGTGTATGTACCATCGATGATGACGGTATTGTCGCCTCTCCGAGTGGCAGTAACTGCTCCCCTGTATTCTGTGTTATAGCCGTCATACCATCCATCGTCTCCGAGGTAGTGCCAGAATCCTCTGCCTTCCACTTGAACATTACTTAAGTCCGGAGCCTGTTGGTACACTTCAATGGGGAATTCCTTTCTTTTATTAAAACTACCGACGACTACTTTCGAAATATATTCCCCTGTCACTTCACGATCAAATAATGTCGTGTTCTGCTCTGCTTTAATAACCAAATCATAACGGCCCTCATTTTCATCAACAGTTATTATTGTATCCAAAATTGCCCAATACGTTCCATGTGCAAACATAATATCTTCTTTACGTGCATTGGTCTTGATGGAAATGGCCTGTTTCAATCCGGTCTTAGCTCCAAAAGTGACAGAAGGAGTCAGTACTTCCAGTGTATATGGCACGGCAAAGGTGACAGCGTATTCCCAAAGAACAAACTCTCCCAAACCGCCAACATGAACAATAGGCACAGCAGAATAACCCTTTGCTTCCAAATCACCAAACGGGTAAACAGCGTAGAACCCCTCTTCAGCTTGTTCTTTTGTGACCGAAGTAACATCAAAATGTCCGATTCTGTCTATCTCAGTAGAACTATTTTCAAAAATTCCTATTTCTACTCGGCAATAACCCAAAGTACGCCCTTCTCCAACATTAAGACGCAAACGCACTTGATTATCTCCCACCATTGCATTCATTGGGGTGCTTATCTGCGGAGCAAGGAATATCGATCCTGTTAAGAATGACCAGTTCTTGTCAAAGAACTTCTTCTCGCCCTCTTTGGAGAAGACGGAGAAGTGCCCCTTCGCCTCCAAATCCAATGAGATCAGAGCCAAATCCAAGTGGGATTGTTTCAATGTCTCGTAACTTGACGCTCCTTCGAACGTTTGACCCTCTTCGGTCGGAATATCAGCAGAGACTACAAATTCTCCGCTTACTTTCGGTCCTGCATAGAGATATGTACCCAGCGCAAAGCGGAAGATCTTCTTAATCCAACTGGCGGTAAAGATGTCGCCGGAGAACTTCATCCCCGTTTGTACATAACCCGAGAATGCTACTTGTTCGGAGAGGTCTAACATATCTGCCGGAACTTCTTTGTTTTCATCCGGTACTAAATGCAGGCCTAAGCTGACAGGGAACCATGAATTGGAATCTATGGTATAGTGCTGCCCCACACCCAAACGTACTTGCGGCATGTTCAATTTAGCTTCCAATTTACCCTCCCCGCGCAAAAAGAGCGACGGAATAGGATTGATACCGAAGATTGGACACGCGGCAGGGAAGAGAATCTCATCACAGGGTAACAATTCACCGGAGTCAAACTCAAAGCCCTGAGACACGGACATCGCAAGAGCAGGCTTGGTCTTAATAACCATATCCTGTGAAAGGCTCGCCATAAAACGAGTCCATGTTACATTAAAAGCTGCACGGAATTTAACGACCAGACCAATTTGTGCGCTAAGTTCGATAGCCGAATTATCGGTCGGATTCCAAGTGCGGGTAAACGTGCTTTCAAAATCAATCAGTTTCAATTCGGAATTGCCTGACACTTGTTGAATTTTGGCGCGCGGGAAACCATCCGGTGTGCAGCCTGCGATGCGACGAACGATTTTTCCTTCTTGGGTAACACCAATTTGCTCCACTGTGATATACTGCTCAAACACATCGCTTAACTGCTCTACGGCATGACCGGTAACCCTCAGCGAACCTCCGCCATTATCGTTCACTTGTTCTACCACACAACTGAAACTGCCTTCGTCATATTTGTCTTTGGCAACAGAATCAGTCGGCAGACCAATAAGCACGTCACCTACCTGTGGAACCAAATTGGCTGGTAGATCTTGGAAGGTTACACCAAACTCATTGGCAGCCATTACGTAAGGACACAGGCCTTCTTGCTCCATGAACTTAACGCGTGGATTGAATCGGATCTCCGGCTGTTGGAAGCCGATGGAGTCGATCGCTGCGAGCGGAATACGATAAATTGTATCTGCCAACACGACCTCTTGGGTTACCCAGCGGTCATATTCAATCGAGTCCACGCCAGTCTTGGACTGGCGCATCTCGATCACTTCGTCATAGAAGAATCCGTTGAAATCACCGTCGTTACGGTAGATATAAAATGCATCCTGCGCATAAGTACCAAGGGACAAAGTACCAAGGACCAAACACATTATGAGACGCATGACCTTTGTACCTGGTACTTGGTCACTTTGTGTCTTTGCTCTCATTGTTTCACGAATTTAAAGGAGGCACCGCCTGCGTTAATAATATAGTTACCTGCGGGGAACGCGGTCATAGGAAGTACCGTCGTTTGGCCGCCTATAGCCTGACGGCTGACAAGCAGCTTGCCGTCCGCCGAATAGATGGAGACTGTCGTCTTGTCGGGCAGACCGTCCAACGCCACCATGTCTTTGCCTTGCCGCACCACAATCGTACCCGGCGCTACGACCGGCGCATCAATGCCTTCCGGCAGACCTTCGTACGTGTACTTGCGTACGTTTTCGATGAGGTAGATGATCGGCGCATCGCCTGAGCTCTGAATGATCAGCTGTCCCGGCTCGAACTTCGTCACCGGTTCATCGTCTAAAAGGAACGACACCACTGTTCCGTCCATCATGTGGACATTCAGTTTCTGGACAGGTGTGTCCTGCGCCCATACTCCAAGGCAGAGGAGCAAGGCAGAAAGAAGAGGTAAAAGTTTTCTCATAGGTATGTTGTTTTTGTTGTACACAATTTCCGCTGCAAAAGTACTGCTTTTTTTGACATTTCACTCTCAAATCGTACAAATCTACTCTCAAATCGTACAATTCTTCATTTTTTAACCCTAATAGGTGTATTTTTTGCCACATAATAGGTGTATTTTTTGCCACATACATGATTTATCTTGGGCGGCTTTGCTCTCTTTCTGCTTTCAAATACGTAAACGACACGTAAACGACACGTAAACGAGACGTAAACGACACGTAATCGGAAGCCGACGACGTCGGGAGAACATCGGGAGAAAGTCGGAGGAGTATCGGAAGAAAATACAAACGTCTCGCGGCTGAGGCTACGGCGTTGTTGAAGGCGTGCAAGGAAGAACTCTACTCGGCTCAGCAATAATATAAGAGTACGAATACGCCCGGAAGCACCCCAAGCCTCCTTCTACATTCGTGAACGGAGGAACCATCTCCTGACCTCCTAAAGCAGAAGCGATCTCCTCCAGTATCTCCTGCACGATGTTGCCATTCTGGGTCGGCACGCCGCTCGGAGGAGGAAGCTGCACACCCGTGCTATTCCTGCGGAACACTTCATACAGATAGCTGTCGTGCGTATAGGCACGAACCTCCAGAGTCAGATCCCGTACGCCGACCGGATAGTAGTTATTTCGGTTGATATATTCCCTCTTATTATTCAGTTGCCATCCATCGGCAAAAAGGGAGAGCCGCAGCGTGTCCTGCAATGCCGAAGCAGGCAGGAAGAGAAACTCGCTGCTTGACCCCGCATAATAGCCCTCGCTCTGTAGATTCTGTGCCTGCGCAAAATCAGCCGACGTGCTATAGAGATATTCCAGATTAAGAATCTCTGTCTGCTTGTCTGCCGTGTCGGCTTTGTTTGCCATCAGGGCGCTTCCGAGGAGTATCCCGATGCCGATCATATCGTCCGGATTGCCGTGATAAGGATCTAACTCTATGTCCAAAGCGATCCATCCTTCCTGCATGGGATAGCACCTGACCACTCTCCCTTCCGTCTTGCCGGGCAGAACCTGCCGAACGGAGACAGCAGGGTAACGCGGGTGCGAGACGTACATCTCCACCGTGTCCAAAGGACGGAAGTAAACAGGTTGGTCTGCCGAGTCCTTCATATAGTCATAAGGCTTATCCGAAAGACTGTACATCCGTTGCCATGCTCCGCAGTTGGCGCGTACACGCACATCTGCATCGCCAACACCCGTCTCGCTTTCGCCCTTGGAAAGCGCTTGGTTGGCAAGGGTAGAGTGGTAGATGCGGGTTGAAAAAGACTCGCCGATAGGGTACTCGCTGCTCACTACGATCTTCTCATTCTCGCCCTCTACCGTGAAATCCACCTCGCGGTAGAACATCTCCCTGCATCCGCTGAGGCTCACCACAGCAACCATGAACAACACTATTTTATAATAATTCATCATATAATTCATCATATCTCTCTTTCTTTTTCTCCCTCCCCATGAGGGGAGGGCTGGGGTGGGGTTATTGGGGTTATTGGACTTAAAACTTAAACATATAACTGATACTTGGCAATATCGGGAACATACTGATGTGGTATAACTTGCCTCTGTATGGATCCAGCTCGACAAACATCGGATTCATGTGACAATAGACGTTGTAGCAACTGATATTGAGCACATGCTCCGCATGCCGCAGCCAGCCGCCTTTGCCGTAATAACCGTCCGCTTTGCCTTTCTTGCCCTGCTCCGAACGCTTGTGCGGGAAATGGAAATTGGCGGACAGATCCAGCCGGTGGTAGTCCGGCAGCACATACCCGTTTCGCTCGCTGAAGTACTCTACATATCGATCCATCGTGTCGTCGTAATAGATCTGCGTCACCAGCGTTCCGCGGTTGCCCGTCGCATACACCCACGTACCCGCAATATCAATCCGCGGTGTGATCTGGTATTGCAGCGTGATACTCAGGTCGTGCTCGCGGTCGTACTTGGCATGGAACGGCTTGCCGTAATTGATCTCGTCAAACTGCCGCATCGTCCGGCTCCAGGTATAGCCGATCCAACCCGTCACAGGACCGATCTTGCGTTGAGCCAGAAACTCCACGCCGTAGCTCCAACCGTTGCCGATCGCCACTTTGCTCTGCCAGTCGGACGAGTAACCCACATAAGAAGCGCCCTCTTTGTATTCGATCAGGTTCAGCGACCGCTTGTAATAACCTTCCACGCTCAACTCCACTTGTCCGAGGATGTTGTAACTGATCCCTGCCGCTACCTGCATAGACCGCATAGGAGGCACATCGTGCGTCACAGGCACCCACATATCGCTCGGCAGCGACAGCGAACTGTTGCTCAGCAGGTGCACATACTGGCTCATGTACGAATAACTCGCTTTGATTGCCACGTCCTTATGCACCAGAAAACGTATACCGATCCGCGGTTCGGCGGAAGGATACACTTTGCCGCGGATGCCGTACATACTGAACCGTGCGCCGTAGTTCAGCCGGAACCATCCGACAGGACTCCATGTGTCCTCTATATAAGCCGCAACCTCGTGTCCGTACAAGGCTTGGTTGCCGATCGTCGTGTCCATATTGAACGCCCCCGAAGCGGAATCGCCCGAGGAGTAAAACATCGTGTTCTGGATGGACGGCTGGAAATGATGGAAGATATATTCTATTCCGGCTTGCACCTTGTGCTTCTGATTCGGACTGTATTCCAGTTTGGAGGAAACGGACACATCGTTGATCTGGCTGTTATAACCCATCTCCTGCTCAAAACTGCTGCCTGTCTCTTCCATGTTCTTCTCGCTCATGGACTGGCTCAACCTGCTGCGGTAGCCGCTGTAGAACACTCGCGTATTGAGAAAAAGCTGGTGGTTGATCCGGTGCTGCCAGTCGATGGTGGCAAGCGTATTGCCCCAACCGTAACGCATACCCATCTGCATCTCTGCGCGGCTGTCGGTATAGACATCTCTCTGCCGCATCCGCAGGTATTCCACGTCCGATCCGCTATACACACCGACGCTCAAACGGTCTTTATCGGAAAAAGTGTGGCTCAGCTTGGCATTGATATCATAGAAATAATACCCCGCCCATAGAGACATGCCTTCGGTGGCGGCGACAGTAGCAATAATAGGAGAAGTCAGCAGGTCGAAATACGTTCTGCGTGCAGAGATATTAAAGGTCGTTTTGGCGCGAGGGGAATGTCCGGCTTTCAGGCTGTCCAACTGCGCTTTGCTGAAGATAGGACCTTCCAAATTGATCTTGCTGGCAATCAGCCCGACCGTTATGCCGCCATGCCAGAAAGTGTTATTGCCGTCTTTCTGCCACACGTCGATCACCGAACTGAGTCGTGAACCGAAGCGTGCAGGGAAATTGCCTTTGTAGAGCGTCACGTTCTTGATCGCGTCGGCGTTGAAGACGGAGAACATACCCAGGGCATGGTTGATATTGTACAGCGGCGCACCGTCCAGCATCACCAGGTTCTCATCCGGTCCGCCGCCGCGCACATACAGACCTGCGCTTCCTTCGCCGCCGCTCTGCACACCCGGCAATAACTGAATGGCTTTCAGCACATCCACCTCACCCCCGATAGCCGGAATAGCCAGTATCTGCGTCACCGGCACCTCAATCGCACTCATCTGCACATTCTCCGGCGCTGACACCGACTGATGTCCCTGCACAGTCACTTCCTGCAACTGCGTAGCAAGCCTTAGCTCAAAATTAATAGTCTGACTGCTGACTTCTGACGGCTGAATGCTGATGGCTGACGGCTGAATGCTGATGGCTGACGGCTCATATCCCACATAAGAAGCGATTAACACCATCTCCGGTCTTCCCCCCTCCCTTGAGGGTTGGGTTGGGATGGGGTTATTCCCTCCCTTGAGGGGAGGGCTGGGGTGGGGTTTTTTAACTGTCAGCGTATAGAATCCGGCGGTATTGGTTACGGTGCCTTGGTGGGAGACGGTGTCATACACGGTCGCACCGATAAGCCGCTCACCACTTGCAGCGTCTGTCACATAGCCGCTGATGGTGTAGCTTTCCGCCCGTTGCGCCATTAACCCCGCCGCGCACACGATGCCAATGAATATGACTGCTATCCGCTTCATGAGCACTCGCTTCATGAGTTTTATCCGCTTCATAGGATCATTTCCGCTGCAAAAGTACTACAATTTAGTGAGATATGCAAATTTTGACTTGGGAATTTATCTGGGAATCCCATTTTCTGCCCGCGTAGATAGATTTTGTTTTTATATAGATTTGTTTTTATGCGGACCGGCGATGGGTTAATCTTCCGCTCCGTTCTCCATGCGTTTCTTGTCAATGACATATCCACGGATAGCGAACTGCCTTAACACAGCCGTACACCACTGCCTGAACACCTGCACGCCTTGCGCTTTGTCTTCTGCTCGGAAGATCAGGAACTCAGCCGTGGAGTTGCGTATTTGTAGTTGTTTGGACATATTGGTATATGATATTACGCGGACAAGGGACGGACTAAATTAGCCAATCAAGGTAATTGTCGGGAGTGACTATTGCTGTTTCTTTGATGTCATATGCTTTCAGAAATGACTCCGGAAGTTTGCTGGTTCCTTTCTTCGGGTTCCATTTCATTTCAAAAGCAGACATCAGCCCATCCGACTCCTCAATGTAGTCTATCTCCTGCTGCGATGTTGTGCGCCAGAAATACATGTTACAATGGTGTCCCATGTAGTGATTGCGCTTGATACGCTCCGAGATGAAGAAGTTCTCCCATAATTGCCCCATATCATTGCGCAACGATATAGGTGCAAATTGCTGTATAACCGCGTTGCGTACACCATTGTCATAGAAATAAATCTTCTTTGCTTTCTTTAACTCATTACGCAGATTGCGACTCAGTCCGTTAAGCCGGAAGATGATGAAGCATTTCTCCAGCAAATCAATATATTTTTCTACTGTCTTGCTGTCAGTCCCTACGGTTTGCGCCAATTCGTTATAAGACACCTCCGAACCAACTTGAAAAGCCAATGCTTGCAGAAGTTTATTTAGGACTTCCGGTTTGCGCAAACTATCCATCGTCAAAATATCTTTGTACAGATAACTGTCCGAAAGAGACAGCAAAAGACTTTGGGCATTTCCGATATTTGAGAGAACGTCCGGATAAGAGCCATAGATCAGTCGTGTTTCCAATAAGCGTTTTACATCCAAATATCCTGTAGACTTGTAAATCTCGTTGGTGGAGATTGGGAACATCTGATACTCAAATTTGCGCCCCGTGAGAGGCTCATTGAGCCGGTTTCGCAATTCAAACGCCGATGAGCCGGTTGCTATTATTTGCACATCGGGTATGTTATCAACAATCAGTTTGAGTGTCAAACCGATATTGTTTACTTTCTGCGCTTCATCAATAACTATGAATTTGGCACCACCCAGTAGCAATTGCAGTTCACGCAAATTGCGGTTAGTAAGCGCCTCCACTACTTGCGGCTCATCGCAGTTGAGATACTGCACTTCCGATTGTTGTTCTTGGATAATCTGTTTGAGCAGTGTTGTCTTGCCGACCTGCCGTGCACCAAGAAGGATAATCGCTTTGCCTTGGAAACATTGGCTGATGATGATTGGATGTAAATCTCGCTTAAACATACCTGTGTTGGTAAAAATCGCTGCAAAGGTACAATTTTTATTTGAATTCTGCAAATTTTTGGGAGTGTAATCCGAAAAATTATACTATTTTTTTGGAATACAATCCATAAATTTACACTTATTAATGGAATTGAGGTGTAGGTTAATCCTCTTGTTCCGTTGCGTTCGCCGTTCGCGAATCGCGAACACTTAGATGATTGCGTATTTGTAGTTGTATTTATTTTCCGTCCATATATAGTCAAAAAAGACCGAAAATCTATCACCTCAATAGCAACTTTTTTTCATTTTTTTTGCAGAATTACGCGGACCGGCGATGGGTTAATCTTCCGCCCCGTCAAAAGGTAAAGTCGGCAGAGTGAACTTATCAAAGTCCGATTCAAACAAGCGGTCCTGGATGACACGGTATTTCTCAAATTCCGTCTCTGCAAAAGCTTGTGCGAACTCATGCGATACCGAGCCTGCATCGGTCAGTATTCTATCGTCAGTGGCTTCCAGAATGATGTCGATACGTTTCGCCCAATCTTCCATCGTCATCGGAATATGCCGTTTGGCCATACGTTCGGCTGCGTCCAAAACAGAGTTGACCAATTGTCCCATGTCTTCCAATTCGGCTTCGTTGAGATAGTTCTTGGCAATGCTCACATCGGGTTTGACAATCTTCCCGTGCGGAGCATTCTCCCAAGTGGTCAGCCCCATGTGCTCTTTCTCCGCATTGGCACGCGATACAATCAGTTCCGCAGCCGTCTGTCCGTGTACAGCGTAGTGCATTTTGTTCTGCACTTTGGCGAAAAACTCCCGCGTGGTGGGTGCATCGCGGTTATAGTCGATAGCCGTTGCATATATATCCGTCAGTTTCTGGTAGAAGCGTCGTTCGGAGAGCCTTATCTCACGAATTTCTGCTAACAGGTGCTCGAAGTAATCCTCGCTGATGAAAGCTCCGTTCTCCATGCGTTTCTTGTCAATGACATATCCACGGATGGCAAACTGCCTTAACACAGCCGTACACCACTGCCTGAACTGCGTAGCACGTCTGGAGTTGACGCGGTAGCCGACAGAAATGATGGCATCGAGATTGTAATATTTGGTCTCATATTCTTGACCTGTTGACCCCATGTGTCGGAATTTCCGACATGTGGTCTGTTCATCCAACTCGCCTGATTGATAAATGTTGCGCAAATGCTCCGTAATGGTCGAGCGTCCTTTGTCAAAAAGGGTCGCGATTGCTTCCTGTGTCGCCCAGATGGTTTCATCTTGGTAGAACACCTGCACGCCTTGCGCCTTGTCTTCGGCTTGGAAGATCAGGAACTCAGCGGTCGAGTTGCGTATTTGTAATTGTTTGGACATATATTTGATAATCTGTTATCCGTTGCGTTCGCCGTTCGCGAATTGCGAACACTCAAATGCGCTGCAAAGATACTGCTTTTATTTGAAAATTGCAAATTAAAACGAAAAAAAGCGGCACATTTGCCGCTCTTTCTCATTTTCTTTGATGCTTGCTACAATTTCTTACTTGCATCGTAGGTCTCGATGGTCTTGGTCTGAATGACGATGGAGGTGTCATTGCGCTGGATGTACCGGCTCTCGTTCGTGATCGTCCGCGTGACGTTGCAACTCGCCATCGCGATACTCGTCATAATGACTGTCATAATCAGGATCTTTCTCATACCGCTTATCCGTTATGCGATTGATCATACTCCTGTCCGCATACCCTCCACAAGTACGCGCGCATGGTCTTGGCACCACCTGCCGTGTCTTTCTGCGCGAGGAAGGCTTGCTGGTCGGCAACGATCTTGGTCAGATCGGCGCGGCGTGCGGTGACCATCGCTGCCACTCCGGCAAAACGCTCACGCGCCTTCAGTTCCTTGGTGCCCGGCTGGGTGGTACGCTCGCCGTGGACGGAAGTATATTTCAGTCCGGTGGCTTTCATGTAATTGTAAATCGTGCGAAATTTCTTCGCAATCTTGCCCGAGATGTGATGAATCGGGTCTTCAAATACTACTTTTCCCATTTCATTAAGATTTAGATTGTTTAACATTTGGTTTAGGTTTGTTCTGTGCTCGGAGCGTAAGCGCCGAGTTTCGACCATGCTGTTTACTCCTCGGCGCTATCCCGCCGAGCTTACACGAGTTTCGCGTACTCCATTGCGAACATGTACCCTTGCAGCGAAGAATACTTCTTTTGGTTCGCAAACGCCTCCTCGTAGGCCGCTTTCTGCTCTGCAGTCAGAGCTTTTACAGCCGCACGAGCTTGCGTGAACTTTTGACGCACGGCTAACTCCTCAGCGGAGTACGGCTTCTTCGCCAAGTCGCGCGGCTTACAGATGCGACCGGTGCACAGGGTTTTGCCTCGTTTCTGGAAATACGTGTCCGAGTGCTCACAGATTTTACCACGGTACTCTTTTACCATGTCGATAGGTTTGTACTTTGCCATTTTGATTTAGGTTTAGTTGGTTAATAAATGTATGTTAATTTCCCGGCATTCTATGCCGTTTATATTCCATTTTATCTGTCGAGTAACGTGACGTAGCCACTCTCGCGCCACTCTCGCGCCACTCTGGTGTATAAAAACACCGCCTCTCAACTGAAAGACGGTGCAAAGATAGTGTCAAAACCCCTTTTAGTGTTCCTCGGAAAGTGAAAATTTTGTCAAAAAATCGTATTTTTTCCTTTTTTTTGCTTCCTCATAGAACCATTTTAGGATTTTAATTACTCGTTTCGGAGTGATGCCGTGCTTCGTAGCCACGACCTCTCGTGCCTCGTTCGCCGAAGCGCCTTTGTCTCGTGCCACGAAATAATCATCCACGATAGCCTGGTTCCTCACCTCAATCTCATGCCGTTTCTTCGACATCCGGTACTCATTTGGGTCTCGCACCAAATAAGGTACATCATATAAAGGATATTCCATAATTGTTGACTTTTCGTTTTTCCGTTTTTCGTTTTTTTCTCTGTGCATTTTTGTCCCATCATTGGGACAACTTATTTTCGTCTGTTGTGCCGACTGTCAGTCGGCGTTTTCTTCGTCTTGTTCGCGGGTCTTTAGCCCCGCGCTTACATCCATTCCTTGTACAGCCGCGCATAGGCGTACCCTCGTAACGTGCTGTATTTCTTGCCGTTGAACTTATACCCGGCGGCTTTCCATTCCTTGCGCAGAAACTCCCATTGTTCGGGTGTGAGCCGCTGAATCGCTTGCGTCAGAGTGGCAAACCGCTCCCGGTGTTCGATCTCTTTGGAGCTCGGTGGCGATGTCCTTTTCCGTGGCATCTGCATCACAATCTGCTTGCCGTTCCGTACTTGGAAAATCTGGTCTCCCAACTTGCCGCGAAGCATCATTCCCACTCCGCCTGCTGTTTTTATTTGAATCACTTGTGCCATAGCATTTTAGTTTTTAACGTAAATAACTTGCTGTCCTGTCGGATTCGCCATTTTCCATCCGTCTCGCTCCAGTGTCGTGCCATATTTGGCGTAATAAGCGGCGTATGTTAACACTTGCTGTTTGGGCTGCCTGACCCGAAAATCCTGAATGAAGAAATACGGGTTGCGTCCTTTGTATGCGCCGTGTTTGCGTAACCAAGCGATGATGGCTTGTTGTTTGTCCGGCGGACAGGCATCCCATTCAATTTGGGTAGCGTCTCTGCGGTTCTCAAACTGCTCGTCCGGCTTAAACAACGCCCAATAGGTTTCAAAGTCCGTTTTTAAGTCCATAATAAAGATTTTTAATTGTCTCGTCCCCTGTATGTCTGTCCCTAAAGTCCCTACAGTCCTTAAACGCCTTTGGGGGATTATAGGGGGACTATACAAGGACAGACATACAAGAGGACTGACATTTTAATTTTCTTTTTGTCAAACTTTTTCTTTTATCGGCTTTCTTTTATCCTACGAACGCCAGCCGGAACCCGTGCTTGATACTCTCGCTTTCGGGATGGGCTTTCTCGAGCTTCTCCGCCGTGCGTTTGAGGTCAGCACGCATGTCCTTCAGTTGCGCCGCCATCTGCTCCTGCAGCGCCAGTTGCTGCATGTAGATAGCGTGGTTGGGGTCGGAGGTCACGGCAGGGTTGGTGTTCTTCTCCCACGTGAACGATTTGGGTCGGCTGACGATGATCTTAAAGCCGTGGTACTCGATCGTTCCGGTGAAATTGGACGGTTTGCCCTGCTCTTTGATGAGCGCCTGCACAGCGGCTTCCATCTGCGGACGGAGCGCTTTCAGCGTTGCTTCGGATTCGTTACATGCTACTTGCGCAGCGAAAAATTGGTCAATAACTTCAAAATTGGTTGTCATAATGTTAAAAGTTTTGTGCGTGGGCTTGTATGCGAGTGGCCACTCATTGCACGTGCGGACACACAAACTTTCGCGGTTACTAAATAATGTTCACGCGTCTCTCTGATTGAAAGACGCTGCAAAAGTACTGCTTTATTATGATATGTGCAAATAACTAGAAATGAGTAATATATGTCTTTCTAATAGGTCTAATCAGTATGCGAATATTTGTCTAATAAGTCTAACTACATTGTCTAATTAGAGATACAACATAAACTAAAAAAATCCTCATCGGGTTGCCCCAATGAGGATTTGTAAAATGATATAAAAATGGTGTTATTTACATTTGAGACATGAATATCTCACTTCTGTAATCAGATAGTTTTCTTAATAGACCTTTGGCGATTGCATTCATTCTAACGACCTTATCCCTTTCCAAATTAAGATTTTTGTAATTGGCCCACATATCTTTTATCTGTGTAACATTGCCTTTGCTTCGCCATAATGAGCGCTCATGAGATATTGACTTTTGCCAATTACGCTTGTACACATTCATTTCTTCAGCAGAATCAAATTGGAATAGCCATGGGAACCAGCTTATCATCTGCTCGATAAAAGTAGAATCTTTAAATTTCCGTGATATTACAATCCCAGCTTCATCTATAGCCTTGAAGATATAGTACCATTCATTTTTTGTATTGGGATTTATTTGCTCTTTTTCTGGCTGAACTAACTTTCCGTTATCTTCTCCCATGTTTATACTTGCAGCAATAATATCACGCAACTTTGTAAGTTTACTATCTGTATCAAATATTCTATAATTGAAGATAATATTGTCTAGTTCTTCGCCGACAACACTTTCTTCCTCTTGTTGTTTCTTGCTTTTTTGTATTATGATTTCACCATTAACTATCACGATATTGTCTGCACTGATAGTTGCAGACTTCTGACGCGCTTCCCAATCAAAAGCTTGAGCTAATAAATGGTCAATAGTGTTCGTTAAACAGTGATAGATAAAGAAATCCTCTAATTCAGCAGAATCCAACTCGCCTTCATTAACGACAATTAGTTTTTGAAAGAACTTTATCACATCAAAACTGCCTAACTGGTCATCAAAACATTTCTCTAATATGTAGAATTGAGAGTTCGCTTGAAAGCCTTTAAGACATTTCTCTCGCTCATCACGGAGAAAGGATTTGAGTGCATCTATATCTCTGTCAGCGACATGGAGTCTTATGCTTGAAAGAAGTTTGGATCTTTCATTAGCCCATCTTTTAGAGGATACAAATTTAGCTAATTCAGCATGAAATATCACCTCATAATCAGTTGAAATATTTGCTAAAGAGTTAATCTCCATTCTCTTTTTGATCAAATTTCTGTTTTAATTTATATAGTTCCGAATTATGATTAGCTATATCTCCTCGATAATTTTTGTAAAAATTCAAAATATGGCGAAACTTTTCATTAGAAGTTAATTCTTCAATATGATTAAAGTCATTATGGAAGATAATAGGATATAACTCATCTCGTTCGGAATCCGTTAGTTCTGCCATCGCTTTACGCCATTGATCAGTATATCCAAGATGCTCAAAGAAGAAACGGAATAACAGGAAAGTCTCTGGCATAATTAGCAGTTCCATGAATTCTTCTTCGTTTTTGCCGAACGCTTTCTCAAAAAACGATATACCGCGTCCGACTTTTCCTTTTGTAGCATTGAGAATAGCTTGAACCGCTCGGATATATTTTCGATTCCAATTTTTTCCGATGTAATCGCGGTCATGACTATGTTCATCACGGATGGGATGATACTTCATGGGAAATGAATAAACATTGACATCCAATTCTTCACACAAATCCACATTAACTCGTAAGCGATAATATAACTCTTGCGGGGTATCATTAAAGTTATATAAAAGGTAGTTAGAAAAATCTCTAATACCGTGCTGAGCACTCATACGTATAGCCTCCATATATGAGTGTTCTGTTTTAATATTATCAAAGGCAATACGTAACGGACGGATAGGAATTTGAGCTAACATATTAACACGTTCCTCATTAAAGAGACGAGCATCAACACCTTGATTGAAATCAACTATTCTTTGACGTCCTCTTTGCCGTTTATATACTTTGTCAAAATATTCAGCGAAATCTTTATATGTGCGGATTAGGTTTTCTTTTGTACAAGTTTCGAGATGGAGAAGTCCATTTTCTTCGCGCAGACTATATATTTTGGTACGTGTCTCCTCGTTAAAAATCCGTTTGTCATTAAGTTCACGCAATAGTTTGAATGTCTTTCTTATATATGCTCGGTCATTTAATCCCAATCTGAGATTACGAATAGCAAGATTATATTGGTTAGGCTCTATATAAGTGGAGTTTTTCCCAAACCCACATTTCTTAATATCTTCGATTATCTCAGGTAAGTTATCTGATGCCAAGACATTGTTATCCATTAACAACAGATTACGCTTGTCTCCATATAGCCTTCGTGTGCGCGAAATACGTTCGTACAAAGGTAAATAAGGCTGATAGGTGGGTTCAAGAGTCGGAACAGCACAAAATGGGCAATGACGAATACATCCACGAGTAGAATAACTATAGAACGCGTCGCGGTCAGGATATTCATATTCAATCTCATCCAATATAGAATAATCCAACGGCAATTCATCAATAATGTATGGATTATCTTCCTCTATATCGACATAGGGTGTATGCAGTGTCCCAACATGTGGCTTAATGCCTGTAGCCTCCTCTATTTCTTTGGGTTGGATAGATGCCAAGATTCCACCGACTTGTATATGATTTATATCCTTGGCAAGGAGCTTGGCAAACTCAATTGTTTCAATAGTTATATCCCAATAGAATGTGAATAAGGTTGTAACAAATACCCAATCCCATTTAGGATGTTTTATGTACTCCTTATTATGGTAATACTTTTTGTAATATTCAATCCATGGGGTTAGTAATAATTCGAATTGGGAGTCATTTAATCTTATCGCTTCTAAATCCGCTTTGCGCCGATATTTGATATAGTCTGCTATACGGTGAGCTCTAAGTCTCCAATTGATAGAGGCATCTAATTGGGTAAATTTATCAACGCAATCATCCGTTATTTGTTGGATTAGAAAATCATTCAAATCTCCTTTATAAAAGACAACATTATCGCCACGCAATCGGAAATAGGTGGCAATTTTCATCAATCCTATAGGTGGAAATTTATTTTTATAATTGGGCTCTATAAGTAAGATATTTCTATTCATCTTGTAATGTCTGCTTCAATTTTCGAAATGAGTGCCTCACATTGTTTTTCGTCAGGAATTGCGCTTGTGATAGAGGCATAAATATCTCGAATGATTTTCTTCTCTGCTCGGTTGAATTTGGAATAGAGGGGGCTATCTGTTCGATAAATCGGCCTCGTGGTGGGAGCATTTGGCTGTTCCGGGACGTTAGACGCTGTCGTCGTTGAGACCGAAGGCATATGGCTTAATATGTTGCCAAGTGGAGTATCTGGCAGCAAATGTTTCTGGCTCATAGCAGCAAGCGCTCTCTTGGCTTGCTCTGATTTTTGTCGATATTCTTCATATTGCCTCTCTAAGTTCTCTTTTTCTTTTTTACTCGTATACCCTCCTGATTTTTCCTTCTGTTGGATTTTAGTGTGTAACTCTTCTGCTTTACTGATTGTTTTCGCGTTAGATCTATATCGTTGTACATTGTAGCACAATTCTTTTAAGTCGAGGAAATCCTGTTTGATTAATCGCTCAAACTCTTCACATTCGGGACTCTCGCTAAAATAATCTCTTCGTGAATTAGGTATTAATCCTTTACTTATTGCGTGTATTTCGCCAAAAAAATAGAACGAGAAACGCTGATCTTCAGTTTTGGTGAAGAATTTCTTGCATATTTCCTCATCACCAATTTGAATGTTTTCTTTTCTGAGTCGGATGCCGCGTGCAATATTTTTGGGCTTCATTTGTCCATTGAGTTGGGACAATGAATACCACCCCCAATATATAATATCACCATTTTTATCTTTTTTCAGCAGGAATTCTACACCAATAATATCATCTACTTTCTTTTTCCCTCCATTGAGATCTTCGTAGATGTAGTTTGTGTATGGTTTGTATATTTGATCTTGGTTAATATAAATATTATATGTATCTAGTGAAAGCTCATTATCACGCATGAACTGATGTATTTTGCTACGATAAAGGAACCTAGAATCAATATCTACCGGAGCGACCATAGATAAGTATTCTCTAACATTGTCTGCATCCAGCAATTCTTTTGAAGTAACTCCTTCTAGAATAACACGGAAGTAGTGTGCATCAGCATTTTCTTGATATTCTCTGGTTTCTGTAACACGTCGAAGGACATCCACCGCTTCTTCTTTTGTAGAGCGGTCGTTTATTATTCTCTTAAGTAAGTCCGCATCCCAAGTCATAACGCACTTACAATCCTCACCATAATATGATGATTCAAAGCGCAGTTTTGAACAATATCCTAAGCCTCCCAAACGACCAATGCCACGGAATCCTTTATCTTCACCTCTCGTCTTTGTAGAATGAGCAATATTACGGAGAATAGGAATGAATTTGTCTCGTTCTATGCCAGTAGCATTGTCCTCTATGATTATAGAATGTTCATCGGAATTAATGAGAATATGAATTTCTTCTTCATTAGAAGACAGCAACCCACTTCTTCTTGCTTTGTCAATTTGGTCTGCCGAATTTTGGATGTACTCGCGAAAAATAAAGCGGCTATCTTCATACATTCCTAATGTCAAAGACTCTATTACGTCTTTGCCAATCTGAGGAGAATTATCTTGCATCATGATTCGTAATATTTATAAATGGGTTTGGGAAATTTAATATTCAACAGTGAGCGGAATACTGGATTCTGAATAATATATTCACCTTGTTTTTGTCTGGTCAACATCGTCTTGTAAACAGATGGTACAAAGCGGAAATCCTCCTTGGTAATCTCAATAGCATTCGTGCGTCCAAAAGCCTGTGTCGCGCAATTGCCTTTTACTCTTTTATGAATATCGCTTACAAATTGTTCTGCTCCAAAAAGGACAATACCAAGCGAGCGTCCGCGTTCTGTTATATCCAATAACTGTCGTAGAATTGGTGAAGACTTTGGAACATCGTTTGATGCATATTTATTGAGCTCGTCAATGAAAATAATTATTCTATCGGGAATATCTTCATCTGGACGGTTCTGTGTGTCCCCTAATTTAAGATTATATACGGCACGCATGACATCACCAAATACAAATCCTTGTGATTCCTCATCCATTTTTGCTACATCGACAACCATTACATCATTTTTCTTTATTTGAGCTATCTCGTCGCGGAGGCGCACGCTATTTCCGCCAAGTTTCTCCGTGAACATTTGTCTGCACTTTTGGAAACTTTTATTGAATAGACGATAAAATTTGCGCCAACTCATTACAGATATTTCTTTGCCTGCTTTTGACGCAGTATCTGTTTGCGTTTGTTGATATAACGCCTGCTTGAACTCTTCCCAACTTTCAACTCCCTTGAAATTACCTCCGTTGGATATGATGAAATTAATAATGCTTTCTATTGTGTCATTAGGATCATCCACGTTGGCGAACAGCAAATCGAGGCTTTCTTTATCTTCATCGTTCTCAAAAAGATACTTGTATTGAAATGCCTTACCAGCTTCAATTCGATCTCTTAATACTTGTTCCTTTTCGTACGTATAAGAAATAGCATCTTTAGAATAGGGATAATAGTATTTCACTTGTTGGAAGGGTTTCATTTCCATTCCAAGTTTTTCGTATATAGGTTTGATTTCTTCTAATTCATTTACCCTTTCATTCAACTGGTCTATACGCAGCAAATCAGTTCCCTTAACATTCATCATAATAAAGGCTACGGATTCATCTTTATGCTTGCTGATATTATCTTGGATGGCTTTCATGAGAAACATTGCATAACTTGTCTTTGAAGCCAAGCCAGAAATACCACTAATATTCAAGTGGGCACCTTCGGGACCTATTAAGAAATGTGAATTGAAATATACTGGGAGCACTTGTTTATTCTCACCATCATACATTTCCATGTAGCCCGCTGGTAACGGATTTTTAACATCATTGAGGCCTAATGCTTCCATAATCTCCTCTCTTGAGGCTAAAAATACCTTGCGTCCTTCTTGAACAGGAATATACACGTTCTTGTCATTGCCAACAACCTTGCATTTAACATAGTTCATGCTTATGCGCTCAGTATACGCCAATGCCTCAACATCTCCAAAATCACTTGATATGTAGCCGGCTAATGCACTCGGAGAATCAGTCATGTGTGAAATTTCTTCTACAACTCCATAAGTTTTAGAATTTTCCACATGTTCAACGACGACAACATCAAAAGGCTTTAACTTAAGATCTTTTCGGGTCCAAAATGTAAATTCTTCAATAGTAGACGGTTGTTTTTCCGTCGCAATGATTTTTCCGATAGTATCCATATTTGCAGATTTAGAAAACATTCATAAAATAATAATCGCTGGCGAACCGACTTTTACAGTAGCATTCGGTCATATATACTGGATAGAGATGGTTTGCCCATCGCGCATCAGAACCATAACATACAGGATTACGTTCATTGATGATACTCGCAGAAATAGTATCAATTTCATCGGAAGATAATCCATATTCTGCCTCCTGTCCGGTCATTAGCATCTTTTCTACTTTAACAATTCCCGAATAGGGTGTATCAGTATGAGTGATGTCATGTAATCGGATGTACCATATTGCAAATGTAACATTTCCCCATTCTTCTCCCGGTTTCCAGAGGAAAGCAGGTGTTCGATGATAAAGAGGAAGACGTGCAATAGCTCCAGCATTGCTTTGCCCTCTGTTATCCCGCATGAGATTAGGATTAAATTTTTTTGAAACACCAACAACGTGGCGATAATTACTGCGTATCCGTGCAAGTTCCTTGTAATCACCAGTTTTCATTGGCTTATATTGAATAGAACCGTCTTTTATCAAATAGCTATCTTGTGTAAGTAGATGGCGACTCATCAACTCTGCAACAATACGCTTTTCGCAATCTATCATTTCATCCTGTATGCGTGCTATTCCCTTATTTTCTAACGTTTCTTTGCCTTCTAGTTTTGTTTGATAATATAGGACTTTCTCTAAATGAATCTTTTCGGCATTGAGTGCTGCATTTTCTTTTATTTTATCAGTTAGGTTACGAAAGAACACATTATGGTCAATTCCTTCTCCATTTGCTTTAACAGGTAGACAAAGTACAGAATAGGATGTTTCAATGACCTTCTTAAAATCAAGGAAATGCCCACTCTCATCGCTCTCTCTACCGCAGCATGCAACAGAAATTTGCCCTCCAATTATAGGATAAACTTTATTGTCATATTCAATATCATCTAACTTGTACACTTTGCGAGAACCATCTAAAAAGAATTTAAATTTTGACGGCTGATGCAAGCAGTACTTAGCTCGTTGGCTCAAATCTCGTGGTTTTGGATCTTTTATATCCTCTGCATATTCTTTCAGATTGATGTATGTATCTTCTTGCGCCTCGTATTCAATACCGGGGATTCCATCATCAGAGAAACTGTGTTTGTATGATTTAAAGCAGTTCCCCTCGGTTTTTTCACTAATGAAATCTAAAATTCTTCCCATAATTAATCATTATTTTTTATGGTTATTTCTTGTCTCGGTTTGCGCCCCGCACGCAAAATTGCGTGCAAAGGTACAACTTTTTTCTGAGATATGCAAGGAAAATCATAGATTTTCGTTCTGCACGATTCTTTTTGTGTCTCGGTCATCTCCCGCTCATCGGTCGGTGGATATCACAAGATGAGACCATGACAATTTTGACACCAGTGGTGACACAATTTGAAAATCGGGAAATAGCTGGGCAAATTGCATCATTCGACGGATGGTTCTCTCTTCAAATCCCTTCGTTCCGTACTCCTCTTGTAATTGCGTCGCAACCTGCGACACAATTTGTTTTCCATATTCAGCACGCTCGTTCTTCAGCACATCGCGATTGATGCGGTCACCGATATGCCAATACATCGCTGTCAACTCATAATTGGCTGTAGCTGCTACGTGTGAACGCGCGGAATCGATTATCTTCCGCAAATCACCGAGTAGTTCCGCGGAAACTAATTCGGAAGGATTGAGTTTTTCTATATCTGCCATATATCTTTACCTTTTCTTTCTTATGGTGTTTTTGTGTCCCGCTATCGCTCGGTGGGGACAGATGATGCTATTTTTCGATTATCTCCCAGTGACCTGCGCTGGTGTTACCTTCGCGGATTAGAATACCCTTCTTTTGTAAGTCTGCAAGGTCTCGTTCTATAGTTCTCTTAACTACCGACAAAACTACCGACATTTGTTGCGCAGAGATGAATGGATTCTTTCTTATCAATTCAAGCATATTCTGTTGTCTTTCAGTTAGTTTAACTAGTGACAAACTGGTGACAGAACTAGTGACATCACTACCGACAGAACTACCGACATGAGATAACTTCATAAATACGGTTCGTTTAATAGTCACTCGTACACCGCCGCAGAAATTCTCGACCTTGGGCATAGGAATTTTTCAATTATCTCCCAATGGCCGGTTTTGTCAGAGCCAACCCATTGAATCAGGCGTTTTTCTTGTAAAGCAACAACATCCCGTTGGATGGTTTTTCTATTGACTCCCAATCTTTCGGAAAGATATTTCGTGTTTACTGCGACATTTACTGCGACATTTTTTAGAATTTCTATTATAACTCGCTGTCTATCAGTTAAATCATCTGCGACATCTTGAAGGACACCTTGAGGGACACCTGTCTCTTGACTTGCTACATAAGCATCTATTTCCGCTTGCAAGTTGATGTTATGCAAACGCATCATAACAGCAGGTAAGATTGACTCGTCTTGCTTGTCACGTGTGTCGTTGAGGGCTTGGATATATTCGGCTTTCTGCTCTTTGAGCACCTTAACCGGAATAAGCCCGAACTCCCATTGTAGCATGTTCATTACAAGGCGTGACATGCGGCCGTTACCATCCGCCCAAGGATGGATGCTTACCAAGCGGTAGTGTGCCACAAACGAAAGACGATAGGCGGCAAGGATATCATTTTTTGGCAACGAGAAACGTTCGTTATTGAGCCATCGGCAGAAATCCGCTAAGGCCTGCGGCACTTTCTCGTGCGCCAGATAACTGCGTCCGCCGAAACCTGCCGTCACATTCACTTTACGCAATTCTCCTTCTGCGGCAGAGAACGAACCCAACGGCGTGTTATACGTGCTTCCTGTGTTTCTCATTACGATAGCGGACAAGCGACATAGCACATCCACACTATAGGCAGTATGACGCTCGGCTAATCGTTGCGCCTCCTCGTACGCAGCCTTGAGATCAAGGTTCATCATCTGCTCTTGGAGTGTGCGGCCGGGTGCCGTGATGCCTTCATCGAAGAGCAGTTGGTTCTCTATCTCTGTGACGGTAGAACCCTCTATGGCGGTAGAGTGCGTAATGATGGAATACAAGTAGAATTTCTTGTAGTCAATCTGTTCCTCAATGCCCAATTGACGGTAGCGTTCTATGGTTTGCAATAAGTCTGCCATATCTATCCTTTTTGCTCTGTTTTCTATTCGAAACAAATTTGCATGCAAATTTACAACTTTTTTCAGACATGTGCAAGTTTTATGGCGGAAATTAAATTTGGTAACGTGGTTTTGGGGCGTTTGGGGACAAAAAATCACAAAAAATGAGCAACTTTTTCAGTCGCTCATCTCTCGGTTGTGTCTCGGTCATCGGTCGGTCATCGGTCGGTGGAGGATCTACTCCTCGCTGAAGTGAACGAGGACGTGGCGGTAAGAATTGAAGATCTTGGATTTGGAGACGAAGCCCAGATACCGGCGGTCCTGATCCACTACCGGCAAGTTCCATGCTCCGGTGTCCTCAAAGACCTCCATCACTTTCTCCATCGGCAGGTCAAACCGCAGAATAGCGGGAGGGGAAGTCATCAACTGACCCACCGTAAAACGCTTGTATAGACGCGGCTGGAACATGATATTGCGCACTTCGTCCAGCAGCAGGATACCTTTCAGATGCCCTTCCTGATCGATCACAGGGAAGATATTACGCTTGCTCTCGCTGATCACTTTGACCAACTCACCCAGCGTCATTTCCGGGAAGATCGTAATGAAATCCGTCTCCAGCACGCTGTCCATCTTCAAGAGAGTCAATACGTTACGGTCTTTGTTATGGGTCAGCAGCTCGCCCTTTTGCGCCAGACGCATGGCGTACAACGAGTGCGGTTCGAAGAGCATGATCGTCAGATATGAGATTACCGAAACGATCATCAGCGGCATAAACAAGTGATACCCGCCTGTCAGTTCGGCAATCAGGAAGATACCGGTCAGCGGTGCGTGCATGACACCCGACATCAGACCTGCCATGCCCACCAACGCAAAATTGGCTTCCGGCACACTCAGTCCGGTCATGTTCATGATCCGTGCGGTCAGGAATCCGGTAACTGCGCCCATGAAAAGCGAGGGTGCGAAGATACCTCCGACGCCTCCGGCACCGTTCGTCGCAACACTCGCAACGATCTTGAATAAAATGATAAATCCGAAATAAGTCAGCAGCAACCACGCCCCGTTACGCGCCGCCCATTCGTTATGCTCCAGCGGACTGTTCTCCAGAGCCGACATGCAGTCGCCATTGATGAGTTGGCGGATGACATCATAACCCTCGCCGTACAGAGGCGGGAAAATGAAGATCAGCACACTCAGCGTCATGCCTCCGAGCAGCAACTTCACCCACATGTTCTGAATCGAGTGCTTGAACCACTGCTCCAAGCCGTTCATGCCCCGCGTGAAATAGAGACTCACCAGTCCGCAAACCACACCCAGCACGAGGTACCACGGTATGCGCTCTACCATAAACGCCTCCGTGCTGTCCAGCGGGAACATCGGTTCCGTTCCGGTCAGTATATACGAGATCGCCGTCGCCGTGACCGAAGAGATTAGCAGCGGCGCTACGGAGGTCATCGTCAGATCCATCATCAGCACCTCCAGCGTGAAGACCAAGCCGGCGATAGGTGCTTTGAAGATACCGCCTATGGCACCTGCTGCACCGCAAGCGATCATCAGCATCATCGTCTTTTGGTCGAGCCGGAAAGCTTTTGCCAGATTCGAACCGATCGCCGCACCGGTCAGCACGATAGGCGCCTCTGCTCCGACCGATCCGCCGAAGCCGATCGTCAGACCCGAACCGATGATCGACGACCACATGTTATGCGCTTTGATAATAGATTTACGCTGCGAGATAGCGTATAGAATCTTGGTAATACCGTGCGAGATATCGTCCCGCACGATGTATTTCACGAAAATAGCAGCCAGCGTGATACCGATGATCGGCGTGATCAGGTACCACCATGTATGCCCGCTGTCGCCGATCAGCTGTTCCTCTACCAGCCACTGGATCAGATGGATAAACGATTTCAGAATCGTTGCGGCTGCGGCGGAGAAAGCACCTACAAAGAACGACAGGAGAAGAACCAGATCCTTCTCGCTGATATGGCGTTCCCGCCACTCGATCATCCTGTCGTAGAAATTACTCATCCCAGCCGATCCCCTTGTATTTGTCGAGATCCCACTCTTCTTCTACCTCGTTGAGGTAGATAGTGTGCTCCTCTTCGTCCTCCTGCGCCTCCGGTTCGTCACGCTCAATCAAGGTCACATCAATCGGCGCATGGCTGATCTCTATCACCTGGTTCTGCTCTTTGTTCAGTTCCACCCACAGCGCGTCCTTCAGCGCGTCTATTCCTTCGCCCGTGAGGGACGAGATAGGCAGCACCGGAATACCGATCTGATCGCTGATAGCTGACAGCTGCGATCTGATATCCGGCAACTCGTTGCCCTCTTCGTCCAGACGCGGCACATCCGTCTTGCTGACGGCTAAGATCCGCGCCTTGGTCAGCAGCTCCGGATTGTACTGTTCTAACTCGCGAAGAAGAATATTGTATTCCTCCACTATGTCTTCGCTGGTCGCCGGAACCATAAATAAAAGCACCGCATTGCGCTCGATATGACGCAGGAACCGCAGTCCCAGACCCTTGCCTTCGCTCGCTCCTTCGATGATTCCGGGGATATCTGCCATGCAGAAAGACCTTCCGTCGCGATAGGAGACGATGCCTAACTGCGGCGTCAGCGTCGTGAACGGATAGTCCGCTATCTCCGGCTTGGCGGCAGAGACCACACTCAGCAGCGTGGACTTGCCGGCATTCGGGAAACCGACCAGACCGACATCGGCGAGCACTTTGAGCTGCATGATCACCGTCCGCTCCTGCGCCGGTTCACCCGGCTGGGCATAACGGGGCGCTTGGTTGGTAGCCGTGCGGAAATGCCAGTTGCCCAGACCTCCGCGACCGCCTTTGAGCAGCACCACGCGCTCGTCATGCTCCTTCACCTCGCAGATGAACTCACCCGTCTCGCCGTCATAGACCACCGTTCCGCAGGGCACCTCAATAATCTTGTCCTCGCCGTCTTTTCCGAACGAACGGCTCTGACCGCCTTTGCCGCCGTCTGTCGCCATGATATGCTTCTGGTATTTCAGGTGCAGCAGCGTCCATAGATTGCGGTTGCCATGCAGGATTACCGACCCGCCTTTACCGCCGTCGCCGCCGTCAGGACCGCCTTTCGGCAGGTACTTGGCGCGGTGAAGGTGCATGCATCCTGCGCCGCCCTTACCCGAGCGGCAGTAGATCTTCACGTAGTCGATAAAATTAGTAGCCATAACTCTATAACAGTTTAACAATTTAACGCTTTAACAGCTTAACGGTTTACCGTCTCTCCCCTTGAAACCGCTCAATGGTGCGCTCGATCTGCAGGAACACATCCTCCATACCGTGGTTGCCGTTCACAGGGCAATAGTTGCCATGGTGCAGGTAATAATGGGCGATCGGCTCGGTCTGGTTGTGATAAACGGCGATGCGATGACGGATCGTATTGAGATTGTCGTCCGCGCGACCGCTCACTTTGCCGCGCTCGATCAGACGCTGGATCAGCAACTGCTCATCTACCAGCAGATCAATCATGATCGCCTCCATGTTGTATTTCTTCAGCAACTCGGTCAGCGACTCTGCTTGCGCCACCGTACGGGGGTAACCGTCAAAGATCATACCCTTGCTGTCCTTCGGCAGAGAAGAGATATAGTTCTCTATCACGCCGTACATCATCTCGTCCGGAACCAAGTTTCCCTGCGAGATCAATGCATCGATTTGTTTTCCTAACTCACTGCCCGAAGCTATCTCGGCGCGTAATACATCGCCTGTGGACAGATGTTGCAGACCGTATTTCTCCGTGATAAACCCGGATTGCGTGCCCTTGCCACTGCCCGGGGCACCGCATAAAATAATATTCAGCATATACCTTATTTGAATAAACAGACAAAACGAGTTGCCCGTATCTTTGGGCAACTCGTTTATAAAGCTACATTGCCTTGATTAGAGAGCAAATTTAGCACCCGGTTTGATACGAACTACCTTCTTTGCCGGTACCTCAACTACTGCACCGGTACGCGGGTTTTTAGCCTTGCGTGCTGCGCGCTCTGCAACGGCGATAGTAGCGTAGCCTACGAGCTGTACGTTTTCACCTTTCTTTACTGCCTCTACTGCTGCCTCAAGAGCTGCGTCGATAACTTTTGCTGCGGCTGCTGCAGATACACCTGCCTTCTCAGCGGCTGCTTTAATAAGTTCTGATTTGTTCATAACTTTTGTTTTTTTGGTTATTAATAATGTGAACTATGGGTTCTACTCCCAATTTTGCGACTGCAAAGTTACAACTTTTTCTTTATATACCAAATATTTTGGCAAAAAAAAATGCATTTTTGGCAAAAAAAACTACTTTTTTGACGATTTGGTGTGCTTTTTGTATGTTTATATCGTAAAAAAACTGTAACTTTGCACTCGTTATGAGAAATATTCCTACTGTTACGCGCTATCTGCTGATAGCCAATTTTATCGTCTTTTTCCTTGCTGCGGTACTGCAGCGGTACGGCATTGATCTGAACGCCCTTGGCGGGCTTCATTATGTTTCCGCTTCCTCCTTTCATTGGTGGCAGCCGATTACCTATATGTTCCTCCACGCGAACTTAAGCCACATATTCTTCAATATGTTTGCGGTCTGGATGTTCGCGCCCATGATTGAGCAGGAGTGGGGGGCAAGGCGCTTCGCGATTTACTATTTCGTGTGCGGAATAGGTGCAGCTGTTATCCAGGAGTTGGTGTGGATGATGATGCTCAGCAATATGGCTTCCTCTTATGGTGCGGCAGCGCTGGCGCAATATGCCTTTTATCTGAATACGATCGGAGCTTCCGGCGCAGTGTTCGGTATCCTGTTCGCTTTCGGATGGCTCTATCCCGACGTGCCGATGTACATCCTCTTCATCCCGATTCCTATTCGTGCGCGCACGTTCGTTATATTATATGCCGCCATAGAGCTCTTTGCCGGACTGGGATCCGTGGTCGGATTCACAGCGGATAATGTGGCGCATTTTGCTCACCTTGGAGGTATGTTGTTCGGCTGGCTGCTGATTCTCTATTGGAGGAAGATGAACTGGCGCGAACCCGGTGAGTGCTGGCGGGATCTGAAATCCAAACTCGGCATTCACGAGCGTTTGGATAGTTCGGAGAAAGGTGGTAAATTCGATGACTACCACTACCATAAGCGCGTTTAACGCCTTAGAATGTCAATCGTGGCTACGACCGGCTTATGGTCGGAACCCGGAGCGTCAGGGATAAAACTTTTCACGGGACGCAAAGGATCGGAACAAAGGATATAGTCTATTCGCAGACCGTATCCTTTTTTCTCGCAGGTCGCGCCCCATTCCCATGTATAATGGGTCTCGCTCCAGGCGTCGTGCAGCCCTTCGCTGATATGCCGATAGGCGTAACTGAATGAGGTCGAATTGAAATCACCCACAACAATCACGGGATAAGGACTCTTCTCGATCTCTTCGCGGATTACTTGCGCTTGTTTGTTACGCAGCGGAATAGCCCGCTCCCATTTGGCTTTCAGCCTGCGGATAGTCTCCATC
The DNA here is from genome assembly GCA_017464475.1 of Paludibacteraceae bacterium. Lineage (GTDB taxonomy): Bacteria > Bacteroidota > Bacteroidia > Bacteroidales > Paludibacteraceae > Colicola. The sequence continues at coordinate 27,842 of JAFTZQ010000005.1, forward strand.
ACCCCCTCATAGTTGCGCCGTGCTTCGGCTTCGCTCAAGTCCTCGTGAGAGAAACTATAGGACTCTAAATGGTTGTTGATCAGTCGGATAGTGTCTGTTCCAACCACCATGTCACATCGGTTGGACAGGTTGCCGCGCGTCTCATAATGGATACTCTGTTTGTGAATCAAGGGATATTTCGCCCACACCATCGTCCCGAACTGATGACGGCTGTTATAGACCGAGAAATCGATATACGAGTACGGATATTTCTTGCTGAACGTGGCGCGCACTTCCGCCAGAGTGAGGTATTTCGCATCCTTATAGACGTCCACTTCCTGCAGGCATATCACGTCCGCATCCTGTGACATCAGATACTGTATCACCTCGTTCTTCTCCGGCTTCGCGAAACCGCCCATCCTGCCCGTATTCCACGTCAGCACACTGATCGCTATGAGCAAATAGTTTATCATCTCTTCGGCACCAGCGTCACCAGCGGAATAATCATCTCTTCCAGCGATATACCGCCGTGCTGGAACGTGTTGCGGAAATACTGCGCGTAATAATTGAACTGGTTCGGGTATGCGAAGAAATCGCTGCCTGTGCAGAACATATAACTGCTGCTCACATTCGGACAAGGCAGACCTACGCGTTTGGGTTGCTCGATGCTCATCACGTTCTTCGATCCGCAATTAAGCGCTTTGCCTACTTTGTAGCGGATATTGGTGTTGGTATTCTTGTCCGCAATGATCTGCACGGCGTTCTTCACTCTTGTTGTACCATGATCGGTGGTCAAAACCAGCGTGAATCCCAACTCGGCTGCACGACGCAATAACTCATGTGTCGGCGAGTGCTTGAACCAACTCATCGTCAGACTCCTGTATGCCGACTCGTCGTTTGCCAACTCCTTCATGATTTTGCTCTCCGTGCGCGAATGGGACAGCATATCGATGAAATTGAGTACCACGATATTGAGAGGTGTCTTCACGCCCTTCAATTGGGCTATCACGCGTTCGCAGAAATCGCTCTCGTTCACTTTCCAGTAATTGAAACTCTCCCGTCTCCGATAGCGGTCCAGCAGCGTCTGCACCAACTCTTTCTCGTATAAGTTCTTGCTCTCCTCGTCGCCTTCTTCTACCCAGTATTGCGGATACATCTCCTGTATCTGCAGCGGCAGCAGACCCGAGAAAATGGCGTTTCGCGCGTATTGGGTAGCGGTCGGCAGGATCGAAGTGTATTGCTCTTCCGTCCGGATAGTATAGAATTCGCTGATCAGAGGCTGAATGGTCTTCCATTGGTCGTACCGGAAATTATCGATCACGCATAGCAGCACTTTCTCCCCTTTGTCCAGTAGCGGAAATACCGCGTGCTTCATCACGTCCTGCGACATAATCGGTCTTTCTGACGTCCCGAACCATCCCTCGTAATTCTTGCTGATCCATTTGCCGAAAGCGGCATTGGCTTGCGTCCGCTGGTCTTCGATCAGGCTGTGCATGGTGCTCATCTGATTGCTGAATTCTGAATCCTGAAGGCTCAACTCCCATTTGCTCAACATCCGCTCGATAGCTTGCCATTCTTCGATGGTCGTCGCGGTGTCGATCAGATAAGTGATGTCGCTCCATTCCTGACGGTAACTCTGCTGCACTTGTTCGCTGACGATCGCCTGCTGGTGAATATGTTTCTTCAGGCAAAGCAATATCTGGCTGGGATTGACAGGCTTGGTCAAGTAATCCGCTATCTTGCCGCCGATCGCTTGCTCCATGATATGCTCCTCCTCGCTCTTCGTGATCATCACTACCGGCACCTCCGGATGAATCCGTTTGATCTCCTGCAGCGTCTCCAGACCGGACATGCCCGGCATGTTCTCGTCCAGGAACACAATACTGATAGCTGATAGCTGACGGCTGTCATCTGACGTCTGACGGCTGTCATCTGACGTCTGACGGCTGATAGCTTCTATCGCGTCCTCGCCGTTGCTCGCGGTCACTACTTCGTAACCTTTCTCTTTCAGATAAATAATGTACGGTTGCAGCAAATCAATCTCGTCGTCAACCCATAAAATCCTGTTCATATCTTGTCCTCTTAACATTATGAGATTATTATGTGATTATTATGTTATTATTATGTGATTATTATGTTATTCGTATAACCACCGTATAACCTGAATATACTCACAGTATAGCCTGAGTATAGTCCCTCCATTTGTTAATCAGCTTTTGCATATCTTCCGGCCATTCGCTGTCGAACAGCATCCTTTCTCCCGTTCGCGGATGAGTGAAACCCAATGTCTTGGCATGCAGCACTTGTCGCGGACATAACGCAAAGCAATTCTCAATAAACTGCTTGTATTTCTGCGTTCGAAGACCCTTGAGGATTTCGCAACCCCCATACTTCTCATCACTGAAAAGCGGGTGACCGATATGCTTCATGTGCACACGGATCTGGTGGGTACGCCCCGTCTCCAGACGGCACTCGACCAGCGTCACGTACGGAAAACGCTCTATCACCCGCCAATGCGTCACAGCCTCTTTGGCTTGCGGACACTCCTCCGGATCCCAAACGCGGTAGATCGTACGGTCTCTGTTGTCCCGCGCCAAGGCACCTTCTATCGTCCCGCTCTCCTCTTTGAACGTCCCCCACACCAGCGCATTATACGCGCGCTCGGTCGTATGGTCGAAAAACTGCTTGGCGAGGTTCGTCTTCGCCTCAGGCGTCTTGGCAATCAGCAGCAATCCGCTGGTATCTTTATCAATCCGGTGCACTAACCCGATCGCCGGATCATTGATATCAATGGCCTTCGTACTTTGTCCTTTGTCACTTTGTACTTGGAAATGCCATGCCAGCGCGTGCAGCAGCGTGTGCTCGTAGTTCCCGTGTCCCGGATGAACCACCAGCCCTGCAGGCTTGTTCACCACCAGCAGATCCTCGTCTTCATAGACGATATCCAGCGGTATATTCTCCGGCGTGATGGTGAAATCGTGCGGCTCATGATCCAGCAGCACTTGGATCACGTCACCCGGTTTGACCTTGTAGTTAGAAGCCACAGCCTGCCCGTTTACCCATACATTCCCTGCATCAGCCGCATTCTGAATGCGGTTGCGGCTGGTGTTGGTCATGTGTTCTGCCAGGTATTTGTCGATCCGCTCTTTGCCTTGACCCTTGTCTACCTCGCATCGCCATCTCTCCCACAACTCCTCGGTCTCTATGTCTTCTGTGTTTTGCATCTTTTTGATTTGGTCAGCAATGCAAATTGTTGGTAATTGTGGATAATTGTTGACCAATAAAAAAATTCGTTTAATTCGCGTAATTCGCCGTTAAAAAAAATTCGTTTAATTTGTGTAATTTGTGAACTAAAACCAAATAAATTTTTGAATAATTGTTGGTAATTTTTGACTAATAAAAATTTTTTTTATGTTTATTGCTTTTGAAGGCTTTTACTCGTAGAGTTGCGGAGTTTGTTGTTAAAAACTATCCGAAAGCTTGCTTGCGAGGAGTTTTTAGCAGCAAAATACGCGTAGAGCGAAGCTCAAAAGCCTTCAAAAGGGTTTTGTATGTTTTTGTTCTTAAAATTCTCAATTCTCAATTATCTATTCTCAATTCCCTAAAACCACTCTTCTTCGCTCGGCGCACCCCCTCCGCTCGCGGCTTTCTCGATGTCCGCCGACAGCCTCAGTGCTACCGTCTCGCCTTCAATCAGACGCTCTCCGGCGCTCGGCGTCTGCCGATAGACGTATTGCGTCACGCCCTCTTCGCTCGGCTCGTCGTAATGCACAGCGCCGATCGTTAACCGCCGGCTCAGCAGCAGGCTGCGTGCGTCCTGAAGGGTCAGACCGATGACGGAAGGCACTTCCACTTCTTCGGTACCCCGTCCGAAACCGACCACCAGCCGCACTTTCGTGCCGACCGCCAGCTTGTCACCCGGCTGTACACTCACTCCGTTGCACTGGACGTCCAGCACCAGGTCGCGGAACTCGGACGGCTCGTATTCGTATATCGAATCCACCTCCAGCCCCATTCCGCGAAGCGTCGTCTCTGCCTGCCGGTAACTCATGTCCTGCAGGTTCGGCATCGTCACTTGGCGCTTCGTCGTCGCATTGATCGTCACATAGACCGCGCGTCCGTGCTTGGCATGGCTCATCGGCTTAGGATCTTGCTCAACAATCGTGCCAAACGGCACTTTGTCCGAATACGTCGAATCGACTACCACCAGGTGCAGCCCCTGATCCGCCAGCAGAGGATTAGCCTCCGCTACCACCAAACCGCGGACGTCAATCACATCCACTTCCACTCCGTGCTCCGTGTAGCGACGCAGATAAGCGATCAGAGCGACTAAGATTCCAATACCTACAACGATGGCAATGACGATGTTCCAACCGATAAATTTCAGGTCTGATTTATCAAAAAACTCCATTTTCTTCATAAAAAACACAAATTATTGCGCAAAATTACAATTTTTTTTGGATATATGCAAAAAAGTTAGTACTTTTGTGCCGTTTTTCGCAAAAAGGCGGAAAAAAATAAAGCTTTATTAACAAAAATTATGAAAGTTCGAGTTAGCCAAGTATAAGTTTACTTATGCAACTTGGCGACACCGAAGTTCCATGGTTTAAAAAATTTTTTTAAAACATGAAGAAAATGATGCTTATCGTAGCTGTTGCTCTTGCTGCACTCAGCTGCGCAAACAAGGAGGCAGAGAAAGCTGAGGCTGAAGAGGCTGCTCCTGCTGTTGAGGTAGTTGCTGAACCGGCTGCTGAGCCCGCTGCTGAGGCTGAAGAGCCCGCTAAAGAGCAAACCCTTATCGAGCGCGCTGTTGAGCTCGGACAGGACGTAGCTGCTGAGGTTGAGAAGAACAAATAATTGTTCGAAACGCTATTAACTACTTAAAACTGTATTAAGCAATGAAAAAAATGCTTCTTATCGTAGCTGTTGCACTCGCTGCAATGAGCTGCGGCAACAAGTGCTGCGACAAAAAATGCGCAGAGAAAGAGTGCTGCAAAGATAGCGTTGCATGCTGCCAGAAGGCAGACAGCGCTGCTTGCTGTGCAGAGGCTCCCGCAGAGGCTCCTGTTGAGGCTCCGGCTGGTGAGTAATCGCTTGTTGCTCATCGAGCGGTTTCCTAACGAAACCGACAAAAGAAGCGACGCTTTCGCGCCGCTTTCTTTTTGTCTATATAGTATATTACTATACACTATACACTTTCTCGATTAGATTAGCAATGCAAATTTTTGACTAATAAAAAATTTTTTTATGTTTATTGCTTTTGAAGGCTTTTACTCGGAGAGTTGCGGAGTTTGATGGTAAAAACTATCCGAAAGCTTGCTTGCGAGGAGTTTTTACCAGCAAAGTACGTGAGAGCGAAGCTCAAAAGCCTTCAAAAGGGTTTTATATGTTTTTTTCTTAAAATTATCGCAACACTACTATTTCCTAATCATTAGTCCTTAATTAGGCATCTTCCCGTCATCTCCTTCGGCTGCTCGATGCCCATGATGTGGCATAGCGACGGAGCTACGTCCGCGAGGATACCGTCCTCTACGTGCGCGTCCGTGTGATCCTTACTGATATACACGAACGGAACCGGATTCAGCGAGTGAGCCGTATTAGGCGTGCCGTCCGGATTGATCGCATAGTCGCAGTTGCCGTGATCGGCAATGACGATGATCTCATATCCGTTCTCCAGAGCTGCCTCAATCACCTTGTGCGAGCACTCGTCGATGCACTTCACCGCTTTCTCGATAGCTTCATACACACCCGTGTGACCGATCATGTCGCCGTTCGCGAAATTGAGGGTGATATAGTCGAATTTCTGCGTCTTGATAGCTGCCACCAGCGCTTCCGTCACTTCCGGAGCACTCATCTCCGGCTTCAGGTCGTACGTCGGCACTTTCGGACTCGGAATCAATATGCGCTCCTCGCCCGGGTATTCTGCCTCGCGACCGCCGTTGAAGAAGAACGTCACATGTGCGAACTTCTCCGTCTCCGCAATACGCAGCTGTTTCATTCCCAACCGGCTTACTACCTCGCCTAACGTGTTCTCCACGTTCTCTTTCGGGAACAGGATATGCAGCCCTTGGAACGAGCTGTCGTACGGCGTCATGCAGCAGTAATGCAGTCCCTTGATAGTCTTCATTCCTTGCTCCGGCATGTCTTGCTGGGTCAGAACGATCGTGATCTCTTTCGCGCGGTCGTTGCGGTAGTTGAAGAAAATCACTACATCGCCTTCTGCAATCCGTCCGTCGCAATTCGCGTTCACCAGCGGCTCCATGAACTCATCCGTGTCCTTATGCTCCTCCGTATGGCGGTCGTAGCAACCTTGCACAGCGGCTACCATGTCGGTCTCCTCACGTCCGATGCCGTTCACCAGCTGGTCATACGCCACTTTGATGCGCTCCCAGCGCTTGTCGCGGTCCATCGCATAGAAACGACCGATGATAGAAGCGATATGTGCGCCGTTTGCGTCGCATACTTTCTGCAGGTCGGCTACAAACCCTTTGCCGCTACGCGGATCGGTGTCACGGCCGTCCATGAAACAGTGTACGAAGGTCTTCTCTGCCACGCCGTACTCTTTCGCGATCTCCACCAACTTGAACAAGTGGTCCAGCGAACTATGCACGCCGCCGGTGGAGCACAGACCCATGATATGCAGTTTCTTGCCTGCTGCCTGCGCGGCTTTGTAAGCGGCAATAATCTCCGGGTTCTGCATGATCGAATTGTCGCGGATAGAGCGGTTGATCTTCACCAGATCCTGATACACTACGCGACCGGCACCGATATTCAGGTGTCCCACCTCACTGTTACCCATCTGTCCGTCCGGCAGACCTACATTCTCCCCGCTCGCCTGTAACTGCGAATGGGGGTATTTGGCCAACAGCGCATCCCAGTGCGGTGTCGGCGTGCAGCTGATCACATCGGATTTGCTCTTGTCACCGATGCCCCAGCCGTCTAAAATCATCAATAATGCTTTACTCATATGGATATGTTTTAAAATACTTTTATTACTCCCTTGTCGTTGTAATAACGTTCTATCTGAGCTTTCGGATTTGTGCCAAAATTAACCAGTATGGCTATCGGCCATCCTGTTGCTCGTAAGTACCCGAATGTTTGATAGCGTTCTTTGGCTGTCAAACCGCTCAATGCCTTACATTCAATAATTACCTTCTCTGTCGCATTCTCCACTACCAGATCCATTTTCAGATATGCTTTCATTTCTCTGCCGCGATATACGGGGTGAAATTCCTGCTCCTTGTGAATGGTAAAATGGTTGGCATGTAGTTCGGTGGTTAATGCTTCCTGATATATGTATTCGGGTAATCCCGGACCCAGTTGTTTGTGTACTTCGTGCATGCAGCCGATAATCCTGTAGCATGATTGTATCAGTTCCTGTCGTCTGGGCTCCTCTACTATCTGTATACTTTCTCTATCGTGTGCCTGCATAAGTAAATATTTTTGTCATTTTGTAAGGGCGCAGCCCGCATTTTTGTCAGCAGCCAATCGAGAGACTATCCAAGTCGCTCGATAGAGGGTGACAGGCTGTTAAAGGCGCTGCAAACTTGCTTGCGGGCGCATTTGGCAGGCTGTTGCACTCAGGAGCCGTGTAGGCTCGGTAGGCTGCGCATTTTCGATTTGTTACTTTACCTTCTGATAACTTTCATCTAATATCTGATGGCTGACAGCTGACGGCTGACAGCCGCCATTTGCCGTTTGTCATCTGCCTCACGCAGGCTCTGCCGCTTGTCGTACGTGTGCTTGCCTTGGCAGAGAGCGATCTCCATCTTCGCCAACCCTTTCTCGTTGATGAAAAGCACCAGCGGAATAATCGTCTTGCCGGTGTCCTTGGTTGCTTTTTCCAGTTTGCGTATCTCGCGCCGTTGCAGCAGCAGCTTGCGGTCGCGTTTGGCTTCGTGGTTGGCATAACTGCCAAAACGGTATTCGGAGATATGCATCTGTTTGACGTATATCTCGCCGTGTTCTATCGCGCACCATGAATCCACCAGCGAAGCTTTACCCTCGCGGATCGATTTGATCTCTGTGCCGAATAGTTGAATACCTGCCGTGTAACGGTCCAGGATGATATATTCAAACTTAGCTTTCTTGTTCAGTATCCGTATGTCGCTCTTCTTCCTCATTCTCTTCCTCCTTCTCTCCCTCCTTCCGAGTAATTTCCTAGGTGAAAGAAAAATTTTATTTATGTTTATTGCTTTTGAAGGCTTTTACTCGTAGAGTTGCGGAGTTTGGGGATAAAAACTATCCGGGAGTTTACTCACAAGGAGTTTTTAGCAACAAAGTACGCATAGCGCTCTGCGCTAAAGCCTTTAAAAGTGTTTATCTATGTTTATGTTCTTAAAATTATTCTGTTTCCTGTCCCTTGTCACTTGGTACTTTGTCACTTGGTACTTTGTCACTTAGTCCCTTGTCACTTGGTACTTTCTTATATTTCTTCTGCCGTTGCTCCCAACGCTCGCGGGCATACTGCTGCATGTCGATCACGGTGTCGTTCTCGTCGATGATCTCCAGACCGAAGATCGTCTCGATAATATCCTCCAGCGTCAGGATGCCAACGAACATACCATATTCGTCGATCACTTGCGCAATCTGGCTCTTCTGCTTCAGCATGCTGTCGAAGATCGTACCGAGCGTCAGGTCTTGGTCGAACGCCGGCAGCGGTCGCTTGATACTGCCTAAAGTCTTGCGGAAATGGTCTTCCGTCAGATCCTCCAGCGCGTCGTTGCGCAGGATATAACCCGTGATATACTCCGGCGACTCAGGCTTGTACAGCGGAATACGCGAGAAATGGTCGTATTCGTCGGAGTCGTAATAAGCGCGAAGCGTCATGTTCTCCGGCGCGATCTTCGCTACCACGCGCGGCGTCATCACGTCGTACGCATGGATGCTGTCCAGACGCATCAGATTAGAGAATATCTTGTTCTCGTCCTCATCAACCACACCTTCCTCTTCGCCCACATTCACCATCGACAGCACTTCCTCACGGCTCACCGATGGCTCGTCTTCCTTGTCGGGGAACATGCGGGTGATCAGCTCTATCAGCCATACAAACGGGTATAGCACGATGATCAGTACGCGTATCATACGCGCCGTGAAACCCATCAACTCGCGCCAGTGCGTCGTGCCGATCCGTTTCGGGATGATCTCCGAGAATACGAGTATCAGGATCGTAGTGAGGGCGGAAACGAGTCCGAACCATTTGGAGCCGAAGAGGATCGTCGCTTGCGAACCCACGCCCGCGGCACCGATGGTGTTCGCTATCGTATTCAGAGACAGAATAGCCGCCAGAGGACGACCCGTGTTCTCCTTGTAACTGCTCATCAGTTTAGCGGGCGCATAGCCCTCTTCTTCACGTAGATTGATATAGCTCAGCGAGGTACTCATCAGTACCGACTCCAGCACGGAGCACAGGAAACTGATCGTCATCGACCCGAGTAAAAATAGCAAAAGTAATCCCATATATTTCTAAAAACGCTGCAAAATTACTACAAAAATTGCACATACGCAAGTATTTTAGCGATAAATTTTAGCAAAATAGAATTTATTCTATTGTTTTGTGTTCGTTTTTGACCTCATTTGTCGCTCTGCCTTGCGTATGTCCGGCAAGACGCGAACGTACTTTCGGAGGGTACCCGCCCCGAAGGGGAAGGGGCGTGCCGAAATTACTATAAAAATCGACATAAAAAAGATTTTTCTTCGTGCGCGCTTGCATATTTCAATTTTTTGTTGTAATTTTGCAGCCGATTTCGAAAAAAGAACAGGAAACTTATGACAAAATTGACGGAAATACTGGCAATCACCGGCAAGCCGGGTTTGTATCGTTTGGTTAGTCGCGGCAATAACATGCTGATTGTGGAGAGTCTGGTGGACGGCAAGCGGATGCCGACTTATGCGCGCGACAAGATCGTTGCCCTCAGCGATGTATCGATGTTCACCGACGCGGACGACATTGCGCTCCACGAGGTCCTCACCAATGCCGGCAAGAAAGAGGGACTCAAGCCCGTTGCGCTTGACCCGAAAAAAGCATCCAATGCGGAGCTGCAGGCTTGGTTTGACGAAGTCCTTCCTAACTGGGACCGCGACCGCGTCTATCCTTCCGACATCCGCAAACTCATCCAATGGTACAACATCCTCATTAACGCAGGAATTACGGACTTTAAGATCGAAGAAGAATCTGAAGAATCTGAAGGCTGATTGCTGAAGGCTGACTTCTGCCATCTGACAGCTGATTTCTGACGGCTGACAGCTGACCGCTGAAAGCTTGGACGCTGACCGCTGAATGCTTTTAAAAAGCATTATTGATAGCATAGAATCTGTAGCGCCACGGAGTGCCCAGGAGTCTTGGGATAACTCGGGAATGCAGGTAGGTGACACGGGACGGGACATTCAGTCTGTCCTCTTGACCACAGATGTGACAACAGATGTGGTCGATGAAGCTATTATGCTCGGTTGCCAATTGATTATCTCTCATCACCCCTTATTGTTTCATGGTCTGAAGCAGGTCTGCGGTCAGACGCCGCAGGCGCGTATCGTCGAGAAAGCGATCAAGCACGATATAGCGATCTATTCGGCGCACACCTCCCTCGACTCCGTCCCCGGCGGCATCAACACCCGCCTTGCAGATATCTTGGGGCTTCAGGACTACCGTATCTTACAGCCCTCCGGGCGGTCTAACAGCGCAAGCGGTCTATCAGGCAACGCCGGTCTAACAGCGCAAGCGGTCGGTTTAGGTGTCATCGGTTCGTTCCCCGAACCCATGCCCTTTGACTCCTTTTTAAAACACGTACGCGCGCGCCTGCACACCACGTACATCCGCTACACCCTCCCCAAAACGCAATCTTCGAATCTTCAAATCTTCGAATCTTCGAATCTTCGAATCTCCAAGGTTGCTCTCTGCGGCGGCAGCGGCGCGGAGTTCATTCCGGAAGCGATAGCGCAGGGCGCGGATGTGTACTTGACGGCGGATGTGAAGTATCATGAGTTCCAGGAGGCGGATGGTCGGATTGCGATAGTGGACATTGACCATTGGGTCAGCGAGAAGCATGCCCGTGACATCTTCCGTGACCTCCTTGCCCCCCTTGCTCCCCAAGGTCTCACCTGCTACATCAGCGAAAAAGACCACACTCCCATTCATATATACTAAAAGAAATATCTGTTTAATTTGTTTAATTTGTGAACTAAAAATAATTTTTGGTAAATTTTTGATAATTAATGATCCGCATGGTATTTTCTTTATTTTCCATCCCGCAGGGATATTTTTGTAAGGCGGAAGTACGGCACTATTGAGTGCCGGACGAAGTATAAGCGAACAAAGGCGGGCATTGTGCTTGCACAAAAGAACGGCTTTGGGCGATTAGACTAAGGCGCATAGAGCGCCGAATCGCCGCATTTTCGATTTATTAAAATAAATATAGAATACTAACTAAAATTAATTAATATTATGGCTAAAAGAGAATTAACAATCGAGGAGAAACTCAAAGTCCTCTATGATTTGCAACAAGTCGATTCCAAGATCGACGAACTACGTACCCTCGCGGGCGAACTGCCCCAGGAAGTGAAGGATATGGCAGACGAAGTGGAAGGTCTCAAGACCCGTCTCGTCAATATCGAGAATGACATCAAAGAGTGCGAAACCCAGATCTCGGACCACCGCGTGCGCACCGAGAACGCCAACGCCTCTATCTCCCGTTACCGCGAGCAGCAGAACACTGTCCGCAACAACCGCGAGTTCGACAACCTCAACAAGGAGATCGAATACCAGGAGCTGGAGATCGAAGCATCGCAGCGCAAAATCAAGCACTATACAGCGGAGCTGGAAGCGCGTCAGGCAGAGAAAGCGAAAACGATCAAGGACATTGAGGAGCGTACCGTTGACCTGAACCAGAAGCGTTCGGAACTCGACCAGATCTTGGCGGAGACCAAAGCGGAAACCGAAGCACTCGTGCTCAAAGCCGGTGAATTGGAGAAGAAGATCGACGATCGTCTGCTGACCGCCTTCAAGCGTATTCGTAAGAATGCCCGCAACGGTCTGGCTGTTGTGAAGATCGAGCGCGACTCTTGCGGCGGTTGCCACGCGAAGATACCTGCTCAGAGCCAGTTGGATATCCGCACCCGCAAACGTATTATTCCGTGCGAGTTCTGCGGCCGTATCCTCGTGGACGCAGATATGTAATCAAAACACATTGTGTTTCTGCGCTACGATCTGATTTGAAAATGTTTTTTATGTTTATTGCTTTTGAAGGCTTTTACTCGCAGAGTTGCGGAGTTTGTTGTTAAAAACTATCTGTGAGCTTGTTCACAAGGAGTTTTTAGCAGCAAAGTACGCATAGCGCTTTGCGCTAAAGCCTTCAAAAGGGTTTTATGGGTTTTTGTCTATAGATAATACTCGAATCAGCCAAAGCAACCCGCAAACGGCAGCAAGGCTGATCAAGCCCACCCACCATGTATCGCCGGCACCTATCGTGTCGGCGATGCTTTTTTCTGCCTCCTGAAGGCTGACATCTGACATCTGAAGGCTGACATCTGACGGCTGAAGGCTGAAGGCTGACATCTGAAGGCTGACATCTGACTGCTGATAGCTGACCTCTGACGGCTTACTGCTGACGGCTGAAATCTGATAGCTAATCACGGCTATGCCGTTATTCGTCAAGTGCATGACGATCGGTACCCAAAGCGAACCCGTCCATGCCAGCACGTAGCCGAACATAGCGCCCATCAGCATCCGTGGCACAAACCCATAAAACTGCACATGTATAGCCGAGAAAATAAATGCCGTCACCCATATAGCCACATGCGTCTTTCGACTTCCTCCCTCCCTTGAGGGGAGGGTCGGGGTGGGGTTATTGGGGTTATTTGATGTACTTCCAATCACCCCCTGCAGCACCCCTCGAAAACTCATCTCTTCCGCCAAAGCCGGCAGAAGCGCCATTAGACCGATATTGACCAGCAATCCGCCCAAACTGTCTGCTTGCAAGAACCGCTCCGTCAAAACCGTTGCCTCCTCTTCCCGCGCTTTCATCCATTCGATCGTCCCTCTGGACCAGTCACTATTCGCCAATAACCAGTCTAAGAACCGGCTGTTCAGATCCGCCAGCAGGTTAATCGCCGGAATGGCGCATACCATGGTCGCTATAGCGATAGCAAAAATCTGCCAACTCGCGCCGCGGTCCATCTGCAGCCACCGGAAGGGCTTATGATCGCTCTCCCACAGCCATGCGCAAAACAGCGGCGGTAGCAAAAATGTTGCACATGTTTGCAACATCTGTAACCATTTCAAACTCTCCGTACTCTGTTCTCCGCGCCATCCGATGATCCATATTCCCATCGCCACCAGCGTCAGGCCTGCCATCACCCCCAACCACGTCACTATCTGTACAAATTTCCGTTTCATACTATATTAATTTTGTTATTAGTAAATCGAAAATGCGGCGGTTCGGCGCTTTATGCGCCATTGCGTTCCAGCCGTGCGTCTGTTCGATGAGCGAGTTCTTATCTCGCTTTGCTCGAACGATTGCTTCCTCGCCCTGTCGCCCTGCTGACCCGCTCCGTCCGGCAATCAATTTGCCGTACTACCGCCTTACAAAAATGCGCTTCGCTTACAAAAATACCAAAAATACCATGCGGCGCGAAGGGATTATAACGGCGAATTGCGCTAATTGGGCTAATGATTAATTCGCTTAATTCGTTTAATTAGCCGTTTTATTAATCTGTCCAATCTGCTCAATCTGTGGATTAAATATTTTTCTTATTTTTTATTATTTTCGTTTTTTAAAACTTTTCCCCCGTACGCGAAAAAACGCACAAAAGTACTGCTTTTTTTTGATTCGTGCAAATTTTTCTTTGTTTATTGCGTCCAAATCGAATTTGGACACGGCTCTGCCGTCCTCAGCGTTCATTTCAGGGCGATATTATCGCCCGCCTCTCTCCCCCGCCTCTCCTCCCCTTGAGGGGGAGGTCGGGTGGGGGTTTCCTTTCATTTTCCCCTCATTTTCGGTGCACGAGTGGGTGATTAGTGGGTGATTAGTGGGTGATTAGTGGGTTGTTAGCACGACGAGAGCGGGAGAACAGCGGGATACCACAAAAGAAAAATGCAATAAAAATGCAGAAAAATTTGCATATATCGGAAAAAAATAGTAATTTTACAGTTCGAATTTACAAGCTACTTTTACAAAGTGCTAACCACAACGGACTGAAATCCTGTATTAAGTAAGGAATAATCGCAATGGAAGAAATCCAAACAAAGAACGTAACTGATTATCAATCAGCGAATTGTAATGCGGGGGGGGGGGTAAAATGACTCTTCGCGGATACTATCACGAATATAAATCGGAGTTCATCTTCGGTATTTTGTTGCTGGCTGCGGTTGTAGCGAGTTACTATTTCTCGCAGTTTATTCCGACGCAGTTGTATCTCGATGTGATCAGTCCCTTCTTTTCCGCGGCGTTGTTGGTCACCTGCGGGCTGGGAGCGTGGTTGCTGATGAAGCATAGCGAGGGATTGCGGGTGCGTAAGTTGACCGCATATGCCCTCATGGCGTGGACGGTGCTGCTGCTTATAGGTACGGGCTTCAAGATATTCACTTACGGCGAGCCGGAGGTCTATAGGGGCTTTCTCACACCCTCCAGCCTCGAGTTCGTGCTCGCGAATGTGTTGGGATGGCTGCTGATGGTCTATCTGGCGGAAGCGCTACGCCCGGGATGGCTCAATTTCAAGCGCGCCTGTGTCCAGTTATTGCCTGTGCTCGTGCTCGGAGTGGTCGATGCCTTCCTGCCGAACGTCGATCTGAGATGGCTTCTGGCGGCGTACCCCTTGGTTCTGCTGGCGATGATAGGTTCGTATGTGCGTGATTACCGTAGATATATGGAGGATAACTACGGCTCCATGGAGAATATCGATGTCCAGTGGATCGTGCGGTATATCATCATGCTGCTGATTGCCGGCGGATCGCTCTGTTTCCTCTTCTATGCCAAATATCCCACGCGGCTCTTCACCCAGCAATGGTTCCTTTTCTTCATGATCGCCTATAGCACGGACCGGATTATCTTCCGTCCCAACCCTTGGGGAGATGAGGAAAATGAAACGAAGCCGGACGCCGTTCCCTCTATGGAGCCGTCTCCGGAGTCAGTCTCCGATAATGCGGCGCAGAAGGACGATGCTCCTGCTCCCGACAGTTCCTCTTATGCCGAGGCTTTGGAGCAATGGATGCAGACGGAGAAACCGTATCTGAACAAGGACTTCCGTCTCACGGATCTCCAGCGGATTCTGCCGCTCAATAGAACCTATCTCTCGCAACTGATCAATAGTGCTTTCGGCTGCACGTTCTACCAGTACGTGACGAATTACCGGATCGAAGAAGCAAAGCGTCTGATGCGCGAACAGCCGGAGCTGAAGATACAAGAGATTGCCGACCGTTGCGGCTTTTCTTCGCCAACGGTCTTCGGACGCACTTTCGCACGCGAAACAGGAATGACCCCTACCGAATGGAACGCACAATTCCCGTCCTAAGGGAACGGTAGGTTCGATAATACGTAAAAAAATGCGTATTTTTCTCAACTCTGCGTAAAAAAGACTATTATACTATTGTATAATACGCAAAATATTAGTAATTTTGCGCCACTTTTTATATGGAAAGTGCAATCTTTCCACGTGCTCTTTGATAGTAAATAAAAATAAGTTAAAACGAAAATGCGGCAGGACGGCTACAGAAGTAGCCTAATGGTCATCGGCTTTTGCCCTCTCGTGAGCAAGCTCCCGGAGTTCAAAAACCAATACCCATTCCGCACGACTTCAATAAGTCGTCCGTCTGCCTTACAAAAATAAGAAAAATAAGAAAAATTAATCCACAGATTGAGCAGATTGGACAGATTAATAAAAACGGCTAATTAAACAAATTAAGCGAATTAATCATTAGCCCAATTAGCGCAATTCGCCGTTATAATCCCTTCGCGCCGCATGGATTTTTGGTATTTTTGTAAGCGAAGCGCATTTTTGTAAGGCGGTAGTACGGATATCAATCCGGACGCAGCGGGTCGGCAGGGCGTCAGGGCGAGGAAGCAATCGTTCGAGCAAAGCGAGATAAGAACTCGCTCATCGAACAGACGCACGGCTGGAACGCAAAGGCTCATAAGAGCCGAACCGCCGCATTTTCGATTAAAGAAAACAAACGACAGAGGGCTTTATCTTTATTTATTTACTTTAAAAATCAGCAACCGGGAAACAATAATACAAATGATGATTAGTAAGGTGCAAAAATATTGGTTCGTAGTATTGGCACTCCTGTTCTGGGGTGGCTTTTCCGTGTATGCTCAGGAGCCGGCAACCGTCAGCGAGGTCGCATCGGCAACCGCTGTCGCGGACAGCGCGGAAGCGTCAGCTCCTGCTACTAAGACGAAGACCGAGGTCGTAGCGCTGAAGAACAATCTGCTCTACGACGCGGCGGCTACGCCGAACCTCCAGCTGGAGATCAAGCTCGCTCCCAAATGGAGTCTTGAGCTGGGCGTCGGTTTCAATCCCTTCCCGCTGGACGATAAGAAATTCCCCAAATGGCGTCATATCATGGCGAGCATCGCTCCCCGATATTGGTTCTGTAATGTGTTCAACCGCGGCTTCGTATCGGTTAATGTCGCGTACGCTCATTATAATGTCGCGGGCGACGCGTACCCGGTGAGCTGGATGTACAAAGAGGTGAAGGACGGCCGTTACCAGGGCGACGCGATCATGGCGGGCGCCAGCGGCGGATGGCATTTCCCGATCTCTCCGCATTTCAGTATCGAACTGGAGGGTGGTGTCGATGCCGGATACAGCTGGTATGACCAATTTGAATGCAAGCATTGCGGCGACAAGACGGCTTCCGGCGGACGTTGGTTGGTACTTCCGAAAGTGGGCGTGAACCTCGTGGTGCCTCTGGACGGCGACGAGGAATCGCTCGCGCGTCGTTGCGACTGCGAGAAACTGGCTACGGCGGCTGCTGCGGCTGCTGCGGCTACGGAAGAAGCCGCGGAAGAACTGGCGCAAGCAACAGACACAACGGCGCAGCCGGCGCCGGGCGACAAAGAGCGTGCGCCGGAGCATGAGGCACCGACCGAACCGGTAGTACCGGTAGTGCCTGTGGAGACGGAGGAGGACAAAGCGATTGCCAAGACCGAACCGGAGCCGGAACAGGCTGAACCGACCGAACCGGAACCCGAAGTGGAGGAAGAGGTATCGCACATGGTACTCAGCCTTGGTCCGAAGAACGGATACCTCTATTTCGATGTGGATGTATCTAAGATGGATCGTTCATACTTAGACAACGAGGAGTTGATGAGCGGTATCATGGATGCCATCGGAGAGATACTGGAGGACAGCACGCTGCGGATCTCGCATATCGACGTAACCGGCTTCGCTTCCTTCGACGGACGTCTGGCATATAACACACGCCTGGCAGGAGCACGTGCGCAGACAATAAAGAAATATATGCAAGCTACCTATCCGCAGTTGGCGGACAGTCTGTTCACCGTCACGAACGGCGGCGAGAGCTGGACGGAGCTGCGCGAGAGACTGGAGCAAGTAGAGTTTGAGGGTCGCGACGAAGTGTTCGCTATCATGGACGAAGAACCGGATCTGGAGGCGCGCGAGCGGATGATCAAAGCGCTCCACGGCGGTGCTACCTATCGCTACATGCGTGACGAACTGCGCCACATCATGCGTAACTTAGGCTACATCAAAGTCTCCATCGAACGAAAATAACAATAATGTACAATTCACAATGTACAATGTACAAAGGGCTTACGGAGTGTGGTACAATGTTTTAAATCCGTACGGACAATTCAGTTTGTACAAAAGCCACCAAGACGCTTTGTGAATTGTGAATTGTAAATTGAAATAATTACCACAAAAAATATATAAAATACGAAACAGAAATTAAACAAAAAACAAAACAATTAAATTAACTTAATTATTAACAAAAAAAATGTTAAAAAGTATGAGAAAAATGACATTTATCGCTTGCGCAGCGATGCTGGCAAGCGCAGTCGCTTTCACAGGATGTAAAGGCGACCAAAATGCCCCGCAGCAGCAGAATGCTCCGGCGGTGAAGACAGAGTTCTCCATCGCTCTGCCGAACCAACTGAGCAACGGTGCTCGCCGTATGCCGAGTGGAACAGTACAGAAGAAAGGTATGGAAGAATTCAATGGATTAACCGGTATTGTTTTGATTCCATTCGCTAAGCAAGGGGCAATTGATGCAAGCTCAGACACTCGTCTGGGAGCACAGAATATTACCCTTGTCGATTTAAATAAATCCGAGGTGCAATCAAAAACAAATCAAGCAAAGGTGTACGAAAACGTATCTATTCCTCTGACTACCTCCTCTTTCTTGTTCTATGCTCAATCGAAGGCTACTTCGAATCCAGATGAGCCCGAAACTATGTTTAGAGCCGGTGCGCTCGTTGCTACGACAAGCGGAAATCCTACCGTTTGGGCAACAGATGAACCTACCAATTTGAAATTCAATCTGAAGTCTATCGCCCCGAGTTATGGAAACTCGTTGTTGGCGGCAGGCAACGGAGGTAAACTGCTTCAGTATCTGACCAACATTGCATGTGCATCGGATGGTGAAACTACACCTAAAAAATGGTATGAATATACTTCAGCTGATGATGCAGCTATCAAAGCAATGTTTGATACATACACTCTTATCCAAGCTGCACCGAATGGCGCAACAGGATTGAAATACCTGTCTTCGTTTGGTGTATCGCGTGTACTTACCGACCTCTACAAGTCGCTCAAACCGCTTACCTCTCCTATTGCTGTGGGAATTAAGGGTGCTATCAATGATGCTACGTATATTGATCAAACAGAGTTGGCTAACAATGATACAGTAGTTCTTATTGCCGCATTGCGGAACTATCCTAATGAGATCAACTTGCCGGATGGCGCTATCAGCATTAAATGGGATGGCTCACAACATAAATTCGTAGAGGGTGATTATCCTAATATGACTCGTCCGCAGAACTTTACTTATCCGGCACAGTTGTGGTACTATGTGAACTCGCAAATCAAGACTTCGAATACTTCAAAGAAGACGATGTATGAAAATACCTCTAATTCATGGCAAAACATTTTGGATGCTCACGAAGCTGCTATCTCTGTTAACACATTGACACGTGCCGTAGCAATTGAGAAACCAATTCAATATGCAGTAGGTCGTCTTGATGTAACTGTTAAGTTGGCAAACGCCAGCATGGCAGATAATAGCGAATCAGCAACAGGTATTGCTACAGCGGTTGATGTATCGGCAGGTTTCCCTGTTAGCGCTATTTTCGTAGGTGGTCAGCAGCAAGTAAATTATGATTTTACCTGCTCACAGACGAGTTCGGATCCTGAATACACCATTTATGACCGTTCATTAGCCAAGAGTGGTTGGGTAGCTACTACATCAGCTCCGGTGCTGACAGGTGATAATCCTGAAATCAATCACACTTTGGTATTGGAGAACAGAGAGGCAGATGTGCGTATTGCAGTTGAGTTGACAAATACCGGTAAGGATTTCTACGGATATGACAATCAGTTGATACCTCACGGAGGTAAGTTCTATGTATGTGCTCAGTTGGAACACTCGCAGGCAACCCAGACAGGTGGTCGTGTATTCAAACAAGACTACACTACCACAGCTAACTTGACGCTGCCGAACCTCCAAAAAGCTTATAGCACGCTGCCTGATCTTCGTACCCCGCAACTGGAACTCGGCTTCTCGGTTGATCTGACATGGCAGGATGGTCATGTATACAATATTGAATTCGAATAATTCCATACGAATTAGTTGAAAGCAAAGCAATACATAGTATTGTTAGTACTCGCGATCGCGACGGCAGGTTGTAATCTGATAGATGACGACCTGTCCGTCTGCGGCGCGGACTATCTCATCAATTATCAGATGAATCTCGTTACAGAGGTGCAGACGACGATTGATGAGAAACTATCGTCGGACATAGAGAAACCTATGGCAGACGCGCTGAAGGCATGGTCTGAACCCTATTTTGAGGGTCATGCACACGATCTGGACATGAGTTTCTATTCCTTGGGTGGAACCGACGAACTATTGGAGCACAAGAGCGACACGATCAATGCCAAGCAGAAGTCCTATACGCTCTATATCCCCCGCAAGGACTATAGGCATTTGGCTGTGGTGAATATAGCGGAGAATAACAACGTGACGCTGATGGGCGGTCAGTATGTTTCTTCGATGCGCGTAGCGCAACGCGAAGCAGACACGCTCCCTTCGCATAGTACAGCGATTTATACCGCCCGATTAGATATGTATATGCCGGAGAGCGACAGCAATCTGACCTTTAATGTGCACCTCTATATGGCTTCCAGCGCGGTTGCTATCGTGCAGACGAACCAGTCTGCTACGTCGTTGCGCATGGAGCGCGTGCTGCTCAGCGGAACGGCGTCAAGCTTCAGTATCAACGATAGCACCTATGCCTTCAATCATAATAGCCTGATAGAGGCGGAGAAAGTGGTGGACGGATGCTACGCCATGCTGTCCCTTCCTTCTCGTGACGCCGTATCTGCGCCCGGCGGAGCGAAAGCAAAGATCAAAGCGGCGGATAACTCGCTATGGCAGTTGCGCGTATATGTGCCTATGCCGGACGGCAAGGTGACTGAGACCGTGCTCTCTTTCCCCTATGCCCTGCAGGCAGGAAAGATGGAGATCGTGAAGATCGAGGTGCAGGACGACGGTTCAGTGGTCGTAATCGGCAATGCCGAAGTGGGTGCGACTGTGACGCTGGATTGGAAAGAAGGAAATGAACATGAGTTGATAACGGGATAGGTGAAAGGTGAAAGTTGAAAGGTGAAAGTTGAAAGGTACATAGGGATTTTGGTAATGGCACTTGCGTTGGCGGGATGCAAGGTGAATGAGCCGGAGCAGAAGTTAGGTTTACCGCTGTCGATCTGTCTGCCGGCGAATGAGGTGCAGAGTGCGCGGTATGCGCCTGCGGCGCGCAGAGCGATCGGCGACCCGGGAGAGACGGAGCTGTTCCTGTTCCCCCTCCATCTGTATATCATTGTGATGAAGCAGGATAACACCACTAAGGTATGGTCGGTATGGCACGCGGAGGAGCGCACTTTGACGGATGCGGATTGGGAGCCCAAACACTATTCGGGACCGCTACCGACGATGGAGGACAGTATATACCAATATACGGAGCAGATCAATCTGCCGCTCACAGCAGGAGGTTCTAAATTTTACGGGCGCGTATATGCGGTAGCTTCGGCGGAGCGGTTGAATTTTAACAAGACATGGAGTTCCGGCATAACTTCATTAGACGATCTGCTGAGCTTGACGTTCAATACTTCGGGAGTACAGAGTAGCTTGCAGCATATCTACTCCTCGCCGTATAACTTGACGCTGAATGGGGACTATTATGGTTCGTTCAATAGTAATCTTCAGCGAGTGCCGTATGTAAACCTCCTCCTATACCATATCGCGGCGAAGGTGGATATCAAATGGAATGTAGAGGAAGAGAAGCGGATCAATAAAGCGGATCGGGAGAATGCGGTAAGACTGACCTATATGGAGGCGAGAAACTTGTTTAACGGCAATGCCTATTGCTTCAAACCTATGCGCAATGTATCCGGCTCAGCATTGACTTCCGGCGCAACGGTCAAGATAGCGGAGAACGATGAGGGACTTTGGTGGGAAGGACGTTCTTATTTCTATACCATCCCTTATACCATAACAGCCGGGGGAAAGCAATATTACCCGCTGCAAATGACGCTGAAGACGAATGGCAGCACTGAAACAGGCTATCAGCCTACGCTGAACCTACAGGTAGATACCACGGCGAAGTTTGTGCCGTGGCTGCGGGCGAATTTCAATCTGACCGCCCCATTGGAGAACAAAACAGAAACCAAAACAGTAGATAATTAAATCTATTTAAGCATTTAACCACGAAACAACCACGACAAAACCACGAAAATTGTAAATAAAAATAGATAAAAGTTAAAACGAAAATGCGGCAGGACGGCTACAGAAGTAGCCTAATGGTCATCGGCTTTTGCCCTCTTGTGAGCAAGCTCCCAGAGTTCAAAAACCGCTCCCCATTCCGCCCGACTTCAATAAGTCGTCCGTCTGCCTTACAAAAATAATAAAAAATAAGAAAAATATATACTATCCGCATGGTATTTTCTTTATTTTCCATCCCGCAGGGATATTTTTGTAAGGCGGTAGTACGGCACTATTGGGTGCCGGACGAAGTATAAGCGAACAAAGGCGGGCATTGTGCTTGCACAAAGGAACGACTTTGGGCGATTAGACAAAGGCGCATCAAGCGCCGAACCGACGCATTTTCGATTTATAAATAAAAACTAAAATAGTAGAAGTAGAAAAAGGAGAAGAATTGTGTTGCTGAGAAATAGAGGAAACATAGTAGGATTTGTATTATTAATAATATTGAACGTGTGTGCATGCGTATGTGCGCACGCGCAAACAGATACTATAAGGTATGTCCATCCGAACGGAGCGTACGAAAAAGACGGACGGTCTTGGGCGAACGCAAAGAACAAAGTGCAGGACGCGATCAACGACCTGCATGAATACCTGACGACCAACCATCTGACTTCCGGTTCGGTCTATATCGCAGCGGGCACCTACGTGCCTACCGAGAGTACCGAGTCCTCCGGCGGATCTATGCTCAATACCTCGTTCAAGATCTACAGCGGTATTCATGTCTATGGAGGTTTTAATCCCGATGACCCGGAGTCCAAGCCGGAGGACCGTATTATGGCGAACGACAAGAAGCAGAGCGAGAACTGGTCCGACCAGTCCGGTATCGGTACTACCTCCGGTACGGAGATCGCTTCCCAATGGGATTTCAAATACAAGACCATCCTCTCAGGAAACCACTCGACGACACCTCCTACCTTTACGTTTGACTCTATTCGCGGACGTTTCAACACCGCATACCCTGCTTCTTCGTTCCACGTAGTATGGTTTGCGACGAACGGCAAATACGAGGGGGCGGGTGTGAACGACAGCACGGCGGGACACTATTGTCCCCTGGAACACCCGGCGTCAGTCGATGGATGTGTGATCTCGAGCGGTAACGCCGCTACGAAGAGCACCACGCTGCGCGAGCATACAGCTTACGGTGGCGGCGTGTATATGGTTGGTAACTCGTACCTGCGGAACTGTATCGTGGAGCGATGCAACGCCACGATGCGCGGAGGCGGTATATATGCGGACGGAGGCGGAGTAATCGAGTTCTGTTACGTACAGACCTGTCAGACTACGGGTGTGGGTGTTTACGAGGGATACGGAGGAGGCGTCTGCATCGACCAGGACGGTTCCATCGGTCATAGCCATATCACCAACTGCGCCGCCCGTTGCGGAGGAGGACTGATGATTGCCCATATACCGGGAGAGTACCCTTGGGAGAAACGCGGAAGCGAACCTAGCCAATACGCGCCGTTCACTGCCGCCTGCGTCGTCAATAACAATACCGCTTCCGCCGAGGGTGGAGGTATCTATCTCGCGAACGGAGGTACTGTCAACCACGCTACGGTCTGTGCCAATAACTGTATCGGTCCGGATGTGACCTACTATGGTCGCCGCCACGGACGGTCGGGAGGTATCTATGTCCGCAACTGCGGTATGATCTTCAACTCCGTCTTCTGGGGCAACCGATGCGATGTGAACAATGATATCCAGTTTGCTTCCGTGCGCCAGCGCATAAGCGACGGATACCAGACTTTCGTCTATCACTCGGCGTTCATGAACCACGATATCACGGACTGGACGGGTGTGACCAAGGAGCGGGTGTTCTCGCTGGATAAGAATAACATGCCGTCCAAAGGCTCGATCAGCAACCACCCCTGCTTCTTCCATCCTTCCGTCAATCCGAATAACTGGGCGGAGCACGATCATGACGCCCAGATCTATGGCGCAGGTGTGTTCCTGCATCTGACTGCGAGCGGAATCCCGGGTCCCCGTATCTGGCACTTGACCTCCTATTCGGCGATCGACCAGAAGGGTGTGCAGGTGTCGGAAGCGGTACAGAACGTGTCTCCATGGCTCATCCATGCGCATACGGACTATGGCGTTGTGTCCAACCCCTACGAACCGTCTTCTACGCTGGGTGCGTTGGTGCGCAAGCCTGACCCGATCACGTATGTGTTGGTGGAGCCGCAGGGCTTGGAGGGACGAAAAGGAGGAGAAAAGATTCCGACGCTTTTCATCGACCCGAATAGACCGGGTGTATATGATGAGGACGGTGTTTTTCTGCCGCAGGATAAAGAGGGTAACTCTTGGGACACGCCGATCTGCGATATAGGTGAAGCGGTGGAGTTCTTCCGTAAGTGTTTCAAAGACGCAGACCCCTCTAACCGCTATTACCGTCTGCCGAAACAGGACGGCACGAACGACTCGGTGGACTATCGGACGGTGCAGATTCTGGTCAAGGAAGGTACGCTGACGACGGTCGGTCCGGGTAACTATGTCAACAAGAACCTCCGTACGGCAGCTATCGTGACCTACGGTCATATGCGTTTCTACGGCGGCTATCCGGGCGACCTGACGGGCACCGAGACCGAAGGACGCAACCCGCATGCCTACCGCTCAACGATAACAGCGAACGTGACGGGCATATCCGGCGAGCAGGGCTATATCAACAACTCCGCCCACCTCTTTGCTCTGGTGAATGCCGACAGCGTCGTGGTGGATGGTTTTACGCTGCGGGATGCCAATACCCATGGCGTGTATAGCGCTACTGCAGCGAACGACGGTGGCGGCGTGGTAGTGAATAACTCGACGATCGACCCCTCGCGTCGTATTGATATGGTGGGTAACCAACTCCGTAACTGCGTCATTGCCAACTGTACCTCCCATCTGGGCGCCGGAATCTATGTCAACGGCGAATGGTCCAAGACGGGAGGAGAGATATGCTATGCGGAGCTGAAAGTGACCAATACGATCATTCGTAATAACAAGGCCTCGGTTAGTTACGAGGCAACGACCACCAACGGCGGCGGTATCGTTACTGCGAACGGACGCGCGTATATCTGCTTGGACCACTGCGACATCGTCAACAATGCCGGCGATGCGTTCCTGGCGGATAACAGATATACCGATGGTACCACCATGGCATACCGCGGATTTATCCGCATGGATAACTCCCTCGTCTTTTCCAATGGTACAAAAGTACTGGATGACTATACCCAACTGGGTAAAACCGGCAACGGCGATGTGACCTCGGCGGAGGCAGACGGACAAGCCCATGTCTATGGTACGTATAATATGTTCGACGCTGACTTGGCTTCCAAGCCGAATGGTTTCTTCTCGAGTGGATATAGCCTTCTTTCGATAGACGGTTTCGTGCCGGCGGGCGTGACCTCCAAACTGACGGACGACAAGGCTTCTCTGCCTGCCGACAGCGCCAATCGCCATAACGCAGCTCTCTTCACGCGCAGCGATGTCACGGCGAAGACGTATCCTTCCTTCATCAACCCGATGCGTACGATCGGTAATTCTCCAAGCGGCGACAAGGCGCTCTACGGAGGTACAGCCAGCTATACCCCGATGAACACCAACCCGTGCGTCAATGCGGCGCACGTAAACGGCTATAAGCCTATAGAAAACTACGACCGCACGGATGTGATAACCCGTGACCGCGGCGGTGCACCGGATCTGGGTGCAGTCGAGAATACCGACCTGCCGCCGTCAGGTACGGTGCTCTATGTCACGCCTAACGGCGCCGGCAAAATGGATGGCTCTTCCTGGGACAACGCCATCGCCGGAAACACGGTGTATGTACTGAATGAGATAGCCGGACCTGCGCTCGCTACGGGCGATCAGATCGATGCAGAGAGTAACCGCGTGCTGGACAGCGGAGGCAACCCGATCCTGACCACCAACTCCAAATACAACGGCGGGTGGGGTAGAGTATGGTTTACCGATAAACAGATAGGTGCTACTTCTACCACTACGATAACCAAGACGTGGACAACGGAAAAGAATGTCTATGATGATGGAACTAAAGTCGGAGATGAGGATATTTTACAGAATAATGTCGAGTCCGAGAGTTCTAATACAGTAAACGTTCCCGGTTCTGCACCTGGCGGATTTGTAGCCGGGTATGACTATGACCCACGCTATCCGTATGGAGAGATCTCCGGTGCTTCGCGTTCGTTCTGGAGAGCGAATCCGTATCATAACGGTACGGATTGGAATAATGCATCTGACTATGGAAATAGAAATGCCTTTATTAATGCATGTAACGCCGCCGGCTGGATTAACAATACCCGCGCCGAGCGATATGTAGGCGGTTTGCAGTATGCAGTGGAAATGGCATCCGCATACAACAAAGCGCATAAAGACTCTGTGCAAGTATGGGTGGGAGCCGGTACGTATAATGACTATAAGGGATTTGTCATGCGTGACTCGGTTACGGTATTAGGCGGTTTCCCCGCCAATAAATACAAAGCACCGGGTATGTCAGAACGTCAGGCCTTGATGGATACAGTATTAAATATCCCTAAATCCAAACCGGCAGAGAAACTTGATGCGGCAGACTATGAGACTATTTTGCAGATTTCGGACATTAACCCCGATAGTACAGAAAACCACCTCCTCGCAAAGCGTGCTGTCAAGTATTGGGACGATGACTATTCTTATACAGAACAGACACAAACGACTCAATACGAATACTATAACCGCACAATTGTACACCATTACAAAGCGCAGATGGATTCGATACCAGGCCCTCCTGATCAGGATACATATATGAAGTATGCCAATATGACTGCCGGCACACCAACTCTATGTGTTACTAAAACCAATTCACACAAAGGATCTGTAGTGAATGGATTTCAGTATTATACTTTTGGAGAAGCCTCTGACGGCAAGGATTGTTGGAATATGAAGTATCCGGCAAAAACGTACTACGTTGCCGATATTGTAAATGATGGTAATGCTAATGATAAAGAGCGTAATATTTATGATCCGGAGACTAACGAACAACTGACAGGCACGGATGCCAAATACAAAGGTAACTGGATATTCATAGGTAATGGTTCATTGACGGATTTAGTATTATGGCAGGATTTATCCAATGTACCGAAAGGAAAATACCAAATATCGGTAGATATAGCCGGAGGTTATAGAAATGCGTGGAAAAGTAAGGATACTACCATGATGTTTTTCCGCGTTTACGATGCAGATAACACAATATGTGCGGAAGTGAATATTAAAACGCGCGGAAGTTACGCTAATAATGATAACGCGGATAATAACCGTAATATGGCCTATCGTCATGTGCTTACGTTCCATCAGCCGACTACAGGTCCGATGCGTATAGCCGTTGAGGTGGAAGATGGTGTACGAAATCTTGCTACAAACATAAAAGATGCGAGTTTAAAACAATATGCCACAGAAGATGGTGGTGACCCCGATCCAATACCCTGTGAATATAAATATGAACAAGGATGTTCAGGGAATGCCTACGGCGGACGTAACCCTAACCGTCGTGAGTTCTGGCTCTCTAATATTCAAATTAGACCTTATGTTGAAGCTGAAACATACGTATTAGATGAGACAGAGGATAGTAGTGTAGAAAATGATGAAGTTCCGCATGAAGATCCGGTGATTTCAAAGACGAAGACATATACGCGTCAAACACACCGTACCCCGCTCCGTAAGCGTGTATTAACTATGCCGGATGTATGTGTTCCAACATACGGCGCCGGTTCCGTGGGAGATCCTGCTAGTTCCAATCGTGGTAAATATGGCGATGATCTGTCTCATACCCATCGTGTATTCGGTCCATCCAAGGCGAAACGATCGTCTTGGAAGAATGCGGACTTCGTCAGGGAAGATCCAAATTATGTGGAGTATAACGAAGCGAATTGGGATGGATTCACCATTCGCCATGGACTTATTCATGAAGAAGGAATGGGACATGGTGGTGGTGCCGGTGTGAACATGTATGAAGGAGCGCACCTGCGGAACTGCATCGTAATCAATAATATGTCTAAAAGCGGACGTGTTAAAGGTGGCGGAATCTATTGCGACGGTGCTACAGCTACTATTGAGGGATGCTTTGTACTGAATAATATATCTACCAAGCAAAATGCTAATACAACGCAAAACCAGGTATTCTCCGGTGGTATGTTCCTCTATGAAGGTACGTGCTTTAACTCCTTGTTTGCCAATAACTATTCCTTCGGTTCTGCCGGTGGAGTAGGTTTCTGTGTGGGTAAGTTCTATAATAATACCATTGCGTATAATACTTGCGACCTGAATGAAAGCGGACATATTAATGGTGGTGCTATATCGGTAGCAACGGAGTCCACTCCGAACTTGTTTGTCGCTAACACCATTGTGTATGGTAATAAGGGTATGGCCATGCGTGAGAGAACGGAATCGGCCTATCAAGGAAAAAATCTTATTCACCCGTTCATTAATTGCTATATACAGACGGATGTAGCTTTCACACAGGAAACCTATAGGGATAATATTATAAATTATTCAGATGGAAAATACGGAAAAGGTAATGTCTTGCTGCAAGAAGGTCCTTCTGCAGCGACTACACCTTTTGTTGCGGACTTTAATGAGTTAGGAAACTATGTTGCCGGACGTGCGGCTTCGCTCAATGACTTCCGTCTGCGCGATGATGTACCTTGCGTCAACCATGGTACTGAGGAATTCGCCGGTGACTTGTTAGATGTATTGGAACGTAAGCATAGTAAGACTGAGGCGCAAGTAAAAGAAATGCCCATCTATAAGAGTGTGGAGGCGGCTCAACTGCCGGATAACGATGTGGCGTTCGCGAAACGTGTCCAGGACTGCCAGATTGATATGGGTGCGTACGAGTTCAACGCGGCGTACTCTATCAAACCCGATACGACGACTCATCCGGGTCAGGCGATCTACTACGTTACCTTCAATGCTCCGGGTGGTGACGCTTCGGCTTCCTCGCCGGCGAACGCCGCTTGTAAGCAGAAGTTGCAGCAAGTGCTCGACGCTGCGGGACGATACAAATACGCCCTGATGACGGAGAACCGCTATAATAAAGGAGCTACTACGGTAGGCGACAAGACCACCATAGATGATTTTGTGGCACAGGAGCCCAACAAATACTGGACGGTAGAGGTATGGCTGGAGGGCGATAATACCAACTCCACCACCTCCGATACATACGGCGCATACTACACCCCGACCCGTTCGACCAAGAATGGTACGAACGGCTACCAGGACAACACGCTGGACTACTCCTTCATCGTGCCCCACGGCGTGCAGCTGAAAGGTGGATATACCTCTGATTTTACAGGACGCGACCCGCTCACCTATCGGACCGTCCTTTCCGGTAATATCATCTCTAACACCGGTGCGGAAGGTCAGACCTACCATGTGGTCACCTTTACCAATGACCTCTTCGACACCGATGAGAACAAGATGGACGACGGCGGTCAGTTGGCGGTAATGACCGATGCGAAAGACCGGGCTGTGCTGGACGGACTCTTTATCGAAGACGGCTATGCCAACGCTTCGGACGACGAGGGACGTATAGGCGGCGCTGCCGTCGTGACTGACTTTGCCCATGTCCGCAACTGCGTCATCCGCAATAACGATGCAGCTGGCGAAGGAGGAGGTCTTTACCTCAAACCCTACGCCCTTGTCAGCGGATGTATCATCCGCGATAACTCGGCGAACATAGGCGGCGGTATCTATGTCGAATCGCCGGAGCGACCGAGTAACGACTCGCTGGCATACGTCTATGCTTCTACGATCTGCGCCAATACGGCTACGGCTTCCGCCGGAGGTATATGGTTCGACAATACCTACGTCCGCGTGAACTCCACCGCCCTATGGCATAACGAAGCGAACGATAACGCCAACGTCTCCGGAGTGTTCAGCCGTTCCTCCAGCGAGACCAAATATCCGTTTAACTTCTGTGCCGTCGAGTCCCGCCGTCTGGAGGGTCAGGCGAACGTAGAGCTCTCGCCGCGCGAGACCGAGGGTGTGCGATGGGATAGAACGGATTCGTTCCTGATCCATAATATCCAGTATTATCCGATTGAGATGTCGTCCACGCTCTCCCGCGCCGGTATGACCTATCGCAGTTGGAGAGATGAACTCGCGGTATTCCCGACCCTCGATACCGTCGATATAGCCGGTGTGAGCCGACTGGGATGGACGGCGACAGGCGAGGAACGCGGCTATGCGTGGGGAAGCGATCAACTGATCACCAAGAATAACGACTTCATCGAGATCGGCGCCCGCGCGATCAATAAGAATTACGCTATCAACGTCGATGAGAATTACGTCATGCGGCGTCTGTACGTCATGCATACCGACCTGATCAACTCCGAGGCGGCGCGTGCGCTGCAGGACAACGCAGAAGACACACCATCGGCACACATGTACCGCCAGATGGGTTCCTGTATCCTCAACCCGTTCCACCGTCTGGGAGACGCCTTCGACTATGTCATCGCCGCCCGTAAGAAGAATGCGGAAAAATACCGCGGAATGGTATTCGAGATCTATATTGAGCAGGGAACCTATTACCCCTACCATAACGCCTATGGAGAGCAAGACCAGGTGCGTAATAATACCTTCCTGGTGCCGGAGGCGCTCTATGTGATCGGCGGTGTTGACTCCCGTCCGGATAGCCACTGGTATGGCCAGGAGGGATTCTATGACGAGTTCTCCGGTCAGTCGTACGGTGACACGACAGTCAATGTCACGGTAGCCGGCTATGAGATCAAGGCCGCCTCCCGCGATGAAATCCGTATCCGCGACAAGGACCACCGCCCCATGCGTGATAACAACCTGAACTCTGTGATCGAGCCTTGGGAGCTGGAGCGCCAGACCATCCTCTCCGGTAACGCCGTTGCCGGCGAAGACTTCACCCATGTCTATCATGTCATCACGATGAATGCGGACTCCTTGCATGTAGGACCCCAACCCTATAAGTACCGCAGCGTGGAGGTAAAAGACGGACGAAGGATATTGTCGGATCCTATCCCATTCGATCGACCGGATCTCTTCCACGAGGAGAGCGAATACTCCATCCTCGCGCGTACCACCGAGTTCGACGGTATCCAGATCACCGGAGGATATGCTAACCACTTGGACGCCTCCGACACATTGGTCAATAAGTATGTCAAGAATACCTATTTCCGAGGAGGAGGTATATTCGTGGATGGATTCTGGACAGCGGAAATGCAATCGGATAAACCGAATATGACGGAAGCCGCTAAATACAATATCCCTATTATCGTGGAGAACTGCTTCTTCAACGATAATATGGCGGCTAACGGCGGAGCGCTATACTCCAACGGCGGTATCTATATGTACGGCTGCCATTTCACCCAGAACTACTCGCAAGGACCGATCACCAAGCTTGACCAGAAGTTTATCCCTTGGTCATCCGGAGGATGTATTGCGACCAACGCACTATGCGATATCTCCAATAGCCTCTTTGCTAATAATGAAGCCCGTCGTGGTCTATACCCCCTCACTAAAGAAGCCGAGGAGGATATACCGGATGCCGATGCGCGTCAGGGCTTCGGAGGCGTGATCTCCGCCGCGGCTCAAGCCTACCTGAGGGCTGTTAACTGCCATTTCGTGCGAAACAAGGCGGTGGCTTTTCCGGCTATTTATAATTTCTGGGCAAACAACCACTACCACGGCGATGCCACCCACTCGCGAACCGACTCCATGCAGTTTGCGTTCAACTGTATCTTCTGGGGCAACGAGGTGTTCGAGGTAGAGGATATCGGTAAGTTGGAGAATGTAGAAGCACCCGATTCGACAGCGATAAAAGACTTTAATCTCAAATACAAAGGCTCCCGCGCCGGTGTCTTCCACTACGATAGTCAGATCTGGGGCAGGTACGAGAAATACTACCACGAGTACGACTCTCTCTATCACTATTGGACTTCCCTTGACCGAGGGGAGGAGCGCGATACTTTCCATACGGCGACGATAGACAAACTGATGCAACTCCGCGCGGTGGGCGACTCGCTGGAGGGAATGTTCTTCTGCTCCTACCGCCAGGGTTACGGACCTACCGGCATGCGACCCAACAAGGACGGCTACCTGCTGACCCAAGATGAGCAACGCGCCTTCGTTGATCCCCGTAAGATGGACGTGAAGACACGGCAGATAAACCCCTTCGTATCTATAGAGAATTACGACTCCTTGTTCACCTATGTCCATGGTAACAATAATGTAATTATTAATCGTCTGAACACGGCTACCGACGGACCGAACTTCAAGCAGCCTACTTTCGTCGCCGGTATCGACGGCTATATGCAGAATGCGGACTGGCTGCAGGCACGTATGAATATCACCACCGACCAAGGTTGGGGTTCGCTGTCCCAGACCGTAAAGCGAGGCATCGGATGGTATATCACTTCCTATACCGGCAGTACCCATTATGCGACCAAAGAGGAGGCTACCGCTGCTGCTTTGGCGGAACTACAGAAGACCAATCCATCGGCTACGGCGGAGGATGTGAAAGAGCATGTCATCCCGATCTCCGGTATTCCGGTAGCCACATTTGATGACACCCAAGCCTATCCGGGCGCGATGTACAACTGGCTGGCACGGCGGTATGGTGCCTATACATCCCAAGTCAACCCGCCGCTACCCCTCAAGGACCAGCAATACATGGCATTCACGCGTACCAACAGCGATACTGAGACCTCCGGCGTGATGAACCGTATATCCCGAAATCCCCGTATGGGAATAGAGGACGTGTTCATCGATATGGGTGTGTATGAATACCAATATGTCCAATTGGACCTGGAGGGACGCGATATAGACACCATGTGGGTGGCGACCAAGGAGAAAGGGGCTGCCCATGACGGTATCACATGGGAGTCGCCTACCACCGACCTCCAGTACGCGATAGACATGCTGATGTCCTCCCGCAACAACCACGACAAATACGTCTGCTTTCTGGGCGATGAGGAGGGCTATTTCACACCGAATAACGTGCTGAATAACCGCCGTACGTTCATGATCTCCTCCACCTCGCTGGAGCCGCTCCTGCCCGATAGCGCCGAAGCGGATACGGACTATGGCGTGAAGAGCCTTACCTTCCTCGGCGGATATAGCTATGACGTCAAGAATGCCCAGCGCGACCCCGTCTCGAACCCCGCTATTCTCTCTATGCCGGATATAGGCATCCAGAGCCAGCGCAACCAGCTCTTCGTGGTCGAAGATATGAACCGCCAATGGGAGCAGGCTAACTATCTGGGACAGAGTACCACCCATGACACGATCGTCATACCGATCACCTTCGACGGACTGACCTTCATCAATCCGTATTCCACCCGCGCCATGGGTGACGGCGAAGGTCTGCTGAGCAACAACGGTGGTGCGGCGATCTATTACCGCTGGCAGCGCGCCTATGACGAAGAGGCAGGTACCGGGACTATTACGCATAATATGGATTTTGCCCTCCGTCCCGATACGGCTACCGTGGACGGTACGCTGATCAACCTGCCGAAACTGACGATCTCCAACTGTACCTTCATGGACAACGGCGACTGGACAGTGAAAGCCGCCCAGCGTTCACCGGCAGTACGTATCGACCACGGCGGCGGATCGTCCCTGATCGTCAACAGCCTCTTCCATTCCAATGCCGGCGAGCCGATCTATGCCCATAAGGAAACAGGCGGACCCAACTTGGTGTCCGTGCCCAACGACGTGACGATCATTAACTCCACCTTCGCCCTCAACGGCGGACATATTACTCTGGAGTCCGACCATAACGAGGTTCATAACTCGCTGATCTGGCTGGACGACCTCGTACACGATACAACCACCATGCTCCAGTTTGGTCCGGATACCGCTGCTACCCTCTGGGGACGTGGGTCCGACGAGGATAAGAACCGCCTCGGTATAACCGACAGCGTGACGCACAATGCCTTCTGGGGCTGCTTCCGCGCGGGAGACGCGTTGCATCATAATGACTCGCTCTCGACCGAGAACAACAATGTTACAGAAGGTCCGGGATTCGTTTTGCCTTTCGTCACGGCTGCCAATTCTGAGCAGCGGCGTGAACGTAATTTCCGTCTCAATCCGAGTACGAAGACTTCCAACCAGGCGAATGGAGACATCTATACTTCGAGGGTCTTATTCCGCTATCCTGTCGCTGAGCGCCCCGCCCTGGACACCCAATTTGATCTGGCGCATAAACCTCGTCTGTCCGGAGGCGGATTGGAGCGCGGCGCATACGAATGTCTGGCGCAGATCCAACGTGTGCTCTATGTGCGTGCGGAGGCTATGGATGGAGACGGCTCCAGCTGGGAGAAAGCATTCGGACAAGGACAACTCCAGAACGCTATCGACGCCGCTGCCGTTTATACCTATCTGAACCAAGGAGCGGTGAACCGCGAGAGCCGCAAGGCATACGTCTTTGTGCAAGGAAGCTCGCAATCACTCGGATCGATCGAGGCGCGCGACGGCGTCTATGTCTATGGCTCGCTGCCGACCCACTTCACCGACACAGCAACGGCTACACCTATAGTGGAAGGCTCGACCGAAAAAGAGTTCACCGACGACGAGTGCCAGAGGTTCGTCAACTATGTGCGGGCATACGAATCCGGAGTGGCTGCTTCGGGTGCGTCTTCCTATATCACCTCTGTCCGCATAGAGGGCGACCCCTTCCAGACCGGCTTCCTGCTCGACGGATTTGTGATCACCAACACGACCAACGCTCATACTACGCCGGTTATTATCAACAATGACTTGTCTGCGGTTCGCAACTGCCTCCTTGTCAATAATAAAGTGGAGGGTCACCCGCTGGCGGATGTGCAGAAGGGCTTGCTCTATAACTCGCTCATCTATGGCGACTCGGCTTCGACACTCGTGCGCGTGGGAGCCAACGGTCTGGCACTCAATAATACCATCGTCTCGGAAATAGAGTCGGTAACGCCGATCGATACCACAGAGGCAAGAGCCGGAGCGGTGCGGAATAATATCTCCCTCAACTCTCAACTATCAACTATCAACTGTTTTGCGCCCTATATGACGGCGAAGAACCCCTATACGCTGCCGTCATATCTGACGAATAATCCTTCGCTGGCATACCAGCTATACGAGCGTTCGGATAGTATCAATGCGGGCTTGGCATACAATGACCTGCCTGCGCTCTTCGACGACTACAAGGCGGATCATACCATTGATTTCAGCCGCGACCGCGACGTGCTCGGAAACCCGCGTCTGATAGGCACTACCGTCGATATGGGTGCACTGGAGGCTTGGTATATCGCGCCGAAGACGGCAGTGGAGATCACTGCCATTACCAATATCGTCGGCCCTGGTGCTTCTTCCGGCAAACCCACCGCTTTCACTAATAACTACGGCGGAAACAACTACCCGCATCCGGGATCCGTGGTCTATCTGATGGATTCGGCGGTAATGACCATGCAATATGAGAATACCGATTTCCGGGACTTGAAGGAGAATGACATTATCTTCAATCCGGGATACATGCTGCTCTCTTCGGGTGCGTCGTTCTACGGTAACGGGCATAATGTACAGCTCGCCTATGTGGCGGCGGAGAAACGCTTCGTTAACCAGCGCTACTCCATGACCGCATGGCCGTTCGACTATGATATCCAAAATATCACGGTCTCCGGTAACCCATTCCCCGTAACTCCCCCTTCAGGGGGCTTGGGGGCTCCCTTCACCACCTATACCTACAATGGTACAGCTCGTTCGGCGAAAGACTATGTCTTCCAATCGGATAATTCGGATCTATGGATACGGATCGATACTACGAACCGTAGTGCGACCGAGGGTTATTTGATGGACTTCGGCTCCGTCATGACGGATACCACGCTCCGATTTACCTCTTTCGCTCCTTCCGCCGGACAGTACGTCTATGTGGAGGATACGGACGACAAGGAGATCTATCTCACCCAGTACGACCACCGCGATCCTTCCGGGGCGGGTACCGGATTCAATTTCACCCGCCAGGAAGATATGGGATGGAACATGAAGGGTCTGCCTTGGCTCGTGTCGGAATACCGTACCGATACAATCTTAGAGGACGAGACTTATCTCCGTCAGATGTATATCCCGCATGTGTTCTACCGGATGGACGGTGCGGTTAATTATGCGATCAATGGCGACCAAGTGATCCCTGACCGCTCGTGGGATAAAGGAACGGTACTGCCGATGGGAACGGCGTTCCTGACCCAGACGGCTACCCAGTCGGAGAACGAGAAGATCGTCTTCCATCTGCCGAAGTACGGCCGCAACAAGCGTGTGGCGAGACCGATCCTTTCTGTAACAGAGAGCACACCGAAAGTGACCCATGCTCCGGCTAAATCAGCAGTCAGCAGTCAGCCGTCAGTGGTCAGCCGCCAGCAGTCAGCCTTCGTCACCCTCTTCCCCGATTCGACGGCGGACAAGACCGTCCGCTATTCGTACGGACGCGACGGCGTAAGCTGGCGCACCGATGAGCGTTCGCCGCAACTCTATATCCTGGACGCACGGCGCACCTCGGGGATCTCCCTCCTCGGTGCCGCGCCGACCGAAGTGGATATACCGCTTGGGTTGAGTGTTCCCAACCTTACCACGGGAGAGGTTATTTTCTCGCTGCCGCAGAAAGAGGCGTTCGCGGACTATGCGTACGTTTGGCTGATAGACTACGAGAAAAATAAATATACCAACCTCCTGGAGGAACCGTACACGGCTTCGGTGGAGCAGGGCGAGAATACGCGCCGTTTCGCCGTCCGTATCGGCGGCTTCCCGAAGACCGACAAGAACGGCTCCCGCCAATACGTAGTCTATACGTTCGAGGGCACGCTCTACGTCCGCGGTCTGGTTGCCGGCGACAGGATCACCGTCTATTCGCCTTCCGGCCAGCTGGTACACCAGGCGATCTCCACCGGATACGAGTATTCGACGCCGCTCAGCCCGCAAAACGGATACGTCGTCAAGGTCAACGACAAGGCACATAAGGTGCTCAATATGTAAAAAATCGCCCTTCGGGGCGTTTTTTTTTGCGTATGTCAGAAAAAAGCAGTAAATTTGCACCCGCAAATTATAGGCTAATAAAATTACTAACATATTCATGAAACGTTTTAACGAATACAAACAGTTGAACTTGCCCGCCTTGAGCCGCGAAGTGCTGGCTCAATGGGAGCAAGAGGGGTTATTTGAGAAAAGTATCACCACGCGCGAGGGACATCCCCGGTTCCTCTTCTTCGAGGGACCTCCCTCAGCAAACGGTATGCCCGGTATCCACCATGTCATGGCGCGTACGATCAAGGATACGTTCTGCCGATTCAAGACCATGCAGGGCTACCAAGTCCGCCGCAAAGCCGGATGGGACACCCACGGTCTGCCCGTGGAACTGGGCGTGGAGAAAATGCTGGGTATCACCAAAGAGGACATCGGCAAGAAGATCTCCGTCGATGAGTATAACGCCGCTTGCCGCCGCGAGGTAATGAAATACACCGCCGAGTGGACCAATCTCACCAAGCAGATGGGATATTGGGTGGACCTGGAGAACCCTTACATCACCTACGATAACAAGTATATCGAGACGCTCTGGTACCTGCTGAAGGAGTTGTACAAGAAGGGCTATCTCTACAAGGGCTATACCATCCAGCCGTACTCGCCTGCTGCCGGAACGGGTTTGAGTTCCCACGAGCTCAACCAACCCGGTTGCTACCGCGATGTGAAGGATCTCACCTGCACCGCACGCTTCAAACTGAAATCCTCAAATTCTCAAATTTTCAAATCTTCAAACGGCGCAGCCACCTACATCATCGCCTGGACGACGACGCCTTGGACCTTACCGAGCAATACGGCATTGTGCGTGGGACCGAAGATCGACTATGTGGCGGTGGAGACCCCTGCCGGCGACCATATTATCCTCGCCAAAGCGCGGCTGGATGCATACCGCAAAGAGCTCTGCGGAGTGGATGAAGAGGGCAAACCGCTGGAGCCGAAGATCGTGTGGAAAGGCAAAGGAACGGAGCTGGTGGGACTGGAGTACGAACCCCTTTTCCCGTGGGTGAACCCGGGCGAAGGTGCTTTCCGCGTCATACCCGGGGACTATGTCACGACCGAAGACGGAACCGGTATTGTGCATATCGCGCCTACGTTCGGTGCGGACGATAAGAAGGTAGCGGACGCAGCCGGTGTACCGGGTCTGTATATGCAGACCAAAGCCAACGGTCCGCGTCCGATGGTGGATTTCACCGGCAAGTACTGGAATGTAGAGGATCTCGACGAGGAGTGGTACAAGGCGAACGTCAATGATGAGTTATACCGCAAGTACGCCGGCCGTTGGGTGAAGAACGCCTATGACCCGCAGTTTACGGTCGATGGCAAGTACGACGAGGCGGCTGCCGCCAAAGCCGAGACGCTCGACCTCCATCTGTGTCTGGAGATGAAAGCGGACGGACGACTCCTGCGCAGCGAGAAGCACGTACACACGTACCCGCATTGCTGGCGTACCGACAAGCCTGTCCTCTATTATCCGCTGGACAGCTGGTTTATCCGTTCCACGAAGGCGCGTGAGGAGATGATTGCGCTGAACAAGACCATCAACTGGCAACCCGAATCGACCGGAACAGGTCGTTTCGGCAAATGGCTGGAGAACCTGAATGACTGGAACCTGAGCCGTTCGCGTTACTGGGGCACGCCGCTGCCGATATGGCGCACCGAGGACGGAAGCGAGGAGATCTGTATCGGTTCTATCGCCGAACTATTCGCCGAGATAGACAAGTCCGTCAAAGCGGGCTTCATGAAAGCCAACCCCTGGCCCAAGCATATCGTGGGCGACTATTCGAAGGCGAACTACGATCCGTCTGTGATCGACCTCCACCGCCCGTATGTGGATAGTATTATCCTCGTTTCGCCGAGCGGCAAACCGATGAAGCGCGAACTGGATCTCATCGACGTATGGTTCGACTCCGGTGCTATGCCATACGCCCAGAACCACTATCCGTTTGAGAACGCCGATCTGCCGCGTACGGCGGACTTTATCTCCGAGGGCGTGGATCAGACCCGTGGGTGGTTCTTTACCCTCCATGCCATCCATACCATGATTGAGGGCAAGGTGGCATACCGGAATGTCATCTCTAATGGTCTGGTGCTCGATAAGAACGGCAATAAGATGTCCAAACGTCTGGGCAACGCTGTGGATCCGTTCGGCGCACTCAATACCTACGGAGCGGACGCCGTGCGGTGGTACATGTTGACCAACAGTAGCCCCTGGGAGAACCTGAAGTTCGATCCCGAGGGAGTGGATGAGGTGCGCCGTAAGTTCTTCGGCACGCTGTATAACACCTACGGTTTCTTTGCGCTGTATGCGAATGTGGACGGGTGGGGTCATGAGAACCTTAAAGACCTTAAGGACATTAAAGACCTTAATGACCTTAGCGAGATCGACCGCTGGATCCTCTCGCGCCTGAACTCCCTTGTCAAAGAGGTGACGGAGGCATATGAGGCCTACGAACCCACCCGAGCCGGGCGCGCTATCTCCGATTTCGTGCAGGATGACCTGAGTAACTGGTATGTTCGTCTGAACCGCAAGCGTTTCTGGGGCGGCGAGATGGATGCCGACAAACAGGCGGCATACACGACGCTCTATACCTGTCTGAAGACGGTAGCGCAGTTGATGGCGCCGAATGCTCCGTTCTTCGGTGACCGGCTCTACCGCGACCTGACGGGCGAGACCGTGCACCTGAGCACATGGCCCGCAGCCGATGAAGCGCTGATCGATAAGACGCTGGAGCGCCAGATGTACCTCGCGCAGCAAGCTACGTCCATGATCCTCTCGCTGCGCAAACGCGCGGAGAAGAACGTGCGCCAGCCGCTGCAGAAAGCGGTCATCCCGACGCCCGACCAGGAGACCACCGACGCACTCCTGCATGTAGCCGACCTTATCAAGAGCGAAGTGAATGTCAAGGAATTGGTAATCGTTCCGGCGGAGCAGTCCGAGATTCGCCTTGTCAAGAAGATCAAACCGAACTTCAAAGTGCTGGGCAAGAAAGTAGGCGCGAACATGAAAGCCCTCGCTGCCGCTATCAATGCCATGTCCCAAGACGACATCGCCAAGATGGAAAAAGAAGGCACATTCTTTATTTCCCTCCCTTGTGGGGAGGGTGAGGGTGGGGTTTCCCTTCTGCCCGAGGATGTGGATATCCTCACCGAAGACATGCCGGGTTGGTTGGTAGCGAACAACGGCGTGCTGACTATCGCGCTGGATATCGAACTGACCGACGAACTGATCGAAGAGGGTATTGCGCGCGAGTTGATCAACCGCATCCAGAACCTCCGTAAGTCCTCCGGCTTGGAGATCACCGACCGCATAGCGATCGTACTGGAAGACCGTCCCGAGATCCACAACGCCGTCCTGCATTGCGGCGAATACATCGCTTCGCAGGTACTGGCTACTTCGCTCAGTCTGACTTCTGACAGCGAAAGCGGTCTGACAGGCGAAGCCGGTCTCACATCTGTATTGGAGATGGACGGATACAACGTAAAGATTAACATAACGAAAGCATAATTATGAGAAAGTCAATTCAAATTCTATTCCTTGCCTTTGTAGCCGTAGCCTTGGCGAGTTGCGACATGTTCAACAAGACTACACCTTCGTATTCCCTGAGCGACCTGCAGGGACTTTGGCAGCGCAATAACACCCAAGAGTTTGTGCGTTTTACCACCGAGCAGTCCGATGAAACGGGCTATTTTTTAGGCTGCGAATGGGACGAAGCGGAAGACGTCACGGAGCAGGATCGTATAGACGCCCGCAATGAACTCGGACACCCCGGCAACGGATGGTTCAAATATCAATTCAAGAGTACCGGAGACCTGACGGAGATCCACCTGATGGACAACGGCGGCGCCGAGATACCGAAGATCTATGTGGTTTCCAAGCTGACGGACACCGACCTCGTCTATTATGAGAAAGAGTATCCGTCTATTAAATTCAACTTCACCAAAGTCGTAACAACGAAATGAAACGTGCGCTCCAAATCATAGGATGGACGCTTCTGGGTGTCGTGTTGACGGTAGTGGTAGCAGCCACTATCGTGTGCTACGTGGTCTTCACGCCGGAGCGTCTGACCCCTATCGCCCGCGATGTAGCGGACCGGTTTATTACCGCCGAGCATGAGATAGGATCGGTGGATCTGACCTTCTTCTCTACCTTCCCCCGCTTCGGTCTGCGCGCCGACGGACTGCTGATCGTCAATCCCAAAGCCGGTGCGCAGAACGATACTGTTGTGGCTGCGCCTACGCTGGTGGCTACGGTGGATGTGATGGAGTTTCTGAACCATCGGAATCTGCATGTGCACGAGGCGATACTGGATGACGCATTCGTCAATTTCTATATTGCTCCGGACGGTACGACCAACCTGACCGATGTGTTTGTCTCTTCGCCGGACACGACGGAGGAGGACACCACCGCTTTCTCGCTGCCGTTCGATGAACTGAAGGTGGACGGACTGCGTCTGAAAGCCCGGTATATCACTTTCTTGGACGACAAAGATACGATCGCTGCGTCGCTGGGAGAGACGGACCTCGCTGTGCAGGCAAATAGTTGGGAGGATATGTTCCTTTCGCTGGACGCGCAGAATGTATGTGCGTCGCTCAAGGGAGAGACTTATGCCGACTCGTTGCGCGTGAAGATTGACGCACCTATGGCGATGAACCTCGACTCCATGCATTTCGCTTTCCGCAGAGCCGAATTAGCGGTCAATGAGTTTGCGCTGGTACTCAGCGGAAGTGCGGATATACAGGACTCGATAGGCGTAGATATGGGAATTTCCACCAAAGGCAAATGGCAGATCAAGCCGCTCATGGCGCTTATTCCGGCTCAATTCGCCCGGTCGCTGAGCGATCTGGATGTGGACGGCGAGGCGGCGTTGGAAGCCACGATACAGGGTTTTGTCTCTGACAAACAGATGCCGCGCGTGCAGGCGCATCTGGCGCTGGAGGACGGTGAGGGCAGCTACAAGCCGCTGCCATATACTCTTCGCGATGTAGAATTAGACGCTACGGCGGATATCCGTCTGACGGAAGGAGAGGTAAGCAATGTGGAGATTCATAAGTTGCACGCCGCAACTCTCAATTCTCAATTCTCAATTCTCAATTCTCAATTGTCCGACTTGATGGGTAACATGCTGCTCGACCTGGCGCTCAACCTCGATGCCAACTTGCCGGACTTTGCGTATTTCCTGCCGGAAGCCATGACGCTGAACGGCAAAGCCAAGGGTACAGCGAAAGCGAAGATCCGTCTGGACGACCTGACCGCGATGCGGCTGGAGAAGGGTACTATCTATGCCGATCTGGACCTGAAGGAGATTCATTATGCGATGGATTCGATGGTAGCCGATCTGCCGAAGACCCATGCTACGATCCGGTTGCCGAACCCCAAACCGTCCAAACCGAAGGTTAACTGGGCGCGGATCGACCTGACGACGGACAAAGTGGATTTCGAGATGGCGACGCCGCTGAAGGCTGCACTCAAAGCGTCTGCGATCCAGCTGGAGGCAGGTAATGTGCTGTCCAAAGATCCCGTTCTCTATGCTGCCGTAGGGGTGCAGAGTGAGCGTCCGGTAGAGGTGGAGATGGACTCGATGGGCGGCACGATCGATGCACCTAAGTTGAAGCTGTATGCCGAGTATAACACCAAGGACACGACCGTCATGCCCGTAGCGCAGGCGACGATAGACTGCGATGCACTGGACGGGTTCTTCCAAGATATCCAAGCCGACTTGGCTGCTTCCCATCTGGAGGCGTCGCTCTCCGGAGGACGCAAAGACAAGTCTGCTCCGCGGCTGCAAGCCAAACTGAGGACACAGGCACTCAATGCCAGGATGGGAGAGGAGCTGGCTGCCAAGACCGGTAAACTGGATCTGGAAGCCGCTGCGCGGTACAAAGCCGGAGAAGAGAATATCCTGCTGCAATGGAACCCGCGGCTGAAAGTGAACCTCAAGAACGGCGAACTCAATATACCGGAGCGGCTGCCCGAAGCAGTGATCATCCCCTCTATCGAGTTCAGTTATTCGAACCGCGAGATGGAGATAGCTAACTCCCGGATTGAGTTGGGTAACAGCGATCTGAACCTCAAGGGTAATGTTCGTAATATCGGTAAATGGTTCCGCCACGAGGCGATCTTGGAAGGTCAACTGGATGTTGTCTCCGACCATTGCGACGCGAACCAGTTGTTAGCTTGGTTCTCCGCAGATGAGGGGAGTGAGGAAACTAACCCCTCCCCGTCCCTCCCCTCAAGGGAGGGAGAACCGAGTGTAGAACCTGTCTCCTCCCCTGAGGGGAGGACGGGTGGGGTTTCCGAGTCGGATCCTTTCCTTGTACCGACCGATGTGGACCTTGCTCTCATGACCCACATGCGTGAGGTGGAGATATTCAACCAAGTAGCTTCGGACCTCAAGGGAGGACTGTATATCAAGGACGGTACGTTGATCTTGGATGAGATGGGATTCGTCTGCCGTGCAGCGAAACTGCAACTCACCGCCATGTACCGCTCACCGCGACGCAACCACCTCTATGTCGGGTTTGACTACCACATGATCGATGTGGATATAGACGAGCTGCTGACCATGATCCCGAATCTGGAGGAGATGGTGCCGATGCTCTCTTCTTTCAAGGGCGCAGCACGTTTCCATTTAGCAGCAGAGACTTATCTCAACAGTCAATACCAGCCGAAGATGTCCACCCTCCGCGGTGCCGCTTCGCTAACCGGCAAAGACCTCGTTGTGCTGGACGGAGAGACGTTCTCGAAGATATCCAAACTGCTGCTGTTCAACAAGAAGACGGAGAACCGCATCGACTCGATCAACGCCGAGATCACGGTCTATAAGAACGAGATCGATGTCTATCCGCTCTGCGTGCAGATGGATAACTACATGGTCGCTCTCGGCGGACGGCATAACACGGACATGACCTTTAACTACGACATCAATGTCCTCTCCCCGATCTACCTCGGCGTCAACGTCAGCGGTAATATCGATAACCTGAAGATCAAACTCGCCAAATGTAAGTTTGCTCAGGATTTCAAACCCCATTGGTACCAGAAGGCAGACACCCAGTCCCAAGAGATCCGCCAGCGTATCAAAGCCTCTATGGAGAAAAACGTCAGGATTAAGTGACAAAGGGACTAAGTACCAAGTACAATATTAATTTAAACTATATGAGAAAATTATTTCTATTAGGAGTTATTGCTATGAGTTTATTAGCATGCAACCACACCAACCCGCTGTTGGACCAACCCGAAACGCCCTATGGCGTACCGGCGTTCGACCAAGTGAAAAATGAGCACTACCTCCCTGCTTTTGAAGAGGCGATCCGCCAGAACAAAGCGGAGATAGAGGCTATCGTGAATAATGAAGCCGAACCGACGTTTGAGAACACGATCGTAGCGCTGGACCGTTCGGGTCTGTTGCTGGACCGCGTGACCGGCGTCTTCTTCAATGTCCTCGAAGCCGACGGCAGCGATGAGATGAACGAGATCGCAGAGAAAGTGAGTCCGATGCTGTCCGAGTTATCCGACGGTATTATCCTGAACGAAGCGCTCTTCCAGCGGGTAAAAGCGGTCTTTGACCAGCGTGAGCAGCTGGGTCTTAACCCCGAGCAGATGCGCCTTGTTACGGAGACCTACAAGTCGTTTGCGGACAACGGAGCGAACCTGCCTGCGGACAAGAAAGAACGTCTCAAAGAGATCAACCAGGAGTTGGGTCTGCTCTCCCTTAAGTTCGGCAATAATGTCGTAGCTGAGACCAATGCCTGTCAGTTCTTTGTGACCAAGGAAGAGGATCTGAAAGGTCTGCCCGAAGGCGCCAAAGCGGCTGCTGCGGAAGAGGCTGCGGCTGCCGGTCATCCGGGCGAGTGGCTCTTCACACCCAAGCGCACGTCCTTCACGCCGGTACTCCAGTACTGCGAGAACCGCGAGTTGCGCAAGCAACTGCTGATGGACTATACCACCCGCGCCAACCACGACAACGAGAATGACAATAAGGCTGTGATCAT
This sequence comes from Paludibacteraceae bacterium, assembly GCA_017464475.1. Taxonomy (GTDB): domain Bacteria; phylum Bacteroidota; class Bacteroidia; order Bacteroidales; family Paludibacteraceae; genus Colicola. Next base: position 72,834 of record JAFTZQ010000005.1, read on the forward strand.
CCGCGAGATGGAGCTCCGTATAGAGAAAGCCAAACTCTTCGGTTACGACAATGCGGCAGACTATATCTTAGCGGACTGTATGGCGAAGAACCACCAGACGGTGGATGCCTTCCTGCAATCGGTTTGGGCACCGTCTCTGGAGGCTGCCAAGCGCGAGGCTGCAGCGCTACAGGAGTTGTTGGAGGCAGATATGCCGGGCGAGAAGCTGCAACCTTGGGACTGGTGGTATTATGCGGAGAAACTGCGTCGCGCCAAATATGCACTGGATGAGGAGGAGTTGAAGCCCTATTTCGAGCTCTCCAACGTCCGCCGCGGTGCGTTCGGCGTAGCTACCAAGTTATACGGATTGCAGTTCGAACCGCTCACCGACATGCCGGTGTATAACAAAGAGGTAGAGGTCTTCAAAGTGACCGATGCCGAAGGCGAGTTGATAGGTATTCTCTATACCGACTATTTCCCGCGTGCGGGCAAACGTCCGGGCGCATGGATGAACAATATCCTGCCGCAGTATATCGATGCGGAAGGAACGGACCACCGTCCCGTGATCATCAATGTCGGCAATTTCAACAAACCGACAGCAGGCAATCCTTCGCTGCTCTCGATGGACGACGTAGAGACCCTCTTCCATGAGTTCGGTCACGCGCTGCACGGCTTGCTGAGCAAGGCGCATTACAAATCCCTCTCCGGCACCAACACGCCGCGCGACTTTGTCGAGCTGCCGAGCCAGTTCATGGAGAACTACGCTTACGAGCCGGAGGTGATGAAGACCTATGCATTCCATTACCAGACCGGTGAGGTGATCCCGGACAGCCTGATCGCGAAGATCAATGCAGCCGGTAAGTTCAACCAAGGGTTCGTGACCACCGAACTGCTCTCCGCTTCTATCCTCGATATGGATTTCCATGAGCTGGAGACCGCGGAAGGACTGGATGTCAATGCTTTTGAGAAAGCCAGCTTGGAGAAGATGGGTATGATAGACGAGATCATCGTGCGCTATCGTCCGACTTTCTACAACCATATCTTCACCACAGGTTACGAAGCCGGTTACTACAGCTATACGTGGGCGGCGGTGCTGGACGCAGATGCGTTTGCAGCGTTCAAGGAGACCGGAAACCTGTTTGATGCAGAGACCGCAGCGCGTTTCCGTCATCTGTTGGAGCAAGGCGGCACCCGCGACGCGCAGGAGCTCTATCTGGAGTTCCGCGGCAAAGAAGCCGATCCGAAGAACCTCCTTCGCCGCAAAGGATTTATTGAGTAATAATGTACAATTTACAATGTACAATGAACAAAGCGTCCTAGTGGCTTTTGTGCAAACTTAAGAGTCCGTACGGATCTTAAAACGTTGTACCAAACTCCGTCAGCCCTTTGTAAATTGTGAATTGTGAATTGTGAATTGTAAATTGACACGCAATACTCAAACGATATTGTACTATCTGTTGCCGGTAGCCTTCTGGCTGCTGGCAATAGGTGGTGCGTTGCTGCCTGTTTTCCTACTTTCAACTTTCAACTCTCAACTTTCAACTCTCCACTATTTCCTCCCTTCCGTTCCGGTGCTCCTTGCAGCGCTCCGTCTCACGCATATCCACCGCCATGCCTCGGCTGTAGAGCCGGCTTTCCAAATGGCGGTACTGCTGGGTATCGCTTCGTATTGGCTGCCTACGGTGCTCTTTCTGCTCCTTCCGGCGTGGATATATCTTGCCTATTGCCATCTGATGGAGTGGCGGGTTATATGGGCGACCCTCATCGGTCTTGCGCTGGTAGCAATATGGGTAGCCGTCTTCGTTTACTTTGGATTAATAGAAATGCCCTCCCTTGATGGAATGACCGGGGTGGGGTACTGGGCTTGGCTTCCCTCCGGTGCCTTCCTCATCGCCTTTATCGCTTCCTCCATCGCCCGCTACAACCTGCGTGTACGATAAGATTTCCCATATAGTCTTGCTGTTCACGGCGGTAGTCTTCTCTTCATGCAGTCGCGGAGGACCAGGAATGTCTCTTAATGAGGCGCGGGATGTTGTGGCGCAGGCGGATAGCCTGTGGCATGAGGGTAAGATGTACGGTGTGGACGAAGGAGACAGCGCCACCTTCGCGCAAGCGTACGAAAGATTGAAGGAGCATTCAGCATTCAGCCGTCCGAAGTCAGAATACGCGCATGCGTGCTATCATTACGGCAAACTTCTCCGCGCCAAGGATGATCCCGCCGCTGCTATGCAGGTGTTCATCGATGCCACCCATTCCGGCACAAAAGACTACCATATCTTAGGAAGAGTATATAGCAATATGGGCTCTATCTGCCATTTGGCAGGTGAGTTTCCTCTGTCGTATGAGATGTATGAGAAATCTGCCAAGATGTTTCTTCGTGATAAAGATACTTTGTCATATTGTTATCTGTTAAATGATATGGCATTTGAACTGGCGGAACAAGGGAAGAAAGAAGAAACATTCATTTTACTTGATTCAATAGCGCATAATTGCAATGATAGGAATGTCAAAATCAAGACATTAGAAACGAAAGCCAAGTTATATTTTCAAATACAATTATATGATTCAGTCATCTATACGACAAATATTCTTCAGTTGTTGAGATACAGCGTTCCAACATGTTACGAGTTAAAAGCGCGTGCTTTTTGGCATATGGAGGAAACTGATTCTGCATTGTATTATGCAAATCAGGTGCTCAGTATGCCTACAGCATCAGAGCAGAACAAATATAATATGCTTTATATTATTGCCAATGCAGATTCAACATTAAGTAACGAAGATGTACTTGCTCTCTCCGCACAACGTTCTGATATCGAAACGGACATTCTCATACCCCTGCATAGCAAATGGGGGTTGGCGGTACAACTTCTACAACAAGATTTGAACCGCAAGCCGGATTGGCGGTGGTTCTGGGGAGTAGTAGCAACACTGCTTGTTGTTGGTTCGTGCTTATGGTTGTATATATTTAGGAAACATAAACAGCATGCATTGCTCTCGCAACAAGTGGAGTATTTGGCTATACAAAATAAGGAAGCAGAAGAAAGACATGCAATCTTGAGGAAAGATATAGACAATCTATCACAACTAAAAGATAGTCATTATAAAGAGATAGTAGCAGATATTGAGCAGTTTAGTGCACTAATACGTTGCAATCAGGATCTACGAGAGCATCTTCATTGGAATAATTTTGCAGAGATGTGCACTCTTTCCAATAGATACCTATACAATATTGTAACTCAGTTACAACCATATAATTTGTCTCAAAAAGAATTGCGTCTTTGTATTCTCGTTCTACTAAAAGCACCCACCAATCAGATGGTAGATATGATACCTTATTCGCATAGCGGTTTGGGGAAGTTCAAAAACACAACGGCACGCAAAATAGGAACAACAACTACCAATTTTCGATTATTTTTACTAAATTTGTTAGGATAAATAGGTTCTCTATTAAACTTTCCCAATTGCAAAAATCGCAAAGCGCTTATAATCAGCATTTTGCGATTTTTTGTTTCCCAATCAAAATTTTGGTTACCTCCGTAAAAAGCAGTAATTTTGTGCCGTCAAACGAAAACCGTTTGGCGGTATTTATTGTTTAACAAAATCTCTAATTAACATGAAAGTAAAAATTATCACTTTGGTACTGAGCATTCTCTTCGCAATGCCTGTATTTCTTTGTGCAGAAGAAATGGAAATTCCTTTGATGGAAGTAGTCGGAATGGAGGTTATTGAAGGAGAGAATCCTCTTGATAATCCGGATAAAGAAGGAAGCACACCTACTCGCCCAAGAGATTTCCGCGCAACAATCAATGGCAACTCATTAACCGTCCTCAAACAGGAAGAAGCTATCCCTGTTGCGCAGGCGGTGGTAGTCAATGCTTCTACGGGAAGCGTAGTGATTAATCGGGATTTCACCTCCTCGCTGAACGAGCAAATCGCCAACGCAGGTGTGTATGTGCTCCGTATCGAAACTGCCGGAGGGGCGCTTATAGGTCAATTCGTGGTACAATAAATTCATCCCTATATTATGCGCAAACTCATCATCTACATGCTTCTTTGCATACCTGCTGCGATGTTTGCTTCATTGCCGGATGATGCGTATTCCGTATATCCGGATGTCTGGCATCGACAGGATACAATGATACAGATTCCCTTTGAGGATAGTATCTCATGGACAGACGAATACGCAATGTATGCCGTCATACGTTCTTTGCAGCCGGATAGCACTGAATGTCTCTGGAGTCTCACCGAAGATGATACTGTTTCTTTCGCGGTTCTAACTAATGGTATTTATATTTTCCCGTTTGGTACAATATCTTCTCATAATTCTTCAGATTTCTCTCATTGGTGTGTTTACGCTTACCATAGCGGTGTGCGTATTGATAGTACCAAAACACATACTTTGCGGTTTGGAGAACAAGTAGTGTATAAGCGGGATAGTTCAAGTCTTTTGACGGATACGATCCATGCCGCGATAGAAATAGAGGAGATTGCTTATTTCGGCAGAAAGGTATCGCTTCTTGTGTCCGGTTCATTTCAAACATATCTTGCACTTAAATATGGTATTACGCAGGATTACGCTCCTTATTTGTCTCCGATAGGCGATACGTTGTGGAATTCAAGAGTAGATGAGGATTTTTACCATCATGTGATAGGAGTCGGAAATGATACACTATATGGATGGTATAGCAATGTATCAGAAACGAAAGAAGAAGCACAAATGCTACTCTCAGTAGATACACTGATGCCCGGTGAGTATATATTACTCGGCGATGATGGAGGTTCCCTAGAATGGAGTCCCGAACCGGACGGTCTATATTCCTTTCCGCGTATTTGGCGTATGCGGCAGTCCGTCCGGTACGGGAGACCTATCTCTCTTAAATTATCGTTATCAGAAATAGGTATGGTGGATTCCTTACGATTGATAGTCACGAATGAGAACGGACTACTTCCCCGATTTGTCATGCCGGATTCTATAGGACGAGATAGTATATGCTATTTCACAATAGATGATGCAGAGCCGGTGTCGCAAATCCAGATACATGGTCTTCCTCATGATCCGATAGCACATGATTCTCCTTTGGATGTTACGTCAACAAATGGCGATTCAGAGACAAGCATTGTGATTGACCCATCCGGCAAAACGATAGTGGTTAATGGGTTTCCTGACGGACAGGTATTTTTCCTTTATCTATATGACAATACAGCTAAGTACCTCTCTACTTTGTCCAGCATGAGTCCCATTGATATCAGCGCCTTGCCGAGTTCTGTCTTATACATAGAGATAGTAGCTAACAACCAGATCATAGGGGCAGTCCCCATCCCATCGCATATACAATAACGTTATTAGTTTTCCACTATGAAAAGAATAGGAATAATACTCATTTTGATGTTCGGGATATATGCGTACTCGCAGACGCCGTATGATTCGTTTGCGCCGGAGGTGTCTCCGCCTATTACAGATAACATCCGCAAATGGCTGTCTGTGGATCCCTTAGCCGACAAGTATCCGAATATCACCCCCTACGCGTATTGCAACTGGAACCCGGTGAAATATGTTGATCCGGATGGAATGAGGCCGGTCTATGATTTGGATGGAAATCTTCTTGGTACAGACGAAAATGGACTGCAAGGAAATCCGATTATTATGGATTCAAAGTTATTTACACAAGGAATGGAAAAAGATGTAGCTGAAGGATTTGATGTGGGGGTTGAATTTCTGAATAAAGAAAATAGAAACTCTATGCAGGAAAACTATAATGGACTATCAAATAGACCAGACTGGGATGGGCAATTAAATCTTTCTGAGGCAAATAATTGGTATCGAAATGGAAATGGTAATCCGTTGTACGTTGACGCTGCTAAAGTTGATTTATCTCCTCTTTCGAAATCTGATTTTTCTGCCATTGGATCTTCTAAACATGTTAATTTCCTAGATCCTAAAAATCTTAATATCCAAACAGGTTTGGTATATGGCACTATTCAGGTAACTTTGATAGATAATGGAGGAACGGTGAGGATAGGCAATAAAAATGGGCTATTAGACATTTATGATTTTGATATGCAGAGGGGGCGAGGGTTTAGAAATATTGCAACTCAAATAGGTTCGATGGTTGCTGGAAAGGGAACACCATTTAACATATATTATTATGGACAAGGAAAAGTCAAATAAAATACGTATAGTATTATTCATCTTTCTTATCAGCATGTTTTCATGCGTGAATAAGTATGAGAAACACCTCTTAGACATTTTGTGTGTCAGTGAGGTCAGCGTCATCTCATCAAAAAGGTATGAATCTAACGCAATCGGAGAATGGTATGTTGTTGAAAAATATGTGTTAGCTAATAGTGTAGTAAATTGGACCGGATGGCATTCTTTATCCGAACATTCATCCTTGAAAGCCGTAGTATTAGAAAGCGCATCTTATCTATCTAATAATTCTTTAGTGCAGGAATATGAGAAATGTTGTAATAGCGATGCTGGTTATTTCAAAATAATCATGCAAGATACATTACAACTCCATAATGATTTTTTTGAGAAGACAGTCGTGGTAATAGATACCACAACTAATACATTATTTATATGTAACTATCACTATTAATCTTGTTAATGAAATACTACCATACATATTTTTTGCCCCTATTGTATCTGGTATCCATTAACGTGTATGCCAAGCCGCAGTACGTATTCCAATCGGAAAATCCGATTGCTAATTTTGCGTGGAATGAAAATGATACATCCCGCTATGAGGGGCATTATCGCTATGAGCAAGCATATAAGATGATAGAGGATATGCTATCGGATAAGCGTCCATTGGACTTTGCGGAAGCTGTTTTTGCAGTGGAGAATTGTATGTATGACGGTGAACTGAATCATTCCGCCTATCTTGCGGAGTTAGAGCGCATCGCTTCCGGTGTCCAACGTATGGCTCTCTCTCCGGCTGTTTCAGCCCCTACACCTGATGTCGCGCTCAATTATGCAATCTATCTTTTTTACACACAGCCATGCCCGCTTAATAATTATCATCCTTTTGAGTACGACAAGATGTCGCTGATAGAAGATGTGGGGCTGACCGGCGGTATGGTAACCAATCTGCTAAAAACCGGTATGGGTACATGCCACTCGTTGCCCTATCTGTATAAGATTATCGCTGATAAAGTAGGCGCAAAGGCCTATATAGCGTTAGCCCCGCTTCATCTCTATATACGGCATCAGGATGCTGAAGGCAAATGGTGGAACTACGAGACAACGACCGGTACATATTCCCGTTCCTCCTTTATAATGGAGAGTTTTCATGTGAATGAAAATGCCATCCGTAGCGGGCTATATATGGCGAACCTCACCAACAAAGAAACGGTTGTACAATGCCTCTTCGATTTATTATGTGTCTATGAGCGCAAGACCGGCTTTTACTCCAATGATTTTGTCAGGAAATGCTATACATTGGGGCTACAATACCATTACGCGGATAACCTGCACTCCCAGAGAATAGGAGATCTGGAATATCAGATGAAGAAGAAGGCGTGGAACAAAGGTTTCCGTTCAATTGCCGAGTTGCGAAACGACCCTGTACTTGGACGCGAGTATGACTATATACAGCAGCAAATAAAGGCATACGAAGAAATGGGCTTTTATGCCTATACGCAGGAAGAATATATGCAGAAATACCAAGAAACATTGGATTATAATAGAACCCCATCCGATGATATTAGGAAATGGCTATCCGTTGATCCGTTGGCAGATAAGTACCCGAATATATCACCTTATGCGTATTGCGGGTGGAATCCAATCAAATATATAGATCCAGATGGCAGGGAGAAGGATGTATTTCTTCATCCTGTAATTGATGAAACTTTACGCAATGGTGCGAGTAATTACAAGGATAACGTTCCCTCAATTCATATTTGGGCTCATGGAAGTAGTAATTCTATTCAATTTTACAATGAAGCAACAGGTGAAACAACAATGGCTAATAGCGTAGAAAAGGTGCTGAACTTTTTAAATGAATTTGTCTTTCCCGAGAGCGACGCATGGCAGAAGCATCTTACAGAAGGCACTCAAGCGGTAATAGTACTACATGCCTGTGAAACAGGGAAAGGCAAAAATAGCATTGCTCAACAGCTTTCTGCGCAGTTGCCAAATACTATAGTAATCGCACCTAATGAAAATGTCGCTGTAGATAAAATAACAAATAAAGAATTGGGGACTTATAAAACCCGAACCGTTACAAATGAGAAGGGTGAAAATGTTTTGACGACAGACGGTGTAGGTGCATGGATCATCTTTCGTGAAGGCAATCCTATTGTAAGTTTTGATGGCTCAACCAAACCGAATGCTTCAAAACCTGAAAATTTTCATGTTGAAGAACTATAAATTTTATACACTATGAATAAGGGGAAATGGCTATTGATAATCGGAATCCTGCATATATACATAATAAGCGTTTATGCAGATATTTCCAGTGAGTCCGGATGTCAAGTCGGTATCTATGACGGCGGGGTACATCGTACACTAGATTGTAATAATATCTTTAGTCTTATCAATACAGCCGGAGATGTAAACTACTTCCTCACATACTATGATTTAACGATAGCAAGAACTTCTATCCCATACATGATATATCTTCAAGATGAAGAAAACTCGAAAGAGTTAGCTGATGGCATGTTTTTATATATTAAAAGTTTTTATGAAGTACAAAACCGTAAACCGAATGGTTTTGCTAAGTCAATTATGAAAAATTGTCTTTATAAAGCCATCATCGAAAAGCCATGTAAAGGCAATTGGTCGGTAGCAGGATGGGAATTCTTAAAAGGTGAGATAGTTCCTCGGGACACTATTTTAGGGAAACATTATTTAGAATTGGTTTCCGGTGTCCCTGCTGATTTGTTGGAACAATATATTTTACCATTCTGGAGGGATGAAGTTTCAGAAAACATTTATGCACAAAGACACGATTCCCTTGTAAAGAAATGGGGTAAAAGAAGACATTATCACCTAACAATGGCTATCGAAAATTATGGAGACACTCTTGCTTATAAAGAGCTGATAGAGAATGACGACGATGGGGACTTTATCATCTATTCGATTTTTATGATTGACCAATATGATTACATGCCGGCATATAAAGATTTACTACCTTCATTAATAAAATACTATGAGGGTCGTAGAAAAAGACCTTTAGGAAAGAAAGCACTATTATGGCTACAAGATATCCTAATGGAAAACAAAGAGGATATTCCTGATGATATATTCAAAGAGACTACATCTGCGATACTTTCTTACTCTATACAAGACAAAAAACATTAGAAATATGTATACTATGAAACGCTTAAATTATTTATTGGCATTAATCTTATTGATGGGGAGTTTAACTCTCCATGCAGAGACAATCTCCGAGCAAGTCGTTGACAACAGCCGGTTGGTTAATCCGTATGAAGGGAACTTTTCCTTCGAAGCCTTTGCTCCGGTAGATATCCAACTGCCGAGTTTCTCTCTTGCCGCAGATAGCGGTAGCCTGTTGCATGGAGTGGATATACAGGTATCCATATTGCCGTATAAAAGTGGGATGAGAATGCACTCCAATATGGAGAATGTCTGCCTGCTGAGCGATGGCGTGCGGCTATTACCTAACGGAGAGCATTTTTCAAAAGATACCCCAGCCCTTATAACGCTTGCGTACGACCCTGCGCGCATTCCAATGGGCTATGCCCCTAAAGATATCTATACCTACTATAGTGATGACAATACTAACTGGTACCGCTTGGAGCGTGTGGCGGTCGATACGGTAGCACATACAATCCTATCTTACACCAACCACTTTACCGACTTTGCCAACGCTGTCATCAAGATCCCAGAGATGCCGGAGAGCAAAGCCTACGTACCCACTACGATGACCGACCTGCCGGACGTAAATCCCATGCAGGGTATTCCTATGGTAGAGGCTCCAACTGCTAACAACCGCGGTACTGCTGAGTTGACTTATCCAATCGAACTGCCTAAAGGTCGGCATGGGATGCAGCCTAATGTCGATCTGCACTATTCTAGCGCAGGTGGCAATGGAATATTAGGCGTGGGATGGAGTTTGAGCACCCCCGCGATTGCAATAGATACGCGTTGGGGAGTTCCACGTTATGAGCCGATATATGAGACTGAGCAATATTTGGTGAACGGAGCACCAATATTATTCAGAGATCAAGATGGTCTTGCTTTAAGCCTGCCTTATCAAAATAACCAATTCCAAAAACGCAAACAAGGTTCGACGCGCTTTTATGCTCGTGATACGAAGAATCAAGACCGAATCATTCGTTATGGTTCAAATCCAACTGATTATTATTGGGCAGTAACGGATCGGAATGGCATAACCACTTATTATGGGAGAATTTTTGACCCTGAGAACCCGACTGAGAATTCTATTGACGAGCAAAGTGTAGTAAGAACAGATCGCAATTGTATTGCTTATTGGGCGGCTACCGCTACGGTAGATATCTTTGGAAACTATATTTTGTACCAAAATGAAAAGATAGGGAATAATATATATGTACGTCAAATAGGTTATACCGGCAACTACCAGCAAGGACTACCGCCTCTCTTTAGGGTCTGTATGAATTACAAAGAACATCGCAAAGACATTTCAACCAATGGCCGGCTAGGAGTTTTGCAAACGGAAAATAGATTGCTTTGCAATATAGTGGTTCAATATCTAGATCCCCGATTGCAAAAGGGTGAGGCAGATAATTTAGCGGCGTATTATATGCATTATAACACACCGAATGAACAATCATTATATAAGAGCCGACTGGAGGATGTAGTGATGCTGGATTCGGTTCATGATATATGCGAAGAAATTAGGAGTTGTGATTTTGATTACCAAGTGCTAAAGGAAGGAGTACCTTCTAACTGGAGGAATTCGCTAAGTCAGATAATGTTAAAGGAAGCAGAACGGGAAGCAGCAAGAACCCATGATAAAAGCCAATTAGATATTTTGCAGAAATTATTAGATAGACCATACGGAGAATATGGAATACCAGCCAATGTTACAAGTTTCAAATATGCAGACGCGCCACAAGCCAAGGACTTGTTTCAAATGGAAAGGACTCTCAATAACTCAGGAAATCAATCTCTGTCACAAAGTCAAAGCACAAGCTGGAATGTGGGTGGCTCTCTTGTTGTAGGACCAGGAAATGATGTCACAACTTCTATTTTATCAGGTGGAGCCAATTATGATTTTAGCCGCAGTAATGGTGGCTGTAAGGCAATGTTAATGGATATTAATGGAGACGGATTAGCCGATATAGTATATGAAGATGAGTCTGGCGGAAAAGTATGGTACAAAGCGCAGAACAAGAATGGTACGACTTTTGCCAACCCACGGGAAATAGAAGGATTGACCCGCCTTGCACATGAGGTATCGAACACGCATACATGGGGATTGCAATTATCATTTGGTGCCAACCTTAGTTACAGCAATCCTATATCAACCACATATACGGATACTTATTTTACGGACATCAATGCAGATGGGCTGCCGGATATGATAGATGGAGATAAGATTTTAATCAACCATTTGAATGATTACGGAGACCCTTCTTTTGAAGACATTTCCGAAGTGAACCCTGAGTATATTCGGGTAAATAATAGCACTTGCGAAAAGAGAATAACTTTTGATGGAGAGGTTGATTACCGTATAGAATGTGAATTGCGTGACACATTGGTACATAGTTATTCATTGGAAGAATTTTTTGGTACACCTGTAGTATATGAACAAGGAACACAAATAATAGAAGACCACGAATTCACATACCCTGACATGAGATATTCTGATTCCAGTATTTATGAACCAGTAGAACATATTCTAAAATCGAAAGAAGAAACATATTCTCAACAGTCGTCCGAGGTAAGTATAAAACACGACTTTCCAAAAATTGAAGAATCTTTAACATGCCGTATCGAAGGGAATCGGGTTAACATATACAAGCTGAATTGTGTCTGTAAGCCTACTAAAATAGACCCTGATATCGAGACCGTACGTGTTTGGGTCGCGCCCAAATCTGATACTATCTCAATAAAAGATACTATTGCACTATTACCCGACACCTCGAAATCACGTCAACTTTCCCATACGGCTGATGGAGTCTTATATACTATCCAACATTGTAGTCTGGTAGAAGGACAAGCGGATAGTTTACATCTCCACGCGGGCGATTATACTATACTGCGTCAAGGTTCAATTTCAGCTAAGGATTATAATCCGCATATTTTTGCCAGCTCTATATATGTAAGAGAGGGAGATATTATTCTGTTTCGCTTACGTTCCGGTGATAACAACCGTTTCGATAAAACACATTGGCGTCATATAATTACTTATGACAAGTCACAGGTATATGATTCCGAAAGGGATTATCTTTGTACAGGAGAAAGCCATTTCCAAGCATATAATAATGGAAAAATTAAGCTTTCGTTCTCCGGGCATTACGATGGATCTACATCGGTTAATTTGTTGGTGACAAAAAACGAGGAAACTCTATATTATGAACCCATAGCACAAGGTGCGATTGATATACAAATAGAAGACACCGTACAAACCAATGACAGCATTTTAATCCGCCTTATTTATAGTGGAGAAGAACCTCGTTGGAGCGATATACATCTTATCCCGGAGTTGAGATATATATCTAATTTTCCTATAAGCAATACAGGTATTCAAATCGCTCATGATACTATTGTATATTATCCTGATGTACAAATACCGAGATATTCTTGGCTTTATCCAAGTACATCTCCATATCGTAAGTTGTTCGGACCGTTGAATAAAGGTTGGGGGCAGTTTGCATATCAAGATGTTTCTAATAATGATACCATCTTTCTTGATTCACTAGTGAACACCCAATTGGTTTCAGCTGAGTATGTTGGCGAAAATATTGATTATCTGGAAAATTACCAACCGAATATCCCCTCATTAGCGACATACCAACCGAATATTTCTTCGCCTTCCGCGATAGCAAATGAAGATGAATTATTGGCACAAGCGTATGATGCTTTCTCCGCTACCAACACATACAATCCTGTTTCCAAATCTCACTATTGGATACCCATGCGTGCAGATAGTCGGACGGAACAATGGATTGCTTACGGAAATCTGGGATGTATAGGTCGGAAAATACAAAGTAATGCCCGCGAGATTACGATTCAGGACAATACGGAAGATATTATCGAATATGATAGTCCTCTACCATTTAAAAGCGATGGCTCAATAAAAAATAAATTTGTTCGAAAGACGAGTAGATCGATTCAAAATAGTATCTCTTATGGTGCTGGAATGGTTGGAGCTTCTGCCACGTTTGGCACTTATCGCAACCTCGCGGATTATATGGATATGAATGGTGACGGCTATCCAGATTTTGTCGGGGAAAGTGGCATCCAATATAGCATGCCATGGGGCGGTATCGGTGAATTGAAGACTGTTCCGAATTATTCTAATTTTTCAAGTAAGAACTTCGCATACGGGGAATCTTTTTCCGCATGCCCCGGCAAAGCAGAAAAGAATCCTGGAAACAACACTCGTGATGGCAAATTCCATTTAGGTACGACTAAGGGTGTTTCTGGTGGATTTGGCACCTCTTCTACGAAAATTCAGTATATGGATGTGAATGCGGACGGATTACCAGACAGATTGGACGTAGATAACCATAAAGTAAACTATAATCTCGGATATAGTTTTTCAGAGCCGTATCCACTTTATGCCAGTATATCAGAAGGATATAATACGAATATTGGAGCCAATGCAGGAGCGTCCGCATTATCGGGTTTCCCCTTTGCGCAAATAGGAGCCGTTACAGATCAGAATAAATCGCAAATATCCATTGCACAAGTTAGCATTAGTGCCGGCGTTAGTATGTCTGCATCTTTGAATAATGTCAATGAACTACTCATCGATATCAACGGAGACGGGCTACCGGATAAATTGATGCAAACAGGAAATACGTCCAGAGTTGCCTTTAATCAAGGCAATAATGTCTTCGGGGGATATGAATCACTGAATGGAATAGGAGAGGTTAGTCAAGACAAGACTGCAAATGTTGCTTTTAACATAGGTGCAACTGCCGGTATCCCATTAGGTGTTGTGAGAATTGATTTCGGTCTTCAAGGCTCACCATATGGCGCCTCCTTCACAGAAGGAAATGTGGCTTTAACGGATATAAATGGTGATGGGCTGGTTGATTACGTGCAGAAGGACGGCAATACCATGCGTGTTCACCTTAATGGAGCAGGGCGCGCTAATCTATTGACCTCTGTTACCAATCCAACAGGACAAGAGATAGCATTGACTTATGGTCTTTCAAGACCATCTGTGGAGCATCGTAACCGTCAATGGGAACTAGTTGTTATTGAAGACAAAGATTCTATTCTGCCAATGGATACAGGAAAAATTATCTCCTCTGAAATATCTTATGGCGGTGCATATTATGACAATTACGAAAGAACAGATTATGGTTATGATCAGGTACGTATCAACTCCAACAAAGAGAAAGTCAAGATTGAGAATTATCACAACCATTCATTGCTCCAAAATGGAGAACTATACGAAGATATAGTGGGGGATGATTACGGAAATACGTATATTCGTCATGTACATGGTTCACGATATAAAGCTATCAGAACCGATATGGAAATTGATGATACGAGAGTGTGTGATGATGCGAATACCTTAATTTCTCAAGAGGGATATTGGACTGATTATTACACAACTGAATCCTCCTCCACAATAACAACCTGCTACAATATAAAATATGACCAATATCATAATATAGTAGAGTATTGTGATTCCGGTGATATTGCGGATCCTAATGATGATTGGCGACAAGAAATAACATACCTGAACACAACTGCAAATAATATGATCTCTTTGCCACAAACAGAGATTGTACATGATGGAGCGGATAATGTCCTGCGTAGCTCCTCCATTGATTATAATGTCTTCGGCAAGCCTGCACATATCCATCAGTCCGCAGAACCATTCCAAAAAGAAGTAATAACACACATTTTATATGATGATTACGGAAACATAAATGCGATTATTGCCCCCGAAGATGCCAACAAAGAAAACAGCTGGTCAGCATTTGAGTATGATCCTGTCACAGTCTCCAATATCGTCGCGATTTATAATCCTTTCAGGGAAACTACCCGTACGGAATACGACTATAGATGGGGATTGCCGACCAAAACGACAGACCCTGCCGGCAATGAAATTTGGTATAGGTACGATTACAAGGGACGTTTGGAGAAAGTCATTGCGCCACGCGAAATTACAGATGGAAGGGATTATACCGTTAAATACACATACAATCTTATTAGGCACAATCTAAACCATCAAACGCCGTATCTATACACCCATGTCTATAAAGATATGTTCGACTCGCTTTTTCTGCAAAAAGAAGTATCTCTTTTCGATGCACGTGGGAGAATGTTGCAAAAGAAACATCTCACGGAATTACAAAAGACGGAAATATGGGTAGTAGATGGAGCAGAAGAATGGGATGTGTTTGGCAGAGTATTAGCACGCGAATATCCATTTATAGCAAAAGATTCTGTAGAAAACTATGAACCTATAAATACTAGAAGCGCTGTTGTATATACGCCGCAATATGATGTATTGGATCGTCCCCTCTATCAGAAGAATGCGGATGGAACAGATATACAAATGCGATATGCTTTCACAAAAGACCAAAAAGGCGTCCTGCGATTCTCAACGGAAACAATTGACGAGAACCGCATCACTACTGCCGTACTCAAGTCTCCTCAAGGGTGGACCATACAGCAAATAGCAGGGGATAGCAGTTCTACGTTTTTTGAATATTCCCCAATTGGAGAACTCCTTCGCTCTACAGATGTGGAGGGCTATGCAACCTCGTACACATACGATAGGCTCGGACATACTATAGAGCGTATCCATCCGGATGCAGGAAAGACAGTTTGGGAATATGATGGAGCGGGAAATATGATAAGTTTGCGAACTGCAAATCTGAACGCTACGGGAAATAATATCGCCTATATTTACAAGTTCGGACGACTACAAGAGATTCAGTATCCACATCATCCGGAGAATGATGTCCATTATCAGTATGATAGTGCGGGAAGGGTCTCTTTGCGTGAAGATGGGACTGGTAGTGAAACATTTTTATATGACGAGTTAGGAAATACTGCTCAATCCATGCGGCGAATTGTTATACCGACAGAGAAACAAGTATATCTGTTCAAGATGTTATATGGATATGACAGCTTCGGTCGAATGCGCAGTATCATCTACCCGGATGGTGAAGTCGTTCATTACAATTATACAACGGGCGGCTTATTAAAAATAGTCATTGGGAGCAAGAATGGCATGCAACCGAATATATATTTGGCAAACAGAGAATATGATGAACAAGGGAGAAAAATTTTCCAGCAGTATGGAAACGGCGTATATACTCAATATGACTATGACCCGAACCGTCAGTGGTTGGGCACGCTGCAAACCCGATTGTCATCAGGCGATGCTTTGCAAAATCTGCAATATAGTTATGACCATGCTGGAAATATTATGGAAATAGACCAATCCGCCTCTTCGCCGTCGGGAGCCAAACTGGGCGGACCATACGCTAATCACTATTTATACGATAAACAATATCGTCTCGTTCGATCGTATGGGAAAGGGGATTTCCAATATAGTTTCAATGCCGATTACTCTCCTGCGGGCAGATTAGGATATAAATCTACAGCCGTACCGTATCCCCAAACGGAGTTATTTTTCGGCTATGACCAGCAGCACATGACCCATCAATCGCGTACCATGTTTGACCCACAGGTCGGGACTTTGGAGTTTTTCTGGGATGCAAACGGCAATCTAGCTCAAGTGATAGGCTGCCAGCAAAACACAAGACGTTTGCATGAGTGGGACGAAGATAATAGATTGCGGCTTGTGCTTGGGGATAAGTATGCCGGGTATTATGGATATGACGGTATCGGAGAGCGAGTCTATAAACTAACAGGCACAAGTAGTATCGGTCAGATCAACTCCGGATGTGCCAAAGCAAATGCTTTCTTTGATGATGCGGTTCTCTATCCTAATCCATATGTGACTATCACCCCTAAAGGCTATACCAAGCATTATTATGCCGGAACAGAGAGACTGGCTACAGTAACAGGAAACGGTGGGCTTGACATGATGGGGTATCCAATAGATAATATAACGCAACGCGAACATGATATCATTGATGCATTTGAGCATCAGTATAAACAAAATGATCCTTTCTATCCTTATAGTAAGGTCATCGGCAGCGCCGTATCTACTGTAAATATAAAGAAACAACAGCAGAAGGAATTGGAATACCAATGCAAACCTACATTATTAGAGTTTCTGAATATCATGCTCCAACAGAATATATTATTTGGGGCGATATCCAAGTATGCCTCAGTGAACGGACAGGAAGAAGAAATCTATTTCTATCATGGCGATCACTTAGGCTCTGCCAGCTGGATAACGGATATTGTTGGAAAACCTATCCAATATATCCATTATGCGCCCTATGGAGAGCTTATAAAGAATCAACAAGCGGCAGGATACGATGAGCGGTATAAGTTCACGGGCAAAGAAAGAGACTGGGAAACTGGATATGACTATTTCGTGGCACGATATTTGTGGTCACTAACCGGGCATTGGTTATCCGTCGATCCGCTGGCAGATAAGTACCCGAATATCTCTCCTTATGCATACGCTGCATGGAATCCGGTAAAGTATATTGATCCAGATGGAAGGGATATCTATCAGTATGATGACGAAACGGGAGATATTAAACTATATATGAAGACAGACGATAATTTTGATCAATTCGGAAAATTTAAATATAACAGTGAGACAGGAGAGTACGAATTGCAGACCAATATGGATGGAAGTATAAAAACTTATACAGATCACAGAGGAAACAATGATAAAATAGCAAAAGGGATATTGCGCAATGGGCTGAATATAAAACAAAAAGGAAGTAGCTTCATTTCAGATAATAATGCAGGGCCTACAATAACTGATTATTATAACTTTGCGCTTATTCTGGATGAGGTTACCGGAGTGGAAATATCTGGTTATGTATTAGAGGCTCCAGGAGAAAAGAACAGGAAAATTGTTCAATTTGAACCTTATAAAGAGAACTCATATAACAGGAGCGTAAACCGACTAATGAAATTTTTTCCCTATTCTGTTTTGAAACATTTTCATACTCATGGGCATGCAGATTCTTATATTGACGCAACAACTCCATCTGAAGATTATGATATTCCTTTTAAAAATAAAATTACCAGTCTGTATCCAGATATTCAACTTTTAATTCTGCATAACCATGGATCGCCTATTAGATACTAATAAGAGACTTTTGTCTCTATTTATAGTAATATTCATGTTTTATTCTTGTGGTATCACTAAAGACTATGATTGTGGTACCACGCAAGACTATGCCTATGTAAAGTTTAAAGAAATACCCAAAGAAGCAGTAAAAATTGCTATTACAGATTATAGCAAGATATTGCAGAAACGAAAAGATTTAAGAAATATAACAGCTGTGGAGTTATATATATCTAATACATCAACTGATTGGTTCTATATCGCTATAAAACCATGGTTGCCAACTATAGATGATAAAGGTGAATACCATCTTACTGATGATAAATTTCCTTTAGAGGAATTAAATAAGCACATTGGGCAAATTCCTCCTTCATGGATTCCTACAGATTACGTGGAAAAGGATAATGTTTTATACGTATGGCACGACCCCAAGGTAGTCTTGACTGAAAACGTAAAAAGTATCCTCAATAAATATGACCTGATTTACTATCCAGAAGAACTAATGACAATAACAACAGATGGCGGCGATATATCCTATATATTTTGCAAATATAATTACAAGAAGAAGTATTACCGAAAGATAAAAGCGCCATTTAAGACTCCGTTACCATCATGCGGTTGTCATTGATTACCAATAAACAATATGCCTTCACATCGCAACACATATTTAATCCTACTCTTATGCGCGACATCCATAACCGTGTATGCCAAGCCTCAGTACGTGTTCCAATCGGAAAACCCGATAGCGAATTTTGCAAAAAAATATCCCTCCCCCTTGTGTATTTCAGAAAAAAGCAGTAAATTTGCAGCGTTTTTGGTACACGGCACACGATAAAATACCTATGAGTCTGACCCAAGAAGATATTATCCGCATTAGAGATAATGGAGAGCAAACCACGGTTCAATTCAAGGAACGTGTCACACGCGACAACAAGTACGACGTTGCATGTGAGATGGCGGCATTGAGTAATGCCCATGGGGGAATGATAATAATCGGTATCAACGACAAAACGGGTGCTATCAATCCACTTTCTTTTTCCGAACTCCAAGAGACTACCAATTTGTTAGGTAGCTTGGCTTCAGAAAGCGTAGTTCCTCAAATCCTGCTTGAAATCGAAAATGTACCCGTTGACAGCGGAACGGTCATTGTCGCAATCATCAAGGAAGGTAAAAACAAACCCTATCGTGATAACAAAGGCGTTATCTGGCTTAAACAAGGTTCAGACAAGCGCAGAGTGTTCGATAGCGCGGAAATCGTGTCTATGCTCATGGAGAATGGACAGATTCATCCCGACAGCCTGCCGATAGATGGCACAAGTTTCGGAGACTTGGACGAAAATACCGTCAAAAACTACTTGCAGAATCGTTTTAGGAATGATTTTGAACGGCAAGAATTATCTTTTATCCAACTCCAACAACAGCCACTCAACGAACTCGCAGGGCTACTCAGCCAAACGCCAGAAGGTATCTTGCGGAACAATGGTCTAATTCTTCCGGATGGCAGACTGACTCTGGCGGCATTGATGCTGATGGGAAAAAATCCGCAACGCTGGCTACCGGCATTTACCGTGCGATGTATCAGTTTTGTGGGAAACAGTATCGGCGGGACGGAGTTTAGGGACAAAAGCGGAAGTGACGCAGACGGAAACATAGTCCACCTCTACAAATACATCATGTCTTTCTTGACTCGAAACCTGCGCCAAAAGCAGATGCAGGTTGAGTTTAATAGTCCAGGAGAATTAGAGGTGTCTGCTACAAGTCTTTCTGAATTGGTAGTGAACTCTTTGTTGCATCGCTCGTATGTCATAGAAGCCCCGCTCCGGGTATTCATTTTTGACAATCGTATTGAAATACACAGTCCCGGCATGTTACCGGAAGGAGTCACACTGGATAGTATCAAACAGGGTGTATCTGTTCCGAGAAATAAACTGCTATTCAATCATGGTATCAATCTGTTGCCTTACACCGGTGCCGGTAGTGGAATCACACGTGCACTGCTATACACGCCAAACATACAATTTGAGAATAACGAAACCATCCGAGAATTTGTTACTACCATTCAACGAGAGCCCAACGAAAATAACCAAGTAGCAAACCAAACCGAGCACCAAGTAGAGCACCAAGTAGAGCACCAAGTAGAGCACCAACCCAAAGTTCGGCTGACACAGCAACAAAAGGACATTGTGAACTTCTGCTCCGTTCCGAGAACGGCACAAGAAATAATGAATAGAATAGGAGTTTACAATCAATCAAGGTCACGAAGAAAGTACATCCAACCATTGATAGACATTGGTGTATTGGAAATGACTGACCCCGATCGGCCTAACGCTCCTAATCAGAAATATAGAAAAGTTCGAACATAGTTCATCGATTTTGCATCTTTGCAGCGGAATTTAGTGATCTTTGATTTTACCTGCCATACGGGCAACTGCTGGCGAACCAGCAAGCGGCAGGATACGATGAACGGTATAAGTTCACGGGGAAAGAGCGAGACTGGGAAACAGGGTATGATATGTTTGGCTCATTGACTACCGCCTGAACCGCTTTACGAACCTGCAGGAAGACTATACCGTCGAACTCGAACCTGGAGAGACCAATGAGCGCTTTGCTTTCCGTATCGGCGGATTACCCAAGACCGACAAGGACGGCGCACGCCAATACGTGGTCTATTATATCGTTAAGGTTAACAACAAAGCACACAAGGCCCTTAATCTCTGAAACAGAGGATCTGCCTACTGAGGATTACCGAAATTACAGCAGCCCCGTCATATAGACAGGAACGAGCAGTGTCTCGCCGTCTTTGCGGAAGTCTTTTGTATAAACCAAATAGCGGTTGCCTGCTGCAAAATTACTAAAAATATTTGTTTCCCGCAAATTTTATAAACAAAAAAATATAGTTTCCCCATATTTTTATGTTCCTATATACAAGTTCAAATCAAAAAAAAGGAATAAACTCATGACAAAAAAGCACGGCAAAAGCCGTTGTGGGGCTATTGTCGTGCCGATGTCGTCCTAAGGTGATCGCGTGTTGGTCGGGAGATGATCCCGTGATGGTCGCGTTGGCAACCCGATTACCATTGTACGACAAAACCTGCGTGGACGTTGATGCCCGCCTGCGGGAAATACCAGACGTAGGTGCCGTCGGTGCCGCCGTTGTTCACGTATTTGGTGTTAAAGAGGTTGTTCACCTGGCATTTAAGCGTAATGTCGGGTATGTTCTTTGCGTTGGGCAGTTTGTGGAACGGCAGGGTATATGCCATCATAAGGTTGGTAACCGTGTAGGCTTTCAGCATCGCGTCGGTCTTTTCGTTGTTGCCCAGATACTGGCTGCTGACCACGAGCGTCTGCAGATCCGCATTGAATCCGGCGTGGTGGAAGGAGAACACATTGCCTGCCGTCCAGTCCGGCGAGAACGAGATAGTGCGCCATTGGCTGCCGTCTCTCCATTTGTTGCGGCTCCATGTCAGGTTGCCTTTCCAAGTGAACCAGCGTGTCCAGTCCACCCCGAACTGAAACTCTGCGCCGGTGCGGTAGGAGTCTTTCACATTGGCGGTGATCAGGTAGCCTACCGAGCTCACGTCGCCCGTAGCTATCAGCTGGTCGTCGTAATCCATGAAATAGAGGTTCAGCCCGATGGTCCAGGGAAGGGCATATCCGCTGCGGAGCACGCCTGCTGAAGCGTAGCTGTAGCCTAACTCATAGTCGTAGAGCCTCTCCGCTTTGGGGTCTGACGTGCCGTCCGAGGTGACAAAATTGTTGCGTGTCGGCTCGCGGTGTGCCATGGCGAAGGTGGCTGAGAGACGGTGACCGTGGTTGTCGTAGGTCAGGCCGGCTTTGGGGTTGAAGAAATGCCAGGTGTTGTGTTTGTCGATGGCGACGGGAGCGTCCAGTGCGCTTGTCTCCTCGTTGTCTCCCCAGATCCTGTAATCCACCATCCGGTACTGCAGATCGCCGTAGAGGCTCAGTTTCTCTTGTCCGCGGTGAAGCACACGCCAGTTGGCTTTGGCGTACACGTTGCCGTCCGTCTTGACACCGAAACCCTCGTAATACGGCATGAAGGACCGGGCGGTGCAGGTCGTGTCGATATTGCCGTACTGCAAGCCGCGGTATTGGTTGAGCGCCAGACCGAACTGCACATCCGCTTTCTCGTGAACGTATTTGCCGGTCAGGATGCCTCCGTAGAAATGGTTGCGCAAACCTTTTTGGGTGATGTTGTCCGCCTCGTAGGTTGTCCAGTCGGTCATCATCATCTCATAATACCCCGTGCCGTAGGTGTAATGGGCGGTGGCGGAGAGAGTCCAGTGCGGGTTGAAACGGTGCCCGATATGCAGATGGACATGGTGCTGCTGGTAGTTGTCGGTCTGGTTGTCATAGTAGGCTGTGTTGCCGTTCTTGTCGATATACTCTCCGGCGGGGTTGTAGCGTCTGTTGGCTCCTCCGATCCCCCACGCCGTGGCAAAATCCACTCCGTACCATGCCATGTAGGTGCGTTCCTTTCCGCCAAAGGCGGTCAGCGTGACTGCGGTACGGGTGTTCTGCCAGCCTATCTCGCCCTGGTAACTGAGCAAGTCGGATTTGGCGCGCTCGATGAAACCGTCGGAATTGACCTTGGAGAAACGCGCGCCGATATGCCATGCGCCTTTCTTCTCCAACCGGTCACCCAGATAGACATCGGCTTTGACCATCTCGCGGAACGTGTTGTACATACCTCCGTTGAAATCCAGTTCGGCGCGCACGGGACCCGGATGCACGCTCTCGGGCACGGACGCGTCCAAGGTTCTCAGGTTCACGCTGGCGCCGAAACTGCTGCCGCCGTTGGCGCTGGTGCCTATACCCCGTTGTACCTGCAGGCTGCTCACACCGCTTGCCATGTCCGTCAGATTGACCCAGAACACCGCCTGGCTCTCCGCGTCGTTGAGCGGCACCTCGTTGATGGTCATGTTGATACGTGTCTGGTCCGTTCCACGGATGTGGAAGTAGGTGTAACCGACACCCAGACCGTCATCGCTGGTCGTCACCAGGGAGGGCGTCACCGAGAGCAGATACGGCAGGTTCTGACCCGCGTTGTGGCGGTTCAGCTCCGTGTGCTTCATCTCCTGCTTGCTGTTGGTAGCCTGCATGACGGGAGCGCTCACCACAATCTCTTGCAGATGAAAATCACTCGCGTTCAGCGTGTCGAACGGAAGAACTTGCGCAGAGTCCTGCGCGGTGGTCTGCGCACTCACTTGCGCAGCAAAGAGCGTCCATGCGCCCCAAAACATCAACCATGCATGGTTGATAAAGAATGTGCTTTTTTTCATTTCCTTTAACAGTATTATCTGTTCAAGTTCTACGGGTCTTATCTCAGCCGAATAGGACATTTGTCCCTGCTTCCAGCACCCCGAATGAATCTAACAGAATGTAAATCGGGTGCAAAAGTACTGCTTTTTTTGCAAATGTGCAAATAATTCTTGCGTATATGATTTTTTTTTACTAATTTTGCACGCAAAATTTATCTAAAATAACAAGTTTATGATACTAGACAAATTAGAAAACGCTGATTGGTATTTCGACAGCGTACCGGGTTTGAAAGAGTTTATGCAGTTCTACAACGACAATGATCTGGAGGAGCTGCCGGCATGTAAAATCTATCTGGACGGCAAGGATCTGTACGTCAACATCGTGGATTTCAAGGGCAAAGAGGAGTCCAAATGCCGTATGGAGGCACACCGCGACTATCTGGATATCCAGATTCCTCTGGGTGACGATGAGGTGATGGGATGGAAAGCCCAAGTGGATTGCCAGGACGTGACCCAGGAGTATGACGAGGGCAAGGATGTAGAGTTCTACGGCGACAAGGCTACCGCCAAGTTCACAGTGCCGGCAGGTCATTTCGCTGTCTTCTTCCCTTCGGATGCTCACCAACCGGGTATCGCTCCGGGCAAGGAGTACCGTAAGCTGATCGTCAAAGCGAAAGTGAATCAGTAATTGAGAATTGAAAATTGAGAATTGAGAATTGAGAATTGAGAATTGAAAATTGAGAATTAATACCATGGCAACGAAGAAAGAACAACATCTGCCGATCGTAGCGCGTGATCCTTATCTCGCGCCGTACGAGGGCGCTCTGCAGGCACGCGCGGAGTATGCGGCGCGCAAAGAAGCGGAACTATTGGGGGAGCCTACCCCGCCCCTCCCTAAAGGGAAGGAGAAAGATCATGCTTTAGCTGATTGGGCGAGCGGATACCTCTATTTTGGGCTTCATCACGACCGCGCTAACAAGCAATGGATCCTCCGCGAATGGGCACCGAACGCGACGGCGATCTATATCAAGGGCGATATGAACGGCTGGCAGAAAGACGAGGCGTATCGTCTGCAGCCGATAGGCAACGGCGTTTGGGAAGCCAGACTGCCGGAAGAGGCTATCCAACACGAGCAGCTGTACAAACTGCTGGTGGAGTGGAACGGCGGTTACGGCGAGCGCATCCCGTCCTATGTGCGCCGCGTGGTGCAGGACGAGAGCACCAAGATCTTCTCCGCGCAGGTATGGGACGAACCCGAATACGAGTGGAAAAACAGGAAACCCCACCCAACCTCCCCTCAAGGGAGGAGAAAAAAAGACGGGGCGCTGTTTATTTATGAATGTCATATCGGTATGAGTTCGTCGGAGCAGAAAGTCAATTCCTATGAGGAGTTCCGCCGCGACGTGCTGCCGCGTATCGCTGAATTGGGATATAACTGCGTGCAGATCATGGCGATCCAGGAGCACCCGTACTACGGTTCGTTCGGATACCATGTGTCCAATTTCTTCGCTGCCAGCAGCCGTTTCGGTACGCCGAACGAGCTGAAAGCGCTCATCGACGACGCGCACGGCAGGGGTATGAAGGTCATCATGGACCTCGTTCACAGCCACGCGGTGAAGAATGAGCTGGAGGGATTGGGTAATTTCGACGGCACGCCGTACCAATATTTCCATGACGGCGCGCGCCGCGAGCACCCGGCTTGGGACAGCCTCTGTTTCAACTACGGCAAAAACGAAGTGCTGCATTTCCTGCTCTCGAACTGTAAGTTCTGGCTCGACGAATATGACTTCGACGGTTTCCGTTTCGACGGCGTGACCAGTATGATCTACCTCAGCCACGGTCTGGGCGAAGATTTCAACGGCTACGGATCGTATTTCAACGGCAACGAAGACGGCGACGCGATCATGTATCTGACGCTGGCGAACAAAGTGATCCATCAGGTCAAGCCCGACGCCATCACCATTGCCGAAGAGATGAGCGGCATGCCGGGGCTGGCGGCTAAAATAGAGGACGGCGGCGTAGGATTCGACTACCGGCTGGCGATGGGTATTCCTGATTTCTGGATCAAATATATCAAGGAGGTCAAGGACGAGGACTGGAAAGCCGGTCATATCCTGTTCGAGATGACGAACCGACGCGAGGACGAGAAGACGATCTCCTATGCCGAGAGCCACGACCAAGCGCTGGTGGGCGACAAGACTATTATTTTCCGTCTCGTGGACGCCGACATGTACTGGCATTTCGAGCACGGTCATTCGACCTACATGGTGGACCGCGGTATCGCGTTGCATAAGATGATCCGTCTGGTGACGGCAAGTACCATCAACGGCGGATACCTGACCTTTATGGGCAATGAGTTCGGACATCCGGAATGGATCGACTTCCCGCGCGAGGGCAACGGCTGGAGCTACAAGTACGCCCGCCGTCAATGGGAGCTGGTGGACAACCCCAACTATTTCTTCGCGGACCTCAACCGCTTCGACGAGGCGATGATCCATCTGCTGAAAGAGCACCTGCTGACCCAGAACCCGACGGCGGAGGAGAAGAAATACAACATTGGCAAACACCTGCCGTGGGTGATGAAATGGTGGGACAACGAGGGCGACCAAGTGGTGGCTTATTCCCGCGGAGACCTGCTGTTCATCTTCAACTGGAACGGACAGAAGTCCTTCACCGACTATGGCATGCTGGTGCCGGAAGGTCAATACAAAGTGGTGCTCAATACCGACGCGAAAGAGTTCGCCGGTTTCGGCCTGAGCGACGACTCGGTAGCCCATTTCACGGAGCACGACGAGTTGTACGCCAAGGACGGCAAGGGATGGCTGAAGATGTACCTGCCGGCAAGAAGCGCGGTGGTATTAAAAAAGGTAGATTAACCAGTAGAACCAGATGAACTAGTCAAACTAGATAAAACAACACAACAATGAAAAAGTACTTATTGATTTTGGCAGCGGCATTAACGATCGTCGGCTGTACCAAGAAACCGGCGGAGCAAGCCGCTGAGAATCAGGAACCCCAACAAGAGCAGGCTGAGACTCCGGAGCAGGAGGGGGACGACAATTCCTATATCGACATCACCGCGCTCACGCCGGAAGGCAAAGAGCTCTCGTTGAGCCAGGTAGTGGGCAAGACCGACTATGTGCTGCTCGATTTCTGGGCTTCGTGGTGCGGACCCTGCCGCCGTTTTATCCCGGTGCTCAAAGAGATCTACGCTTCGCAGCCCGAAGGTCATCTTCAGATCCTCAGTTGCTCTGTGGATCAGGATGCGATGGCTTGGCGCGTAGCGCTGCAAGAAGAGCAAATGCCGTGGCTCCAGATGCGCGAAGACGAAGCGCACTCTTGCGCCGACAAATACGGCGTGGAGTTTATTCCCTTCACCGTGCTGATCGACCGCGAGGGACAGATCGTAGCTGTCAATCCGGAAGAGCCGGAGTTGGCTGAGATCCTGTTAGGGAATTGAAAATTGAGAATTGAAAATTGAAAATTGAAATACGATGAGAGTAATTATCGAACCTTCGTATGACCTGCTCAGCGAGTGGGCTGCGAACTATGTAGCAAAACGAATCAATGAGTTTGGTCCCAAAGAGAGCACCCCGTTTGTGCTGGGTCTGCCTACCGGCAGTTCGCCTCTGGGTATGTACAAACATCTGATTAAACTATACGAAGCCGGCAAAGTGAGCTTCCGCAATGTGGTGACCTTCAACATGGACGAGTATGTCGGCCTGCCGGAGGAGCACCCCGAGAGCTACCACAGCTTCATGTGGACTAATTTCTTCAGCCATATCGACATCCGCAAGGAGAACGTCAATATCCTGAACGGCAATGCGCCGGACTTGGCTGCCGAGTGTGCACGCTATGAGGCGAAGATCAAGAACTACGGCGGTATTCATCTGTTCCTCGGCGGTATCGGTCCAGACGGACATATCGCGTTCAACGAACCGGGTTCGTCTCTCACCAGCCGCACCCGCAAGAAAGAGCTGACCACCGACACGATCATTGCCAACAGCCGTTTCTTTGACAACGACGTCAACAAAGTGCCGAAAACCGCTCTCACCGTAGGTGTCGGAACGGTCATGGACGCGCAAGAAGTGCTGATCGTTGTCAACGGTCATAACAAAGCCCGCGCGCTGCAGCACGCGATCGAGGAGCCGATCAGCCACATGTGGACCGTCTCTGCGCTCCAGATGCACCAGCATGGTATCATCGTTTGCGACGAAGCGGCTTGCGAGGAACTCAAACTCGGTACATTCAAATATTTCAAGGACATCGAAAAGAATAACCTTGATCCCCAAACATTGTTGTAATGTTAGAAATTTATAATTCTTTAACTCGACTTAAAGAGACGTTCAAACCGCTTCACGAAGGACACGTAGGCATGTATGTCTGCGGTCCTACCGTGTATGGCGACGCCCATTTGGGACATGCTCG
Organism: Paludibacteraceae bacterium; assembly: GCA_017464475.1. Classification (GTDB taxonomy): domain Bacteria; phylum Bacteroidota; class Bacteroidia; order Bacteroidales; family Paludibacteraceae; genus Colicola. Next base: position 100,888 of record JAFTZQ010000005.1, read on the forward strand.
TCCGGCGATCACGTTCGACGTGCTGTACCGCTATCTGATGCACCTGGGCTACAAAGTGCGCTATGTGCGCAATATCACCGATGTGGGACACCTCGAGCACGACGCGGACGAAGGCGAGGACAAGATCGCTAAGAAGGCGCGGCTGGAGCAGCTCGAACCGATGGAGGTGGTGCAGTTTTATACCAACCGTTACCACCGCGATATGGCGGCGCTGAACGTGCTGCCGCCGTCCATCGAACCGCACGCTTCGGGACATATCATCGAGCAGATTGCTTTCGTGCAAAAGATCCTCGACCGAGGATATGCCTATGTATCAAACGGCTCAGTCTATATGGACGTGGAGAAATACGCCAAGGACTATCCGTACGGCAAACTCTCCGGACGTAACCTCAACGATATTGTCACCGAGACCCGTGAACTGGACGGACAGAGCGAGAAAAAGCACAGCTATGATTTCGCCCTCTGGAAGAAAGCAGCGCCGGAGCATATCATGCACTGGCCCAGTCCGTGGAGCGAAGGTTTCCCCGGATGGCACATGGAGTGCTCCACGATGGGCACCAAGTACCTCGGTGAGCAGTTTGATATCCACGGTGGCGGACTCGACCTCATCTTCCCCCACCACGAGGCGGAGATAGCGCAGTCCTGTGCGGCGCTCGGGCATGAGTCCGTGCATTACTGGATGCATAATAATATGATCACTATCGCGGGCAAGAAGATGGGCAAGAGTTATAACAACTTCATCACCCTGGAGCAGTTCTTTGCCGGCAATCATCCCTTGCTGTCCAAACCGTTTGGTCCGATGGTCATCCGTTTCTTCATTCTCCAGGCGCACTACCGCTCGACGGTGGACTTCTCGTCCGAAGCATTGGAGGCGGCGGAGAAGGGTCTGCAGCGTCTGCAGGAGGCATACTCCCGCCTGATGAAAATAGAGCCGTCAGCCGTCAGCCATCAGCCGTCAGAACTTCGCCAACGCTGCCAAGAGGCGATGGACGACGATCTGAACACACCATTCGTCATTGCCGCACTCTTCGATTCCGCCAAAATGATCAACACCATCCATGACGGCAAGGCGACGATCAGCGAAGCGGACCTCAAGGAGCTGCGCGAGGTGTGGAAGACCTACGCGATCGACATCCTCGGTCTGCGGCTGGAAGACTCCGCTGCCTCGCAAGACGGGGACGGAGCCAAAATGAAAGCTTTCCACGGCGCAATAGACCTGCTGCTCTCCATCCGTATGCAAGCGAAACAGAACAAAGATTGGGCGACCTCAGACCGGATCCGCAATTCACTCACCGAATTAGGTTTCCAGATCAAAGATACCAAGGATGGCTTCGAGTGGAGTATATAGAATAGCTCTTGTAGCGATCGCCATCAGTGCAATGCTCCTGACCGGCTGCGGCAATAAACCGCAAGCCGGTCAGAATGCGTTGGTAGAGGACAGTCTGGTCTGGTATCCCGGGCGGACATTCAGTTACAAGGACAAGTTCAATGATCTGCAGGCGAAGCAGCATGAGGTCGCTTCGCGCATCGGTTTGCCTCATCCTCCGAAAGACCGGAAGGACGCAGCGAAGATGCGTCATCAGCTGGTGGAGATCAAGGCGAACGATAATTATATTGTCGATAGTCTGACCCACTCGGTGCCGTACTTGATCCCTGCTGCGGCGCACGAACTGGACGCTATCGGTGCCGAATGGGCGGATATATTAGCGCGCAACGGCTTGCCGCACTATCGGTTTTATGTCACGTCTGTCCTCCGCACGGAGGAGGATATCCGGTATCTGCAAAAGAGCGGAAACATCAATTCCGTCACCCAGTCATGTCATTGCTACGGCACGACCTTCGACCTCGCGTACATGCGATATAATAAGGTATCGCACACGCGCACGTACATGCATGAGGATAATCTGAAATTAGTGCTGGGGCAGGTCTTGCTGAACCACCAGCGGGCAGGGAAAATCTACGTCAAGTATGAGTGGAAACAGTCCTGTTTCCATATCACGGTGAGGGGGTAGCTAACCCCCAAAACCCCACCCCGGCCCTCCCCTCAGGGGAGGGAGAAAGGAGAAAGAGTATGAAAGCATTGATAGCTTTTATCATAATGGCAGTCCTTGTATTGACTTTGATTGAGGTCAATGAACGGATCAAGGCGAGGAAGGCTTCGCAGGAACCCCAAGCTCCCTCTGTCCTCCTGAAGGGGGATGTTAAGGAGGAGGTTCAGAACGATGACTGCGAAAAAAATACAGACGGAGAAGACTGCTCCGCCTGTGAACTTCTATCTGTTTGCGACAAGACCCATACCCACTAAACCCTTACTCCCTCCCTTGAGGGGAGGGTCGGGGTGGGGTTTATGGGCTTTCACTCAAAATCTTCCACTTTGTCTTCCTCGATCACGAGGTTATCGATGATGAATTGCTGGCGCTCGTTGGTGTTCTTACCCATGTAGTAGGCGAGTAGTTCCTTGACGTTATCGTCCTTGCGCAGCGTCACTTGGTCGAGGCGGATACCGGCACCGATGAAGCCCTTGAACTCATCGGGCGAGATCTCTCCCAGACCTTTGAATCGCGTGATCTCCGGCGTCTTGATCTTGGCAATCGCTTTGAGCCGCTCCTCCTCGGAGTAGCAATAGATCGTCTGGTTTTTGTCCTTGACGCGGAAGAGCGGGGTCTGGAGAATATAGACGTGTCCTTTCTTGACCAGATCGGGGAAGAACTGGAGGAAGAAAGTGAGCATCAGCAGTCGTATGTGCATGCCGTCCACATCGGCATCGGTGGCGATGATCACTTTGTTGTACCGCAACTCGTCCAGTCCGTCCTCTATGTTGAGCGCCGACTGGAGGCAGTTGAACTCCTCGTTCTCATACACCACCTGTTTGGTCAGCCCATAGCAGTTGAGAGGTTTGCCTCGGAGGGAGAAAACGGCTTGTGTGCGGACGTCGCGGCTCTTGGTGATCGAGCCGGAGGCGGAGAGACCCTCGGTGATGAAGATGCAGCTCTCCAGCCGCAGATCGTCGTCTGCGTCCTTGCTGCTCTTGACCGGTTTGGGGTCGTTGAGGTGGATCTGGCAGTCGCGCAGCTTGGGGTTGTTGACCAAGTTCTTCTTTGCCCGCTCCCGCGCTGCTTTGGTCACACCTGCGATCGCCTTGCGCTCTTTCTCGGAGTCTTGGATCTTCTGCAGCATGATCTCCACGGTCTGCGGCGTCTTGTGGAGGTAGTTGTCGAGCTGCTGCTTGACGAAGTCATTGACGAACTTATTGACGGAGACTCCGCCGGAGGGGCTCATGTCCTTGGAACCGAGTTTGACCTTGGTCTGGCTCTCGAAGACCGGCTCTTCCACGTTGATGGCGATAGCTCCCACCACGCCGTTGCGGATGTCGGCGAGCTCCTGGTTCTTGTTGAAAAACTCCTTGATCGTCCGTCCGATCGCTTCGCGGAAAGCCGTTTGGTGCGTACCGCCTTGGATCGTGTGCTGACCGTTGACGAAAGAGTAGTACTCGTCGCCGTTCTGGTCGGTGTGGGTGAGGGCGATCTCGATGTCTTCGCCCTTGATATGAATGATCGGGTAGAGCGGAGAGACGGTCATGTTCTCCGTCAGAAGGTCCAGCAGACCGTTCTTGGAGACGAATTTCTTGCCGTTATAAACGAGCGTGAGCCCGGTGTTGAGGTAAGCGTAGTTACGCAGCAGCTCCTCGATATAATCGTCGCGGAAATGGTAGTTCTCGAATAGTCCTTTGCTGTCGTCGGGTACGAACTCGATCACCGTACCGCGTTTCTCGGGTCCGGTATAGTCCACGATGTCGGTGTCGGAGACCAGTTTGCCTTGCTTGAACTCGGCGCGGCGCATCTTACCCTCGCGGTAGGACTCTACGGCGAAGAAAGAGGAGAGCGCATTGACGGCTTTGGTTCCCACGCCGTTCAAACCCACGGATTTCTTGAAGGCTTTGCTGTCGTATTTGCCGCCGGTGTTGAGCACAGAGACCACTTCCACAAGTTTGCCCAACGGAATACCGCGTCCGTAGTCCCGCACGCGCACCATTTGATGGCTTGTCTCTGTCTCTTGGTCCTTGGTCACTTGGTCACTTATCTCCACTTCGATCACTTTGCCTTCGCCCATACGGTACTCGTCGATGGAGTTGTCAATCGACTCTTTGATAAGGACGTAGATACCGTCGTCGGAGTGGCTACCGTCGCCGAGTTTACCGATATACATACCCGGTCTGCGCCGGATATGTTCCATGTCGTCGAGGTGAATAATGTTCGCTTCGCCGTACTCCACGGCTCCCGGTTTTATTTCTGTTTCTTCTGCCATAATTCGTTAATATATTGTATAGCCGCATCCCTTTCGTTGGGAATGACGCCGTCGAGGATCGCGTCTTTGACCGCGGCTTTCAGTTCGCCGACGAGCGAACAGGGTTCGAGGTGGAACATTGCCATGATCTCGTCGCCGTTGACGGGCGGCTGGAAATTGCGAATCCGGTCGCGTTCCTCCAGCTCCACCATTTTCTGCCTTACGAGTTGATAATTGCGGTGGTATCGCTCCACTTTCTGCTCGTTGCGGCTGGTGATGTCCGCGTCGCAGAGCAGCATCAGGTCGTCTATGTCGTCTCCGGCTTCGAAGAGCAGTCTGCGCACAGCGGAGTCCGTCACGGTGTCTTCGATCAGGTTGATCGGACGCATGTGCAGATCCACCATCTTGCGCACATATTCCATCTTCTCGTTCAGCGGCAGTTTGAGCCGCGCGAAGATCTTAGGCACCATCTTGGCGCCGATATAGTTATGATTGCGGAAGGTCCAACCCGCCTGCGGGTCCCATGCTTTGGAGCGCGGTTTGCCGATGTCGTGCAGCAGCGCCGCCCAACGAAGCCAAAGCACTCTATTCTCTAACTTATCTCCCTCTCTTGAGGAGAGGGCAGGGGAGAGGTTTGCTACATTGTCCAATACCTTCAGCGTGTGGTAGAACACGTCCTTGTGTCCCCGACCTTCTTTGACCTCCACGCCTTTGAGCGCCGCTAATTCGGGGAAGATCAGAGGCAGCAGACCCGTCTTGTCCAGCAGGATCCAGCCCTCAGACGGACGACGCGAGAGCATGATCTTGTTCAGCTCCTCCGCAATCCGCTCTTTGGTAATGATTCCGATCCGCTCTTTGTTGCGCGCGATAGCGTCGAAGGTCTCGCCGTCGAGGTTGAAACCCAGCTGGGTGGCAAAACGGATGGCGCGCATCATACGCAACGGGTCGTCGCTGAATGTGATGTCCGGATCAAGGGGTGTCTTGATGATACACCGCTCCAAGTCTCCGATCCCGTCAAAAGGATCCAGCAGCTCCCCGTAGGAGTGTTTATTCAGGCATATAGCCATGGCGTTGATGGTGAAATCGCGCCTGTTCTGGTCCTCCTCCAGCGTCCCGTCCTCCACGATGGGATTGCGGCTGTCGCGCCGGTAACTCTCCCGCCGTGCTCCGACGAACTCCAATTCCATGCCCTTGTGCTTCACTTGCGCCGTGCCATAGGTCTTGAAGACAGCGATGTGCGCACCCTTGCCCAGCCGTTTCGCGACCGCTTCCGCCAAGGAGATGCCTGAGCCTACCACCACCACGTCGATGTCGTCCGAAGGACGGTGCAGAAACAGGTCTCGCACCCAGCCGCCAATGACGTAGCATTCCAGTCCCAGCCGGTCGGCTTCTTCGCCGATCAAATGCAGAACAGGGGCTTCTATTTTCGGGTTATTCACAGTCATGGACACAAATTTGCGTGCAAATTTACTACTTTTTTTTGAGATACGCAAATAAAATCGTCCCTTTGCCTCTTTTTTCTTCTGTTCCGCCCGAATCAGATTCGGGTATCGGCTCTGCCGACCGGCAAGTCTTCCTCATGCTTCTGTGCATTTCTCGTGCCTCATTGCGCGAGCCGCAGCGAAAAGCATCCCTCGGGGCGCTTTTTTTCTAAAAAATGATACTATCTCTTGCGTATTTCAAAAAAATGCATTATCTTTGCACCCGAATTTACAATTTTACGCTTGTAACGTTGTGAATTCGCTTGTCATCACGCCGGGAGGGCTTATGTCTTTTTCGGGGAGTGGCAAATTTATTGACATAAAAGGCGTTTATTGACGCTGTTTGCGACTTGTCTGAATCTTCGCAGGATTTCAAGTTTGTAGTCACAACAGTTAGCAATGAATGTCCTCGGGATATGCTATTGGATCCCTATTGCATGTTTGGGCATGCTTTATCCTATAGGGTAGAGTATTGCCAAATGGTAGTAGATAGGTGCAGCATATTCGGCGTGAGGCATCAGTTGTTTTTCTACTACAAACGGGGATTGCGAAGCCCTAGACAAGCGTGAAGAGCAAATGTACTTCACGCTCTTTTTGTGTATTGATGGGCGAATGGGAGAGCACGAAATGATTAAGATGAATGATATTTCTAAGAGATTGAACAATATAATATATATTATAAACATATTATAAATACATTCTATTATGCGTTGTAATAATTGCGGTTGGGAAAATCCTGACAATCTCACAAGATGTGAAAAATGCAACTCTCCACTTTCTAGTGGGGCAAGTAATCGCCCCGCTCATCAGCAACCGGTGCAGCAAAATTTCAGCAAAACGGTAAACGAGGCTATGGTCTTCCCCGACTCGCCAGTCGGAGGAGCAAATGTTTGTCCACGATGCGGTTATCCGATGCGTCCGGGGATGATGGTGTGCCCGAATTGTCATTATGGAGCGACAGAAGCTGAGGCACCGGCCCGTCCTAACCCAACACCTGCGCGTTCAGCGGATAAACGTGAAAATACAACTCCTGCACAAGGAACAGTTAATCCTTGGGTTCAAGTTACTTCTTCCAATAAATGCACATTGGAACCAGTAGCACAGGATGGAGTAGATAACCCTGCTATATTACATCTAAAAGGAGATGCACACGAATTAAATCGAGCTAATCTTGATCCTGAGAACCAAACAATCACATCAAAGGTACAAGCATGTTTGACATATGAACATGGTCAATGGTTCATCGAAGATCGTAGTGCGCAACATACAACATTCATTCATGTTGATAAGAAAACTGCATTAAAAGATGGTGACATCATATTGATGGGAAATCGTCAATTCGTATTTCATGCAGAATAAATAACGCTATGGTAGAGCGATGTGATTTTAGCATAGGGCAGCGCATTGACAATCGCTATACGGTGATCAAAAGCCTTGGCGAGGGTGCTTTTGGTATGGTATTTAAAGTGTCGGACACGGCCGGCAGAACATATGCCTTGAAGGTACTTAAATTATGGGAGGTTCATCCGGAAATTCGCCAGCAGCTAGCAGATCGTTTCGAGATGGAATATCAAACAGGGCAGATTGACAGCCCCTATTTAGTTCACTCTGTCGGACATGGATTCGTTGGCGGAAACCCCTACATCCTGATGGAGTTTTGTCCTAATGGGGATTTGTCTCATGCGCCTAAAAATTCCGATTGGAATAGTATCGGGCAACAAGTGCTTCTTGGGCTGAAAGCATTGCATCAATGTGGCAAAGTACATCGCGACCTCAAACCCGAAAATGTGCTCATCAAACAAGATGGCACCGCGGCACTAACTGATTTTGGCATTTCCGGTGATCGCAATAAGCGAATGACAGAGCGTAATCTATTGGGTAAGCCTCAACAGATATTTGGTACTTATGCGTATATGCCCCCGGAGCAGGTGAACCCACATCGGGATGCTACCGTGCTACCAACAACCGACATTTTCTCTTTTGGAGTGATGATGTACCAATTGCTTACCGGATCACTGCCTTTCGGAACACTCAATGATGAGAACGAATTAGTCTTGTATATTAAGGCTGGAAAAGAAGGAAGGTGGAACCGAAGTGCACTCACTTTGTCGCGTTATGGTACTATGTTTATGCCTGTAATAGAAGGATGCCTTCAGCCTGATTTTCACAAACGGTTGCAATCTGTTGATGCGGTGCTGGAGCTATTGCCAAAAACAGAGTGGAACAATCTTGCCGTTTCGCAAGAATCAATGCAGCCTCCTCAGCAAATCAGAGGATACCTCTTGAGAGTAATGCAAGGAGAAGAGTACGGCAAGACATATGATATAACAAATATCTATTGGAATCTCTCTGATATGGCAAGGTCATATTTGCACCCTGAGGCTCTGGACATAACGATAGGGCGCGAGGATTACGATGTACATAATGTGATTTCAATTAGGGAAACTCAAAGTTGCTATATCTCACGAAGGCATTGTACACTCCGCTCTGTAGGATTTGGACAAAACGCTATATGGCAAATCTTTGACGGGCAACAAGGTTCGCATTCTACTAATGGTACTTATGTCAACTCTAAGGAGGTCGGCTCGTATGGCTATTTTCTGCGGCATGGAGATATTATATCTATAGGAGATGCCAAACTCCGTGTAGAAGCATATTAATCTTATTTATCAATATTTTCATATGAATCAAATTACAATCGGAAGAAATTCTCAATCTACAATCGTAGTTCCAACGCAATATAGTACAGTCAGCGGTAATCATGCTACGATAACCAAAGAAGGAAATTCGTATGTCCTTGAGGATCATAGTACTAATGGTACATATATCAATGGCACATACATTCACAATTCATCATGCCAAATTCGACCAAATGATCGGATTTCCCTCGGGACACAATATATTCTTGATTTTTCTGTAGTGCAAAATCTATTTGGTTCAGGAAGATCAACACAGCGCTTTGCAGGTACTCCGGCCACAGCAAGGGTCACACCCATGCAAGCCCATCAGCAAGCACAACTAAATCAACAGATAAATATCAATGTCGCTGCACAAGCACAAGAGAACCATCGAGAAACCCCGCAATGTCTTAACAGATGGAACTGGGGCGCGTTCTGCTTTGGTTGGATATGGGGCATCGGAAATGGTGTGTACTGGCCGTTAATCACCTTGATCCCTTATGTGGGACAAGTGGCGGCTTTAATCATTGTATTTATTCTCGGAGCTAATGGAAGCAGATATGCATGGGAGAAATATACCGGATCTGCCGCTGATTTTGATGCCAAGCAGCATAGCTGGGCGGTAGCAGGTGGCATATATATTCTTATTGTAGTAATAGTCTCTTTTGTTGCCGGCATCGCAATAGCATTAGGCGCATAATAATCTAAAATACTTATAGTTATGGCACAAGCAACTCAAGCGTACAAACGTTCGTTAAGTGGTTCTGTAGGAGCAGGACTAAGTTCCGTATTCGGCGGCGGTGGTCGCACGTATTACATTCTCGAGCACAAAGTTTCTTCAAAGTACCACAAAGCTGGGGAAGCGCAAGAAATTATTGTGGATCAAATAGAGCTCGGTCGTGACCCGAAATGTCAGGTGCAGTTTGATGAGTCATTTAAGACAGTCAGCCGCCGTCATGCCGCCATTGTTCGCGACGGAGAGAACTGGAAACTGATACAACTATCACAAACGAACACAACATTCTTAAATGGAAGACCGGTTCAAAATGAATGGTATCTGCAAAACGGAGATGAGATACAGTTGTCTATCAATGGTCCCAAGTTAGGTTTTATCATTCCTTCCGGTAATAAATCAAAAACAGGCAGCATTGGTTTAAGCCGCCGCCTTTCTCTTTTCCGCCAGCAGGCACTTAAACCCTACAAGACTGCTATGGCAGTCATGGCTGCTGTTATTGTATTACTCCTCGGCGGTGGAATCACGTATGGAGTTATTGATCACAAAAACGATGTTGAGCGAGCGAAATTGACGCAACAGCAAATAGGTGAGGCTAATGCACGTGCTGAAAAAGCAATAGCAGAAGCTAATCAACGCCAATCGAAATTGGAAAATGACCTTGCTAAAGCGAACAAACAATTGCAAGCATTAAAGAAACAATTGCAATCAGTACAGGCTCCCCCAGCTGCAGTCGGAGATGGATCGGCTCCACACGTATCCTCTTCTGCTACATCTAATAAAACGATTGCCGCCTGTGAACCATCCGTTTATTTCATTATGATCCGGAAGATTGTTTTATCGTATGACGGGGAAATTAAAACTTTCGAAAATATAGGAACAGGTTCTGGATTCTTGTTGAATGATGGCCGTTTCGTAACGGCTCGCCATGTGGTTGAACCATGGATGTACCCAAGCGGGGAGAATGACGAGTTCAGTATCGCATGTAATATCATTGCTAATAATGGAGGAAGTGCTGTTTGCCATATTGAGTGCTATTCTCCTACCGGAAAGCATTTCAATTTTACATCCCAACAAGCAATTGTTAATCGCTCATCGGATAAAAAACTAACCGTTGATGGATACAACATTTCTATTCCTGAAAATGGTGCCTTGGATTGGGCTTATTTCAAAACGAATAATTCGGGAGGATTGGTATTCAATAACGCATTGTCCACTTCATTACCCCTGCAAGCCAAATTGACCGTACTGGGGTATCCATTAGGTATCGGAGCCAACTCGCCGTCTGATGTTCACCCGATTTATAGTGAAGCCGTGGTCGCACGTGAAGGATTAGAACAAGGTTATATTCTCACAACCGCTACTACGTTTGAACATGGTAACTCAGGAGGACCGGTCTTCGCCACTTCTACTGACGGCGATCTAATCGTAGTTGGTCTGGTATCGGGAGGAGCAGGGCGTTCTACCGGTATGGTTGTGCCAATCGCAGCAGTTCAATAACAATAAAAAAGCACAGATGAAAAAAGAACAATTGATATTCCGCCTGGCTGCGCGTTGCGAAGCTGCGGGAAGACCCAATAATGAAGATAACTATCAGGTCGATGAAAACTTGGCGGATGACCGCTGGGGTTTTACGGCTGACAAAGAAATCCCGTTAGGAGAAAAAGGCGCGCTGCTCGTCGTTTGTGACGGTATGGGCGGTATGAATGCCGGAGAAATTGCATCTCAAATAGCAGTTAACACAATCAAAGAATGGTTCGATGCCGAGAAATTAACCGACAAAGTATTAGGTTCCTCTGCAAGTATCCGGCATTATATAGCGGACGCTATACAGGCTGCCGATGCTGCAATTAAAAAAGATGGCAAAGACAATCCCGAGCACGAAGGGATGGGGAGTACTATCGTCCTTGCATGGCTGTTGGATAAAAAGGTCTATGTCGGATGGTGTGGAGACAGTCGCATCTACCGCTATAATCCCAAGAGTGGATTAGAACGTCTTTCACACGACCATTCTTATGTACAAGAGTTGGTTGACGCCGGTAAACTGACCGAAGAACTCGCTTTTGATCATCCCAATAACAATATCATCACCCGTTCTTTAGGAGACCCTCGGGGTAAAGCACAACCGGATACAAAAGAATATGATCTCTGCAATGAGGATATAATAATGCTTTGTAGCGATGGCTTGTGCGGATGTCTGCGTGATAATGAAATAGAAGAACTTATCAAGCAGCACCAAACATCCATGCAGGAATGTAGGGATGCTCTATGGGATGCTGATGAAGCAGCGGGATGGCATGATAATGTGACTATTGCACTTGCTCAAATCATTTCCGGAGGTGCGGTTGTTACAGATGCATCTTCCGTTTCCCAGACGATGAGTAATTCCAAAGCAGAACTTATCCGGAAAAACAAAATTTTAAAGCAAGTATTAGGAGCTGTTATTGCTTGTATTGTACTATGCGTTGCGGGTTTTCTTTGTTGGCGGCACGTGGGCGCATTCACAACTAACGGGGAGAATCCTAAATCAGGCGACACAATGACGATCGTACAGCCTACAGACACGGCAATTGTGCAACACCCTAAGGCAGAATCGAGCACTTCCACCCAAAAAGAAAACAGAAGGGAAGAGTCACAAACAAAGCAAGCCGTTTCGCCTGCTGTAAATAAAGCTAAAGACCCTCTCCAACAGAAATTAGATTTAATAGAAAATCCATCAGAAAAGATTCCGGAAGTGGTGGTAGTACAATCACCAGAGAGTACGACCGTAGAAGGATCAGTTACTAAAGGAGAGGAAGTGGAGGTTCAAAAAGATATTGAGCCCCCTGTAATGAAAGATAACACGCAAGAGGGGGATAGTGTAATTACCGTGCAAACCAAGTAAGTTATGCAATTGCAACCTAATACAATATTTGCAAGCCGTTATCAGTTAGAGCGGTTGCTGGGTAGAGGTGGCTTTAGTGAGGTATGGCTTGCTAAAGACAACTGGACGCATCTCCGTATTGCTCTGAAGGTCTATGCTCCCGGGCAAGGAATGGATGCTAACGGACTACAGGATTTTTGTGGAGAGTTAGCAAACGTCTTTGACCTCAATCATACCAATCTATTAAAACCAACGCATGTGGATTCATGGAATGATATGCCGTATCTCATCATGGCATATTGTTCCAATGGATCTCTGGTGAGTAAAATAGGGCAATTGACGGAAGAGGAGATTTGGAAACTTATTCATGATGTCGGGGCCGGATTGGCTTACTTGCACAATAAAGATGTAGTTCACCAAGACATTAAGCCGGACAACATCCTCATTGATGAAGCCGGAAACTATGTAATTACCGATTTTGGAATCTCTACGCGGGCGAGAAGTACATTGCGCAAGAGTGTAGTCGGTGGATCTGTCTCCGGAGGAACAACTGCTTATATGGGACCCGAACGTTTCTCGCGTCAACCCGCTCCGACAAAAGCCAGCGATATATGGTCGTTTGGAGCGATGCTTTATGAGATATTAGAGGGGAACGTACCATTCGGAGAAGTGGGCGGCGGATTACAAAAAGGGGGTGCAGAGATACCGTATATTGTAGCCAATGTTTCGGATGCCCTTAAATACACGGTGTACAAGATGCTTAGTAAAGAGACATGGGACCGTCCTACAGCGGAAACATTAGTCCTTTGGGCAAAAAATCCGCAATCTATAGAGATTGATTACGACCTGCTAACGGCAGAAGAAGAACCGGCTGCGGAATCCAATACTCATGAAGAAGAAACTATAACTTCTTCTCGCAAGACACAGCGTTTTAGTGGAACATCTCAGGGATCATCTTCGGCTTTTCAAAACTCTCCTGATACAACAAACAATGCGCCTGCCGATAATGATTCAAAATCTGCAGCACGAGCACCTGCATCTACACGTTCCAAAGCATGGATTTGGATACTTGTTTTCTTGTTTGTCGGAATAGGTACTGCTATTGGCATAGGCGTTCATAATCAAAATGAGAAAGAGAGACAAGAAATACAAGCACTATTCAATCAACATTCTAAAGCTATGAGCGATTTTGATAGTTATCTCAATGGCGCTTCTTTGGATAATATAGAAGCATTACAGCAGGCATTGAGCCAATTACACACTATTAAGCAAGTTGAGAATGATTATCGTTTTGACGGTACATGTCGTTATTCCGCGAGTAAACAATCTCTTCTGAAAAAAGCCGATGAATTATATAATGAGGCAGATCGACGTTATCAACTGGCTCCATCGGGATCCGCTGCAGAACAACGAAGCTTGCAGAAACGGCGTCAAATATATGAAATCAAACAAAAAATATAATCTTATGCAAAAATTTATTTCCATATGTGCTTGCATTATTTGCGTGATATTCGCCATGCCAATGCGCGCAGATGAGGATTGTGATTTGGCTTTAAGGGATGCTAAGAATGCTTATAGCGCAGGCGAATATGCAAAAGCCAAGAAATTGTATGACTACGTAGTCGCAATTTGTGGATCTTCTTATGGGAATGCTTCTTCATGGTCTCAGAAATGTCAAGATGAACTAAATCCCAAATTATCTGTTAGCAGATCCAGTATCTCTGTTAGTGCTAATTCAGGAACAACATCTATTACTGTTACGAGTAACCGGACATGGAAACTAACTAATACAAGCTCGTCTTTATATACCGTGAGCAGGAGTGGAGATAATATTTCTATTAGTTATTCGGCTAACCCGAATACAACTTCACGCTCTGATTATTTTGATGTTGTTACAACAGATGGTGCAAAGTCTGTGCGCGTGTATATAAATCAAGAAGCAAAAGCTATTTCTACTCCATTCTTGTCCGTTAGTAAAACATCAATTTCTGCACCTTCCTATGGAACGACAGAGTATATCACTGTTACGTCAAATACAGCATGGGAAATCCAATACCCGTCCGCCACTATGTACTCTGTTACTCGTGATGATAATATATTGACAGTCACTATTAATGCCAATACTTCAACCGAGAGCCGAGATGACTATTTCTATGTGAAAACAACCGATGGAACAAAAGTGCAGAAAATATCTTTGAGTCAATACGGAAGAAGTAGTTCCTCTTCATCTACTGCGTCTGCTAAAATCAATAAAGTATGGGTTGACTATAATGCATACGAGGATGGGATAAAAGGAATGAGAATACATATTGATATGAACGCATATAATTTAAAGTCGAAACCTTGTCGGGCAAGTGCATATTTTTATACGGAATCGGGAACGGCTTTGGTTGATACAAATGGAAATTATCGTACACAAGATGGACACGTATCATGTGGAGAAGATTTTAGTCCGCGCTATGATAATTCCCATTACGAGGATTTTACTCTATTCATGCCAATAACAGAACTGCATATAACATATAAAGGAAGTTTTAAATTCAGCGTAAGTCTATGGAATCAAAGTGTTTATCCTTCTGATGAAATGGTAAGTTCGGATTGGGTATATTTCACGTATACTCCATAGTAAAATAAAATACATCATTAACATTTTTAATACTTATTGACTATGTGTAAAAGATTCATTGTGAACATTTTCGTTCTGTTTGCTTTCGCGATGCCATTGTTAGCTGACGAAGAATGCGATCAGTCGTTAAAAGAAGCGAAAGCCTTATATAATGCGGGCAAGTATGCTGAGGCTAAGGGATTATTTGTCTATGTCCAGCAAATTTGTTCTCCTACCTATGGTTCTGCTAATACATGGGTACAGAAATGTAATGAAGCAATGAATGGAGGCTCAAAATCGGCATCCTCATCAAAGGCCAAGCAATCATCCTCCACGACTACACTTTCTGCGAGTAAGACACATGTGACATTTCTTGAGGGGGGAGGATCGGATAATATATCAATAACGTCGAATAAAAGCTGGAAGATTACAGGCACACCGGCATCTTGGTGTCAGGTTTCTGCAAATAGCTCAGGTATCGCATTGTCGACCACAGCTAACCCGGATAAATACAGCCGTTCTACTTACATACAAATCGCAACTGCTGATGGTAAGAAAAACTTGACAATTTATATTGATCAAGCGGAAAAACAACAAACAGAAGCTTCTTCAGCACATCTCTCCCTAAGTAAAAATTCAATTTCCGCGCCGTCCAATGGAACAACAGTGTATATTACTATCAATGCAACTACTGCTTGGGAAATCGAATACCCATCTACTGGCATGTATTCTGTGACTAAAAGTAGTAGCAACTCTATTAGGGTGGTGGTTAATAAGAATACCTCTTCCAGCTCACGGTCCGATTTCTTTAATATCAAAACCGCTGATGGTAGCGAAAAGGTGATGGTTTCTATTTCTCAGAGCGGCAATTACTCATCAAGTTCAAAATCTTCTTACGGATCCCATTCTTCGTATAGCGGCTATACGGCTTTGAGTGATTTTAATGATGCTCATGGTAAATGGGAGGTAGATTGGTTTGGCGCGAGATTTGGGTTGGGAACGGGTATAGAAAACGATTATAGTTTATTCGCTTTCCGCTATTCTGTACTCAAAGTCGAGCCTGTGGTACTTGGACTGAAATATGATTTTATTAACAATTACGGAAGTTTCTATTACCAACCGGATATTAAATTAGTGTTCCCATGGAGTAGTGATTGGGCGGCTGAATTTGGGATAGGTCCTTCTGTACAAGTCGATTTGAAATACGGGCAAACTGCAGCTTGGTTTACAATGGAACTAGGAGTATTATATCATTGGGGTAATGTTTGTTCTTCGGATTTCTTTATGCGATATGATGGTATATTCTCTATTGGCGCATCCATTAATTTCAGTACCGGATTTTAGATATTATAGTTTATGATACTTAGTGAGAATATATTATTCGCCAAACGATACCAATCGAAGCATTTACTTGGAAGAGATGGCTTCAAAAGTATGGCTTACTAAGGATACAAATACTAATTATTTAAATAACTAAATGATATGAAACGATTTTATTTATCATTATTGTTAGCAATATCAAGTTTATTGCCAACGTTTTCTCGTAATTCTTCAACTACAATGACTTCCATCATCAACAAATCTTCAGAGCTTGTTAAATTTGTAGAGAATGATATGGATATGGAGATAGTTAGATTGGAATGTGACATTTTGAGAACAACTAAGACAACGACTAGAATCTTGAGTAAGGGGTGGACGTATGCCATTATTGCGTATGGTGATTATCGTTTTAAAGACATTGACATAAAGGTATATCGAAATGTACAAGGGTCATGGCAACTTGTAGCAAAGGATAACGATTCTAGTGCTTCGTCAGTCGTTTCTATAGAGCCCCAATCTGATGGAGAATATCTTATAGAAATATCTGCGTATAGTTTCGAATCCGGATACGATGTCGGACATTATGGTCTTATAATCGCTCATGAATAATATTATGTATCAATTTATGCAGGTAAAAAAATGAAACGTTTATTTGTATCAATGCTGGCAATGTTGCTCGCAATGAGCAGTTTTGCCCAAACAAAATTAGAACTTGCAAAGCAAGCGATGAGTAATGACGACTATGATACCGCCATCCAGTACACGACAGACTATTTAAAGACCGCGCCGAAGGATGCCGACGCTTACGCTATTCGCGCTAAATGTTTTAAAGAAAAAAAGGCATTTAAGGCGGCTATCGCAGATGCAGATATGGCCATTAAGTACTGGAATAATAAAAACGAGCACAAGTTAGGTACACTGTATTGTTTTCGTGGGATGATTTATGAGAGTGTAAATAATGAACAGAAGACAATAGCAGATTATAATACTGCCGTCAAGAAAGATTCCAAGAATGTAATATGCTATAGCCATCGTGGAGATTTCTATTACAAGCAGCAGAAATATGATAAAGCGGCATCTGATTACCGTGTGGCATCCTCTATCGAACCTACCGAACCCAAATGGATACTTGGCATTACCCGTTGTTTGTTGAGACAATCGAAAGAAGAGGAGGCTATTGCTATTCTTGATAGTTTGATTCTATACGAGCCTATGCTCGCTGAGGCAAAACAATTACGAGCAAGCGTATATTTCCAACAGGAGGATTATAAATCCTTCGTGGATATGTATGTCGCGTATCTCTCTTTGGAACAAGGAGAGTTAGATATGCTTTTGGCTGCAGCAACCAAAGAATACGCACATACCCTAAAAGCCGTTACTGAGAAGCTGAAAGCAGCAACAGATAATGACACCCGCTTTTATTGGCTCGGAGTGAGGGCACGAGTTTATCAAGCGAAAGAACAATATAATGAAGCTTTGGCGGATTTGCATAGCATGCAATCCTTGCTTTCGGATTCTATCGTGAGTCCTTTTATACTTTATTATAGCGCTGAAAGCTATTATGGACTGTATGAGTATTCCGAGGCTGCGGAGTACTATTCGAAACTCATTGCCATGGATTCAATCAGCGAGAATAGCTCTGCTTATTTATTTAAAAGAGCTTTTTGTTATAGTAGTCTAGGACGGCATCAACAATCGATAGCAGATTTTACAAAGATTATCGAGAATGATATTGCTTTTGCTCCTATGGCATACTATGGTAGAGGATTGGAAAATGAAGTACTGAAGGAATTTGACAATGCTCAGGAAGATTATAATAAAGGTTTACTTCTTGATGAAAATAATGTGCCTTTGACACTAATGCGTGGCCGTTTGTTATTGCTGCAGAAACAAGATACTATCCGTGCAAACAAGGACTTTAAGAAAATTCTTGAGTTGGATACCATTCCCGTTAATTCATGTCGTCAATATGCGCTTGTGTATATGGGCAAATATGATGAGGCGATTGAATGGAATAATAAGATATTGGAAACAGCCCCCAATGCCGATAACTATTATGACGCTGCCTGTCTTTATGCACGAATGAATAGAGGGCAAGATGCTCTGAAGTACCTAAAAGAATCTTTAGAACTTGGATACCGTAATTTCGTACATATTGAGGAAGATTGCGATTTGGACGCTATTCGAAATACACAATCATTCAAAGAGCTTATAGCCAAATATAAAAAAGAAGGGGTTCAGAATATCTTCAATAAATTAAAGTAGGCATCGGTCTCTATTATATTGCATGAATATGATACTTAAGGAGAATATATTATTCGCCAATCGATACCAATTAGAGCGTTTGCTCGGACGGGGAGGATTTAGTGAGGTTTGGCTTGCGAAAGATTCATACACGAATCTGGAAATTGCTGTAAAAGTGTATGCCCCCGGGCAAGGAATGGATTCGGACGGATTGAAGGAATTTAGTGCCGAATTGGCAGGAGTGTTTAATCTTAACCATTCCAGTCTGCTCAAACCTACTCATGTGGATGTATGGGAGGGTATGCCATATCTCATTATGCCATATTGTGCGCAAGGAGCTATTTCTAACCGCATCGGCAAGATGACGGAAAATGAAATATGGAAACTTATTCATGATGTAGCAAGCGGTCTTGCCTATCTACATAAGAATGATATCGTGCACCAGGATATAAAACCGGATAATATTCTACTTGATGACAACGGCAACTACGTAATAACTGATTTTGGAATCTCTGCCAAGGCTCGCAGTACACTTCGGAAGAGTGTTATAGGAGGAGCAACTTCCGAAGGCACTATGGCATACATGGGACCGGAACGTTTCAGTAAACAACCGGCTCCAACGAAAGCGAGTGACATCTGGTCTTTCGGTGCTATGGTGTACGAAATGATAACAGGCAATGTGCCTTTTGGAGAACTCGGAGGCAGTATGCAAAAAGCCGGAGCAGAAATACCGGAGATAACAGAACCTGTTTCTGATGAGTTACGTTCATTGGTTGAACAAATGCTCGCTCCTGAACCATGGAATAGACCTTTGGCGGATAGTGTAATAGGATACTCAAATGTTAAAAATAAATCTGTTATGGCAGATAATGATACTGCTGGTAAATATGATGTGTATAGTAACAGAAAATTTTCCATATCAGAGGATACGTTAATATTTTCATATAAAGCGAGCCAAAAAATAGTTTATGTCAATACAACAAAAGATTTTTGTGTAGAGAAAAAGTCAAATTCTGATTGGATACAATTAAAATGTTTCCCCGATAAGTCAGTTGTGGTTTCAGTGAGTAAAAATGTTCATAATCAAGAATTAAAAACAGAGCTCTATTTTTATGAAGACAATGAAATAATGGAAAAAAGCACAAAAAGAACTCTTACAATTATCCAACGGCCATTTTCATTACTTGATATATGGTGGATTTGGATTAGTATAGCAGTAGTAGTTACATTAATAATCTTATATTTTAATCTATAAAATCTTATATTTTAATCTATAATTTACTAAGTATGAAAGAAATAACAGACGAAAGCATTTATTTGATAAAGCCGGAGACAACTACTATTCCGGATCTCGGATTGGGTGATTTTATAAAGGGGTATTCGGATAAAGATACTCCATACAAGTGGACTTTCCTTCTTTGGTTATTACTGCCTATTGTAGGATGGATCCTTGTTATTATATATAGTCTTTTATATATAACTCGCAAATATATTACTCGTAGAAATCTAAAGGTTTTGATATATTCTAAAGGGTTCTATTTATACGAAAAAAAATTTAACAAAGAATATGAAGAAATCATAAAATTTGATGATATTATTGCAATTAATTGTGCGAGAACACGGAATTATACAAATTCGATGTATTCAGGTACATCGTGCCTGATTTCAGTTTTGGACATGGACCGACATAACAAAGTGGTATTTAGTGCTACTTACCATAATGAAAATGAGGAGGCCGGAAATTATAATTTTGGCGGATATGTAGTATGGGCGCTTATGGAGGCATGGTATCCTGTTGCGTTAGAGCGGCATATACATGAACTTAACCAAAAACGATATACCACTTTCTATTACTTGGAACCGAGATCATTCAGATCCTCTATATTGAAAGATGTACAAATTGGTACAAATTTCATAAAAGTCGCAGAAGATTATGTTGATGGCGAATTTACATATCAAATAAACGATGGTTGGTTATATATTTATCCACCGAAGAAATCTACAAAAAAATCATTCCGTGTATATCTCAACCAGATGTACGATTCGACAATTTTCTTAGTCCTATTAAAAGAGTACTGGGGGGGTGAATAGAATTTACTCGGAGGATTGCATGCGGCGGATGGAAGACGAGATGAACAGACAACGCAACCAATCCATTTACGATAACGGATGGTGAGATATAGCAAAAATAATCGCACCACCGGTATGACCGAAAATCAAAAGAAACTACTTCGTTGGGGAATAGCTGTTCTTGCTGTTATCGGGGGAATAGTAGCCACCGGAGGATATTATTTCATATACCTCAACAGAGACAGCAACCCTCATAATGCAAAGACCATCGGAGAGATTCCTCTGCCAATAGGATACACCCGCGTGCCGGCAAAAGAGGAGAGTTATGCTGCGTGGTTACGCTCCTTGCCGTAAAAAAAACGTGGCACGAAAGTGAATCTCTACAATAGCACAAAGCCGTCCAACTACCATTGGCTATCCGCAGCGGTGGTTGATATGCCGTTGTTGTCCAATGACGAACAATGCGCCGATGTGTGCATGCGCATGAGAGCGGAGTACCTGTATAAAACAAAGCAATACAACAAGATACGCTTTACAGCCCTGAACGGAGAGCCAATATCTTATACAGGAGGAGCAGACCGAAAGGCTTTTGAGCGATTTATGCGAAATGTGTTTGAAAGATGCAACACTACGTCAATGCGAAAGAGTCTGAAAACGAGAGAGTTGAAAGATATGCAAATAGGAGACGTGTTCGTTTATCCTCATCGTAAGGTAGCAGGAAAAACTGATATGGGCATGCAGTAATGGTAGCGGACATGGCGGTAAATAAACGCACGGGAAAGAAGGCATTTTTGCTCATTGAAGGGAATACTCCAGCCCGTGATATACATGTAGTGCGAAATCTCAATCGATTTCACAATCCGTGGTTTCATTTAAAAGAAGATGACGAGACGCTATATTTGAATGTATTTCATTTCTCAAATGAAGATTTGAGACATTTTTGAAAACGACACCAACACTTTTACTGCAGTGAAATATCTCTACACATTCTTACTTTTGATTATAACCTCTGTACTTCTCGCAGACAACCTCTCCGAAGCGGAGTATTACCAGAGAAAAGCCGAAGGCTATCGCCGTGAAGCGGCATACTACGAGCAAAAGGCAAAAGGCTACGAGCGCGAAGCGGAATACTACATCAAGAAAGCGGAAGGTTATCAGCGAGAAGCCGCTTATTATAGCAAGAGGGGCGATGTAGATCGAGCCAACACCCAGACTCGCTATGCCCGTAACGCCATGGACAATGCCAAAACGCAGCAACGCTATGCTCAACAGGCATGGGATAACTACCGAACCCAGACACGCTATGCCCAAGAAGCCGACGAGAACGCCGCTATGTACCTCCGTCGGGCAACACAATAGTAAAAAGTTTCAAATTTATTTTGATATTTCAATAAAAAGTTGTATCTTTGCGGAAAATTTGAAACAAAATACACCAGCCGACTTTGCGCAGCAGTTGGGCTCTATGCGCAGCGCGCAAACCCTTCTTGCGCGATACCAACATCAAGGCTACGTGTCTAAAGTACGACGGGGGTTATATTGCGCCAATAACATAGCCACGCTCCTGCCGGAAGCAAACAAATACCAAGTAGCATCTGCTATCACACCCTCTTCCTTTGTCGCATACCATGCCGCAATGGAGTATCATGGTTTGGCGCATCAGGTGTATTATGATGTAGCTGTTGGGAGCGAACAGGCTTTCAATCCGTTCGATTTTGAATTGGCAAAAACAGAAGTTCTTCTATTTATAGAAAATTTGTTGTACTTGACAGATAGTGAAACTGCGTTTATTGATGCTTTTGTCGCAAAAGAATACCACCCTGAATTATTGTTTGACGATGAACAGATAATAAAGAATATCTACAATCACCCGATGGCATACTGGAAAATAAAATAACAAAATCATAGCCCCTTTGATAGATTATTCCTATTTCTTGGCTCTATAAAGTATAAAACACTAAAATACAACTACTATGAAACTAAATGGCGATTATTTGGAAGACATGGCTCAATTGGAGCATTGCAAGTGCTATGATTGGGGAGAGAATATACTCCGCGTGTTTGATGGAGATTGGGACAGTTTATTGTACCTAAATACTGGCGATACGATATAGGATCTGAGAGTGGCGTGATGGATATAGACGGCAATGTGATTATTCCGGCTAAATACTATATGGTACGAGTCGTGGATGATAATCATTTTGAGGTAGAGGTCACCTGCGGAGGTGAGCGAATCCTCGTCAATGCCAAAGGTCAATACGTAGGAAAAACAAGTGATTAACATTCTTTTACTAATTATAGCCCCGCGATTGATTTCGCGGGGCTTTTTTATGTCTATAGGCAGAGCCCGCAGGGCATGGTGTCCGCGGTTTTTCCTGCCGATTAGACACAATGTACACCGAATTGGATTTATTCTTACTGGATGCAGCCAAGGGCTACGTCCGGTCGCTCTCTGACGAGCAGTTCCTGACACTCACGTGCGATCTTACGAATCTTCACGACGAACTGATCCGAATGGTTCATCAGCAATCTATCAACCGCAAATTCCGAGCACCGTACAAGGTGACAGCGGATGTTTTTTTGTGCTCCAAAGACAACATCAAGTATTTTATTAACAAAAAGGGTAAAATTTTACCCCGGTGCCAAATCTAAAAGCAGTACCTTTGTCGTCGGAAGCTGCTTGTTACGACTCGCAAACACGTTTGCGGAAAGTAACCGCGCTTCCTCCTCTCCCCACCGGACGCGCTACGTTAGCGTCCGTCGGGGGCCCCAAGAATAGGGAAAAAGAAAGGGAATAAAAGCATACAGCGAAGCAGATCGTTGGAGGCTTGCTTTGAAAAAGAAAGCTGATAAAAGAAAAGAAGCAAAAGAAAATTAATAAGAAAAAGCCAAGCCATGCCAAGCCATAAAGGTCAGTAAAGGCAAGGCTTGGCTTGGCAAAAAAAATATTTAATTAAATTCAATTCAAATTTTTAACTTATGATTTCATTTTATTCCATTTGGTCTCTACTCAATCCGCAAGGCGAGTACAAGCGGCGTCGCAGGGGATGCGAAAAACTATGGGCAGGCTATGACGAGGCGACGTGTCAGCGGATTTATGAAACGATCCGCAATGCCAAAGAACGTGGCGAGTGGGTGAACCCGAATCCGTATTTTGCCATTGAGGATGTGGTAGTGGCTACGATTCGCAAACACCGCAACCAAACCCTCTCTTACCAAGCCTACTACCAAAAGTACGGCACGACGGAGGAGCAGGACGGGTGGAAGATGGAAAACCCGACCGGGCAACAAATAATATATGTCAAACAATCCAATTAAAAACAACCGTATGGTAAAAGTAAAATTTCCTGATTTTATCAAGTCCATGTCCGGAACGCTCTTCAAGAGGAGACTTCCCGATGGCAGTGTCCGCCGCCTGATTGTCACGAAAAAAGGCTGCATGTACGAAACCACAACCTTTCCCAAGACGGGTCCTCTGTCTTCGGAGACGATTGAGAAGCAGATCCGTTTCGGACTGATCTGCAAAGCCGTTCCCATGATCCGCAAGGCACACCGTTTGCCGACAGATCCGGCTACACGGAAGCGGCTCTTCCGATCGCTTGGGAAGATATACGACAGGTATCACCGGCAAGGCAAGACGATCACGCCGGAGTCGCTGGCAAAGGAGTGGGAGACAAGAAATGGGGGAATGAAAGAATGATGGTTGAATGTTGATCGTAAGATGATCCCGTGATGGTCTCGCCGTTGCCAACGCGGTGGAAGCACATGACCATCACGCGACCATCTTCCCACGACAAACCAATGAACAATGAACGCGCAACAAATATCCATAACGCGGGTGCGATTCAGACTATCGCACCGCGTGAAACACGTAGTGACATTAAAAGAGTTTGAGAACCTCTTGTACGGCTGGCGGAGACATCCCAAATTCCACGCCGTGAGCATGAAATGCCTGTCGGCACGCAAGGTGCGGGACGGCAAAGAATGGCTCTCACACCAGGAATTAATCTCGCTATCCAAGTACGCAGGATATGACCTGACAACCGACGAATAGCAAAATTATCTACATCGGGACACTTTTTTTGGAAAAAGGTGCCCCTTTGTTGTATCTTTGCACCGGATTTCAAAAAACAACATACAAATGAGAAAGATTTTGATTATGGCTGTCATTCTGACAAGCATCGTGATGGTGAGTTGCAACGTGACAAGGACCATCACCACCCAATCCGAGTACCGGCAGAAAGCCGACTCCTCGGTCGTGATCCAGACCAAGACCATTGAGATCTACGACGCCTCCAAAAAGATGTAGCGATGGCAAAAGTGGAATTTGACATAGGAATCGATTCGGTGCGCGGCATTCTGATGGGAACAGACCCTTTCTATATCCGCCGTTACCCTTCTCGTGGAGGCGGTATGATGCATATCGTGCAAGCGCGACCCAATCGTTCCGGTCATGTTCCTTCGTCCGCAGAGGCAGCCAACCGCGTATCGTTCGGCGCGCAGTTCGGTACACAGCGGCACCTCGATTTTCTGGAACGGACAATGAAAGGACAACTGTCTATTGATTTCGGCGATTATTAATTTTAAAAATCTTATCTATCGGCATGGCAAAAATCACATTGCATGGCATGTTTGCCCGCGTAAGAGGCAAATTCAACAAATCGGAGACGCTCTATTTCAAGGGCTGTCCGTGCGGCAAAGAGCAGTTAGGCGTGGACTTGCTCAATCCCTCCAAAGCTCAGCACGCGAAAAACAAAC
This sequence comes from Paludibacteraceae bacterium, assembly GCA_017464475.1. Lineage (GTDB taxonomy): Bacteria > Bacteroidota > Bacteroidia > Bacteroidales > Paludibacteraceae > Colicola. The sequence continues at coordinate 125,921 of JAFTZQ010000005.1, forward strand.
AATCCCAAGCGGCATTGAAGGCGGCAGTTCAGGCTGCCAAGACGGCGCTTGCCGATCCGTCAGAACGCGCAACGCTGGAGGCAGGTTTCAAGGCGCAGAAGAAGTACACTTCCCTCTTCGCCTACACCGTGGCGCAGAAATACGTCAAACCGGATTTTGATTAACCGATCAACTATTAACCAACCATTAAACCAAACCGTAACTAGTATGGCAAAAGTAACATGGAGTGCGGGTATCGACCATGTGTCGGGCGCACTCGCCAAACCGAGCAAGAGCGGTCAACACTCTTGCGCAAAAATGCTGTTGGGTACCCACCGTATTGCTCCTTCCGAGAGCCAGGACTGTAACCGTCTGTACCTGCGTTCGAAGACGAAGCGCAGCACCCAACCGTCCACCAAGGAGCTGAAGATCCGCGAGCGTTTTGCAGCCGTCGCCCAGATGGTCACCGCGCGTCGCGCCGATCTGACGAAGATCGTTGCCGACCAGCAGGCGTTCCTTGCTCAGGTAAACACCGCCGGTGGTGCCAAGACCATGCGTGCCTACCTCTGGCGCGTCTGCGGACAGGAGTACGACCAGTCGAACAACGGCTAAACGGAAAAGCGTCCCTCGGGGCGCTTTTTTTCGCTTTTTATTTGCATATATAAACAAAAAGTACTACCTTTGCACTCGAATTGGTAACTAAAACACAACAACCATGAAACGAATACTTACTTTTCTTTTGCTCTGCACAAGCGCGATGTGCCTTTTTGCAGACAACCTCTCCGAAGCGGAGTATTACCAGAAAAAAGCCGAAGGCTATCGCCGTGAGGCGGCATACTACGAGCAAAAGGCAAAAGGCTACGAGCGCGAAGCGGAATACTACATCAAGAAAGCCGAAGGATACCAACGCGAGGCTGCCTACTACACCAAGAGGGGCGATGTAGATCGAGCCAACACCCAGACACGCTATGCCCGTAACGCCATGGATAATGCCAAAACGCAGCAACGCTATGCTCAACAGGCATGGGATAATTACCGTACCCAACTTCGCTATGCCCAAGAAGCCGATGAGAAAGCCGCTATGTACCTCCGTCGGGCAACACAATAGTAAAAGTTCCGAATATATTTACTGATATATCATCCTACAGCAAGCTAATAATTCAGCAGATATAGTCTAATAAATAATATACTATGTACAACAGACCCTTTACACCGGAATGGATTTCCGAACTGAAGCCGAATGAGATTTTTGTATTTGGCAGTAATCTGGCAGGTGCGCATGCCGGAGGCGCAGCGCATATCGCTTGTGAGAAATTCGGTGCTATATGGGGGCAGGGAACCGGTCTGCAGGGGCAGAGTTATGCCATACCTACCATGCAGGGCGGGGTAGATACCATCGAACCCTATGTCAAGGAGTTTATCGCTTTTGCCAAGAATCATCCTGAACTCACTTTCCTCGTCACCCCTATTGGTTGCGGCATAGCCGGTTTTACAGCGGAGGAGATAGCACCGCTTTTCTACCATGCAATGGATGTGGAGAACATCCTTTTGCCGGAGGAATTCGCGTCCATGTTCCGACGAAAAACGGACGAAAAGCAATGAACATCTGAAAAAAATGCGCAAAAATTTGCGTATTCCAAAAAAAAGCAGTACCTTTGCGCCGCTTTTCGTGTAAAAGCACGTCATTAATTATTAACCCGGGCACGAACTCGTGCAGTTCAACGCCCAATAAACAACAACAAACAAATGGCAACAAAGATTCGTTTGGCTCGTTATGGTCACAAAGACTATGCTTTCTACCACATCGTAGTAGCAGACAGCCGCTCGCCGCGTGACGGCAAATTTATCGAACGTCTCGGTTCGTTCAACCCGAACACCAACCCTGCAACCGTGATCCTCAATTTTGAGCGCGCACTCTACTGGGTAGGCGTAGGAGCACAGCCGACAGACACCGTACGTACGATCCTTTCTAACGAAGGCGTACTCCTCTGCAAACACTTGCAAGGCGGTGTAGCCAAGGGTGCTTTCAGCGAGGAAGAGGCACAGCGCCGCTTCGAGGCTTGGAAAGCCCAGAAAGATGCTAAGAATGGCAAGATCAGCCAGGCTGAGGCAGACAAGAAAGCTGCTGCAGCTCGCGCTCTTCACAACCAGGAGATTGAGACCAACAAGGCGAAAGCCGCTGCTATCGCTGAGAAGCGTGCCGCTGCTGACGCTGCTCTCGCTGCTGCCGCTCAAGAGGCTGCACAGGAAGCTGCTGCCGCTGAGGCAGAGGCTAAAGGCGAGGCTCCTGCTGAAGAAGCTGAGGCTTAAAAAGCCATCAGAAATCAGCCATCAGCTGTCAAAAAGAAACCCGGAACATTCGTTTCGGGCTTTTTTATTATAGTTTAATCCCTATTTTATCCTTGAAATAGCCGAACAAGTAATGCCATGCAACGGGTAGCACGACCTCCAATCCGACCAGCGCCCAGAAATCAAGCCTTGTCGGCATGAACCATATAGAAGAACGGAACGCTACCGTCAACTCCGGCTCTATGCTCCAATGGATCAGTACCCATCCGACCGCCAGTTTGACCAGCAGATGGTGGGTCATAATATCCCATGTGGATTCGCTCACGGCTTTCTCTATCCCGTTCGGAACAACATACCGCTCAATGATCCCGGCTATCCGAACCCACAGTAAGATACCCGCTATCGCCATCAGTAGCGGCGTAATAACCCACCCTCCGTAATTCATCCATGCCAGCGAATAAGGTACTTCCCCGCCTATGTGTACTACGAGATACGAAACCAGAAGGCATGCCGGAATAAGAATCCATGAACTCAGCCTCTCTATATATGGCTCTATATACTTTCTATAATATTTGCCGAAATGGATGAAGAAGAGCGCGTAACTGACATGCAGCGGCAGATACCAATAATGCGACATCTGCGCCAGAGAGGCGAAACGCAGTCCCGCTATCGCCAGCAGCAGATACACCCCTAACATCACATGATCGTTCACCCGGCGCAGCACAATATTCAGCACCCCATACAGCAGTAAAGCGGGATAGAGCATGCCCACAAACCATGTAGCCAGATTCAGTGTGTATTGATGGCCGGTGACAAACGGCTCGACCAGCAAGGAATTGAATGACCATATAGTACCGAGAGAAGGCAAATAATCCACCACATTCCGCCATACCAGAAGCGACACGATCCCAGCATATACGATATTCCAGCCCAGTAAAGGCAAAGCAAGCCCTTTTGTCTTCTTCCATAGAAAAGACGGGTACTTCTCCCACGTCAGATCCCGGAAGAAATATCCGCTAGCAAACAGAAAAATAGCCAGTCTGTACGGCGCCATCGGGAAATAGACGTCAAACCATGTAAACCCCGGGTGCGGGAAATTGTGCCCCAAGACGACCAGCATTATCGCAATGGCGCGAAGTATATCCATGCGCCTGTTGCGCGGAGGAAGCGGTATTTTCTTGTCCAAACTCATTTTTTAACTTAATAAGGCCGCAAAATTACTCAATTTATTTGTATTACACAAGTTTTTGCGCACTTTTTTGTCATTTCCCCCTTTCCGCCTCCTTCTCTCCTCCCTCTATGGGGAGGTCGGGTTGGAGCTCTCCCTCCTATCAGCCTGCTGCGGACTGCCTCCAGACTGTTGGAATACATATACCGATAGACGCTGCCTCCGGCGTGCGCGATATAGTGCGGCAGATCGGGGGATTCGAACCAATTCATCCGAATCAGCTTGTCGGAGAGTGAGCGCCGGAGTGCATGGTTATCGTCCGCGTCATAGGGCTGCGCGATCAAGTCATGCCCCACGCCTTTCCAGAAATAGTGCGACTGACCCACGGCGTGCAGCAGAGTGGGAAATATATCTCCCTGTTTGGCATGGGCGATCGTGATAGGGGTGTCCACCTCCGGTGTAATCAAAATGAACGGACATCCGGCTTGAGCGGTACCGAAAGGCAGGTTCGCACGCACGCCGTAATCCCGCACTTCTTCGCTCATGTCATACGTGAAAATACGGTGGTCGCCGGTGATGGCAATCGTGCTGTTTTGCATCGCTTTCGCCGTGTCTGCCCATGCCAGGAAACGTCCTATCTGGCGATCGGTATAATGCGCTGTTTTGAGGTAACTCTGAATGATAGCGGGAATCGAGTCCGGCAACTCAATAGGATCCTGACGACTATCGAAAGGCAGGTGTCCGTTGATGGAAATGCCCATGAGGCAACAGGGCGCGCCCGCCGTGTCCAGCGTCTGTATCATCCGGTCCATGACGATGCTGTCGGTCCAAGCGAAACGGTAGTCTGTGTCGGGTTCGATCAGTTCCTGATAGCCATAGACCGTCGTCATCCGGCGTTGGTTCCACACGTTGCGGCAGGGGTTGACGATCGCGCTGCGGGGGTAGAAATGCGCGATATTGGGGTATGTGCAGTAGTCATAGTCGATGCACGCAATCCCTTCGTGCGTCGGGTAAAGCCCGGTATTGACGATCAGCTGCCCGTCGCCGGACATCCCGTATTGGATCTGGGTCAGCAGATCGCGGGCATAGAGCACCGGGTGGGACGAGATATATTCTTTCATCGCCGGACAGATCGGCTCACCGTTCCTGTCCACTGCGTCCAACACCCACGATTCGAAACTCTCCAACAGCAGAATCACCAGATGTCCTTGCGGCTCCGCCGGAGGTAGCTGCGGCGTGATGAGTTTGGCGAGCTCGGCGCGCTCTGCCTCGTTCAACTCGGCAGGCTGGTTCCTCTCGGCATAATACCGGATGCAATCTGCCGCCATGTAGAGAGGATAGGCGAGGATTGAACGATGGTGGATATAATGCGTCGCTTTGCGCTCGCTCTCGCTCACGTCCACAAAGAAAGCCTGCGGAATAGAGCACGGATTGATCCACTCCCACGTGAAAGGAGCGCCGTTGATATAGGGCTTGTGATAGTGCCACCGGAGGAACGAGCCGGTAAAGCTTAACATAACGCCGGCAATGAGGGCAATGAGCGTTTCCCACCACCGGAATGGAGCGGATTTCCACAGAAAACATACCGCTGCGACGCAAGTAAGGAGCGGAAACAAGAGCAATGAAGCGTCGCAATAAGGGATGATGCTGGACCAGAACCCCTCCATGTTGCCCGCCAGCGTAAAGAGGTGCCACGTCATAAAAAGATGATTGACGCGGTAGTAAATGATCTGCGCTATGATCCAAAGGTCGGTTACGCCCAGCAGCACAAACACCGGCCATCGTTTGGGAGTCCACATCACGGTAAGCGCCAGAATGACCGCCGCCGCCCATTTGAAATAAGTATGGGCAGGAGAGACGTACAAGCCGGTATCCACTATTGCGTCAAACAAAAAGCATTTGGCACCAAGCAGACCGACCACCAGCAGGAAACGGAGCCATGCTCCCCAATGCGTATTATTCAGGATCCTGATAACCATAAACATATCAAATTTGCTGCAAAATTACTTAAAATATTTGAATTATGCAAAAAAAATTGTGTATATGCAAAAAAAGCAGTATCTTTGCACACTTAAATGTTCTTATGAAAGGAGCCCGACTATGCCGAAAGTAAGTGTCATAATGCCTAACTATAACCATGCGCCGTATCTGAAGGAGCGTATGGAGAGTATTCTTGCGCAGGACTACCCGGATTTTGAAGTGATCCTGCTGGATGATGCTTCTACGGACGAGAGCGCGGCTGTGTTGCGGACGTACGAGAGCGATCCGAGGATCAAGAAGTTCATCGTTAACGACTCCAACTCCGGCAATACGTTCCTCCAATGGGAGCGTGGGTTGAAGGAGGCTACGGGTGAGTATGTTTGGATCGCGGAGAGCGACGACGTAGCCGAGCCGACTCTGTTGAGCCGTTTGGTAAATGCCATGGAGCTGGAGAATGCCGTACTCGCTTTCTGCCACAGCCGGTGGATCGACAGCGAAGGCAAAACGATCTCCCGCAAACGCGACCCGATATGGAAACGTACGTGGGCTATGGAGGGCGATAGGTTCGTGCGGGGGTACCTCTTGGGTTACACGCATATATGCAACGCTTCCGCCGTCGTCTTCCGTCGCACAGCGGCAGAGAAGGTAGATATGTCCGAAGTGGCACAATTCACTGCCTCCGGGGATCGCCTTTTCTGGATCCGTATGGCTTTACAGGGACGTGTGGCATACTGCCCACAGACGTTCAATAACTTCCGGCAACATACCCATAAAGTGTCTGGCGGAGCGGAGTACCAAGGTCTGAATATCGTGCAGGACCATGAGATATACCGTCTGGTAGCTCCGCAACTGTCTTTGACAGCCCATGAGCGGAATGTGATCTGCGGTTACCATTGGAAAGCCATGCACCGGGCTACCGTTTCGCCCGAAGGGCAATTGAATGCTCTCGCGGCTTGGCATGAAGAACCCGAATTCGGACGGATGGCATTCTTGTTTTACCTGCTCCATAGAGCTAAAGAGAAATGCTGACGTACCTGCTCAATATTGCCTTTGCCATCGCCGCTACGGTGCTCTATATCCAAGCGCCGTGGACCTACAGTTACGACTACAGCGTGACGCTCATGGCGTGCTTTATTGCGCAGAATGTGCTCTTCTTTGCCACCAACAGACGCAAGAACTGGCTGGGATTTGAGTTCTTCTTTGCGCTCTCTTTTTTCCTCGTCAACTTTGTTTATCCGGTCTTCTATGCGCCCGATCCGGACCGCATCTACTGGTCGTTCTTCTCGTTCCCGTTCAATGATAATTACGTCACGCGGGCGACCGCGCTCGCTTATTTCGGCTATGCGTGGTATATGCTGGGCGCGACGCGGATTCTGCAACTGAACCGCGAAGAGCCGGACCAACCGACGTTCACCATCTCCATGAGGCAGTATATATGGTTCTTCGGTATTACAATCGTCGCTTGGGTGCTCTTTGTCGCTACCGGCGGTCTGGCTGCGCTCCAGAGCGTTTATGCCGACGGAGCGAACCTCCGCGATGTGGGGATTTACAGTTATTTCAATAATATCTTCACTATCGGCTGCTATTTCATGGCGATCTTCATCTTCCGCCTGCCGAAACAGAAATGGTGGTTCTATATGGCGGTAATAGCTATGTTCATGTTGTTGCTCCTCTCTACCGGCAGCCGTCAGTTGGCAGTCAGCCTGGCGCTGATTCTGATAGTCAGCTTCAGTATGTATGTCTATCACCTCAAATGGTGGCACGTGCTGACGCTGGTAGCCGGTGGTTCGGTGGCGCTCTTCCTTGTCATGACGCTTCGTACCGAAGGATTAGACCCCGCCGCATGGCAAGCCAAACTGGCGCATACCAAGTTGGAGGAGTTCTGGGATATATACGAAGATCTGATCATTAATGATGTCAATCTCTTCTCCCTCTTCGGCTGGGCGCAACGGAATGAGCTGACTTGGTTTCAAGGTATGACCCTGGATATCGCTTCGCCGATACCCGGTTTGGGAGGATATATAGTAGCCCATTCCGATGTGCCGGCGCAGATGTTGCATGGCGGTGACCTGCCGTCGTACCTGATGTTGGGTCCGGACGCAGAATGGGGAACAGGAACGAACATGATCGGCGAAGCGTACCGTTCGTTCGGAGCCATAGGCACAGCGGTTGCTATGTTCCTGATCGGACTATGGGTAAAGGAGAGTTTCTACCGCGCCAAGAGCAGCGTCTATTGGTATCTGATGTCGTTCCTCTTGGTAGGTCACGCCCTCATCTATCCGCGTGCTCCGCTGCTCTTTGACCCGCGGCTCGTGACGTGGAGTCTGCTGCTTCTGCTCTTCGTAATGACTATCACCACCCATCAGACCCAAATAGTCCATTGGCTCGGTTCCATCGGCAAAAAGAAGGAGGTGCAGCCATGAGAATACTCTATTGCATCCCGCATCTGTATAACTCCGGCGGCATGGAGCGCGTACTGACCCAGAAAGTGAACTGGCTGGCTGCACACACGTCCCATGAAATCACCATTCTGACCACAGAGCCGGCGCCCGAAGGGGAAAAGAAGATATGGTTTCCGCTGGACGAGCGGGTGAAGGCGATAATTCTTCCGGTGAATTTTAATGCCGACTATAACAAACCGCTGCCGGCTAAATGGTGGAGTCACATGGATCGTATGTGGCTATACAAAGCATGCCTTGCCGACTACATACGTGCGCATAAGATAGAACTCTGTATCTCGCTGGGAGGCAAAGAGATAGCTTTTCTGCACAAACTGCCTTGCCGCACGATAGCCGAGATGCACTTTGCCATGGACCAGCGGCGGCAGCTGATAGAGGCGAACCATAAAAGTCTCTTCTGGTCGTTACTGGGACGTATCCGTACGCGGCAGTTAGTGCGGGCAGTAAAGCCGTTGGAGCGGCTGGTGGTACTGACCGAAGCAGACAAAGAAGCCTGGGAGAAAGCCGGTTGCCGAAACGTAACGGTGATCCCTAATCCGTGCGCTTTGGATGGAATGAAGATTACTCAATTACCGCGTCATAAGACCGTGCTGGCGGTTGGACGGCTGCACGAGCAGAAAGGGTTTGACCTGCTGTTAGAAGCATGGCAGCCGATAGAGAAACACTATCCCGAATACACGCTCCGCATCGTGGGCGAAGGACCCAAGCGCGCAGAATTAGAAGCGCAGATAGAGAACCTGCATTTGCAGCATGTGACGCTCGCCGGAAGGGCAGCAGACATGGCGAAAGAGTACGCAGCCGCTTCGCTCTTCGTCCTCTCCTCGCGCTACGAAGGACTGCCCTTAGCCCTCATAGAAGCCATGTGGAGCGGCACTCCTTGCGTTGCTTTCGACTGCCCGCAAGGACCGGCTGAACTATTAGCAGACGGCAGAGGATGGCTGGTGGAGAACGGCAATGTGGAAAAATTGACACAGCAAATAATTGACACCCTTGCCCATCCGGACGAAGCGGCGGCGCGTGCCACCAAAGCGCAGGCTTTTGCGCAAGCGACATACAGCGAAGCAGCAATCATGCCACAATGGGAGAAAGTAATGAATAATGAATAAAGAATAATGAATATTGTTCTTGACAATATTATATTTATGCTCCAACGAAATGGAGGAATCTCTACTGTTTGGAGTGAACACTTGCGCCGAGCTCGCGCTGACGTCGCGCTGCGCTTGACGGAGTTGGACTACAAGGAGCAAATGGTTCCCCGATTCATGGAGCGGTACCGCGTTCCTGCTTACAAGGCAGAGGCACCCGCTATCTTTCATTCCTCTTATTTCCGTGTCCTGCCGCAAGAGGGGGTGCATAATGTCACGACCGTGCATGACTTGACGTACCATTTCTATCGCAAAGGGTTGCCGAAAGCGGTTCATTGCTGGGAAGAGGAGCGCGCCTTGCGGCATAGCGAGGCGGTTATATGTATCAGCGAGAACACCAAGCGCGATCTGCTGCGTTTCTATCCGTGGGTGAAAGAGGAACAGATACGGGTTGTTTACAATGGTGTGAGCGATGAGTTTTTCCCGATTCCATCGGTAGAAAAGAAGGGCTATCTGCTCTATGTGGGAAACACGCAAGTGGACTACAAACGCTACAACGTGGCGCAAGAAGTGGCGCGCTTGACGGGGCTGGAGTTAGTCACGGCTTCACGTGTCACGCGTGCTGAACTGAATCAACTCTATAACGAAGCACTCTGTCTGCTCTATCCCTCTGACTACGAAGGTTTTGGTCTGCCGGTCGTGGAGGCACAAAAAGCAGGGTGTCCTGTTATTGCGCAAAACGCTTCGTCGATCCCCGAAGTGATCGGAGAGCAAGGACTGGTGGTGAAGCACGACACACCGGCGCGTATGGCGGCTGAAATGGCGGATATAGTGAAGCAGCTGCAGTCGCGCTCTGCACAGGCTATTATAGAGGCAGGGTTTAGGAACGCGCGCCGGTTCTCCTGGGATACCAATTATGAACAAGTCAAACAAGTATATGAAAATCTCTATTATTACCATCACCTATAATTCGGCGAAGACGCTTCCGCGGGCATTGGAGAGTGTGCGGAGCCAGACGTATGGCGACATCGAGCATATCATCGTCGATGGCGCTTCCACCGACGGCACGGTGGAACTCATCAAAGCCTATGCTCAATCTTCAAATCTTCAAATTCTCAAATCTTCAAATTCCAACTCACCAAAGGTGCGTTGGGTCTCGGAGCCGGACGGAGGTATTTACGATGCGTTAAACAAAGGCATCCGGATGGCGACGGGTGATGTGATTGGATTTCTGCACTCCGACGATGTGCTCTATTCTCCCGATTCCATCGGACAAATCGCAGCGGCTTTTGAGTCCTCCAAGGCGGATGTGGTATATGGCGATTTGCAGTACTGCAACGGAGACAAAGTGACACGCCGCTGGCGGAGCAATGCGTTCAAACCATCGAGTCTGAAGTTCGGCTGGATGCCGCCGCACCCCACGCTCTATGTGCGTCGCGAAGTCTATGAGCAGGTGGGCGAATACGATTCGTGGTTCCGTATCTCGGCGGACTATGACATGATTTTAAGGATCTTTACCGCCGGGTATAAGACCCATTATATTCCGCAGGTGCTGGTGTCGATGGAGACAGGCGGAGCCAGCAACCGCGATGCCAAAGCGCGCCTGAGCAAGACGCAAGAGGACTATTTTGTGCTGAAGAAAAATCATGTCGGTGCCGGTCTCCTCACTGTTGCCTGCAAGCAGTTGCGCAAAATCCGCCAATTCCTGAGGAAATCATAATTCTCAATTCTTAGCCCCCAAGGGGCACGATTATTTCTCAATTCTCAACTCTCAATTATGCTCAATATTTCTATCGTTTTATATCGTCCGGCTTGGGAAGAGGAGGTGCTGCCTCTTGTGAAGGAGTTGCTGCGGGTGAAGAACCTGAGGAAGATCTACCTGCTGGACAATACCGAGCCGGAGTACCGGAAGTCGGAGACCGCCCAGCAGAAAGAGACACTCGCCAGACAGTTCGGCACCGACAAGTTGCGGTATATGGCGATGGGTGAGAACATGGGCTATGGACGCGCGCACAATGTGGCGCTGCGCGAGAGCGCGTACTACAAGACGGAGTTGCATCTGGTGATGAACAGCGACATCCGCGTGAAGGCGGAGGATATTGATGCCATGCACGACTGGATGTTGGCGCACCCGCAGGTGGGACAGTTGATGCCGAAAGTGCTTAGTCCGGATGGCACGCAGCAGTATCTTGCCAAACGTCTTCCTTCGCCCATGGATGTGTTTGGTCGCCGTTTTCTGCCGGCATGGATGATAGCGAAGCGCAATAAGCGGTATGAGTTACGGGATCTGGATCTGGAACGTCCGGTGAATGCGCCGTATTTGAGCGGTTGTTTTATGTTGCTGCGGACCAAGGCGGCAGTAGAAGCAGGGCTGTTTGACGAACGCTATTTCATGTATCCGGAGGATATAGATTTGACACGCACGATCCATCGCCATTACCTCACGCTCTATTATCCCGCATGGACGATCGTCCACGCGCACGCGCGCTCTTCCTATAAAAATAAACACATGCTCCGGATTCATATCCGAAACATGTGCCGCTATTTCAATAAATGGGGCTGGCTCTTTGATAAAGAGCGAAGGCTCTTTAATCAATTATCAATTCACAATTAACAATTCACAAAGGGCTTACGGAGTTTTGTACAACGTTTTAAGATCCGTACGGACTCTTAAGTTTGCACCAAAGCCACTAGGACGCTTTGTACATTGTACATTGTTCATTGTACATTGTACATCAGCCGATAGGCAAGGTACCCTGCATAGACGATCAGCAGAATGATGCCGGTGATGCGTCCTATTTTGTGCTCTCTTCTGCTTTTCAGCGCGAGCCAGATAATCAGACTGCCCAGTGCCGCCATAAAGGCATCAATCTCCAGACCTCTATAAGCCGGCAGCGGGCGTATTAGCGCGCTGGTTCCTAAGATAAAGAAGATATTGAAGATGTTACTGCCGATGACGTTTCCGATAGCGAGATCGCAGTTTTTCTTGAATGCCGCCATGACCGAAGTAGCCAGTTCCGGCAGGGAGGTTCCCAGCGCCACAACCGTCAGACCTATTACCGCTTCACTCACGCCAAGCCGTGTAGCTATGTCCACGGCGCTGTCAACGATCAGCTCCCCTCCGATGACCAGTCCTGCCAGACCTGCAAGGATTAACAGGATTGCTTTGCCGAGCGTTGTTTCCCCTCCTTGAGCGGACGCAGGGCTATGCTCTTCCTCGATCGTCTCGCCTTGGTGTGCCCGTGCGTTGCGGAAAGTGGTATAGAGAAAATAGATGAAGAATACTAACAAGGCGGCCCCGCAGTAGCGGTCGATGCAAGCGGTCGTTCTGCCTAATACATGCGGCAGCGTGGCGGCATAATAGACGCCTACGCAGCCCAAAAATGACATCGGAATGTCGAAATTGCGTGTGCTTCTGCGAGAAGCAATCGGATAGACCAGAGCCGTCAAACCGAGGATGACAAAGGTGTTGATGATATTCGAACCCAGGATATTAGTGATCGCCAACTCGGTCGTGCCGTGTCCTACGGACACCATATTGACCACAAACTCCGGCATCGAAGTGCCGAAGGCAACGACGGTCAGCCCGATGACCAAGTCACTCACGCCGGAGCGTTTGGCGACAGCCGAAGCGCCGTCCACCAGCCAGTCGGCGCCTTTAACTAAGGCGATGAAGCCGACGATGATTAGTATCACCGCCACCCACCAGCCGTAAGATAATAAACTCTCTATCATTTGATTATTTGATTATTTGATGATTTGATGATTTGAAGATTAAAGTTACTATTGAAAATGTTTTTTAAGAATTATCGCAACACTACTAATGTCAATTTTCAAATTTTCAAATTCTCAAATCTTCAAATCCTTAAACTTATACATTAAACAAAAAATGCATGATGTCGCCGTCTTGGACGAGGTAGTCTTTGCCTTCGATGCCGAGTTTGCCGGCAGCGCGGCATTGCGCTTCGCCTCCGAGAGCGATGAAATCTTCGTATTTGATCACTTCCGCGCGTATGAACCCGCGCTCGAAATCGGTGTGAATGACTCCGGCGCACTGCGGTGCTTTCATGCCCTCGCGGAACGTCCATGCGCGCACTTCATCGCTTCCGGCGGTGAGGAACGTGCGCAGCTTCAGCAGCGCGTATGCGGCTTTGATGAGCCGGTTCACGCCGGATTCCTGCAGCCCGATCTCTTCGAGGAACATCTGGCGCTCCTCGTAGCTCTCCAGCTCGGCTATCTCGCTCTCAATCTTCGCGGCAAGGACGAGCACCTGCGCGTCTTCATCTTTGACCGCTTCGCGCACTTGCTCCACGTATGCGTTGCCGGTGACGGCAGAGCTTTCATCGACGTTGCAGACGTACATAACGGGTTTGTTGGTCAGCAGGAAGAGGTCTTTGGCAGCGGCTTCCTGCTCTTTGTTCTCCAGCTCCACGGTGCGTGCGTTCTTTCCCTGCGAGAGCGCTTCGCGGTACTTGGCGAGCACCTCTAATTGCAGCTTGGCGAACTTGTCACCTCCGGCTTTGGCGGCTTTCTCGCATTTCTGAATGCGGCTCTCAACGGTCTCCAGATCCTTCAGCTGGAGCTCGGCGTCAATGATCTCTTTGTCGCGCACAGGGTTGACCGATCCGTCCACGTGCACGACGTTCTCGTCGTCGAAGCAGCGCAGCACATGAATGATAGCGTCCGTTTCGCGGATGTTGGCGAGGAACTTGTTTCCCAGTCCTTCGCCCTTGCTGGCACCTTTGACCAGACCGGCTATATCCACGATCTCGACGGTGGTCGGAATGACGCCGCGCTCGGGGTGGCAGAGCTCACCGAGTTTGATAAGCCGCTCGTCCGGCACGGTGATCACTCCTACGTTCGGCTCGATCGTGCAGAAAGGAAAATTGGCGCTCTGCGCCTTCGCGTTACTAAGACAGTTAAAGAGGGTACTCTTGCCGACATTCGGCAGTCCCACTATTCCACATTGCAAACTCATAGATTTTATTATTTATTTCGCTATTAGGCGGATTACTTGTGCTTTATTGTCCACTTCGACAGTTCCGAATCGTCTGAAGCAACTCTGTCCGAGCAGGAGCGGAGCGGACTGGTTTTTGATGACAGAAGCTTTGATGTCGCGCAGCACGACGTCTCCGACACGCACTTCGCGGAGGTTGATGATGGTACCTTCGTGGATCTCGCCTGTTGCTGTGACGTAGTTCTGTTTGCCCATGAAATCGGCGTTGGTCAGGTAGCCGTTCTTGAGCATAAAATTGGCTTCCACGCTGGATATAGAGACGTCAGCCGCTCCGGTGTCGAATACGAAATAGAGCGGTAGTCCGTTGATGGTACATTTGACGCGGTTGACTCCTCCTTGCCGGGTGAAGGGCAGCTCGGCTATCTTGTTCTGCAGCGTGTCGCGTGATCCTAAGCGCTCATTCAGCTCCGTCAGGTGCTCCGATAAGAGGTTTTCGTATTTGGCAACCAGCGCTTTGAAGTCCGGATCGTCCTTCAGGAAGGCATAGCGCCGCAGAACCTGAACGACCCGTATGTTATAGTTATGTGCTTCCTGATTGCGGCGGAGAGCCTCTATGGTACGGTCTTTATCTTTAAGGATCGCGTACGCCTGCGCGAGAGCGCCCCAGCCGCCTTTGGACTGTGCTTTGGGGTCTTTCTCTAATGCTTGTGCATGACGGGTCAGCGCCGCCGTGTCGCCTGAGAGTGCGTCAATGCGGTAGAACTCATCCCGTTTGTCGTCCGCTTTGCGCATCTTTTGCGCTGCCGCCAACTCTTGCTGCATTTTCTCTTGTTCACCTCGCGCTTCGAACACCTCTGCGCGGATCGTATAGAGGGAAATCAGCCATTCTTCATCCTCTATCAGCACGCGGGCTGTGTCCAGCGTCTGCAGCGTCTCGTCAAAGAGTCCGGCTTCGTACAAATTGCGGGCAATGAGGTAGTATAATTTGCCTTCGGTTGGAGTCTCTTGCAATGCTCTGCGGAGGTATTTGATTGCCTCTTGGAACTCTCCGCGTTCGCGTGCCACTTGTGCCATTCCCCTCAACATGTGTTCTGCCGAGTCTGTTTTGAGCGCCATGGTGTAGTATTTCTCCGCCTCGTCGAGTGCTTCTATATCTTCGTACACGGCAGCGATTTCGGGATAGACCTCCTGCGGCGCGTCGCTCTGTTCCGCTTTGCGATGGAGATAATAGAGTGCGTCAAAATAGCGGTGCATGGTGAAGGTGCAGTAGGCGGCAGTCGCATTGGTTTCCACATCCGTCGGCGCTTTGGCTACTTCGGTGCGGATGGCGGCTGCCAGCAGATCCGGACATAACTCAACGAGTGTGTCGGCTTCTTGATGCCATGTCTTGCTGATGAACATAGCTCTGGCTACCTCGCGGCAAGCGTTGACATAGTCGCTCTTGTCAACCGCCATGCGTGACAGTACCCGGTGGGCGGTGTTGTTCTCTCCCGAACCGAGTGTGTTGGCAAGGTCGCAGTATCGTTGTGCTTCTGCTTTGTTGCCGGCTTTGTAGTATGCATACGCCATTTCGCCGTAGATATAGACGGTGCTCGGCTGGATCTCCAGATAGCGGTTGTAGTATCGGATCGCCTCGTCGTATTCGCCCAAAGCAGCGCATACGTCGGCTACATCGTAGAGGTAAGTGGTGTTCTCCGGCTCCATGCTCAGCGCTGCCAGATACGCTTCTTTCGAGGCGGCGAAATCGCTTATCTTATAGAACACATCTCCTTGTATGGCATGTACGAATGACCGCCACCGGAGATCTTTCTTGGGCAGTACCTCAAGTGCTTTCTCTGCGGCTTGCAATGCTTCTCCGTATCGCCCCGACTGGCGTTTGGAGTGAATCTCTGCTATGACCGCCCAGCATTTGCCGTCTTTCGGATTCGCTTTCACCCCTTCCTGGCAATAGTGCAGGCAGAGGTCGTAGTCTTTTTTGGAATAGGCTTCCTCCGCGCGCTGGAAATAATAGGAGTCTCCGGAATCGGCAATGATCGCTTGTGCGCAGAGCGCTATGAGTAGTGTGAAGAATAACTTTTTCATCGTTCGTTCTGTTTCAGGATTAATAATTCAATTCCAGATCAAGTGTAGCCCGGAGTGCTTGTTTCTCCTGCTCGGTGAGTTGTTTGAATTCGTTCACCATATCTTTGAATTCTTGCATCTCCCGCAGGCTGTCGAGATCCATATCCCAGGCGACGTGATAGAAATTGCGGAACCCGTTCTCGAAGGCTTTCCTGAGGTGGAACAACGCTTCTTTCGGAGCGCCTATCTGCGCATAGACACAGGCGGCGTTGTAGTGCTGCTCCTCGGAATCCTCTTTCTCTATCATCTTCTGCGCTGCCTCATAGGCTTTCGCGCTGTCGCCCATCGCTACATAGGCTTCCGCCGTCAGCTCCTTGCCCGCCGCGGCAAACGCCATGCGGCCTTGCTCAAACGCCTGCTCCTGCTTGACCGTGTCGTTCATCTCGCCGTACAGACGCCCGATGCGGAACCAGAACTCATAGTCCCGAGGATCGGCGATCATGCCTGCCAGAAAGTCATCGATGGCTTTCGGATAATTATGCTGAATCTGGTATATTCGTCCCCGTAACTGATAGGCTGAGGCTTTCTCTCCGTCTTTGGGATTGAACGAGAGCGCTTTGTCCGCCATCTCGAACGCCTCTCTGTAGCGCCCTGTCTCGGCGTATAGCTCCTCCAGACGGACGTACGTGGAGGCGGAAGTGGAGTCCACTCCCAGTTGCTTGACCAACATCCGCTCCGCTAACTCGGGATCGCCGATATGGTATTCTAACAGCGAAGCGATATGATGGACGATATGGCTTCCGTTGTGTTGCGGCAGGATAGCGAATCCCATTTGTGCCGCCTTGGTGTATTCTTTTCGATAGCGGTAGAGATCGTACAGATAGATCTTCCAGTATAGCTGCTCCGGCTCTTTCTCATGCGCCGCGAGAACCGTGTCCAGCACTTCGTCCGGAATGGTGTCGTGCAGTTGCTCCACTATATCTTCCGACACATCCCAAATGTCGATACGCGTGGAGCGCATCAGATCCGCCAGCGCTTCGGACGGTTGCTTCATGTCGATCAGAAGCAAAGCCCGTTTGGCGAAGACGCGGCTTTTGTCTTTGCTTTGCGGTTCCGCCATCTCCAGCGCTTGGTTGCAATGCTTGAGCGCCTCCTCGTATTGCCCGTTTTCCTCCAGCGCATCGGTCAGCAGGAGTTGCGCATCGATGCTCTTCGGCTGGTTCTTGAGCGCCATCTCGGCGTAGTGCAGCGCTTTCGCTTTGTCTCCCCGCTTGGAGTTCAGGCGTACCAGCACTCGGTACGGATGTTCGGCTTTGGGCAGTTCTTTCTGCGCTTGCTCCAAATATGTGATAGCGCGCGCTGTATCCTTGGAGTCCAGATAGATCTCGGATAGCAGAATGTTCATGTCGCTACGCCCTTCGTATTCCTTTTTCGGCAGGTATTTGATGGCGGACTGGGCATATTGGAACGCCCACTCGACACTGTTGTTGCGGGTGCATAGTATCGCTACCCACATGTGCGCATATCCGTTGGTGGGGTTTTCGTCCAACTCCTTTGACAGGAACCGGATGGCGGTCTCGCTCTCTCCGCTTTGAGCCGCTTCCAGCGCACGCTTCATGTTATAGCTCTCCTTGGTGTTGACCGCCATCGCACCCGCTGACAGGCATATAAGGAGAAGCCAGATAATAGTTCTTTTCATTCTGATATCTTATTTATAAATGACCAACATTCTTTTCTTGTCATCAATCCGGATACGTCCCAGCCGCTCCAGATCGCCCATGCAAAGGATGACGGATTGCTCCTGGGTCGCTCTGTGTTGCAGGGTGATGTCGTTCAGCACGACGGACTCGCCTATCTCCAGCCGCTTGATCATTACGGCGGTGTTGTTGTCGTGTATGTCGGCTTTGGAGATATATTCGTTTTTGAGCATGAACATCGTCTCTACGCCGGATATGGAACTCTCTGTGGCGGTCGTGTCCACGCTCAAACGGATGGGCAGACCGTTGATCTTGCCTTTCATCTCCAGCCGCTCTGTCTGGTTCAGAAAGGGGATCTCGGCAATGATACTGTCCTCCTCTGCCTGCTGATGGCTGACATCTGATTTCTGACTGCTGACGGCTGATGGCTGACTTCTGACTTCTGACGGCTGACTCCTGACGGCTGATTTCTCCATCTGCTCCAGACCGTACCGCAGCGCGTCGTTCTTCTTGTCCTCCGTTGCCAGCCTTTGGATCCCCACTCGCACTCCTCCGGAAGACAGACTGTCAATCCGGAAAATAAGACTGTCTTCTTCGGGCTTCATACCCGCTTTGACGGCTTGCGCACAGTAGCGCGCAGCGCTGTAGAAATCCTGTCTGGCAAACTGAATCCGTGCTTTCTGCATGTAGAGACAGGGTGTCTCTTTCAGCTTCAGCGCATACTCCAGCGTCTTTTCCGCCGCAGCCGTGTCGCCTTCCGCCAGCTGCGCTTGCGCCATCCGGCAATGCAGCTCCATGTCGCCCGGGCTGCGTTTCAGCTCACGCGCCAACCGCTCCGTCTCCGTCACAGGACGCTTCGCACCCTGCGCCTCGCATGCCAAGACGCACAACAACAGACCTATGACCCAACAACTATAACGCATTTTTTCTAATCAGCCTGCAAAGGTACTGCTTTTTTTGCATATATGCAAGCGCGCACGATTTTTTTTCTTTTTTTGTCCCCGAAAATTTGCATATATCAAAAATTTGTTGTATCTTTGCACTCGAATTCAAAAAAAAACATCCGCCTATGCATGGCGGATTCCCGATTTTCCCGATTTTTTTCCGAAGATTAGTGCGTGATAAGTGCGAGATAAGTGCGAGATAAGTGCGCGGTAAGTACGTCATTTTCGTGGTACTTGCCTGCTTCTTGTCTGGTTCTTGCCAGCTTTTTCTCTGGTTCTTGTCAGCTTCTTGCCACACCGTCTGTGCCAACCCCGTTACGCATATTAGAAAAGCTGTTTGTGGAGAAAAAATACCGAAAAATGCGTGCATGCTTGCGTATGTCAAAAAAAAGTTGTAACTTTGCAGCCGCAAAGTGTTGACACAAATAATTTAAATCATTTAATACTTAAAGCTATGGCAAAAAAAGCATTGAACAAGTGGACCGCGCCGAAGAGTGTCGCTCCCGAGAAAATCATTCAGTTTGGTGAAGGTAACTTCCTCCGCGCATTCGTGGACTGGATTGTATGGAACATGAACGCAAAGACGAACTTCAACGGTTCGGTGGCTGTTGTTCAACCGATCGAGAAAGGTATGGTCGAGTGGCTGAACGGTCAGGACTGCTTGTATCACGTTAATCTGCAAGGCCGTTTGGACGGTAAGGCTGTGAACAGTCTGGAGCGTATTGACGTGATTAGCCGCGCGCTGAATCCGTACACCCAGAATTGGGCATTCATGGCGTTGGCAGAGCAGCCGGAGATCCGTTTTGTGATCTCGAACACGACTGAGGCAGGTATCACTTTTGACGACAGTTGCAAGTTTACCGACGCTCCGGCAAGTTCTTATCCGGGCAAGCTGGTTCAGCTTCTGTTCCGTCGTTATAAGACGTTCAACGGCGATCCGACGAAAGGTTTGATCTTCATGCCGTGTGAGCTGATTTTCCTGAACGGACACCACCTGAAAGACTGCATCCGCAAGTACATCGAGCTGTGGAAAGACGATTTCGGAGCAGACTACGAAGGCTTCAAAGAGTGGTTCGAGAAATACAACTACGTTTGTGCAACGCTTGTGGATCGTATCGTTCCGGGCTTCCCGCGCAAGGACATCGCTGAGATCCAAGAGAAAGTGGGTTACAACGACAACCTCGTTGTACAGGCTGAGATCTTCCACCTGTGGGTAATCGAGAAACCGGAGAACATGTCGATCGAGGAGTTGGAGGCAGAGTTCCCTGCTAACAAAGCCGGTTTGAACGTGCTGATTGCGGAGAGCGAGAAACCGTACCACGAGCGCAAAGTGACGCTGCTGAACGGTCCGCACACCGTGCTTTCGCCGGTAACGTATCTGAGTGGCGTGAATATCGTTCGCGACGCTTGCAACCATGAGGTGCTCGGTAAGTATATCCACAAAGTGATGTTCGATGAGTTGCTGGAGACGCTGAACCTGCCGAAAGAAGAGTTGAAGGCTTACGGCGAGAGCGTATTGGAGCGTTTCAATAACCCGTACGTAGATCACCAAGTGACTTCGATCATGCTGAACTCGTTCCCGAAGTTCGAGACACGCGATCTGCCGGGTCTGAAGATTTATCTGGAGCGCAAGGGTGAGCTGCCGAAGGGTCTGGTGCTCGGTCTGGCTGCTATCATCGAGTACTACAAAGGCGGCGTACGTGAAGACGGCGCTCCGATCCAGCCGAACGATGCACAGGAGATCATGGATCTGCTCAAAGAGCTCTGGGCTACCGGTGACACCCGCAAGGTGGCAGAAGGTGTGCTCGGCGCAACCGACATCATCTGGAAAGAGAGCAAAGAGGACCTCAACAAGATCCCGGGTCTGACCGATCTTGTAGAGTTGTACCTCAATTCGATCGAGACCATCGGTATGCTTCCGACCGTTCAGGCTATGCTGGCTGTCGATAAGGTAGATGACGTGATCGCAAAGATCAAGAGCCTGTTTTAATTATCAATTCACAATTAACAATTTACAAAGGGCTTGCGGAGTTTGGTACAATGTTTAAAGATCCGTACGGACTTATAAGTTTGTACAGAAGCCGGTAGGACGCTTTGTAAATTGTAAATTGTACATTGTACATTATTTTATGACCAATATTCTGAAAATCAATCCGGCGGATAATGTGGTGGTAGCAATACAGCCGCAAGCCGCCGGAGCGGTTATCGAAGTGGATGGCAAGCAGATCACCGTGCTGGAAGATGTGCCTGCCGGACACAAGATTGCCATCAAAGATCTTGCCGAAGGCGAGAATGTGATCAAGTACGGTTTCCCGATCGGGCATGCCAAAGAGGCAAAAAAAGCCGGTAGTTGGATGAACGAGAATAACATCAAAACGAACCTCGCCGGACTGCTTTCCTATGAGTATCATCCGAAAGAGGTAGTGCTGAATATTCCCGATGAATCCAGGACTTTTATGGGTTACCGCCGCAAAGACGGACAGGTAGGAATCCGCAACGAAGTGTGGATCATTCCGACCGTTGGTTGCGTGAACGGTATCATCCAGAAATGCGCAGAGCGGCTGCGTCAGGAGACCGGAGCGGACAATATCTTCGCTTTCCCGCATAACTACGGCTGTTCGCAGCTCGGTGACGACCACGAGAATACGAAGAAGATCCTGCGCGACATGATCCACCATCCGAACGCAGGTGCGATCCTCGTGGTGAGCCTCGGATGCGAGAATAACCAGCCCGATGTGTTCAAAGAATTCTGCGGTGAAATCGACGAAAGTCGCGTTAAATTCGTCACGACGCAGAAGATTCAGGGCGATGAGGTGGAGTACTGCATGCCGATCCTGCGCGAGTTGTACACCAAGACGCAGCATGACAAACGTGTGGCGGTTCCGTTGAGCGAGTTGCGCGTGGGTCTCAAATGTGGCGGAAGTGACGGTTTCAGCGGTATTACTGCGAACCCGCTGTTGGGTATGTTGAGTGACTGGCTTGTGGCGCAAGGCGGTACGACCGTGCTGACCGAAGTGCCGGAGATGTTCGGCGCCGAGACGATTCTGATGGACCGTTGCGCGAGCAGAGAGTTGTTCGACCAGACCGTTGCGCTGATCAACGATTTCAAGGACTATTTCCTGAGTCACGGAGAGCCGGTGGGCGAGAATCCGAGTCCGGGTAACAAAGCGGGAGGTATATCGACGCTTGAGGACAAAGCGCTGGGTTGCACCCAGAAATGCGGCAAGTCGCTCGTTCGCGGCGTGCTGCCATATGGTGAGCGGTTGCAAGTGAAAGGTCTGAACCTCCTTTCTGCTCCGGGAAATGACTTGGTGGCTTCGACCGCTCTGGCTTCGTCCGGATGTCACATGGTGCTCTTTACCACCGGTCGCGGTACGCCGTTCGGTACGTATGTACCGACGATGAAGATCTCCACGAACTCGACTTTGGCGAAGAACAAACCGAACTGGATTGATTTCAACGCAGGTGTGATTGCTGAGGGCGAGCCGATGGAAGAGGTGGCTAAACGCTTTGCAGAGTTCGTGATCGCGGTGGCAAACGGCACGAAGACGAACAACGAGAAGAACGGCTACCACGAGATAGCGATCTTTAAGAACGGTGTCACTCTTTAGTAGCCTCTTCTATCCCCGTGTCTGCCCTATGTGCGAGCGGTACATGGGAAGTACCAAGGGACAAAGTACCAAGGACGAATGGGGAGAGGCGGTGTGTGAGGATTGTATCGCGGCTTTGCCTCGGACGGAGCAGGCGTCGATCTATCAGAATAGTACGGAGATGGCTTTGGTGGGGGCGACACGCGACATGGTCGCTGCCGCCAAAGCCATGCATCTGAAACGCGCTGCTGCGTTTCTCTTCTACGAGAAAGATCATCCGATTCAGCAGCTGGTGCATAAGATGAAATATGCGGATCAGCCGCTCATCGGATACCACTTGGGAAAGCAGGCTGCGATGGAGATGCAGGACACGGATTTCTTCGATGAAATCGAGGTAATTGTACCTATGCCGCTGCATCCAAAGCGACTCAGAGAGAGGGGCTATAACCAGTCGGAATACATCGCCCGAGGGATTAGCGACTACACCGGCATTCCGGTGGATACGAGCCATGTGACGCGTATCCGGAACACGCCCAAACAGGCGTTGCAGAGCGGCGAGGGGCGAAAACATAATGTGGCGGACGCTTTTGCGGTGAACCATCCGGAGCAGATGTACCACAAGCATATCTTGCTGGTGGACGACCTGATTACTACCGGTGAAACCGCGAGAAGTTGCATTCGTGCCATGCGTCTGTTCCGAGGCGCGAAAATAAGTGTCTTTGCGTTGTGCAAGGCGCAATAGAGGTCTAGGACTCATAGGTTTCTAGTGTCCTAGGATCCTAGTAAAAAATATACTATGACAAAGAAATACGATTTTTTAATTATCGGCGGCGGCGTAGCGGGAATGAGTTTTGCACTCAAAGTAGCCCGCACGGAGAAATACCGCATCGCCTTGTGCTGCAAAACAACGCTGGACGAAGCCAATACGGCGAAAGCGCAAGGCGGCATCGCATCTGTCACCAACTTGTTGGTGGATGATTTCGACAAACATATCCATGACACGATGGTAGCCGGCGACTGGCTGAGCGATCCGGCGGCAGTGGAGCAAGTGGTGCGCAATGCCCCGCGGGGAATAGAAGAACTCGTCAACTGGGGCGTTAATTTCGATAAGAAAGACGACGGTTCGTTTGACCTTCACCGCGAGGGTGGTCACTCGGAGTTCCGTATTCTGCACCATGCGGACGACACGGGTTTTGAGATCCAGCGCGGACTGATGGAGGCGGTGCGCCGCAATCCGTATATCGAAGTGCTGGAGAACCATTTTGCGGTAGAGATCATTACGCAACACCATCTGGGTGTGCGTGTGACGAGACGGACACCGGATATCGAGTGCTATGGCGCGTATATTCTGAATCCCGAGACGCAGAAGATCGACACGTATCTGAGCCGTATCACGCTGATGGCGACCGGCGGAACGGGAGCTGTCTATGCCACGACGACTAATCCTGAGATCGCTACGGGCGACGGAATAGCGATGGTTTATCGTGCGAAAGGGCAGGTCAAGGATATGGAGTTTGTGCAGTTCCACCCGACGAGTCTGTTCAATCCCGCCGAGACCCATCCGGCGTACCTAATCACCGAAGCGATGCGCGGTTACGGTGGTATTTTAAGGCTGCCGAACGGCGAGGAGTTTATGCAGAAATACGATCCGCGTCTGAGTCTTGCGCCGCGTGATATTGTGGCGCGCGCGATCGATAATGAGATGAAGATTCATGCCATCGACCATGTCTGTCTGGACGTGACACATAAGGATCCGGAGGAGACCAAACACCATTTCCCGAATATCTATGCCAAATGTCTCTCCATCGGTATTGATATCACGAAGGAGTATATTCCTGTAGCTCCGTGCGCGCACTATATGTGCGGAGGTATTAAGGTCGATCTGGACGGTCAGAGTTCGATCCGTCGGTTGTATGCCGTGGGCGAGTGTTCATGCACCGGTCTGCACGGAGGAAACCGCTTGGCGTCCAACTCGCTCATCGAGGCGGTAGTATATGCCGATGCGGCAGCCAAACATAGTCTCTCTGTGATAGAAAACTACGATTTCAACGAGAAAATTCCTGCATGGAACGATGAGGGTACAATGAGTATTGAGGAGCGCGTTTTGATTGCACAGGACGTCAAAGAAGTGGGACAGATCATGTCCACATACGTCGGTATCGTGCGTTCGGACGTGCGTTTGCGTCGCGCGTGGGAGAGGCTCGATGTGCTGTATGAAGAGACCGAGGATCTGTTCAAGCGCGTGAAGGCGACCAAGGAGATTTGCGAGTTGCGCAATATGATCAATGTGGGCTATCTGATCACCCGTCAGGCGATAGAGCGCAAAGAGAGCCGCGGTCTGCATTACTCGATTGACTATCCAAAGACGAACAATGAGCACCCGCAAGAAGTGTGGTAAATTGGGAATTGAGAATTGAGAGTTGAGAATTGAAAGCGATTTCGTTATATAGTGTTATTCCTGTGCGGGCGGAGGCAAGCGAGGGAGCGGAGCAGAATACCCAGATTCTGTTCGGCGAGACGTTCGATGTGCTGGAAGAAAAAGACCGATGGAATCGGGTGAAATTGCACCTTGACGGACAGGAAGGATGGGTGGACGCCAAGATGGTAACGAAGATGTCTCCGGCGGAATATAAGTCTTATCACGAGGCATATATCGGTTCCTCCGCTATAGTGGCTATGCCGATGGCGTACGCCGTGAGTGAGAATAACGGACAGACTATTCCTCTGACTGCCGGGACAAGGCTTGCCAAGTACCAAGTGACCAAGGACGAGGTACAAAAGATCTTCTTCGGGCGGTTTGAAGTGCTGGGCGTCGGTTTTCGAATTGATCCCGGTATGGTAATAGCAGAAAGTCTCGATTTGAACGAACAAAATCTGCTTCAGGCAGTACGTTTCTTTCTCAATATTCCGTATCTATGGGGCGGCAAGAATGCGATGGGAATGGACTGCTCCGGGTTTACGCAGGTCGTCATGAGTCTTTTCGGCAAGGAGTTGAAGCGTAATGCAAGTGAGCAAGCGACGCAAGGCAGGAAGATTTCCGATCTCAAGCATGTGAAGGCAGGTGATTTGGTTTTCTTCGACAAGCCACATGCCGCTTCTGGGGAGGCAGAGAAAGAGGTGCATATCAGTCATGTTGGTATTGCGATCGACAGCGAGCGTGTGATTCATTGTTCGGGTCGGGTAAAGGTAGAAAAGCTCGATTTCAACGGTATTTTTAACGCTGAGACGGGGTCTTATTCGCATCATTTAGTAGCAATTAGGAGAGTTGAAAGGTGAAAGTTGAAAGGTGAAAGTTGAAAGAAGTCGTCTAGTTGAAAGGTGAAAGTTGAAAGGTGAAAGTTGAAAGAAGTCGTCTAGTTGAAAGTTAATAAATACTATGAGCAAGAAGATCGTTGTTTTCACCGGAGCCGGAGTGAGCGCCGAGAGTGGTCTGGGTACGTTCAGGGACTCGGACGGGTTATGGGAGAAATACCGCATCGAGGATGTGTGTACGCACGAGGCATGGTTGCGCAATCCGCAGCTGTGTGTCGATTTCTATAATGCGCGGCGCAAGGACGCACTGGCGGCGAAGCCTAATGCGGCGCATATAGCGATAGCGAAGTTGCAGCAGGCTGTGCCCGGTACGCGGATCATTACGCAGAATATAGACGATCTGCATGAGCGCGCGGGAGCAACGGACGTAGTGCATTTGCATGGAGAGATCACGAAGTTACGTTCGGAGAATAATGAGACGGCTACGGTTCCTTTGGAGGGATGGGAGCAACATTACGGCGATCGTCATCCGGATGGATCGCTGTTGCGGCCGTATATTGTGTTTTTTGGAGAAGGTGTCCCTTATTTCGACGAAGCCTGCCGTATTGCTTCGGAAGCAGATATCATGGTCGTTGTGGGAACGAGTCTGAATGTTTATCCTGCGGCTTCTTTAATTCACTATGCGCCGAAGAATTGTCCGATTTATTTTGTAGATCCCGGTCAGCCGGAGTTTGGTATGTGGGCAGACCGTATCACGCATATCCGCAAGAAAGCCACCGAGGGTGTGCCGGAGTTGGTTGAGAGACTGATAGCTGAATGCTGAAGGCTGACAGCTTATTTGAAGCCGAAGACGAAATAGACTGCGGCGATTAGGAACAGACAGGCTACGAAATGGTTCCAGCGCAGGGGCATGTGGAAGGCTACTGCGGAGAAGAGCACAAAGACCATCAGCGTGATTACTTCCTGAATCACTTTGAGTTGCATTAAGGAGAACGGTCCGCCGTTCCCCTCAAACCCTATGCGGTTTGCGGGCACTTGGAGACAGTATTCGAAGAAAGCTATTCCCCAAGAGAGGAGAATGACGAAAATCAGCGGTGTGGCGTTGGTGAAGAAACCTGTTTGTTGGAGTTTGAGGTGGCCATACCAGGCAAGCGTCATAAATACATTGGACGCGAGGAGAAGGAGAATGGTGTATAATGCGTTCATAGGCGATTATCAATTTACAATTTACAATTCACAATTATCAATTCACAATTTGCAGTTCGGGAGGTAGTCCGTTTTGATGTTTGTCAAAGCGCCGTATATTGAGTCAAGCGCTTCGGGATTGAGTGCTTTGATTTGGTCGAGCAGCGTTTTCACTTTCTCGCGCGAACTGACATGTTCGAACGGACATAGTTTGGTCTGCTTCCGGTAGCCGCGCATAGCGGCATAGGAGATGATGTCCTCTTCGTCGATAAGGCATAGCGGCCGGATGAGTTGGAGCGGCATCTTGTCCATCTGCAGCATAGGCGGCATGGTGGCAAATGCGCCTTGGAAGATCAGGTTCATGAGGAGCGTCTGGGCTATGTCGTCGCGGTGGTGTCCGAAAGCAATCTTGTTGCAGCCGATCTCTTGCGCCACGTTGAAGAGTTCTTTGCGTCGAAACCATGAGCAGAGAAAACAAGGAGAAGTGTCCTTCTTTAAGCCCCCTCCAACTCCCCCTTGGAGGGGGAGAGACTCGTTTCGGGGAGAGGAAATTTCGACATCCCGGACGAGGAGCGGCACTTTCGCTTCATCGCAGAAGGACTGCAGGTAACTGAGGTCGGTGTGGTAGTCCCGCTCTTTGACGCGCACATGAAGGGCTGTTACTTTGAATCGCGGAACATAGATCTGTGCGCGGCGACCTAATAATTCGGTCAGCAGAAGAGAGTCTTTTCCTCCGCTGAGACCGATCAGTATATGGTCGCCATCGGCAATCAGTCCGTAATCCGCGCAAGCCTTATGAAACCGTTTGGTCAGCCGCTCACGCTGTTTCTCCAATGCTATTTGTTCCGGCGTTTTGATCACCTCTGTTTATTGATGCTGATCAGATGGCTTACTTTGCGGCTGGCTTCGCGTTGCAGTTTGATACAGAAATAGATCAGCACCAGTGTGCAGACGGATGCTGCAATCGGGTTGACATCTCCGCTCATGGCGATGGCATCATATACGCCGTGTGCTATAAAGGGGACAAGGAACACTTTGGCTGCATTCTTGGGAGAGGGATCCACGAAATGGTAGATAGCGTAGTAATATCCCATCATAATAGCGAAGGCATAGTGTCCGGGGACAGCGAGTAGCGCCCGCATAATTGCTGTGCTCATCCATGCTTCTCCGCTCATGAGCACGTATCCGATGTTCTCCAGCGTAGCAAAACCCAGGCTGACAAAGACGGAATAGACGATGCAGTCGAAGTCTTCGTCGAAATGCGGGTTTTTTCTTAACAGCAGCCAGAGCGCCAATAGTTTAGCTCCTTCTTCCGGAGCGGCAGCAACGAAAAACGCCATCGTGGTAGAGCCGAAAAGAGTAGTGGGTTCACCTTCTCCGAAGAGCATAAAATGGATGTATTGCTCAATGGAAGCGACAGGCAAACAAATGATGACTCCGGCGAGGAAAGCGCGGAAGAGCCAGCTGAATGGTTCCGGATGCGGGTCTTTGCGCCAGATATACAAGCCTAAGAGAATGGCAGGCAGCACAGCGGCTGCGATCATAGTGTAATACATAATTATTGGTGGTTTTGTAGTTTGTAGTTTGTGGGTCAATTATACTCGCTTTGGCTGTTGAGGAGTGTGCGGAAGGCTTTGGAGGGTTTGCCTTCGGGCGTGAACGATCCCATATCGTATCCACCCCATCCGAGAGGGATGTATTCCGCCGGCCGCCAGCCACCATAGACTTCGGGTTCCCAATAGAAGATACCCATACAGGAGTCGATTCGCTCCATCCGCTGCACGAAATCGGTCATGACGGTATTGGAGAGCGTTTCGATGCTGTCGTAGATCGGTCCTTCGCCGTAATTCTTAGCTTGCGCACGACGTACTCCGTAATTCATCATACCCACTTCGCTGATCATTACCGGGCAGTGGAATTCGCGGATCAGCTGGCGGACGTTGGTCTCCGCGAGGTCGTTCATTTCGGGCCAGGACTTATGGCACCATGCTTCCATCATCGGGTAGTGTGAGAGTCCGATCATGTCCCAGAGACCGCCATGTTCTTTCATAGCGCGCCAGAACCAGTCGCGGTACATATAGGCATTGTCCACATGCACGATGACCTGAATGTCCGGGAAGGCTTCTTTGGCAGCTTTGTATCCGACGGCTGTAAATCCCGCGTAGCGGTCCCAGCAGCCGTTGGCGTTGTTGTCTTCGAACACTAATTTACCCACGGGCCAAAGCATTCCGTTCGGGGTCTCGTTTCCTATTTGCACCCATTCGGGTTTGATTCCTTTTTCTTTGAGCGCATAGAGTACGTCGAGTGTGTGTTCGCGCACGGCTTCGCAGAGTTGGTCGTAGTCGTAGTTCTGCCAAGCCGCGGGGATCGTCTGATGCTGCGGGTCGGCGAAGAAATCCGAATAATGGATG
The DNA here is from genome assembly GCA_017464475.1 of Paludibacteraceae bacterium. Classification (GTDB taxonomy): domain Bacteria; phylum Bacteroidota; class Bacteroidia; order Bacteroidales; family Paludibacteraceae; genus Colicola. Next base: position 154,978 of record JAFTZQ010000005.1, read on the forward strand.
TCGATCATGAGTCGGAGTCCCTGTTTGGCGGCACGCGTAGCGAGGGTGAGCATGTCCTCTTTGTTGCTCCATCCGGTGGAGTGGTTTACCCAGACACGGAGCCGTACGGCGTTCATGCCTGCTTCGCGGAGGAGCTGCATGCACTCGCGTTCGGCTCCTGTTTCGTCGCGGAAGAGGACGGAGTCGTGCTCCATTTCACTCAGCCAACTAAGGTCTCCTCCTTTCGCCCATGATCCGCGGGCGGTGTCGGTGGAGTGGTAGCAACTCGTCAGAATGAGACTGACAGCAATACATAAAAAAGGAATACGTTTCATATTGTGTTGTTTTTCAATCAAAAAGCGGGTTATGACGTGTGTCATACCCCGCTCGGTACCGCGAGCCGGGGTCGAACCGGCACGCCCATCACTGGGCAAAAGATTTTAAGTCTTTCTTGTCTACCTATTCCAACATCGCGGCTTTCACCAGGAAATCGGGTGCAAAGGTACTACATTTTTTTGGAATACGCAAGAAATTTCGAGAAAATAATGGTTTTAGTAGTGTTTTTTGTTGCTATTTTGTTTTTTGGGAAGGAGGGACAAGGGATAGAATGAGTACGCTGAGAATTGCTTATGATTCGCTTACTAACCTATGAATCACCAATGAATCACCAAAGAATCACCTAAGAATCACCAAAGAATCACTAAATACTAACCCCACCCCGACCCTCCCCTCGGGGGGAGGGAAACCCCCACCCAACCTCCCCCTCAAGGGGAGGGAAACCCCCACCCAACCTCCCCCTCAAGGGGAGGAGAAGGGCGGGAGGTGAAAGGAAGAAGGTGAAAGGAGGAACGAGAGAGGAAGGGAGGACGGGCGATAGCATTGCCCTGAAATGGACGAAAAGGATGGCAGAGCGGGGGAGAGAGGACGGCAAAGCGGGGAAGAGAGGACGGCAAAGCCGTTGCCCAAATTAGATTTGGACGCAATGGACAAAGTACGCGCCGGCATAATATGCCGGACAATAGACGTAGAGACGGCAAAGCCGTTGCCCAAATTCAATTTGGGCGCAAAAGAAGAAAGAAAAAAACACAAAGATTTGCATATATCGAAAAAAAGTTGTAACTTTGCAGCGGATTTGGAAATAATACAAAAGACATAACGCAAATCATACAAAAGACATAACGAAAATCATACAAAAGACATAAGGCAAATCATTCAGAAGACATAACGAAAATCATATAAAAGACATAACGAAAATAACTAAAAAATATATTCTATGAAACGCACACTTCTTTGGGTGGCTGCATTGTTAATGCTTGTTTCCGCCCGAGCTTTCGCAGATGAGGGACAGATGGTTCGCTGCATCGCTTTCTACAATCTGGAGAACCTCTTCGACACCATTCATGACGAGGGTAAGAATGACTACGAGTATTTGCCGGACGGCGGAATGAAATGGACTTCTCTCAAATATGAGAACAAGGTCAAGAACATGGCTTACGCCGTGTCCCAGTTAGGAACCGATATCGATCCTCGCGGCGCAACGTGCGTAGGAGTGGCCGAGGTGGAGAATATAGGGTGTCTGTATGACCTCTGTGCGGAGGCGAACAGCAAGTACGGCCGGAGACTGAAACCGATCTTGTTGGAAGGTCCCGACCGCCGTGGTGTGGATGTGGGATTCCTGTATGACTCGGTTCTGTTCAAACCCACGAAAGTGAACGGTTTCGAGCTCAAAGCCCATTATGCAGACGGCGGCGAGATCAAGACCCGTTTGCAGCTGTGTGTATCGGGTTATCTGATGGGTGAAGGCAAACCGGAGAAGATCCATGTGATCGTTAACCACTGGCCGAGCCGTTACGGCGGAGAGTTATCTTCCCGTCCGGGGCGTGACACAGCCGCTATGTTGTGCAAGTCGATTTGCGATTCTATCTATTTGAAAGAGCCGAAAGCGAAGATTGTGATTATGGGTGACCTGAACGACGATCCGTATAACCATTCCTGCAAGGATGTGCTGAAAGCCCGCAAATACCGCGAGGAGGTAGAGCCGCAGGGTTATTTCAACACGATGTGGCAGATGCTGGACCGCGGAATCGGTTCGCTGGCATACAACGGTTCGTGGAACCTGTTTGACCAGATCATCATCAACGAGCCGCTCATGAACGAGAAACTGGAGTCCGGCAAATGGACTTATTGGAAGGCGCAGATTTTCAACAAGCCGTTCCTGACCGTTCAGGAAGGCAAGGACAAGGGTACTCCGTTCCGTACGACCAAAGGTGGTGTATGGCAGAACGGTTATGGAGACCACTATCCCACAATGATTTATCTAATTCGACAAAAATAATGGAACTAAATCGAAACTCAGCTCCTATCCGGATGCGCAATTACGGTCGCATTGTACAGGACATGGTGGCTTACGCATCTTCGCTGCCGGAGGGCGGCGACCGTGAGGCATTGGAGATTTATATCGCTCTCTGCATGCGCCAGCGCAATATGGTGTGGAATAAGGATCAGGAATCGGGTATAGCGCGTGTTCGCGAGGATATTATTCGCCTTTCGAACGGCAAACTGACCTGCGACTCGCCAGCCTTTATGGCGCTAATGAATCCGGCAGAAAATACGCAACCCAAGAGAAGAAATGGAAGAGTCTAATCAGTTTAAAATCTTTGCAGGTTCCAAGGGTGAGAGTCTTGCCCGCGGTATTTGCGACGAACTGGGGTGCCAGCTCGGTAAAATCCATCTGGATCGTTTCTCGGATGGAGAGTTTAGTACCTATTTTGAGGAGTCCGTCCGCGGTCAGTCGGTTTATTTGGTGCAACCCACTTGTCCTTCCAGCGACAATCTGATGGAGTTGCTGCTGATGATCGATGCGGCGAAGCGTGCCAGTGCGTACAAGGTGGTGGCTGTGATTCCTTATTTCGGTTGGGCACGTCAGGACCGCAAGGACAAACCGCGTGTGTCCATCGGCGCCAAGCTGGTAGCGAACATGCTGCAGACGGCAGGTGCAGACCGTGTGATCACCGTTGATCTGCATGCCGACCAGATCCAGGGATTCTTTGATATTCCGGTGGACCATATCTACGGCTCGAATGTGCTGGCTCCGTATGTGGCAGGGATGAACCTGAAGAAACTGATTGTTGCGTCTCCGGACGTGGGTGGTTCGAAACGCGCATCCAATTTTGCGAAGAAACTGCACGTGCTGACCGATCGCGAAGTGCCGATGGTGATTTGTTATAAGAACCGTCCGGATTTCAACAAAGTGTCCGAGATTCGTGTGTTGGGTGATATATATGGTAAAGATGTAGTCATTTTTGACGACATCGCCGACACGGCCGGTACGTTGTGCAAAGCAGCCGAAGTGATGGTGGCAGGAGGTGCGAAATCTGTTCGTGCGGTCGTTACGCACGGTGTGCTCAGCGGCAATGCATGTGAGAAAATAGAGGATAGTCCGCTGGAGGAGTTGGTATGTACCGACTCGCTGCCGATCGACACGGCGAAATGCTCCAAGTTGCATATCGTTTCTCTTGCTTCGTCGATTGCTCACACCATCCGTGCAATTCAAAATCACACCTCTGTTAGCGAAACCAATATACGGTAAGAAATTAAAAATTATAAATTAAAAAATCAAAATTGAAAGGTAAAATATATATCATAGGGCTGGTGGCAGGCATTGCCTGCCTCTTGTCTGCTTGCGGCAAAAAGCAAGCCGTTGTGTCCCGTCCGTCTTTCTCGTCCGACAGTGCATACGCGTATGTCGAGAAACAGCTTTCTTTCGGTCCGCGCGTACCGAACGGAGCGGCTCACATGCAGTGCGCCGTGTGGCTGATCGAGCAGTTGAGAGCTTGCGGCGCAGAGGTGGAGTTGCAAAAAGGATTCATGCCTGATTACCGCGGAGAGAGCCAGCAGATCTATAATATCATCGGGCATTTCAATACGCCCGAGACGGCTACGCGCCCGCGTATATTATTAGGTGCACATTACGACACGCGTCCTTGGTGCGACGAGGAAGAGGATTACAACGACCGTTTTTATAATGTCCCAGGAGCCAATGACGGAGCTTCGGGTGTAGCTGTGCTGCTGGAGGTGGCGCGCCAATTAGGCATGAAGCTAGCGGATTCGACATTCACCACTCCGGTGGATATTATCTTCTTTGACTGCGAGGATATGGGCACGCCGCGTGTTTATACCGGTGCAGAGCGCGAAGATACCTGGTGTCTCGGTTCGCAGCTATGGGCTACCAATTACAGCCGTCAGCCATCAGCTGTCAGTTATTCATTCGGTATTGTTCTGGACATGGTCGGAGCGCCCGACGCGGTCTTCCCGCTGGAGATGTATTCCACCAATTACGCGCAGAATTACCAGCAGCAGATCTGGCGTTCGGCGCAGCAGCTGGGTTACGGCGCGATGTTCTCCAACCAACAATCGTACCCTATCACGGACGACCATTATTACATCAATTATATCGCCGGTATTCCGTGCGTGGATGTGATTCATTATGACATCCGCAATGCGACGGGTTTCCCACACTGGTGGCATACGCGCAACGACGATATGTCCAATATCTCCCGCTCGACCCTTCAGGCAGTCGGCGAAGTGGTCATGAGCGTGCTATGACCATCCGGATCGAGGATATTGATGTGGAGGTGGAGCGGAAAATGATCCGCGGGATGCGACTGGCGGTGTATCCGCCGGATGGGCGTGTTCGGATGAGCGTACCGTTCTATATCAGCGAACGCGAAGTGCAGGATTTTCTGGTGCAGAAATGGCAATGGATATGTCGCAGTCGCGAGAAAGTGCTGGCGCGTCCGCGGAACAAATCCCGCGAATATGTCTCCGGTGAGCAGCATCTCTTTTTCGGAAAGCGTTATACGCTGCAGGTGGAGTCAGTCTCGTCCGGTACTCACGAAGTAGCGATAGAAGGAGACCAAATCATTCTGCGTTGCCGTCCGCAGACCACGGCAGAACGCCGCGAGGCAATCTTATACGAATGGTATCGGGCGCAACTGCATCTGGTTTTGGAACAAATGGTCAATGAATGGCTGGTTCGCATCGGCGAAGCGCCTGTCGAATGGAGCACGCGGCGCATGAAAAGCGAATGGGGCAGTTGCATCGCACGCAAGAGGAAGCTGCTGTTTAATTTGGAGTTAGCCCGCGTGCCGCGCGAATGTGTTGAATATGTGGTAGTGCATGAGTTGACCCATCTGGCGGTGCAGAACCACGGTCCGGCGTTCAAAGCGCTCATGACTGAACGCCTCCCGGACTGGAAAGAGAGACGCAAGCAACTGAGGCTATTATAGATTAAAACTGTGCAAGGATGAAAGAATTGAAATGCCCGAAGTGCGGGAATGTGTTTACGGTCGATGAGAGCGAGTACGCAGCGCTGCTGAGTCAGGTGAAGAACGCGGAGTTCGAGAGCGAACTGGCGCGTCGAGTACATGAGTTGGAGCAGAGTCACAAGGCGCAACAGCAGGCGGATCAGGCTCGTCAGGCAGCGGAGCAACAGGCGGCGCAGTTGCGTCGCGACCAGCAGTTTGCACAACAGATGCAGGCGTTGCAGACCCAGATCCAGAGTCTGCAGGCGCAGATAGCGCAGGCGGAGCAACAGAAGCAGTTGGCGGTGATGGAGTTGCGCCAGAAAGCGCTGACCGAATATGCCAAGAAAGAGCAGGAGTTGGCTACTCTCCGCAGCCAGATGGACGCGCAGTTGAAAGCGATGCAGGCGCAGGTGGAGTACTACAAGGATCTCAAGACCCGCATGTCCACGAAGATGGTGGGCGAGACGCTGGAGCAGCACTGTGCGACCGAGTTCGCAAGGATCCGTTCCCTTTTCCCGTACGCCTATTTCGAGAAGGACAACGAGGTGGTAGAAGGCACGAAAGGCGATTTCGTCTTCCGCGACTATTCGGAGGACAAGGTGGAATACATTTCCATTATGTTCGAGATGAAGAACGAAGCCGACGAGACGGCGACGAAGCATAAGAACGAGGACTTTTTGGCGAAACTGGATGCCGACCGACGAAAGAAAGGATGCGAGTACGCGATCTTAGTGTCCATGCTGGAGCCGGACAGCGAGCTCTACAACGGCGGCATCGTGGATATGTGCCACCGGTATGAGAAGATGTACGTCATTCGTCCGCAGTTCTTTGTGCCGATAATTACGCTTCTTTGCCAAGCCAACAAGAAGAGTCTGGACGCCAAGCGCGAGTTGGCGATCGTGAAGGCGCAGCAGGTGGACGTAACCAATTTTGAAGAGAAACTGATGACGTTCAAGGACGCTTTCGGTCGCAATGTGCGGCTGGCGAATGAGCGTTTTGCGGACGCTATCGACGAGATAGACAAGACGATTGCACATCTGCAGAAAGTGCGTGAGAACCTCGTCAAGTCGGGTGATAACCTGAGTCTGGCGGATAAGAAACTGCAGGAAGTGACGATCAAACGTCTGACCGCAGGCAACCCCACTATGCAGGCGAAATTTGAGGAAGAAGGAGGAAAATGAAAGGATGAAGGAAAATGAGTAAGTTATTAGAGATAAAAAATCTCCATGCCTCCATCGGCGGCAAGGAGATATTAAAGGGTGTGAACCTGACCATTAACGAGGGCGAGGTGCATGCCATTATGGGTCCGAACGGCGCCGGCAAATCGACACTGAGCGCTGTACTGACGGGTAATCCCGCGTATGAGGTCACTTCCGGCGAAGTGTATCTGAAGGGACAGAACTTGCTGGCAATGGAGCCGGAGATTCGCGCACGCGCAGGTGTGTTCCTTAGTTTTCAGTATCCCGTGGAAATACCCGGCGTGAGCATGACCAATTTTATGCGTACGGCAATCAACGCCAAGCGTGAGTACGAAGGCAAAGAACCGCTTTCGCCGCGGGAGTTCCTTGCATTGATGCGGGAGAAGAAAAAGATGCTGGAGTTGCCGGACAAACTGAATAACCGCTCGGTCAATGAAGGTTTCAGCGGCGGTGAGAAGAAGAAAAACGAGATCTTCCAGATGGCGATGTTGGAGCCGTGTTTGTCGATCTTGGACGAGACGGATAGCGGTTTGGATATCGATGCGCTGCGTATCGTAGCGGAAGGTGTAAACCGTCTCAAGACACCGCAGAATGCGTCTATCGTCATTACCCACTATCAGCGTCTGCTGGACTATATCGTGCCGGATTTTGTGCATGTATTGGCGGACGGCAAGATCGTCAAGACGGGTGACAAGAGTTTGGCGTTGGAGCTGGAAGAAAAGGGGTATGAAGGGTTGAGCCTATGAGTGAGATAATTATTCATAGTGGTGAGCGGTTCGAACAGGTCTATTTGAACGAGCCCGGGCTGGATCTGCATTTCGTGCAGGAGGCAGGTTCGATGCTGAAGATTCATGTGCTGAACATTCCGGACGGGACATCGGGAGAGCGGGATATCGAGATATCGAATAATATCGTTGTTGAGCAAACGGGTGAGGGCTGCGAGACGGAGATTTATGCGCTGGCGCATTTGCAGGGTGAGGCGCACGTGACGACCGAGACGCACGTGAAGCATGCCGTGGGGGGTGGCAAGTCGAACCAGTTGCTGAAATTCGTGCTGGAGGACGATGCCCGCGGACGGTTTATCGGCGATCTGAAGATCGCGCCGGACGCCCAGAAAGTGGAGGCGCACCAGACTAACCGTAACTTACTGCTCTCCGAAACCGCCGAGATGCGTACGCAGCCGCAGCTGGAGATCTATGCCGATGATGTGCAGGCTACGCATGGCGCTTCTACAGGTCAGTTGGACGAGAGTGCGCTTTTCTATATGCAACAGCGCGGTATTGATAAAGAAAAAGCGCGCCAACTGCTGGTCGGTGCGTTTATGAAAGAGGTGATTGAGGCTATCGGAGAGCAACACTCCGCTGTCAGAGAGCAACTACTGAACGCGATTGATGGAGTAGTCGAGTAAGTCAATCAGACTCTTCTTTTCCGCTGAGTCACGGAAGACCTGTAAGGCTTCTGTGGCTTGTTTTTTATACTCAATCATCTGCTGCACGGCGTATTCGTCGCCTTTGAACCGCAGCACAAAGGACTTGATCTCCTGCAGCGCTTTCTCGGTCTCGGAGCCTAACTCATTAGCCGCCAGCCGTTCTCCCAATGACCGGATGTGATCCGCTTCGGGTTGCGGCGCACGGCGGAGCGCGATGATCAGCGGCAGGGTAACTTTGCCATCACGCAGGTCACTCATGGTCGGCTTGCCGATCTCCTCCAAGTCGCTATAATCGAAGATATCATCTTTGATCTGGAAACAAAGTCCCAGCAGTCGTCCGAACTGGCGGAGAGCTGTTCGTTGCCTCGTGGTGCAACCGGCAGACTCTGCGCCTATCTCCGCGCAGGCTTGGAAGAGTTGTGCGGTCTTTTGGTCAATGACCTTCAGGTATCGCTCTTCGTCGATCCACATTGATTGCCCGACGTGGAGCTGGAGCATCTCGCCGCCGGAGAGGCTGCGGCCTAACTGCGAGACGAGTTCCAAGATACGGATATTGCGCACTTCGGCTACCAGCCCGATCACTTTTGCCAGCATATAGTCACCCGTGAGAATAGCTACTTTGTTGCTCCACTGGGTATGCACCGCAGGCTGTCCGCGGCGGGTGCCCGAACTATCAACGACATCATCGTGCACCAAGCTGGCATTGTGCAACATCTCCAAGGCGACAGCCGAACGAAGGGTCTTGTCGGTAATGGGGTTGCATATCTGCGCAGCGAGCAGCACAATCAGCGGACGCAGTTGTTTCCCTGCACGCGCAACGATATAATCCAGCACTTTCTGCTGGATATGCTCGTCCGATTGCATGGTCTCGCGGAGCACCTTCTCGTATCGCTTCCAACCAGCCTCAACGGGGTGTCGTATGTCTGATAAACTCGCCATTTTGTGAAAATCGAGCGCAAAGATACTAAAAAAATTGCACATATCAAAATTTTTTACTACTTTTGCCCAAAATTTAAATTCTTATCTCACATGAAACGCTTTAAACTACCCCAAGCTGCAACAATCGCAGGTATTGTTGTGTTGTCTGTTATCTTCATCGGACAGCGTATTTTACTAAACAAGAGTTTTCCGGACAAACCCATGAAAATAGTGGTTGACCGCAACGTGCCGCTGATATCTATGATTGCCGGCGATGACGAGACGATCGGCAAGATTAAGAAAGGCGATACGGTTGATTACTTGGGTGTCGTAGCCGGAACGAGACATCATCCGTATGGTCTGTTGGTGCAAACGAAAGAGGGCGAACGCGGTCTGCTGGCTGCGGCGGAGATGGGTTTCCCGATGATGATGGAGAACGGAAGCGACAGTCAGCCGGTGCAAGTGAAGAGTCTCTTCCGCGAAAAAGGCAAGAAAAAGGGCGCAAAAGGCACCTTATATTATAATATAGTTAACGCGCGCGGGGAGAAAAAGAAAGTACATCTGGACGAGGTGCGTCCTGTGCTGCCGGACAGCCTGAGCAAAAAGCGGCTGGATAAGGAAGGCGATTACTATATGACCAAAGCCAAATTCGAGCGGCTCTATATCGGTCATAAGTTGGCGGAGAACGACGCGCGCTATCGTCCGGCGTGGCTGATAGACAAGACCAAGAAAGGTTTTCTGGCTTATTATCCGAATATCGAGGTCATTGATTCGGATGGCAAGTTCCGTAATCCGATGGTTGTTTACGGAGCCGACAGCGTGGCGGTCACCTATGCGTTTGAGGACAGCCATGCCAAAGGCAATAATCGCTGGATTGTCAAATGGATGCCGCTGCTGGGGACGATCGTAGATGTGGATTTCTTCGCAGCGATGATAGAGAGTTCGATGCGTTATGACTGGATTCACAGCGACGACGAGAATTATAGTGCGAAAGCAGAGATCGAATGGGGTGATATTCCTATTCTTTCCTATGTGGGGCTTTTCTTCTGGATCGTATTGGGTCTGATATGGATCTTCGTGGGCTTTACGTTGGTGACTTTGCTTATGGAGGCGGCGCTCTATTGGCGGTTCACGTATTATCATCTGCCGGATAATATAGTAGCGATTCTCTTTGCTGTTGTAGCAGTTGTGGTAACTTATATCTGGACTGCGCTGATGGCGGTATGGGGATGTCTCTGGCTCTTCCTGCCGGCGATTCCGTTTGCCGGATATTGCGCTTATCTGTATTCCGTCCGTATGCTGTCAACCGCTCCGCATACCCGTTGCCCGGATTGCAAACGGATGGAGACGATCGAGTTCCACAGCCGTACGTTCCAGCGCGAGTACGACGAATGGCGTCCGGAGTCCAAAGCCATCAGTTCGCATACCGAGCGATGGAAGACATGGACGGATGTGACTACCAAATGGAGCGATGGTTCTACTACGCATAGGCGCGAGGACGAACGCAATCATAGCCGCACGACGACTCAGTATGCCGACTACTCCGTGCTATACCATGTTCGGTTATACCATCGCAATTACTACTGCCCTGAATGCGGGTACAAGGAATATAAACCGGAGGAAGAATTAACCGAATTGCAGCGTCATTATAAAGGTCAACACACTTCCGTAACGGAGAGTTGAGTGAATGTGTAATTTTTATGTCAATTTTTCCACATTTGTTTGCAAAAAAAGTAGTACCTTTGCAGCCGTAATTTTATGCGTAGGCATAAAGGAGTGAAAAACAACATCATTTAACACAATAAAATCTAACAATTATGATCAAGCCTTTCATGGACAAAAACTTCCTGCTGCAGACAGAGACCGCGCAGGAGCTGTATCACGAGCATGCGGCTAAGATGCCGATTATCGATTATCACTGTCACCTTATTCCCCAGATGGTTGCCGAAAACAAACGTTTTGAGTCGATTGCACAGATTTGGCTCATGGGCGACCACTACAAATGGCGCGCTATGCGTTCCAACGGTGTGGACGAGCGTTTCTGTACCGGCAAGGACACGACCGACTGGGAGAAGTTCGAGAAATGGGCGGAGACTGTTCCTTACACTTTCCGCAACCCGTTGTACCACTGGACCCATCTGGAGCTCAAGACCGCTTTCGGTATCGAGGAGCGTCTGAACCCCGAGACCGCACGCGCTATCTATGACAAGTGCAACGACCTGATTGCCAACGACCCGAAGTTCTGTCCGCGCGGACTGATGAAGCACTACCATGTAGAGCTCGTCTGCACGACCGATGATCCGGCTGACAGCCTGGAGTGGCACAAGATGGTGAAGGAAGACCCGACCGCAGAGGTTCGTATGTTGCCGACTTGGCGTCCGGACGCAGGTATGAATATCGAAGCGGCTACTTGGAAAGCTTACATTGAGAAACTCTCCGCGGTTAGCGGTGTAGCAATCGCCACGTTTGGCGATTTAGTAGATGCGCTGCAGAAACGTCATGACTTCTTTGAGTCGATGGGTTGTCGTCTATCCGACCACGGTATCGAGGAGTTCTACGACGAGCCGTACACCGACGCAGAGATCAACGCTATCTTCCAAAAAGCCCTCGCAGGCAAGGAACTCAGCGTTTATGAGATCCGTCAGTACAAGCACGCTTACCTGCACGCACAGGCTGAGATGGACTATGCTTCGGGCTGGACGCAGCAATACCACTACGGTGCTATCCGTAATAACAACAGCAAGATGTTCGCAGCCCTCGGCGCAGACACCGGTTTCGACTCCATCGGCGAGTTCACGACTGCAAAAGCCATGAGCCATTTCCTCGACGAAATGAACAGCGAAGGACACCTCGCTAAGACCATTCTCTACAACCTCAACCCGTGTGCAAACGAAGTGATCGCTACTATGTTGGGTAACTTCCAGGACGGTTCGGTACCGGGTAAGATTCAGTTCGGTTCGGGCTGGTGGTTCCTCGATCAGAAGGACGGTATGGAGAAGCAGATGATGGCACTCTCCAACCTCGGTCTCTTGAGCCGCATGGTAGGTATGCTGACCGACAGCCGTTCGTTCCTGAGCTATCCGCGTCATGAGTATTTCCGCCGCACGCTCTGCAACGTCCTCGGCAATGATATCGAGAACGGCATGATCCCGTACACCGGCTACGAGAAAGCCCGCGTTCAACAGATGGTAGAAGACATCTGCTACAACAACGCGAAGCAGTATTTTAAATTTTAATTTAAAATCATCGTGCCTTATGGCTAAGAACTACTTTAAGTTCTAAATGACTACATATCCCCGCTTGCCTCTCAAAACGAGAGGTGGGCGAGGAGTGGTTAACGTGTAGATTTTGCACGTTATTTATGGCAGATATGAATAAATATTATGAGTATAGATTTTCCTATCGCAATTGGAAAATCTAAGAAAGAACCGACAATCGCAATTGCAAATAGTGCCACAATCAAGATTTATCGGTTATTAACCGACAAGACCATGCCGGATATGGAGGAACTGAAAAGAATATTGTCAAAAGAACCATAGCCACCACACGACAGGTTGAGTTGTGGATGGGAACGATGACCGATTCGCCACCGACCGATGACCGAGAGAAGACCGAGACATGAGCGAGAAAAGAAAGCAAAAAAATAATCCCACCATGGCTTCGTCATAGCACAATGAATGAAAAACACTAAACACATATTTTTGAAATGAATGAACTAGAACGCTTTAAACATTTGTTAGAATATTTTGTGGCTCATTTGGACTATGTCCAAAATCTTTCAACAAACTATAATGGATATAGCGAATATATCCAACCGTTGGTTGAAAGCAAACAATTTGTTGCTAAAGGGTTAGGATATAAAGGACATAATATTCAAAAACAAGTCGCCCAATGGGATACCTATGCTAATGGAAGAATGTGTGTTAACATTAATCCGGCGTATGGTAGCTATAAAACAAAAAATACCTATATTAACTGGGAAACAACCGGCATAAATATTATTGCCAACTGGAAGAAAGATAGAGTAATTGGACTTATGCTCGTGGATTATGATGAAGAAGAAGGATGGTCTAATCAAGCATGCAAATTCTCTGTGGAAGAGTTAGGCTTATATAAAGAAACTGATGACATAAACAGCAATCTTAAAGCGTTATTTAATGAATTTAACAGACGTAAAGAAAGCGTAGATATGGAAAGAAAACAGAAATCAAATCATGAGAAATATAAAGGAGTTATTGAACTATTGAAGTTAAACTCTAACATAATTCTTACTGGTGCTCCTGGCACAGGTAAGACATATATGGCAAAAGAGATTGCTGAGGCTATGGGAGCGGAGTGGAAAATGGTTCAATTCCATCCATCGTATGATTATACTGATTTTGTAGAAGGAATTCGACCACAAGAGGATAAGAGTTTCAAACGAGTAGATGGAGTATTTAAGTCCTTTTGTAAGCATGCTTTGGAATCAAAGGAAACCATAATGGATAATTTTGAAGAAGTGTGGGCAAAATTGGTAGATTATCTCAGCGAAAATGAGTATATAGATGTTCCATTGCTATCCAATCCTAAATTAAATATTAGAGTAGAATTGAACGAATTTGGAACAGGGCTCGCCAATAGAACCTATCCAAATGGTGAGTATAAAAAAGATGAATGGATAAATGGGAAATCAAAATTTTTTAGTAAAGAACAACTTTACAATGTTTATCGAGGTCTAAAAGGTGTTCCACAAGGCGGGCATGACAATTATAGACGCGCTATTGTTAATTATCTTAAAGAGAAGATGGGGTTGGTTGAATATAATACAACCTCAAATAAAACCAATAAACCGTTTGTATTCATTATTGACGAAATTAATCGTGGCGAAATAAGCAAAATATTCGGTGAACTATTCTTCTCTATAGATCCCGGGTATAGAGGAAAAGGTGGGCTGGTAGACACACAATATCAAAATATGATTTCAGAGGGTGATCCTTTTAAGGAAGGATTCTATGTTCCTGAAAATGTATATGTTATCGGAACAATGAATGATATTGACCGTTCTGTAGAAAGCATGGATTTTGCTATGCGTCGCCGTTTTGCATGGAAAGAAGTTACAGCAGCAGAGAGTTATGATGCGATTATTACCGACTATAGTAAGTTTACAGACGCACAGAAAACAGAGATTAAACAACGAATGACACGTCTTAACGCAAAAATAGACGATGAACTAGGAAGAGCATATCAAATAGGGGCTTCTTATTTCCTAAAACTCAAAGGCAACGATTTTGAAACATTGTGGAAGAACTATCTGGAGGGATTATTATTTGAATACTTCCGAGGAGAAAGAGACGCGAAACAGAAAGTAGAAGAATTACACGCAGAATATAACAATGAGTAATCTGCTTCAAATAGCGGATAATAGCAAGTGTGATTTTGACGCAAACCAATTTGCGGAATTACGCTCATTAGCAGGAGTGCCTATCAAGAATCTACAACTTGATAGTAATTCCAATTTGCTTGTGTTTCCACAAAACTTAAGTGATTGCCCAGATAACATACAAGATAGCACAATCTTTACTATTGAAGGAGACAAAATTATATCGACAGGCAATATTATGGGTTTTGTGGGATATAAAAATATGCGCTTGCGCATTCATTCACGTTTTGCAAAAGAGGAAGAGCAAGACTTCTTTTTGCATTATATGTTGCAGCGTGTCTTTGCAATCAATCTGTTTGATCTCAAGTACACATCTAATCAAACTAGTGTTTTCGATTTCTTGATATATTTATTTCCTGCTTTCCTTAAACGGGCATTCCGACAGGGCTTATATAAGGAATATCAAACGCTCCATTATAATAATCCGCACGTACGCGGGAAAATTGATATCGCTCAACATATTCGTAGAAATATGCCGTTTACAGGAAACATTGCATACAAAACACGAGAATATGCCTATGACAATAGTGTGACACAACTGGTACGGCATACAATAGAATATATCCGCTTGCATCCTTACGCAAAAAGTATTCTACAAAATGATGCAGATACAAAAGAAGCAGTTAAAGCAATAGAAGAAGCAACAATTTCATATAATCGTCATGATAGAGTTCGCATTATTAGTATGAATTTGCGTCCTATACTTCATCCGTATTATTGTGAATATCGATATCTACAACAATTATGTTTGCAAATTTTGCGACATGAGGAACTTAAGTATGGCACTACCGATGATGAAATATACGGAATTCTGTTTGATGGAGCTTGGTTATGGGAAGAATATTTAGCAACGATTTTAACTGATTATATCCATCCTCGTAACAAGGAACGGCGAGGAGTAAAATACTTGTTTGAAAATAAACGAGGCCCTCGTTATCCGGATTTTTACAATGAAAGCATGGTGTTGGATGCCAAGTACAAATCAAACAATAATAAGAAACATGTTGCAGAAATTGACCGTGATGACATCCATCAAATAGTTAGTTATATGTGGATGGATAAACTGGAAGAAGGAGGATTTATAAGCCCTACAGAAGAACCTCAAAATGTTTTGTCTGCAACATTAAAAGGACATCAAGGAAAAGTTAAACTTTATCAGCTACACATTCCCACTGCTCCCAATTGGACTGCTTTTGTCCAACAAATGAGAGAAAATGAAAGAACTTTGCTTAATCAGATAAGCTAAAAAATGATGACATCACCAGCAATACAAATACCAATAGAAACGCAGCGCAAACAGGAGAAGTTAGCAAACTTGAAGCAAAAACTTGCGGAGTTATTTGAGAGGCGTGAGCATATGATTAATTATGAGCGACCTCATCTATTGGCAGCATATACAAAACTTATTGGTGAATATAAATATGAAGAGTTTGCTCTACAAATAGCCATTAAGCGGTATAAGCGAAAAGCAGAACTTATACAAACGCGAATTAATCGCAATGAACCAATAATAATTGAAGCTATTGAACAGCAACTAAATGAGGAATTCGCAGAATACGAACGGCTATTACAAGAGCAGCTCGAACAAATAAAAGCGGCAACGGAATTGTTGAATGCACCGCTTCTGTCTGAAGAAGAAGCAAAAGAGTTGAAACAATTATACCGATTGTTAGTTAAACGATTACATCCGGACTGGAATCCTGATTTAACACAAGAGGAACGTGACCTATTTGTACGTGTGCAGGCGGCTTATAACACGGCAAATCTGCAAGAATTAAGAAACATTCTGCTGATGATAGAAGCGAAAGAGCCGATAATGTTAAGAGAAGAAATTATTGACAACGAAATTACTCATTATGAGAAAAGTGTAGATGACTTGAAGAAACGAATAGAAGAATTAGAAAAAACCTTCCCATTTATTATGCGGGAAATATTGAATAATGAGGAAGAAATAAAAAAGCAGCAAGATGAAATAAAAGCGAATATTACCAAACTACAAGAAGATAAAAATAAATGGGCGGCATATGTAGGTATAATGACTATGCCAAGAAGCGGAATGGGAGAAGCATAAAATGGAAACAAGTATTGTAAAACTAAGTCCTGAACTATTGGCAATGTTTGCCGGGCAAGCAGGTGCAAACGCTCTGGCTCCATTTACGCGTGAAGTATTTTTGCTGGATATTGATGTGGCGGGAACGGGTTATTGTGAGCAAATAAATGAAATCTATCCTAAATTGAATATAGGGACTGTTTTGCAAATGTGCCGCGACCCGAAAAACAAGTATGACGAAAAAGCAATAGGCATCTACTACGAGCAAACACGAATTGGATGGGTGCCACGTACAATGAATGCAGTAATCAGTCGTTTGATGGATGCAGGAAAAGCATTTTTCTGCCGCATAACAGAATTGTCCGAATCCTCATCCGAAAACAAATGGAAAAATATAGAATGTAAAATATATATGGTAGAATAAAGTACAGAGACACGGATAAACATAGTGGATTGAGAGTGGCTTGAGAGAGGCTGATTGACCGCTAAGTTATCGTGAATAGTTATCGTCTCGTATCCGTTCGAATAAGGATATTGATAAATCGAAAGAAAACAGTAAAGCAAAACAATAATTAACAATATTTATTAACCAATTTAATTCATTTAACCTATGGCTAAAATTATTACGTTGGGCGAGATTATGCTCCGCCTGAGTCCTGAAGGACAAGACCGTTTCATCCAGTCTGATCACTTTAGAATTATTCCTGGAGGTGGTGAGGCTAACGTAGCTATTTCGTGCGCTAACTACGGCCACGAGGCTTATTTCGTTACCAAACTGCCGAAGCACGAGATCGGTCAGATTGCCGTTAACTCGTTGCGTCGTTATGGTGTAAAAGACGATTATATCGTTCGCGGTGGCGACCGCGTGGGTCTGTATTATTGCGAGACCGGTGCTTCGATGCGTCCGTCGAAAGTGATTTACGACCGTGCACACAGCGCTATCGCTGAGGCTGATCCAAAGGACTTTGACTTCGATAAGATCATGGAAGGCGCCGCATGGTTCCACTGGAGCGGAATCACTCCGGCTATCTCGGACAAGGCTGCTGAGATCACCAAATTGGCTTGCGAGGCTGCAAAACGTCACGGCGTAACCGTTTCGGTTGACCTGAACTTCCGTAAGAAACTGTGGACCAGCGAGAAAGCTATCTCGATCATGCGTCCGTTGATGAAGTATGTTGACGTTTGTATCGGCAACGAGGAGGACGCAGAGCTGTGCCTCGGCTTCAAACCCGATGCTGACGTAGAAGGCGGCGAGACCAACGCTGAGGGCTACAAGGGCATCTTCGAGCAGATGATGAAAGAGTTCGGCTTCAAGTACGTTGTTTCGACGCTTCGCGAGAGCTACAGCGCAACCTTCAACGGCTGGAAGGCGATGATCTACAACGGCAAGGAGTTCTACCAGAGCAAGCGTTACGAGATCAACCCGATCATCGACCGCGTGGGTGGTGGTGACTCGTTCTCCGGCGGTCTGATTCACGGTATGCTCAAATATCCGGACAACCAAGGTGCAGCGCTTGAGTTCGCAGTAGCTGCCAGTGCATTGAAGCACACCATCAACGGCGACTACAACCTCGTCAGCGAGGACGAAGTACTGAGCCTTGCAGGTGGTAATGCTAACGGACGTGTACAGAGATAAATCCGACATATCGATATTTCGATAAATCGATATACCGAAGTTTTAACAAGAAAGGAAAATTATGGCAAAGTTTGATAAGTTTCAGGTGATGGCGAAGATTGCCGCTGCACCGATGGTTCCTGTGTTCTATCACAAGGACGTAGAAGTTTGTAAGAACGTGATTAAGGCTTGCTACGAGGGCGGCGTACGCGCTTTCGAGTTCACCAACCGTGGCGATTTCGCACACGAGGTGTTCGGCGAGTTGAGCAAGTGGGTAGCTGTTGAGTGCCCGGAGTTGGCGCTCGGTATCGGTAGCGTTGTAGATGCTCCGACTGCTGCTCTCTATCTGCAATTGGGTGCTAACTTCGTGGTTGGTCCGTTGTTCAACAAAGATATCGCAGTAGTCTGCAACCGTCGTTGCGTGACTTACTGTCCGGGTTGCCTCACACCGAGCGAGATCGGTGCGGCTCAGGAGGTTGGTTGCGACTTCACGAAGGTGTTCCCGGGCGATGTAGTTGGTCCGAACCTCGTGAAGGGTCTGATGGCTCCGATGCCGTGGTCGAAGATCATGGTTACCGGCGGCGTGGCTCCGGAGAAAGAGAACCTCGAGAAATGGTTCGCCGCAGGCGTTTACTGCGTAGGTATGGGCAGCAAGCTCTTCCCGAGCGACAAGGTGAAAGCCGGCGACTGGGCTTACGTAACCGCAAAGTGCAAAGAGTGCTTTGAAATCATCGCTAATTGTAAAAAATAATCCGATATATCGGGAAATCGAGATATCGAAATATCGAATCTTTTAATGAAAAACAAGAATGAATGACGTTAAAAAAGCTGTCATGACCAACTGGCGTTGGGTCATGTGTGCGATGCTTTTCTTCGCCACTACGGTTAACTACATGGACCGTCAGGTTCTGAGTTTGACCTTCAAAGAGTTTATTCAGCCGGAGTTCCACTGGACGGATGCCGACTACGGAAAAATCACCGGTGTGTTCTCCATCGCGTACGCTATCTTCTGCCTGTTCGCCGGTAAGTTCATCGACTGGATGGGTACGAAGAAAGGTTACCTGATTGCCATCTGCGTATGGTCGT
This sequence comes from Paludibacteraceae bacterium, assembly GCA_017464475.1. Classification (GTDB taxonomy): domain Bacteria; phylum Bacteroidota; class Bacteroidia; order Bacteroidales; family Paludibacteraceae; genus Colicola. The sequence continues at coordinate 173,979 of JAFTZQ010000005.1, forward strand.
TAGGTGCCGTAATGCACGCAGGTTGCGGTTGGGTAACCGAGAATATCGTAGGTGTAGCAGACAAGGCTGCGTTGCTGAATGCCACAGGTGCATTAGCCGCCAGCATCTCCATGGTGAGTGTGTGGCTGTTCCTCGCCTGCCGTCTGATCCTGGGACTTGGTGAGGCGGGTAACTTCCCTGCCGCTATCAAGGTAACCGCCGAGTATTTCCCGAAGAAAGACCGCGCTTTCGCTACGGCTCTGTTCAACGCAGGTGCATCGGTGGGTGCGCTGGCAGCTCCGGCTACTATTCCTCTGCTGGCAAAGAGCCTTGGTTGGGAGTGGGCGTTCATCATCATCGGTGCGCTGGGCTTCCTCTGGGCAGGTATCTGGATCTTTGTCTATGACAAACCGGAAGAGAGCAAGCACGTGAACGAGGCTGAGTTGGCGTATGTGCACCAGGACGAGGCTGAGGCTCCGAAAGAGGAGGCAAAAGCAGAGAAGCAGATGTCGTTCGCTGAGGCTTTCAAGCACAAACAGACTTGGTCGTTTGCGTTTGGTAAGTTCATGACCGACGGCGTTTGGTGGTTCTTCCTGTTCTGGGCTCCTGCTTATTTCCAAGATCAGTTCGGAATCAAGGCTTCTGACCCGCAGGGTATTGCATTGATTTTCACACTGTACGCTATCGTAACGGTTGTTTCGCTGTTCGGTGGATACCTGCCTAAGATCTTCGTTGAGAAAAAAGGTATGGAGCCGTACGCAGGCCGTATGCGTGCTATGTTGATCTTTGCGTTCTTCCCGATCTTCGCACTGTTCGCACAGCCGTTAGGCGGTATCTACGGTCCTTGGGCTGTAGCTATCATCATCGGTATCGTGGGAGCCGCTCACCAGAGCTGGAGCGCGAATATCTTCTCCACCACGGGTGATATGTTCCCGAAATCGGCAGTGGCTACCATCACCGGTATCGGCGCCATGGCCGGTGGTATCGGTTCGTACCTGATCAACCGTGGTTCGGGTCTGCTCTTTACCTATGCGGAGAAACAAGGTGAGTTGTTCGCCTTCTTCGGCTTCACGGGCAAACCGGCAGCGTACATGATCGTATTCTGCATCTGCGCAGTCGCATACTTGATCGGCTGGAGCGTCATGAAGATTTTAGTTCCACGGTATAAACCGGTGGAAATAAAATAATCGTTCGATAGACCTTGCCGCCCGACCCCGTGTATGGGCAAGGGCGGCAACGGTGTGTGGTATCCCGTACTACTCATTTTAGCCACAAATTAGAACTCGTCGGTTTCTATGGCTATCAGGTCGTGCGCATTCGGTGACGATTATTCATTGGAATTAACATGGGAGATATAAGTATGGACGAACTGAAATTTATCTATTGTACTTACGAGGGGCCGGTGGACGCACAAGGTCTGCCGCATGGCAAAGGAACGATGGTCTATGTTGCGGACAAAAGCGCAGACGCGGACGCGCGGGATCTTAAATATAAGGGTGAGTTTGTGCATGGAGTTCGGCATGGTGAGGGCTATCTATGCCGCGACAGTTATTTCCCCAACTCCAAAACGGAGTACGAATGGTATAGCGAAGGCGACTACGACAGCTGCGGACGTTTGATTCATCCGGTTCACGCACCGGGTTCGTATGAACGCTATCTGCGCGGCTGGTGCATCTATTGGGAAGGGACATGGGAGAACGACATGCCTGTCAAACCCAAGCGCGACTACAAAGACCAATACCCCAATGAGAACGACATAGCGCGTGCTCGCGCTACGGCTCTGGAGTTGGTCAGGGAGAAGATTAAACATGCGGGCAACACTTCCATCCGTCTTATCCACGAAAAGACCGACCGGGACTTGACCGGACATAGTAAGTTCGGCGGTAAACCCGACCTGCCGCGAGGAGTGGAATATCCCATGATCGTGATAACAAACGAGGAAGGAGAGACATACGAGGATCCGATGTTCTTCGTCTGCCAGATCCGGTGCGAAGAACTGGCGCCGCATGACCCGATAAATCTCCTGCCCCATTCGGGAATGATCTATGTCTTTGCTGAGATAGATTATTTCCTTGGACACCTCGAATCCGAATGCGCCGGCATGGGTCGATGGGAGCAGAAATATTTCCATGTGATGTACTATGATGCGCAGGCCTGTGTGCATTTGGACACGCATACGGTCTATGTGGAGCGGGACGGTCAACAGGAGTTGTATGGTCTGCCGGAGGAGCAAGTCACTTTCAAAGAAGGTGCCGACCCATACGAAGACGGTATTCGTCTGCTCGGTATGCCGTATATAGACGAAGTGCGGGAAGAAATGCCGGAGTACATCAACTTCCTGCAACTCGACGAAGTGGACGAATGGCAGCTCAACTTCTTTGACTGCGGCACGCTCAACTTCCTCATCCGACCCAAGGATCTGAAAGAGCTACAGTTTAATAACATCGAGTGCTATCTGCACTCGTTCTGATGCAATATGTTTGATTAATGATGAAATCACTTCGTACTGCATTGCGCGTGAAGCACATGGAGCAGCCATCCGAAACCTCACCCCGCCCCTCTTCCAAGAAGAGGGAGGTAAGTGCCTCCGCAACGGACAGGTCTATATCAAACACAAAGGTCAAATGTACAACGTACAAGGCAAGCAAATAAATTATGAAAGCAATCAAATTATTCTGTTTTATGGCAGCAGCAATGCTCGTTGCCTGTGCTCCTCAAAATGAGCAAATGGTAAATGACCAAATGGCAAATGGTTTTATGGACCTGGCGCGTGCACGCTTTGCGGTGCGCGAGTATGCCCAAACGCCGGTGGAACAAGCCAAGATCGACTCTATTCTGGAAGCGGGACGTTTGGCGCCCACGGCGAAGAATGTGCAGCCGCAACATATCTACGTGTTGCAGTCTCCAGAAGCGATCGCCAAAATCAACGAACTGACCCGCTGCGCATACCATGCGCCCGTCGTCTTCCTCGTTTGCTATGACACGGAATTGGCTTGGACCAAAGATGGCGAGAGCTCCGGTAACATGGACTGTTCGATCATCGGTACGCATATGATGCTCGAAGCTACGGAATTGGGCTTGGGCACCTGTTGGGTCAAATGGTTCGACCCGGCAGAAGTAGCAGCTGCGTTTGAACTACCGTCAAACCATAAACCCTCCTTTATCATGCCTTGCGGATATGCGGCAGAGGGTGTGCAGCCCCATGCAAATCATTTCAGTCGCAAGCCGCTCAGCGAGACTGTAACATATAAATAAAAAGATCGCGATTAGGCTTCCTACCAACCCCTTAGCCCCCGAAGCCATGCCCCTTATCTTCAAAAAGCTATAGCAAAAACTAAAGCAAAACGCCCTTTCCCGCACGTTTTTTGTCTCTAACCCTTGCATATATCAGAAAAAATCCGTACCTTTGCAGCCAAAAAGCAATTAATCGCATCTCATAGGGAGAAGAAAGTTGCAAAGATAAGATTATGGCTAACACACTGAACGTACAAGGAACCAAAATATCTGTAATTGCAAATAATGCTGAAGATTATATTTGTTTGACAGATATGGCTGGTGCAAAGAGAGATGAAGTCAGGGCGGCAGATGTTATTAAAAACTGGCTACGCAATCGTTATACGATTGAGTTTCTTGGTACATGGGAGCAAATTCATAACCCGAATTTCAAAGTGGTCGAATTTGACCACTTTAGAATGCAAGCCGGTTTGCCGAACTTTGTATTGAGCGTATCGGAGTGGCTTGAGAAGACAAATGCAATCGGTCTTGTAGTTAAAAAGGGACGGTACGGAGGAACTTATGCACATAAAGATATAGCGTTTGAGTTTGGTTCTGCGATAAGTGTACCGTTCAAATTATATCTGATAGAAGAATTCCAGCGTCTCAAAGAAGAAGAACAAAAAGCACTTGGATGGTCGGCGAAACGCGAGTTGGCAAAGATTAACTATCATATCCATACGGACGCAATCAAGGAGCATCTTGTGCCGCAAGAGATTGACACATACCATCGTTCGCTTATCTATGCCAACGAAGCCGACGTGCTCAATGTAGCGTTGTTCGGCATGACCGCCAAAGAGTGGCGTGACGCCCATCCGGAGGACAAAGGCAACATCCGTGACTACGCAACGATTAACCAGTTGATCTGTCTGAGCAATATGGAGAACCTCAATGCCGTCTTTATCCATGAAGGTATGCCGCAGAGCGAACGTCTCCGGAAACTCAACCAAATAGCTATCCAGCAAATGACCGTGTTGGAGAATGTGGAGAGCAAACATATATTGAAAGGATAAAATAATCGTCCCTCTCCGAGACGCTAAACCGGAGAAAAGACAAGCGCAAGCGTGCGCTAATTAATTAACAAAGCATTACTATTATTTCGCGTCAACCGAAAAAGAGTAGGAAACTTTATTGGGAATAAGAACGCAAGAAATAATAAAGCAAAAGACATTCGTGAAGGGATGTTTTTTCTCACATGTAATAGTAGTCTTAACACGTCTTGTGTGAACTACTTATGTGAGATTAAGGCTCCCTTTCCTACTCTGCCTTGTTGACGCGATAAGAAGTTCACACTTTTCTTATCGCCGCGGATTGATAGTTTTGCGCCAAAAACAACTATCAATCAAATGACACAACAACGAATTTCTTACATCGACCTCGGAGCTGGTATTATGATTCTATGGATGATCCTCGGGCATGCTTTCAGCACATCGCATGGCATGGAGATCACACTCCATGAATTATGGGACGTCACGGACGCTTCGCTTATACCCGAGGGAGTCCATGCCAAAATAGGTTCCGATGGTCATATTCGGGGAATGGGATTGGGCGCGTATATCCCTTCTGTCTTGTTTTTCTTCATGCCGTGGTTCTTCTATAAGTCCGGTCAGTTCTTTAATAAACGCAGCATTTCTGACGAGTGGAATAAAGACTGGAACAAACTGATGCGTCAATTTCTAATCTGGAGTGTCATCGGGTATGTACTTCATATTACTTTTCTCAGCATAGACGGCGTTATTACGCTCCGTAATGCGACTTACTCCGTATTGCGCGGATTCTTTCTGAACGGTCATATCGAATTAAATGTTCCTTTGTGGTTCCTTTTTACTTTGTTTATTGTGCGGCAGATTGCGAATGTTCTATTGCCCAAAGAGGAGGATAGTTATTATTGGATAAAATGTATCGGCCTCATTGTGATCTGCTTCGCAGTCGCTTTCGGGTGTTATTGTACTAATTTCCGCCTTATGCCTCTATGGGTAGCAAACGGAGCAGCAGGATTAGCCTATTTCACTTTGGGCTACTGCTTACGCAGATACGAAACAAAATGGTGGCTCTTAGTACCATGTGTTTTAGGCTATGTGGCTTGCTGCATATGGGGATTTCCAGAAGTTGGAATGCGTAGTAATGAATGTAGTTCTATGCTGAAATATATTGCATGGATGCCCGGAAGCCTTGCAGGTATTGTTTCCTTTAACATGTTATGCCGCCTAATTTCCAAGTATCTGCATTATTTGTCGCTTCCCTTTGAATATATCGGCAAGTATGCCATGATAATTTACGTGTCGCACGGTATTCTGTATATAACCATATCAAGAGCTCTTGTTAGTTTTGACCTTACAACACTCATGCCATACACCATTTGGTTGATTTTATGCTCTTATGTCCTCTTCTTGCCTGCTTTTTGCTATTTTATTCCGCGGCTTTCTTTGCTCCTTTCATCTAAATAATCCCCCGATAACCCGATTTTTCGGTTTAACTCTCGGCACATTTGCCGAGCAATCTACACCTCCAGCCTGCTTCACCTCCGAGCAGGCTGGTTCTTTCTATTAGCAGAACACAAAAGGTTGTGTGAGAATTGCTTTGCAATATTTTTTGTTATGACCGTTTTGACCTTTTTGACCGTTTCACCCACAAACGGTCAATCCGGTCAATCCGGTCATGTCATTTTTTTGCCACTTTTGCCATTTCTGCCATGTCAAATTTCTTTCTTCTTTTACCCCGAATTGGATTCGGGGGCTACTCAAATCGTTATATGTTCTTGTATATTCTTAGTCATCTGTTACCCATTGCCGAACCAATTACCTTCCAATCTCGGTCCAATGTCGGTTCAAATACCCCCTTATCAGCAGACCTTATGCTGCCCTTGGGCTGACTTTGGTATATTGCCCGAATCTTAATAATCGGCAATTACAGGAAATCAGGCAAACTTTTCTGCAATTTGTGTTTGCATATTTCAAAAAAAAGTAGTACCTTTGCACCCGAATTATGCAAACACATCAAACTATTTCAAACAATATGAACATCCTCATTCTTCAAGCTTCGCCGAGAGCGAACGGCAACACCGCCTGGATGGCGGAAGAGTACAAGAACGTAGCAGAGGCTGCTGGTCACAAGGTAATCCTCGTCAATGTGTCGCGCAAACACATTGCAGGCTGTCTGGCGTGCGAGTACTGCCACGGAAAGGGCAACGGTGCGTGCATCCAGAAAGACGATATGCAGGAACTCTATCCGCTCATGGCGGAGGCAGAAGTGCTGGTACTCGCTGCCCCGATCTATTATTTCACCCTCTGCGCACAGATCCAAGCGCCTATTCAACGAATGTACTGCGTCAATGCACCGGCTAAAGTGAAGAAAATGGCATTGCTCTGTTCCTCCTATTCGCCGAACGTGTATGACGGCGCAACGGCGGAGTTCCGCGACATCTGCAACTACTGGCACGCAGAGAACACAGGCGTCGTAACCGCCAAGATTGACGAACAGAAGACCGACGCCACCAAGCAGAAAATCATTGATCTGGTAGCCAAATTATGAGAAAACTATTCACACTCCTTGCAGCTGCGCTTATGCTTATCGGCTGCAACAAACCCAATGAACAAACTATGCAACTGACTCAAGAATGGGATAAAACCTTCCCGCTGTCCGAAAAAGTGACCCACAAGAAAGTGACGTTTGAGAACCAATACGGTCTCACTCTTGTCGGCGATTTATATACGCCTAAGTCTGTCAGTGAAGCGGTCTGTCAGCAAAGCGGTCTCCCTGCTATCGCGGTGTCCGGTCCTTTCGGTGCAGTCAAGGAGCAGAGTTCGGGTCTCTATGCCATGAAGATGGCGGAGCGCGGATTTATTGCGCTTGCTTTTGACCCTTCCTTTACCGGTGAGAGTTCGGGAGAGCCGCGTCGTACGGCTTCGCCGGATATCAATACCGAAGATTTCATGGCGGCAGTGGATTTTCTGTCCAAACAGCCGGAAGTGGACGCCAACCGTATTGGTATCATCGGCATCTGCGGATGGGGTGGAATAGCGCTCAATGCCGCGGCGGCTGACACACGTATCAAGGCTACCGTGGCTTCGACCATGTACGACATGACCCGCGTCAGCGGTAATGGTTATTTCGATTCCGAGGACAAAGAAGAAAGCCGTCATGCAGCCCGTGAAGCTCTGGCTGCACAGCGTCTGAAAGACCCCGCAGCCATGGCAGGAGGTGTGATAGACCCGCTGCCGGACGATGCGCCGCAGTTCGTCAAGGATTACTACGACTACTACAAGACCGAGCGTGGCTATCATCCCCGCAGCGGTAATTCCAACGACGGCTGGCGCGTCATCGGTACGCAGGCGTACGCCAACAGCCGTTTCCTCTATTACATCAACGAGATTCGTTCAGCGGTCCTGATCATGCACGGCGAAAAGGCGCACAGCCGTTATTTCGGCGAAGCGGCGTACCATTACATGGTGGACGGCAAGGCGGAAGGATACAAGACGGTCGTTGCCCCGAATCCCGTTCCCGAGAACAAGCAACTTCTTATTATCCCCGGAGCAACCCATTGTGACCTCTACGACGGCGGATTTACAGACCCTGCCGGACATGGCGAGTCAAAGAACCTCATCCCATGGGAAACGTTGGCTGAATTCTTTGGTAAGAACTTGAAATAATCCAATTAGAAACGTAAATTATGTTACGCAAAATTCGAATAACTCTCGCCACGGTCTGTTTTGTGCTGATCAACCTGCTGTTCCTTGGTGTCAGTTGGGGTCTCAGTCAGCATATCGCGTGGGTGGCAAAGATCCAGTTCCTTCCGGCTCTGCTGGCGTTGGACTACGCCATGCTGCTGATCCTCATTGTGGTGACGCTCCTTTTCGGACGCATCTACTGTTCGGTCATCTGTCCGCTGGGTGTGATGCAGGATATTTTTGGGTGGATGGGCAAGAAAGCGAAGAAGAACCGCTACACCCATTCGCCGGAGAAGAAATGGCTGCGTTATGGTGTGTTGGCGGTGTTCATCCTTTGCCTCATCATCGGCTTTGCGCCGGTGACGACGCTTCTTGCGCCGTATTCGGCGTACGGCAGAGTGGTCAACTCGCTCTTCCGTCCGCTCTATGACCTGCTCAACAACGGTCTGGCGGCGTTCGAGAGCCATTACGACAGTTATATATTCAGCGAAGTGCAGCTCTGGATGCGGAGCGTGACGACCTTCATCGTAGCGCTCTTGACGCTCGGCGTACTCGGTTTCTTGGCATGGCGCAACGGACGAACCTATTGCAACACGATCTGTCCTGTCGGCACAATCCTCTCTTTCTTCAGCCGCTTCTCGCTCCTGCGCGTGCAAATGGACAAGGATAAATGCAAGAACTGCTCCCTCTGCGAGAAGAACTGTAAGGCATCGGCGATTGATTTCAAGGCAGGAACAGTGGACGCAAGCCGATGCGTAGCCTGCGGCGATTGTTTGGAAGTCTGCCATTTCGATGCGTTGCATTATAAGCCTTCGGTATTCAGCCATCAGCATTCAGCCGGGGCAGACCTGCATCAGCCGGATATGAGCAAACGTGCTTTTGTGACGGGTGCGGTGCTGGCGACAGGCGCGGCTGCGATGGCGCAAGCGAAGATCAAAGTGGACGGCGGCATGGCGGTAATTGAGGACAAACAAGTGCCCGACCGCGAGACGCCTGTCACGCCTCCGGGATCTATCTCTGCGTATAACATGAACCGGCATTGCACAGCCTGCCAGTTATGCGTCAGCGCGTGTCCGAATAACGTGTTGCGACCATCTACCGACCCGATGCGGTTCATGCAACCGGAGATGTCTTTCGAGCGCGGCTACTGCCGCTCGGAGTGTACCCGTTGCTCTCAGGTGTGTCCGACGGGTGCTATCAAACCCATTACCAAAGAGGAGAAGACGGCTATCCATATCGGTCACGCCGTGTGGATTGAGCAAAACTGCATCCCTGTCACCAACGGCGACCACTGCGGCGCGTGTGCGCGTCACTGCCCTGCGTGGGCGATTCAGATGGTGGAGAAGGAGATCAACGGCCGTACAGTCGAAGTGCCTGTCGTTGACACCGAGAAATGTATCGGTTGCGGCAAATGCGAGCACCTTTGCCCCGCACGGCCGTTTAGCGCCATCTATGTAGAAGGAAACACCATGCACCATATCAATTGATCATTATGGACAGAAGAGAATTTATCAAACATAGCGCAGCCGCCGTTGCGGCTACATCGGTTCTGGCAACCGCCTGCAAGAATAACAACGGAAAATCTCCTCTCCCCCTTGAGGGGGAGTCGGAGGGGGCTTCCATGACTTTGCGCGTCAATCCCAACACGGGTGATAAGGTGTCGATACTCGGTTTCGGTATGATGCGTCTGCCGGTTCAGGCAGGCGGCACGGCGCGCGAGAACCCTGATAGCCCCATTGACCAGGAGGCGGTGAATGAGATGGTGGATTACGCCCTCGCGCATGGTGTCAATTATTTCGACACCTCGCCTGCGTACTGCCAGGGTCTCTCGGAGCAGAGCACCGGTATTGCCCTTGCGCGCCATCCGCGGAACAGCTATTTCATTGCTACCAAACTATCCAATTTCTCGCCCGACACATGGTCTGCCAAGGAGTCCAAAGCGATGTTCGAGCGTTCGCTCCAATACCTGCAAACCGACTACGTGGACTATCTCTTGCTACATGGTATAGGCATGAGCGGAGGCGGCAGAGACGGTATGGGTGCGTTCTACGGACGGTATATGGAGAACGGCATCCTCGATTGGCTCGTGGAGCAGAAAGCGAAAGGGCGCATTCGCAATCTCGGTTTCTCGTATCACGGCGATGTCAAGGTCTTTGACACCCTCCTTCAGTGGCACGACGAAGGCAAGTACCATTGGGACTTCGTGCAGATTGAGTTGAACTACCTCGACTGGCATTACGCCAATGAGATCAACCCGCGCAACACCGATGCGGATTACCTCTATGCGGAGTTGGAGAAACGCGGTATTCCGGCGGTAATCATGGAGCCGCTGTTAGGCGGTCGTCTTGCCAAACAGCCGGACGCTATTACCGCTAAGATGCGTGAGAAAGACAGCCGCTATTCGCCTGCCGCATGGGCGTTCCGCTTTGCGGGCAACCCCGAAGGCGTGCTGACCGTCCTTTCAGGAATGACTTATCTGGAGCACCTCAAAGAGAATGTCTCTACCTATTCGCCTTTGGTTCCCCTCACGGCGGAAGAAGAGCAGTGGCTCCTGACGCTCGCCAGGGATATCTACGAACTGAAAGCCATTCCTTGCACCGCCTGCAACTACTGCATGCCCTGCCCGTACGGACTGAATATACCGGGTATCTTTGCACACTATAACAAGTGTATCGCGGAGGGTACGATGCCGGCTGCGGACGGTTCGTCCAATGAGTTCCAACGCAACCGCCGTGCCTTCCTTGTGAGCTATGACCGCGCCGTGCCATCCGTCCGTCAGGCGGATCATTGTATCGGTTGCGACCATTGCGTGAGCCACTGCCCGCAACGTATTGACATCCCACGCGAGATGCAACGCATTGACCGCTTCGTAGATCAACTACGACAAGCCAATTCATAATTTGTAACTTGTAACTTGTAACTTTTAATTCGTAATCATATGCATATTGGTATTACTGAAATCATTATTATTGCCCTTATCGTTCTGCTGCTCTTCGGCGGCAAGAAAATTCCTGAACTGATGAAGGGTCTCGGCAAAGGCGTCAAGTCCTTCAAGGACGGCATGAAAGAAGGCGACGAGGAAGAGAAGAAAGACGAAACTAAAACTGAAAGCTGAAGGCTGATAGCTAATGGCTGAATCGTTCTGGGATCATCTGGACGAACTGCGTAGCGTGCTGATACGTTGCGTAGTGGCGTGGGGTATCTGTGCGGTAGTGGCGTTCTGCTTCCGCGATGCACTCTTTGCTTTTCTATTTGCTCCTGCCCATCCGGATTTTATCACGTATCGCTTGCTACGCTCCCTCCCTTGCGGGGAGGGTTGGGGAGAGGTTTCGGTCTCCTTCATCAACACTCAATTAGCCGCCCAGTTCACGGTTCACATGCAAGTGGCGGCACTCGCAGGTCTGGTGATTGCTTTTCCGTTTCTGCTATGGCAACTATACGGATTCCTCTCTCCGGCGCTATACCCTCATGAGAAACGCGCAGCGGGACGAATCATCGGTTTCGGCACGGTGCTTTTCCTCTGTGGCGTAGCACTCAACTATCTGGTCATCTTTCCCTTCGCCTTCCGTTTCCTGGCTACATACCAAGTGCAGCCGGAGGTAGTAAACCAGATTGCGCTGGACTCCTATGTCTCCACGCTGTTGATCCTTTCGCTGCTGATGGGCATTCTTTTTGAGATGCCGATGGTGGCATGGGCGCTGGGCAAAGCGGGACTGCTGGAAGCCGCATGGCTCAAACAATACCGCCGTCATGCACTCGTGACACTCATGATCCTCGCGGCAGTCATCACACCTACTGGCGACGCGTTCACGCTCATGCTCGTCACTATTCCGCTCTATCTGCTATACGAACTATCCATTATGGTCACGCCCAAATAATTGTCTATGAAACGCTTCTGGTCTGCGCATGCGGCAGGGCGTATATGGCGCGAACTATGGGTGACCACAACCGTTATGGCAGGACTTCGATTTGCATTTTAACAACCTCTAAAAATATACATTTATGAAAAAACAAGTAATTCTTATTCTTATGAGTCTGATCACTCTTACCGGTTGCGCTAAGAAGGCTACAGCGGAGCCGCAGACAGCCGGTAATGACAAACCGGTAGTGTATATGACGCAGGAGATCTCGCCTGCTGCCTTGGTGCGTATCTACGAAGCCCTCGGACGTCCCGCTGAGGGACGTGTGGCGGTGAAGATCTCTACGGGTGAAGCAGGCGGACACAACTACCTCAAGCCCGAACTCATTCGTCAGTTGGTTAATCAGGTGAATGGAACGATTGTGGAGTGCAACACCGCTTATCCGGGCAAACGCAACTCTTTCGAGGCGCATTGGCAAACCATCAAAGACCATGGTTTTCTTGACATCGCGTCCGTGGATCTCATGGACGAGGAGGGCTCTATGCGTATTCCGGTGCAGGACAGCACGTGGATCCATTATGACCTCGTCGGATCGCACCTCGCCAACTATGATTTCATGATCAACCTTGCCCATTTCAAAGGGCATGCCATGGGCGGTTTCGGCGGTGTGCTCAAAAATCAGTCTATCGGTGTGGCTTCGGCGGCAGGCAAGGCGTATATCCACTCTGCCGGTGTGACGGAGGATGTAAATGAGTGCTGGTCGCATACAGGTAACCAAGACGGTTTCCTGGAGTCCATGGCGGCTGCGGCTCAGGCTGTACATAACTATTTCGGCTACGGCGAACGGATCTTGTATATCAACGTGGTCAATAACCTCTCTGTGGACTGCGACTGCGACAGCCATCCTGCGGCACCGGAGATGAACGATATAGGCATCCTTGCGTCTCTTGACCCTGTGGCGCTTGACCAGGCCTGCGTGGATCTGGTTTTCCATTACCCGTCCAAAGAGGGCGATGACGCGGCTGCACTCATCGAGCGTATCAACTCGCGCCATGGTATCCATATTCTGGAGCACGCTGCCAAGATCGGTTTCGGTTCGCGCGAGTACCAACTCGTCTCTATCGACGGCGAAGATATGTTAGCGAGACTCAACGAGCAGCATATCAGTCTGATTGTCCGCAACGCCGGACTGACGACCGAATACCACCAGCACGGCGTGAACGACCTGCTGCAACTGCTGGAGAACGAACCGCAACGTCTGCAAGGCGCCGTAGTGGCGGACAAGATGATCGGCAAGGCGGCTGCGGCGCTCATGGCAGTCGGTGGTGTCAAGCAGGTACATACCAACCTTATCTGTACACCGGCACGCGAGATGCTGGAGAAAGCGGGTATTCAGGTCTCTGCCGCAGAGGAAGTGGAGATGATTCTCAACCGAGACAAGACAGGTCAATGCCCCATGGACCAAAGTCTCAACGGAACGGATGATCCGGCAGAGTGCGTGGCTATCCTAAAAAATAAATAAAGCCAGCGAGGAGCAATATAACAAGGTTCGTTAAGAGAGAACCAGGTTAGCGAGAGCCAGAGCGGCCATCGCTTCCACGACAGGCACGGCGCGAGTGGCAACACAGGCGTCGTGCCTTCCTTTTACGCCTGCCTTGGGAGTGGAGGGAGTGGGTTTGAAGACACACCGGAAAGTGATCGGAGTACCATCTGCGATTCCTCCTGCGATGCCGCCGGAGATATGGTTGATAGCCGAACCGGGTTGCGTCACTCCGCCGAAACCGGTTCCGTATTCGAATCCTTTGCAGGCATTGATGGACATAATAGCAAAAGCGAGTTCGGCTTGTAACTTATTGAAAATCGGTTCACCTGTGCCGGCAGGAAGCCCTTCGATGACGCATTCCACGATGCCTCCGATAGAGTCGCCGTCTTGACGGTACGCCTCGATGGTGTCTGCGAATTTGGCGGGGTCTGTCTCTGCTCCCACCTGAATGAGTTTAGCCTGTATGGAGATGCCTTTAGCCGCCAGTTGCTGTTTCGCTATACATCCGGCTACCACTCTTGCTGCGGTCTCTCGGGCTGAGGCTCTGCCTCCTCCGCGGTAGTCACGAATACCGTATTTCTGTTCGTACGTCTTGTCGGCGTGCCCGACGCGGTACGAGTGTTTGAGAAACTCGTAGTCTTCGGGTCGCGCATCTTTGTTCCTTATGATAAAAGCAATCGGAGTGCCGAGAGTGACGCCATCCATTACTCCGGAGAGCCATTCCACCTCATCGGGTTCACGGAAAGCTCTGGTAGATGTGCCGTAAAAAGCTTCTTCCGTTACTGTGTCGTTTACGTCTCGTTTACGTGTCGTTTCCGTGTCGTTTACGTGTCGTTTACGTGCTGCACGGCGGTCTAACTCGTAGTTGATCAGATCCAAATCAATATGCAGCCCTGCGGGAACGCCGTCCAGCACGCCGCCTATAGCCGCTCCGTGCGATTCGCCGAAGCTCGTAAATGTCCAGTTGTCTCCGAATACATTCATATCTATGGCATGATAATTGAATTCCTATGGCACTATAATTGAATTCCTATGGCATGATAATTGAATAATTTGCTGCAAAAGTAGTAAAAAGTTTGCATATATGCAAAAAAAAGTGTAACTTTGCACAAAATTTATCGATGTATGAAGAAATTATTAGTAGTGTTGAGTATTCTCGGGGTGTTTAGTGCGGCGAACGCACAGCAATTACCGGATCCGCATTTCGAGAGTTGGGGAGGTAAGTTCAACGGAGATGTCCAGTTGACGGAATGGCATGGATCGAATGTCAACCAAGCCGGATTTAAGTTCACCTTTTTATATCAAAAGCCCGGTCGAACGGGTTATTGCGCGTACGTAACAGACCGCGCTGTGGGAATACCTAAACTGGGTATCGGCGCCACGGGTCCCGGTTACCTGTCGCTGGGTGTGCCATGGCAGTATCTGAGGGGTCTGAATGTGAATGGTGCGACCGCCGGAACGGAAGGCGGTATCGCTTGGAAACACCGTCCGGACACGATGAGCGTGTGGGTGAAACGCGTGGGACCCAAGACGAATGACGAAGATTTTCATTTGCTTTATTATGCTTGGCAGGGCACGTCGAAAAGCCACCTGTACAAGAATAAGAAAGGCGGTTGTACGGCTACGGAGCGCATCAACGAGGAGAGCGATATCCGTCGCGCTACGGACGGCAATGAGTGCGGTGTGGACGAACCGGCAAAGCAGATTGCCGAAGGATGGTATCGCGCTCGTGCCAAATATGACGAGTGGACCCAAATCAAAGTGCCTATTCTGTATATGAGCAACGGCAAACCGACGATGTGCAATGTGATTTTCTCGGCGGGTAACTATCCGGCTTTCCGTGCGAACGACGGTCTGTACGACGGCAACGCGCTGTATGTGGATGATGTCGAGTTGATCTACTCGTCGCGAATTGACAAACTGACCATCAACGGCAACGAATGGAAGGAATTCAATCCCGATACGGAGAAAGTACAAGTATTGGAGCTTTCAGCCCTCAGCCTTCAGCCTTCAGATATCCGGATAGCCGGTTATCGCGGCATAGGTACGCTGACCAATATCAAGGGAGAGAAAGCGCGTTTCAACGGCCGCAGACTGGACGGTCAGGAAATGACGGTTGTACCCGGTGAAATCAACGGAACGCCTTGGGTGATCACGGTCAAAGCAGAAGACGGCAGCAGTACGCACGTGTATAAAGTACAAATTAAAAATTAAAAATTACGAATCGCGTTGATAGTAGAGAATTTGGATATTGTTGACTGGGTGCTCATCGGAGTGCTGGGAGTGCTGTTTGTCGCGCAAATATATTGGTACGCGCGCTACATGTGTGCTCCGGCGAGGAAGATGAGGAGAGACCGGAAGAAGGGACAAGGGAACCAAGTACCAAGTACCAAGAGTGAGTTGCCCCCTGTCTCGGTTATCCTTTGTGCGCATAACGAGGCGTATAATATCTCGCAATATCTGCCGGTTCTTTTGACTCAGGACTATCCGGAGTACGAGGTGATTGTGGTGGATGACGGTTCGGAGGATGAGACGCGCGCTATGGTTGAGCGATATATGGTGAATGACCCGCGGCTGCATCTGACATTCGTGCCGTACGGCGCACGCGTGGGTTCGACCAAGAAATTAGCCCTGACGCTGGCTGCCAAGGCGGCTAAATACGAGTACCTGCTCCTTACTGACGCCGACTGCGTGCCAGAAAGCAATCATTGGATCAGCGAAATGATGCGCGGTTTTCAATCGTCAAAAGACATCGTTTTGGGGTTCAGCCCTTATTTCGCGGAGAAAGGGCATGTGAACCGCTTGGTGCGATACGATACATTATTTAACGGGTTGCATTACTTGGGAGCAGCGCTTTGCGGTCATCCGTATATGGGCGTGGGACGGAATTTAGCGTACCGCAAAGAGCTGTTCTTTGCCTCCGGCGGTTTCACCCATCTGATGAATAAGATTGCGGGGGACGACGACCTGTTTGTCAACCATGTGGCGACAAAAACGAACACAGCGGTCGTGCTGAGTAGAGACAGTTTCACATGGTCGCTTCCGAAGAAGACGATGAAGGAATGGTGGCAGCAGAAGAGGCGCCATCTGTCCGTCTCTCCGGCTTACAAAGGGAGTACGAAAATACGTCTGGGCATAGAGCCGATGCTCCGCGGACTGTTCTACGCGACGGCGTTACTGATGATGGTGATCTATTTCCCGACCTCATATATGGAACTTCCTGTGATCCCGTTTATGGTGGTAGTGGGGCTGTTCCTCGTGAGATGGATCCTGCAGACCGCAGTCTTGAATGTGTCTGCCCGGCGAATGGGCTTGCCGCGGTTTAATATGTTCAGCGTCCTATGGTTCGACATTACCTTGCCGCTCGTCTCGGCTTGGATGCTAATGGTGCCCAAACGCAGCGGCGCTAAATGGTAACAATTTAACAGTTTAACAATTTAACAACTAAACAAATATGGCTAACGAGAAAAATCAATTGAACATCAACATCGCTCCGGATAAAGCACAAGGAGTGTTTGCCAATTTGGCATTGATAGCACATACTCCGACGGAGTTTGTATTGGATTTTGCGCAGATCATGCCCGGTATTCCGCAGGCTACTGTGGTTTCACGCGTGGTAGTGACGCCGGATCAGGCAAAGAAGATCTTAGGCGCACTGCAAAACAATATCGCTCAATACGAGCAGAAATTCGGTGTGATCAAGCCGGTAGGCGGTCCTGTACACGGTAGCACCCTGCCCTTGACCTTCACCGGTGGCGAAGCCTAGTCGCGTTCGGCAAATGGATCGCAAGAGCCAAACCGCTCCGCTAATTGGCAAGTGCGACCATTGCCTCCGCTCTCCCCAAAAATTAAAATTTTCGGGGACCCCATTATTGAAAAACAACAAAATATTTATTGCTATGAAAACATTCCCAGCATCGCAGTTAATCATCAATGCGGATGGTTCTGCATTTCATTTACATCTCAAACCGGAGTTCTTGGCGGACAAGGTGATCCTTGTGGGCGACCAGGACCGAGTAAATATGGTAGCATCCTTCTTCGACGAAGGATCGATCGAGTGCGACGTACAGAGCCGCGAGTTCCACACCATCACCGGTAAATACCACGGCAAACGTATCTCGTGTATCTCGACGGGTATCGGTACCGATAACTGCGACATCGTTATGAACGAGATTGACGCGCTCGCAAACATCGATTTTGCGACCCGCACGGAGAAAGCCGAGAAGCGCGTGTTGGACATCGTTCGTATCGGTACGTGCGGCGGTATGCAGGAGGATATTCCTCTGGGTACGTTCCTGGTAAGCCAGAAATCCATTGGTTTCGACGGCGTCTTGGCATTCTATGAGGACCGCGACAAGATCGCTGACCTCGGTTTCGAGAAGGCGTTTGTGGACTTCGTCGGCTATCCGAAAAAAGCGGCTGTGCCGTATGTTGTAGCCGCTAATCCGGAGCTTGTGGACCGCATTGCGAAAGACGATATGATGCGTGGTTGCACGATCGCTGCGAACGGTTTCTACGGACCGCAAGGTCGTGTCCTGCGCGTGGATCTGGCTGTGCCGGACATCAACGAGAAGATCACCGCTTTCCGTTATGAAGGCCAGCGCATCACCAATTATGAGATGGAAGGTTCTTGCATCGCCGGCTTGGCGCTCCACATGGGACACCGCGCTATGACCGTTTGCTGCGTCATCGCACAGCGCAAGATCGAAGCCGCCAACACCGATTATAAACCCCGTATCAAAGAGTTGGTACACACCGTATTAGAGAGAATATAATGAAGAAAATCCTATTCGTAATGGCTGCGGCGTTGACGCTTGTAGCCTGCCAAAAGAAAGAGCAACCGCAATCCTTCCAATACAACGTGGATAAGTTTTATGACTTGGAGATCCTGCGCTATGACGTGCCGGAGTTCGATTCGTTGAGTCTGCAGCAGAAGCAGCTCATCTATTGCCTGAGTGAAGCGGCTCTATGGGGACGCGATATCTTGTTCGACCAGAACGGACGCTACAACCTCCGTATCCGTCGTGCGTTGGAGAACCTGTATGTGAACTACCCGTATGATAAGAATACGGACGAGTTTGCCGCCTTCGAGCGTTACCTCAAGCGCGTCTGGTTCTCCAATGGTATTCACCATCATTATTCCGAGGATAAGTTCCTGCCGGAGTTCAGCCAGGAGTGGTTCGTGAACGCCTGCAACGAAGCCGGCATCGTGTATGACGAGGAGATCATCCCGGTGATGTTCGACCCGGCAATCATGGCGAAACGCACTACCGCGCAGGACGGCGTGGATCTGGTGCTCAACTCTGCCGGCAACTACTACGGCGAAGGCGTGACCCAAGCGGAAGCCGAGGAGTGGTATGCCCTTCATAAGGACAACAGCCCTGAGCCGCTCTGGATCGGTCTGAACTCCAAACTTGTCAAAAACGCAAACGGCGAGATCGAGGAGCAGGTTTATAAAGTGGGCGGTCTCTACGGCGAAGCGCTCGAACACATCGTTTATTGGCTCCGCGAAGCGCTGAAATATGCCGAAAACGACGCCCAGAAACTGGCAATCGAGAAAATGATTGAGTTCAACGAAACGGGTGACCTCAAGACTTTTAATGAATATTGTATCGCGTGGGTGCGCGACCTCGACAGCCGCGTGGACTACGTCAACGGTTTTACGGAGACGTACACCGACCCACTCGGAATCACCGGCACATGGGAGTCCATGGTTAACTTCAAGGACCTTGCGGCTACCAAGCGCACCCAACTCATCTCCTCCAACGCGCAGTGGTTTGAGGATCACTCGACCACCGATCCCAAATACAAGAAAGAGGAGGTGAAAGGTGTGACCGCAAAGGTTATTACCGCGGCTATCCTTGCCGGCGACTGCTATCCCGCTACGCCTATTGGTATCAATCTGCCGAACGCCAACTGGATTCGCAAGGAGTACGGCTCCAAATCCGTCACCATCGACAATCTCATGCACGCGTACAACGAGGCGGCAAAGGGTAACGGCTTCAACGAGGAGTTCATGATCGACGACGAGATCCGCGCTATCTATGAGCAGTACGGAGCGGCCTGCGGTGACCTCCATACGGACCTCCATGAGTGCGTCGGACACGGTTCCGGCAAGCTGCTGCCGGGTGTGACCAAGGATGCACTCAAGGAGCATGCTTCGACGATTGAGGAGGCGCGCGCGGACCTCTTCGGGCTCTATTATCTGGCGGATCCCAAACTCGTGGAACTCGGTCTGCTGCCCAATATGGAGGCATACAAGGCCGGGTATTACCAGCAGATGATGAACGGTCTGATGACCCAATTGGTGCGTATCGAACCGGGCAAAGATATCGAGGAAGCGCACATGCGTAACCGCCAACTTATCGCCGGATGGGTCTATGATCATGCGACCAACAAAGAGGTGGAGATTATCGAGCGCGACGGCAAGCACTACCTCCAAATCAACGACTACGAAGGTCTGCGTCGTCTCTATGGCGAGCTGCTGGCTGAGATCCAGCGCATCACCTCCGAAGGCGATTATCCTGCTGCCAAAGCGATCGTGGAGAAATATGCGGTTAAGGTGGACCAGGACCTGCACAAAGAGATCTTGGAGCGCTATAAGAAACTGAATCTCGCGCCATACAAGGGCTTCGTCAATCCGGTCTATACTGCCGTTCGCGATGCCGAAGGCAATATCACGGATGTCCAAATCGATTTCACGGAAGGCTATGTAGAGCAACATCTCCGTTACAGCCACGACTACAGCCCGCTGCCGGATGTCAATTGACAATTTGTTTAATTTGGTTAATTTGTGAACCACGTTAAACTTCCGATATCGAAATCCATCGCCAATAGAATTCTTCTATTGCAGGCAATTCACGGGGACCCTCTGATGAGGGTCTCTCGCGATATGCCGGATGATGTGATTGTCCTCCACGACGCCCTCCAACAAATTCGTGACACCTTCGGCACACCCGCACAATATGCATCCCCTTCCTCCCTCTCCTTGGGAGAGGGGCGGGGTGAGGTTTTATATCTCAAGAATTGTGGTACCGCCCTTCGTTTTTTGGAGGTTCATCTGCAGAAATGTTACCCGGGCGCACCGATCACGCTTACCGGTGACTCGCGGCTCATGGAGCGCAAAGGAAAACCCACGACCCAAACCACTTCTGCTCTCATCTTGCACGGCGAAGATATCCCCGTTGCCGAAAACGAATCTCCCTATATCACGATGAGCCGCCGCATGGTCTCCATGTATCAGCCATGCATGGCTGATGATATAGAGCCATGCTGGTCCTCCGCCGCTTTCTGGTACGAGTACATCGCCATCCATGGCGGCGAGTTGCTGTTAGAGGGACTCAAAGAAAACTCCCTCCAAGGTGACCGCATAGTAGCAGACATCTACGCCGCCCATTTCGGCGTCCAAACAACCTTCACCCCCGAAGGAGCACGCATAGCCAAAACTCCCTCCCTCTTTTCCCCTCCCCCTGAGGGAAGGGTTAGGGTGGAGTTTACCAACTGCCCTGATTTATATCCGGCAATCGCGCTGACCTGCGAACGCCTCGGCATAACGCTGAATGCCACCGGCACAGAGCGCTTGCGGTTCAAAGAATCCGACCGCATAGAGGCGGTGCAAAAGCACGAAGTGCGCTCCGACCACCGAATGGCGATGGCACTCATGGCTGCGGATTTTCCCGTATCTGAATCCGAACAAGAATGTATCGCCAAAAGTTACCCCCGGTTTGTAGAATTCTGGCACTTGGTTAGCAGTCGGTACCGCGACCACTTCGTGACCACTACGGACATTACAGACGGGTTTGTTACCCATATTACCCCGATCCGGGGCGTCAACGATGACAATTTAGGCAAGAAACATGCCCTCTCCAAACTCATCCATGCCGCCCAAACGGAATACGTCTGGCTCCACGATGACGATGTCGTCTGGCACGAGGTCTTGGTCAAACCTGAAAGCGATCTTGTAATTCTGCCACTAAAGATGGTGAGCGAAAGCGATAGACCTTCCTTGTTGGAAAAATTACAAATAGCCGAGTACGCCGCCATCCAAGAGCTGACCATGCGTACTGCCAAAGGTGGTCATGCCGTCATGTGTTCCGGCGCGAATCTCATTGTGCGCAGGGAAGCATGGTTGGAGTGCGAAGGAGACCTCCATCCCGAAATCCCGTCAGGAGACGATATGTTCCTCTTGGAAGCCATGAAACGTCGAGGCATGAAGATTGCGGTCATTGACGAACCCGACTACACCGCCGTCGTTCGTCCTATATCCACATGGAAGGCTTTCTTCCGCCAGAGAATGCGCTGGGCAGGCAAAGCACCTAAATACACCGATCCTGACATCCTCCGTTGCGGCGCACTGGTCGTGGCAGCCAATATCCTCCAACTCCTCTGCCCCTTCATCCTCCTTATCAAATTCCCGATTGAATACGGCCTTATCCGCAAAAGAGAAACTACAAACCACCAACCACAACCCACAAATAAAGAACCACGCACCGCGTGGTACGTGGCTCTCTTGCTAGAGCTCCTCTATCCTTTCTACCTTATCCTTTCCCTCCTCGGCGGTCTCTTCCGCCAGAAGAAGTGGTAGTTAATCTTTTTAACCTGTCACGCAGCAATGATTTATAGGCATCTTTCTGCTCTTGCGTGATAAACGAGCGGTCGATCGTCTCTTCCCATTTCGGCAAACAGGAAACAAAACGCTCTACTGTTTGACGGATAAAATGTTCCGGAAGGTTAGCATGCTTAGCGGCTTCTTCAAAATCGCACAACCGGATATTAGATTTCTTTCCATTCAGCGTCAACGCCATTTCCTCTTTATCCTTTGGATTCACCAAAGCCACATTCACAAGGTCGTAAGCAGGAGTAAAAACTTGCTGGTTTGCAGGTTTATACAACGAGAAGTTCTTCAAATGCATATCGTTGTTGCCCGTCAGGAAGCAAAAGATCAACAGTTCGTAGAAATTCGTCAAATCCAACTGCGGGATAGCAGAATACTGAGTAATCAATTTGGCTACTTGTTCATAACTGCTTTTGTACTTGTCTTCCGTCTTGCGCTCCGCCAGTTGGCACATGTCTTCCATCAATACCTTTTCTCCTTTTGCCCCCCGGTCGAAACGACGGGTGATATATCCGAGACTTCCGTCTGCCAGGCGGATGAGCGAATGTCGAGCAACGGACAATTTGGCGTCCTCAGCCAAGTGCATGGTCAGGTCTTCCACTTCCGGTAATCGTTCGTACAACTCGGTCTGCGGTTTGAAAACATATTGTCCCCATAATCCCACTATAGTCAGACGTTTGCTGCCTTCATGGTCTGTGAGATTAAGCGACAATTTGGCTTGCACGCCGGTAAGAGTTGTCTGCGAACGGATGATCTCTGTTGCCAACCGCTCCATGTCCGCCTGAGTATATTCCATGAGCGGCTGTTCTTTTATACCGAACATCTTCTTGGCGCAGGACGGATGAAAATCCACCTGCCCGGGCTCTAATTCCTTATAGCAATACAGACATTTGCACATATTGATTATTCTTCTACGGGTTGCACACTAACCGCTCCTATACAATCTTTGCAGCATAGCAACAACAATCCCATTCGGTCTAATTGGGAAATATCGCTATTACGCAATGCCACATCCAGCAACCAGCCTTCCGGTATCAAGCCATCGAAAAAAGGATGCAGGATATTGCTGTCATACGGTTGTTCGCGCAGAGGCAAAGTTAAACTTACAGGCTCTGCGTCAGCCTTTTCTAAATAGCGGCTGTCATAGGTGAAACGGTATCCCGTTTCTGTTTCTTCCAAACGCCCTGCCAAAAGGTCGCGGACATAGATGTTAGCTTTGCGCATGATCTTTGGGTTGAGCGGTTAAACAATAGTTGAAGAGGTTGAGCAACTGATTAACCGTATCCATACGGGCAGTTGTTTTTCCCTGCTCCAATTCTCGGAGGAACGCCAGACTTACCCCCGCTTTACGAGCCGCCTCCTCTTGTGTTAAGCCATATTGTTTCCGCAAGGCTTTGACAGTGGTTGCAATTTCCGTTCTCATAATACTATATATTATAGTAGATAATCTTGCTTTCTGTGCTGGTTATACTTACGATAGCATATAAATTTGTACTTTTTTACTTAATTTATATACCATAATAGTTAAAATTCGCCGCAAAGGTACAACTTTTTTGTGAGATATGCAAGTTTTCTTACGTTTTTCATAAATTTGTCGGGTCTTTTGGGGCAAGGCATAGGATGGTCAGGGGCAGGAGAGAGTGTCGGCGATGGGTAACGGATGACTAAGAATATACAAGAACAACCAACGGTTTATCCGCCAAATGTGGCGGATGCAATAAAAAAATAACATGGCAGAAATGGCAAAAGTGGCAAAAAAATGACATTGCACTATTTGCACTATTTGCACTTTGACGGTCAAAAAGTATAGAAAGTGCAGAAAGTGCAAAAAGTGCAATACAAAAAATAACATGACCGGATTGACCGGATTGACCGTTTTGGGGTTGAAACGGTCAAAAAGGTCAAAACGGTCAGAACAAAAAATTATATGTCAGTTTTGCCAGTTTTGCCAGTTTTGCCATGTCAAAATTAGAGATGACAATTATGATATGACAAAAATTTATATACCGGCTGACAAGTATATCAATCTACTTCTTTGTCACCATTTTCTCTATTTCATTTGCGCGCTCTGCGGAGATCTCATTCATTTTCATCAATTTGTCAAGCAAGCGACGTTCATTTTCTGAAATAATACCATCCTCTAATGCATCTTCAAATGCTTCAAGATATTCTTTTTCCGCTTCCGTTAATTGCGGTTTTTGTAAACTTGCTTCAAGTTCTGCTGCTCGTTCTTCGGAAATGCCTAATTTTATTCGCAGTTTGTTCAGTAATCGTCGTTCGCTTCCACCTAATTCTCCATCCGCAAGACATTCTTTGACTTCGTCTAGATACTCTTGTTCTTCGCCTGTTAGTTGCGATGTTTCATCTATTGCGGGTTCTATTAGTTGCTGTTGAGCAAGCTCTCCTGTAAGCTGTTTCATCGGCGCGAACTTGACCTTTATTGAAAGAATGGCATTTTCTTGCATTTGGTACTTTGCTTCTTCTGTTTTACTCCACTCTAAACCGGCAGAGGCAAATAGAGATTTTAGTTCACCTTTAATCTCTCTCATTTCATTGCTTTCTACCATTTGGCTCTTGCGCGTTTCAATTCTTTCTTCGTGGGTTAGAAGCGACCCTTCCATTCTTTGTGCATACAATCTTTGCCAAGAAGGTTCGTTAGCATACCAAACCATTCCTTCCGGAAGTATAGGTGGTTGGTTTGGCGTGAAAGTCTGGTGCATGTTGATAGAATGAGTGAGCTCTTCTATTAAATGTCGGCTATATTCCAGATGCCCTGATACATTTCCTTCAACTACCTTATGTTGTCCACTTGCATTTCCGCTCATATTTCCTGAAATCGTTCCATCAGATGATGAAGTATTAAGACATTCAATAGTAATTTCTGTCGCACCTAATTTTTGAGCCAGAGAACAAAACTCACGCACTTTGTCCTCAATTAGTTCCAATTGATAATTCTCAAATGGCAAATACTTGTGAGGCAAATACGGGTGACCAATATATAGTTGGTTCGTGACAGGATGTCCAATAGGGAAATCAATTTCAGGTAGATTATCTACACTTATAACATTTAATGTCTCTTGATTCAAATCTGTATATTGTTTTACAGGCAAGAGAATTTTGCGCTGATTATAAGGGCGTTCAAAGAATTTTTCTTTAAACATGGCGTCTATTGTATAAAAGTCGCTTGTCGCATCTTGTTTGAGCGTTTTGTTTTCTCCTGCGTCAGTAGTGTATACTATTTCTTCATCGTTTCCGTTTATCGCTGCAAACAACGCTAATTTTCTCATCTCATCAATTTCGAATTCTGCATCTGTATGTGTTGATAAAGAAAAGTATGCATTATATAAGCGATAGGCAATATTAGCAACCCATTCCGTATTTTCAGAATCTGATTCGCTTAGGGCTTTTCGAAAAGCAGTGATGGCATTTGAATAGTCTTCTAAACAAAAGTAGTAAACTCTGCCCAACCACTCATCCCAGACTGAAGCGTTTTCAGGTTGGTCTATAGCACACTGCCGTAATCTGCTGATCGCTTCCGTATATTTATGTTTTTCTACAAGCGCTCCAATTTCTTTATTCCATCTGTCGAAATCAGAGGCTTGTGGTTCTACTGCTTTTGCCATTTGTGTGAACAAGGAAGACAAAAATCTTCCTATCCTTGCAATATCGCGATCATCAGAAATATCTGCTAAGAAGTAAGAAATATGAATCGGAGCATTATTCCCGTCATAGTCATAAAAGTATAAACATAACTCTTGATACTCTACTCTGGATATTATATCCCATGTCCAATTTATAGTTGTATCTTCGTTGATATTACTACTATCCACAATGACATGAATTCCCTTATCTGTCAACACAAGACCTTGCTTGAGTGGATCTCTAAAAAAGATACCTGTTGTAGTATCCCGCACAATAAGAATTTCTTCGTTGCGTTCAATTCCAAAATAAGGACGAACTAGTGAACGTATAGATTCTGGTATCGGATAGATAAATAAGTCTGTCCCATCATTGTATTTTCGATAATTAGAATACCCTTCTTTGAATATTTGAAAGGGTGTTTTGCTAGAACCGCTAGGGAGTTTGTTACCACATTTTGGGCAGAAGGAAGCTCCGTCCTTTACGTTCGCCCCACATTTTGGACATTTCATATCATTTACAATTTAGTTCCGCAAGATTCGCAGAAGTTATTCTCTATGCTATTTTCTGCTCCGCAATTCGGACATTTCTTGGTTTTCTCAGTACTATTTTCGGGCAAGAACCTATTTTTTCCGGGTTTATGCGAAGTCGTGGTCTCGAATTCTACATCTTCAACAATCGGATCCTCAGAAATAGTATTGCCATTACCATATTCTGCATTAAATTTTGCATCACCCATTGTTAAATACATAATGCCCTCAACAAATGCAATGATTGCAGGTATATATGTCCAGCAGAAAACAAGATAGATGATACCCTGCACGTTTTTGCCCAAATAAAACTTATGGATTCCCAAGCCACCCAAAAAGAAAGCAAGGATGGCTGCAACATATCTATTTTTCATACTCTTTATAGTTAAGATTACATTCGATATGCATCCATATATGCTGTGCTGATATAGTTCATAGCGCGGTTCATGTCAATTCCGTATTGCTGCGAAAAGGCTTGGGCAATGCGCTGTTTGCCAGCCGTTGAATTTAGAGGGCTGGACATTTGGTCATGAAGAACTCGGACGGAAAGTCCAGCCGGAAGGCGATAACCGCCTGCTACTAAGTCGCGCTTAACGACAATTTCAAACATGTAAGTCATAATAATAAATGTTTTAGATAGTTATTAATATTTCAGGATACAATAAAAAGCGTGGGCTTTCGCTCGCTTCATTTGATTTGTTGAGGTCCTAGACTTACCTTATTAACTCAAATAAATGCACGGAAAACTCACGCGGGAACGTGAGCGTGCATAAACCGTACTTGAGTTAATAATGATTTTGTTTTAACTTGTCTAGGGTTTCAACAAATCAAGTTTGGGCTTATTACGCTTATTTTGCGCAACGCTTTGCGCTGTTATGTCTTGTTTATTTCACCGCTTTTTTACGCTGTTGGTGCATGCATCATCTCATACAAATACGCAGGACTTTGGATGTATAGTTCGTTCTCCTCGTCTTGCAAGGCAGGCATAAGAGATGAGTTATAGACCTTCTCCATTGCTTGCTCTACACCACAGCCGGTATCTTCCATTACATACCGAATCAACTCGCTTATCGCGTAGTCTGTCAAATAAACTGCTATTTGTTGATGGCTTGGCTGGGTCATAAAATCTCTACCTTTACTTTCTTGATAAAACGCAATGCTTTCTCTGTACCAAAATAATATTGCTGGTCCAGATATTTGTCTTGAAGTGCTGCTGCCGCTTGTTCCGGAGTGTAGATGTTCTCACGATAGTTCGTAATCTGCAATACCACGCCGTCATCTGCAATCGGGCCTATGACAATATCGTAGTCATGGATTGGTTGCTGACTTTCGCGATCACGATTTGCATCCACAAACAAGAACCATTCTACGGTTGCCTTCTCCGGGAATACTTTTACTTTAAGATCAGAGTGCAATGCCGTCTCGTCAAACTCATAACTAATCAAAGTGGCTTTTCCTCCGAAGAGACGCGCTTTTTTGGATGCCATACGAATTGCCGTCTCACGCGAATCTGTGAGATAGAAGCCTTTGCCGAAATCCTTGTGATTTAGGCTTCGGGAAAGAACGATTGTCTCTATATCCGTATTTGTTCCGTGGAATATTATCATGCCAATGTCCCTCCGTTTTGACGGCAAACAAGTATCATATCATCAATAGTCTCATCCATTGATTGCAAGTGTTCCACATCATAAAACTCCACTAAGAAAGCAAGGGCTTTGTGTGCTTGCAGATAGCGGAAAGCGGCTTGCCGTGTCATGGCAAACCTGCGTGCAAACGCCTGTATTGCACTGGTTAAAAATGGAATTTCGTACTTGCTCATATCAACTCTTTGCAACTTTCGGCTGCAAAGTTACTGAAAATATTTGAAATACACAAGGATTTTGCTAAAATTCTTTTTTGTGCGTACGTTTTTAGGGAGTTTTGTGCCTCGGTCTTGAGTCGGTCTTCTCTCGCTCATCGGTCGGTGGATAAAACAACACACGCGCGTACCATATTAGTACGCGCGTATGTGTGTAAGGGACTAAGATACTAGGATCCTAGTGTCCTTGTGTCCTTATTTATACCACACCACTGAAGCCCATGAACGCCATAGCCAGCAGACCGGCGGTCAGGAGAGCAATCGGAGTACCCTTCATTGCTTCGGGCACTTTATTCAATGCCAGCTGCTCACGGATACCTGCGAACAGGATCAGCGCAAGAGCAAAACCAACAGCCGTTGCGAAAGCATATACTGTGCCGGAGAGCAGACCATACTCAGCTCCGAGCGGCAGTTTAGCCAGCAGCTTGCTCTGGTCAGCCACGATAAGAGCTACACCCAGAATACAGCAGTTGGTGGTGATCAGCGGCAGGAACACGCCGAGTGCCTGATAGAGCGCCGGAGACACTTTCTTCAGCATGATCTCAATCATCTGCACAAGCGCAGCGATGACGAGGATGAAGAGAATGGTCTGGAGGAACTCAATACCCCAAAGCACCAGCAGTTTCTGCAGCAGGTATGTAACTACCGTCGCGAGGGTGAGCACGAACGTCACAGCGGCACCCATGCCCAGCGCGGTGTCAATCTTCTTACTTACACCCAGGAACGGGCAGATGCCCAGGAACTGGCTCAATACAATATTGTTAACAAATATTGCAGAGATGAAAATCAAAAAATATACCATGATGCTTATTTCTTTTGAAGTTTATTAACAATCGCCATGAGGTACGCAAGGCAGATGAATGCACCCGGAGCGAGGACGAAGATCAGAGCTGCGAACTGGCTGCTGTAGATCTGGAGTCCGAAGACTGTGCCGGCGCCCAGGAACTCGCGGATGACACCCAGTACGGTGAGCGAGAGGGTGAAACCGAGACCCATTCCCAGTCCGTCCAGCGCGGAGAGACCCACGGTGTTTTTAGCGGCAAAAGCCTCTGCACGGCCGAGCACGATACAGTTCACCACGATCAGCGGAATGAACAGACCGAGCACGTCATAGATAGCCGGCAGATAAGCCTGCATCACCAGTTGAACCATGGTCACGAACGTAGCGATGACGACGATGAAAGCCGGGATACGCACTTTGTCCGGGATGAGGTTCTTGAGCATGGAGATCACCACGTTCGAGCAAACGAGCACGAAGAGGGTAGCCAAGCCCATGGACATACCGTTAACAGCGCTGGTGGTAGTAGCCAGAGTCGGACACATACCGAGCACGAGCGCGAAAGTCGGATTCTCTTTGAGAATACCGTTGGTGAGAGTTTTCATTGCATTACTCATAGTGTTTCCTCCGTTTCTTGTGCTTCTTCAGCGGGTTGTTCTTGTAATTGCGAAGCGCCGGTAGCAGCTTCTACAGATTGCGCTGCGATCGCTGCGTACGCTTTGTTGATAGCTTTGAGGAACGCGCGGGAAGAGATAGTAGCGGCTGTGATAGCATCTACCTCACCTCCGTCTTTGGTTACCGCGAGAGCACCGGCTTTCTTACCGATGATAGAGCGGTTGCCGATGGCGTCTTTGAACCAGTGGTCGATATGTGCACCCAGACCCGGAGTCTCCGTCTGTTTGAGTACTACATAGTCCAGCACTTTGCCTTCTGCATCCAGACCCACCATGATCACTTGCGGTCCGTCGAAACCAACTTCGCTGGTCTCTACTGCTGTAGCAATCCATTGATCGTCCTTGAACGCTTTGTAGATCGTCAGACCCTCAACCTCTTCCGGTTCTGCAACCGTGCATCCCTCCGGAAGAACGGCAAGGATAGCTGCCTGTTGTTTCTGTGCTTCTTGCAGCGCGATATTCTTCTCGGTCAGGATATATACTCCTGCGAGCGCGCCTGCGGCTACCATCGAGATGATAACCAGCGAGAGCACCATATTCTTGAATGTACTTTCTAGTTTAGCCATGATCGTACCTCCTTATGCTTTTTTAGGTTCGCCGAAACGCTGCGGACGAATCTTGTTCAACAATGGAACGCAAGCGTTCATGATCAGAATAGCGAAGGACATACCTTCGGGGTAGTTACCCCATGTACGGATGACCATTACGATAAATCCGATGCCAATACCGAAGATGATCTTACCCCATGCACTCATCGGGCTGGTGACATAGTCGGTTGCCATGAAGAACGCACCGAGCATCAGACCGCCGGAGAGCAGTTCGTAAGCCACATATTCGCCGGTAGTCAGACCCTCCGGCAGAGCGCCTGCCAGACCGGTGCAAGCCGCGAAGCAAGCTACGGTTGCGATGATCGCTACCGGAATATGCCATGTGATGACGCGGCAGCAGATGAGGATGAGACCGCCGATGATGAGCGCCAATGCACTCACTTCACCCAGCGAACCACCCATCACACCCAGGAACGAATCCATGAGCGAAGGCAGCTGGTCAATGACCGAAGCGTCACCGGCTTTAACAATATGTTTCAGATAATAGAGCGGAGTAGCACCCGTCTCTGCGTCCACGTACGAACCTCCGAAACCTTGCGGAGTCGGCCATGTGGTCATCTGCGCAGGGAAGGAAATCAACAGGAACACACGTCCCACCAGAGCGGGGTTGAAGGGGTTTTGTCCCAGACCGCCAAAGGTCATTTTGCCGACGCCGATAGCAACGATTGCGCCGATGATAACAATCCACCAGTCGAGGTTGGACGGCAGGTTGAATGCCAGCAACAGACCGGTCAGGACAGCGGAGAGATCTCCGATAGTCATTTTTTGCTCTTTGAGCACGAAACGGCTAATACACCATTCTGTCAGCACGCAAGCGCAGATAGAGATGGCTGCCGTGATAAGAGCTCCCCAGCCGAACTCAATCACAGATACCACATAAGCAGGCAGCAGCGCGAGAATAACCAGAAGCATGTTCTTACGCACGCTATCACCGCTATGGGCGTGAGGAGCCGGAGCAACAATAAGATTTTTCATTTGTTATTGTAATTAGTGATTTAACAATGTTATTTTTTCGCAGCCGCAGCGCGCTCGCGGAGGATAGCGCCCACTTTGGCTTTACCCGGACGGATACCGTCGAGCAGACGGCGGTGAGCAGGACACGTGAAGACGCAGCAACCGCAGTCGATGCAGTCCATGATATCATGTTTCTCCAGCTCGTCGTACATCTCCAGCTCTGCCATACGGCTCAGCAGATACGGCTCCAGACCCATCGGACAAGCCTGAACGCACTTGCCGCAACGGATACAGTTCTCTTCTTCCGGACGAACGCTCTCTGCCTCGGTCATAAAGAGCAGACCCGACAGACGTTTGTTAGCCGGCATACCCTCGATATGATCCATCGCGCGACCCATCATCGGACCGCCGCCGATGATCTTTCCGGTGTCCGCAGGAACACCACCTGCCAGCGCAATCACTTCCTCGATCGGCGTACCGAAACGAACGGAGTAGTTGCCCGGTTTGGCGAGGTTCTTACCGGTCACGGTCATAACGCGCGAGATCAGCGGTTTGTTCTTCTGAACAGCCTCATAAACGGCGAAGATCGTAGCCACATTGTCCACCACGGCTCCTACCTCGATAGGCAGTGCGCCGGAGGGTACCTGACGACCGATACATGCGTCGATCAGTTGTTTCTCACCGCCCTGCGGGTAACGCAGCTTGAGCGGCATCACCTCAATACCCAGCGAAGCGTTTGCCAGCTTCGTCATGTGCTCGATCGCATCGGGCTTGTTGTTCTCGATACCGATGATTGCACGGTTGACACCCAGCGCTTTCTTGAGGATCTGAATACCGATGATGATCTCCTCGCCATGCTCCAGCATCAACTGGTGGTCGCAAGTCAGATACGGCTCGCACTCTACACCATTGACAATCAGCACTTCGGCTTTCTTACCGGGAGGCGGCAGCAGTTTGACGTGTGTCGGGAAGCAAGCTCCGCCGAGACCCACGATACCCGCAGCCGCGATCTTGTCGATGATCTCTTTCGGCTCCAATGTGCACTGGCGAATGATCTCCGGCTTGCGGTCGATTTCAGGAATCCACTCGTCGCCCTCTACATCGATGAAGATCGCCTGCATCGGCGCGCCCCATGCATCGGTGGTGGCATCGATCTTGGTTACTGTTCCGCTTACCGGCGAACAGATGTTCGCACTCACGAATCCACCGGCTTTTGCCAGCAGTTCGCCTACTTTTACTTTCGCTCCGACAGCCACTACAGCCTGAGCCGGTGCACCGATATGCTGTACAAGCGGAATAATCGCTTGTTTAGGCAGCGGGCATACCGTAATAGGCTGGTGCGCGGAGAATTGTTTGTTGTCATGCGGATGAACTCCGCCTATTTTGAATGTTCTCATAATTCTTAACTTTTTTGTGCCATGGCGATTAAGTTGGGGAACGCAGCTCTTGGCGTTGCCAAAGCCTTGATTTTCTCTGCGATAGCAGGATCGAAACCCTTCTTCTCACCCTCTTGCGCAGCAGGGGTCTCCGCTTGTGCGTCCGCAGGGGTTAAGATCAGTTTTACTTGTTCCATCGTGGGATCGCCACCAACGGGACATGCCAGACCGTCAATGCCTCCGGCTTTAACACAAGCCTCCGCAAAGTTACGACATCCGGCGAAACCGCATCCGCCGCAGTTGGCACCCGGCAACACAGCCGCCACAAGGTCAATGCGCGGATCTTCTTCCACTTTGAAGTATAGGCTGACAACATACAGCAGGATCGCTGCCAGTAAGGCTACCACGCCTAATACTCCCATTGAAATCAGAATTAAATTCATTTTCTTGGATTTTTGTTTGTTATTTGTGTTAATATTAGTATTTGCTCTTGTCTAGATCTTCCTTGCCGTGAAGGAAAACTGGGTCTGCAGGCGGTGCTTGAACACACTCAGCCCGATATAGTACAGCGCGATGCCGCAGAGCGAAATCGTGCCCACTATCGCCTCTGACCATGGGGTCAGAATATCCAATATAGCGATCAACGCAACCATGACGACGAAAGGCAGAATGTAAGCGAGTAGCACAGCTTTCCACGCCAGCCGTTCACGAACCAGAATCTCCACTTGGTCGCCCGGCTGCATCGGCTCCAGCATCACGGCGTCCATCTCCTTCTCCTGACTCTCCGCAGACATGCACATACTCCTCGCTTTGCACGCCGAGCACGCACTCGTTTGCACGATGCGGATGTGCGCCATCTCACCGTCGATGCGCTCCACAATCCCCTCATGTCTGATCATTTCGTCCATGTCCATACTTAAAGCGGCTGCAAAGATACAAATTATTTTTCATATACGCAAGCGCACGCGTACTTTATTTATAAAAATTAGTCTTTTTGTTATAAAAAATCATAATTTTTCACCTTTCACCTTTCGCCTTTCAACTTTTTTTTGTACCTTTGCGTGCTAAATTTGGATATTATGCCCCGAACATCATCTAAAGTATCGAATACCTCTGCGGATCCGTCCCCTCGCGCCATCAAGGTGGAGAAACCGAACGTCTGGGAAACGGTGAAGCATTTTATGATGGCGAGAGAGACGCGAATGATCTGCGGCATCCTGCTGCTGACCTTCGCGGTAATCGCGCTCCTCGCTTATGTCAGTTACCTTTTTACCGGTCCGTTTGACCAGTCGATTCTCTCGCTCCCGAGAGCGGAGAAAATTGCTAATCGCGAAGCGATCCGCAATCTCCTTGGCTTGCCCGGAGCGGAGTTGGCGCAGTTCCTCATCGACGGCAGTTTCGGTTTTGTGTCCATCCTGCTGATCGGTATGCTCGGCGCGTACGCGCTACGCATCATGCATGTGTTGCGGGATATTCCGGCGCTGAAGATTTTCCTCTGCGGCACGTTCCTTGTCCTCTGGGGATCGGTAACACTCGGTTTCGCGCATAACATGGTGCATAAATTGGGCGTTTTCCTTTGGGGCGGAGCGTTCGGAGAAGCGTCCGCTCGATGGATGGTCAGCTACGTCAACGAGATCGGTACAGCCCTGATTCTGGCCGCGGCAATGGTTATTTTCCTGATCGTCAGCGACCGGCGTTTCATCGATAAATGCAAAGCTTTCGGCGAGTGGTGTAAAACACTCTTCAAAAAGAAAGAGAAGCCCGCTCCAACCCCGCAAGAAGAGAAGGAAAAAACGGAGGAGGAAGTGACCATCGACATCCCGATTGACGTTGAGGAAGAGAAGAAAGACGAACCCAAAGACGAACCGAAAACAGGAGAAGTGACCTTCACAATCGAGAATGTTGACAAACCCGAAGAACCGAAAGATCCCGAAGAGCCCGACAAACCCGAAGAACCGGAAATCCCGGAATCTCCGGAAAAACCGGAAACTCCGGATCTGGAGATAGAAGATGTCACGGAAGATGAACTGTACACCAAGGATCCCGACAAACTGCTGGAGAAACTCGGTCCGTACGACCCGCGCAAGGATCTGGAGTTCTACAAGTTCCCCAGTCTCAACCTCCTGAAAGTCTATGACAACGAATCGGCGCCGCTTATCGACGAGAACGAGCAACGCGCCAACGGAGCACGGATCGTCACCACTCTCCGCAATTATGGCATAGAAATTGATAGTATCAAAGCAACGGTCGGACCGACCGTGACGCTCTATGAAATAGTGCCGAAAGCAGGTATACGCGTGGCGAAAGTACAGGCGCTCGAGAACGATATTATGATGAGTCTCTCCGCTACGGGAATCCGTATCATCGCCCCGATGCCCGGCAAGGGAACAATCGGTATAGAAGTCCCGAACGAGAAACCGCAGACCGTCTCGATGCACTCCGTCATCGCCTCCAAGCGTTTCCAAGAGGAAACGAAAATGCGGCTACCGATCGCTTATGGACGAACGATCACCAACGAGGTCTTTATGTTTGACCTCGCCAAAACGCCGCACTTGCTCGTCGCGGGTGCTACCGGAACAGGTAAATCGGTTGCCATCAACGCCATCATCACTTCGCTTCTCTATAAGAAGCACCCGGCGGAGCTCAAACTCGTCATGGTGGACCCGAAAATGGTGGAGTTCGCGCCCTACAAGCCGCTCATCAAGCATTTCCTCGCGGCTATGCCGGACACCGATCCGGACCAGATCGTCATTACCGACTGCGACAAGGTCGTCAACACCCTCAACTCCTTGGTAATCGAGATGGAGAACCGGTACAAACTGTTGATGGATGCCGGCGTGCGCAACTTGGAGGATTACAACGATAAGTTCGTCCGCAGAAGACTGAATCCCAATAAGTTAGTGGCTGATAGTCTCCACCACCAGTACCTGCCATATATCGTCATCATCATCGATGAGTACGGCGATTTTATCATGCAGGCGGGCAAACAGGTCGAGACGCCGATCGCACGTATCACCCAGAAAGCGCGTGCCGTCGGTATGCACATGATACTCGCTACCCAGCGTCCGTCCGTCAACATCGTCACCGGTGTCATCAAAGCGAACATTCCGACGCGTATAGCTCTGCGCACGCAATCGGTCATCGACTCGCGAACCGTGCTCGATGCGAAAGGAGCCGAACAGCTTATCGGACGCGGAGACTCGCTCTATGCCGGAAACGCATCCGTCACACGTATCCAGTGCGCCTTTGTGGACACGCCCGAAGTGGACGAAATCGTCAAACATATATCCAAGCAACAGCGCTACACAGAACCGTATCAGTTGCCGGAATATGTGGGCGAAGGAGGCGAAGGAGAAGCGCTCGCACCGGGATCCGTGGATATGAAACGCCTGGATCCGATGTTCGCAGACGTGGCGCGATACGTGGTTGCTAAACAGGAAGGTTCTACCAGCCGCCTGCAACGTGCTTTCGAGATCGGTTATAACCGCGCAGGAAAACTCTCCGACCAACTCGAAGCTGCAGGCATCGTCGGACCGAACAAAGGACCAAAGGGACGCGATGTCCTCATCCAAGACATGGATGCCCTCGAGAAACTGCTGGAAGAACTGGGCGTCAAGTAGCCGCAAAATAGCAAATAACCTGCCAAAAAAATGCAGTAAACCTGCTGTCAAACACGTAAACGAGACGTAAACGAGACGTAAACGACACGTAATCGGAAGCCGACGACGTCGGGAGAACAACGGGAGAATAACGGCAGAACAATAGGAAAAATAAAGCAACATGCAACATTTATTAATGATATTAACCATCCTTTCGTCCTTTTTGACGAATTTGGAGGAGAAGACGCTGCAGTCGGCGTTCACGGTCACGGTAGCGGAAGAGGTAAACGCGCCGATGAATTTCCCCGGCGAAATCATTATGCACGGACGAAACTTTCGTCTGGAGATGATGGATATAGAGGCGGCGTACGACGGCAAAACGATGTACATGTACTCCGGCGAGACCGACGAACTGACGCTCTCCAACCCGACCGACCAAGAACTCCTGGAGGCGAACCCGTTCCTCTACGCCAAAGCGCTTATACCGGTTTGTAACATCACAGAACGCGCTTCTGCGGATGGAAAAGAGACCATCGTCACCCTGACGCCCAAGGATCAGTCCATCGGCATCAACCGCTTCACCCTCCGCGTGCGAAACAGCGACCTGATGCCACTGTCGGCGGAAATCAAAGAGGGAAAGAAGATTTCAACCCTGAAGATGAAAGAGCCGAAGTTTGTCGCAACAACACCCGAGGAGATCTTTGTATTGAAACCAAGCAAAAATACGTTTGTGAACGATATGCGCTTCTAAATGAGAAAATAAGAAAATGAGAAAATGAGAAAATAAGAAAATGAATGAACAAATGGTAAATAAAGTAAGATGTTTGATAATCGGTTCCGGACCTGCCGGCTACACGGCTGCCATCTATGCCAGCCGTGCGAACCTGCAACCGGTACTCATTGAAGGTCCGCAACTCGGCGGGCAGTTGACCACGACCACGGAAGTAGAGAATTTCCCCGGCTACCCGGACGGAGTAGAACCGTTCCAGATGATGGACGATATGCGCCGTCAAGCCGAGCGCTTCGGCACAACTTTCGTCTCCGGTGTGGTAACCAAAGTAAACTTTCAAACAACCTCGAACACGGGCGAAGCCCGCAAACCTCATCAAGTCTGGGTAGAAGACACAGACTTGTACGAAGCAGACGCAGTCATCATCGCTACAGGTGCGAGTGCCAAATACTTGGGCATCGAGTCCGAGCGCACCTACAAAGGACGCGGCGTGTCTGCCTGCGCTACCTGTGACGGCTTCTTCTATCGCAAGAAAACCGTAGCAGTAGTCGGCGGCGGAGACACAGCCTGCGAAGAAGCAAACTATCTGGCTGGACTGTGCGAAAAAGTCTATATGATTGTTCGCAAACCCTTCCTCCGCGCATCGGAAATCATGCAGCAGCGTGTCCTGAACAACCCCAAGATCGAAGTCCTCTTTGAGCACAACACGCTCCAACTGACCGGCGAAGGAAAAGTGCAGGGAGCGGACCTGATCTACCGCAAAGGCGAACCGGACGAAGAAATCCGCCATATAGCGATTGACGGTTTCTTCCTCGCTATCGGACACCATCCCAACACCGACCTCTTCAAGGACTACGTAGCCCGCGACCCGGAGGGATATATTATCACCAATGGAGCCTCAACGCAGTGCTTCAAATGTGAAAATGCGCAAATGGGTAAATGTGAAAATGAAAAATTGCCCGGCATCTTTGCCGCAGGAGACTGCGCAGACCCGCACTACCGTCAGGCGATCGTAGCCGCAGGCAGCGGCGCTAAAGCAGCGATCGAAGCAGATAAATATATCAAGAGTTTGTAATGGATATCTTCTTATTGATTATAGCGGCGCTACTGATACTCGTGGGTATTATAGGCTGCATCGTTCCCAGTCTGCCGGGTGTGCCGCTTGCCTATGCCGGCTTATGGATAGCGCAAGCCACAGAGCGAATCGACTTCAGTTGGCAGATGCTGCTGGTGTGGGGTATAGTAACCATCGTCGTTAGCATCTTGGACTACGTCGTTCCGGCGTGGGGCACAAAGCAATACGGCGGTACGAAATACGGCGTCTGGGGTAGCACAATAGGCGTCTTCGTTGGCATGTTCTTTGGAGCGCTCGGAGTCATCATCGGACCGCTCGTCGGAGCTGTATTGGGTGAACTCATCGGAGGAAAAGAAGTAGCGGAAGCGCTACGCGCCGGATGGGGCAGTTTCATCGGACTGCTCTTCGGCACAATCCTGAAATTAGTCTGCTGCGGCTTAATGGCGGTAGCATTGATACAAGCAATTTGGTAAAATATAACAAGTAAATATGAAAGAAATAACCACAAAAAAATTATTAGACACGATTATTGAAGGAGTGCGCAACCGCAAAGGACAGCGGATTGTCTCCATCGACCTTCGCAAAATCAAAGAAGCTCCGGTGGAGATGATGCTGATTTGCGAAGGACAGAGTAACACCCAAGTTTCAGCTATCGCAGACGAGATTGATGATTTCGTTCGCACAAAGACCCACGTCCATCCTCTGAGCGTAGCAGGACAGGAAAACGCAGAGTGGATCGCAATGGACTATGGTACGATCTTCGTACATGTGATGCAGCGTCCTGCGCGGGAGTTCTACGACATTGAGCACCTCTGGGCGGATGGCAAAGTGACCGAACTACCCGAGATTTTATAAACAAAACAGAATATGGCAGAGAGAAAAAATAGAAACCCGCGGCAACCCGAGCAACAACCGGGAGGCGGGCGTCGGTGGATCAGCATCGTCTTATACACGCTTGCTTTTGCGCTGATGGGATTTTATTTCTTTGGAGACAAAGAAGGTAGAGGCTCCAGCAAGGATCTAAGCTATACCAAACTGACAGCATATATCGAAGTCGGTGCGATTGAGAAGATCGAGGTGGCAGACGATCTGCAAGCCAAAGCGACCGTGAAACCGCAGAGTTACACCCTCGTCTTCGGTACGCAGGGAGATGGAGAAAAAGCAAGAGGCGTCTTGGTAACCCAAGTGCCGTCCATAGAAGAGTTCTCCAAATTCATGGATGGTGTGAACGCTTCGCGCAAGGAAGCGGGGCAGGCTGCCATCGACGTGACCTATAGTAAGTCGCGCGACTACTGGTACCTGATCTTGGTGAACATATTACCCTTTGTGTTAATCGTGCTGTTCTTCTTCTATATGAGTCGTGGCATTGCGGGAGCCGGCGGACCCGGAGGTATCTTCGGCGTCGGCAAAGCGCAAGCGCAACTCTTCGACAAGGACAAGAAGGACAAAGTGACCTTCCAGGACGTGGCAGGTCTCTATGGAGCAAAACAAGAGGTGCAAGAGATCGTAGAGTTCCTCAAGAACCCGAAGAAATATACCGAGATCGGAGCTAAAATACCGAAAGGTGCACTCTTGGTGGGCCCTCCGGGAACCGGTAAGACCTTGCTCGCAAAAGCCGTAGCAGGAGAAGCGGATGTACCCTTCTTCTCGATGAGCGGATCCGATTTCGTGGAGATGTTCGTCGGCGTGGGAGCAAGTCGCGTCCGCGATCTCTTCCGTCAAGCGAAAGAGAAAGCACCGTCTATCATCTTCATCGATGAGATAGATGCCATCGGTCGCGCCAGAGGAAAGAACACCTTCACCGGCGGTAATGACGAACGCGAGAGTACGCTGAACCAGCTCCTGACCGAGATGGATGGATTCGGTACGAACTCAGGAGTCATCATTCTGGCGGCTACCAACCGTGCAGACGTGCTGGATGCAGCGCTCCTGCGCGCAGGACGGTTTGACCGACAGATACATGTCGAACTGCCGGATCTCCAAGAGCGCAAAGAGATATTCCAAGTGCATCTCCGTCCGCTGAAGCTGGACGAGAGTGTGGATATCGATTTCCTTAGCAAACAGACACCGGGCTTCTCCGGAGCCGATATTGCGAATGTCTGCAACGAAGCAGCTTTGATTGCAGCGCGTGGCGGACGGAAGAAAGTGACCAAGCAGGATTTCATGGATGCCGTTGACCGTATCGTCGGAGGCTTGGAGCGCAAGAACAAAATCATGACCGAAGAGGAAAAACGCTCCATTGCATACCATGAGGCGGGACACGCTACCATCAGCTGGATGCTGCGCTGGGCGAATCCGCTGGTCAAAGTGACTATCGTACCGCGAGGAATGGCATTGGGAGCCGCTTGGTATCTGCCCGAAGAGAGACAGCTGACCAACGAAGAGCATATTCTGGACGAACTATGTTCACTCTTGGGAGGACGTGCTGCAGAGCAACTGTTCCTCAACCAGACTTCCACCGGTGCTCTCAACGACTTGGAGCGTGCTACCAAGCAGTCTTACGCCATGGTGGCGTACTATGGTATGAGCGACAAACTGAAAGATGTCAGCTTCTATGACTCCACGGGACGCTATGACTACGGCTTCACCAAACCCTATTCGGACAGCACGGCGGAACTGATAGACCGAGAGACGCAGCGTATCATCGCAGAGCAGATGGCGCGCGCCAAACAGATCCTGACCGAGCACGCCGAAGGACATCACCGGATAGCCGAACTGCTCATCGAGCGCGAGGTAATCACCTCGGAGGATGTAGAGCGTATCCTCGGTCCGCGTCCATGGAAGAGCCGCGGCGACGAACTGCTGGAGGTCAATGCCGCACTTGCCGAGGCAGAGAAGGCTGCCAAACCCAAGAAACGCGCTCCACGTAAGAAGAAACAACAAACAACAGACAATAATGAATAGACTACTGCTTAACTTAGTGCTGCTTTGCGCAGCAGTCATGGTGTCGGCTCAAGAGACACCGGAGAAACTGCCGATGGACCCGGAGGTTCGCTACGGCAAATTGGAAAACGGATTAACCTATTACATCCGTCATAACGAGCAACCCAAACAGCGCGCGGAGTTCCATATCGCCCAAGCGGTGGGAGCTATTCTGGAGGAAGACCACCAGAACGGTTTGGCGCACTTCCTGGAGCACATGGCGTTCAATGGTACCCAGCATTTCCCGGGAAAAGGTATCATCAATTACTTTGAGTCCGTGGGCGTCAATTTCGGCGGAAACATCAATGCGTACACCTCGATTGACGAGACCGTTTACCGTCTCTCGGATGTGCCCACGTACCGTGAGGGTATTGTGGATAGCGCATTGCTGGTGATGCACGACTGGAGCTGCGGATTGCTGCTGCTGGACGAAGAGATTGATGCGGAGCGCGGTGTCATTCTGGAGGAATGGCGCACCGGACGTACTGCCAGCCGCCGTATATGGAAAGAGATGAACGCCAAGATGTATCCCGGCACGCAATATGCCAAACGCGACGTGATCGGCGACACCGCAGTAATCAACAACTTTGAATACCAAGCGCTCCGCGATTACTACCATAAATGGTATGGACCGGACAATCAGGCTATTATCGTCGTGGGAGACATCAATGTCGATACTATCGAGGCGAAGATCAAACGTCTCTGGGCAGATGTACCGCGTCGCGCGAACTATGGCGAACGTCCCATCTATACGGTCAACCACAATGACAAGCCGCTGGTAGTTATTGTGACCGATCCGGAAGCAGAAGGAAGCCGTATCACGATAGAGTATAAGTTCGACGAGATACCGGAGGCTTTGCAGAATACCGCACAGGAGTATATGCTGAGTCTGGTACGCGGTATTGTATGCGATATGCTGGATAATCGGTTCTCGGAACTGGCGCTCGATCCGAAGGCTTCGTTCACCGGAGCAGGTTGCTACTATGGTTCCGCAGCGAAGAAGATGGACGCTTTCTATGGCGTTTCTATTCCGAAAGAAGGTCGTGAGACGGAGGCATATAATGATCTGCTGTTCCAATTGGAGAAGATGCATCGCTATGGCTTTACCCAGAGCGAGTTGGATCGCGTGAAGAGCGAGAGACTCAACTCTATGGAGAAATACTATAACGAACGCAACACACGCAAGAATATCACGCTGGCGCGCGAGTGCATCCGCAATTTCGAGAACCACGAGAGCATGCCGGGCGTAGAATGGGAGTATGAGTTCACCCAAGCAGTCCTGCCGATGATCTCTCTGGAGACCGTGAATAACTTAGCGAAATCGCTTATCCATGCAAACCCGACCGTAGCTATCTCCGGTCCCCAGAAGGAGGGAGTGAACATTCCTTCCGAAGAGCTTATTCTCGCTTCTCTGGCAGGTCAGAGCGAATTGGCTATCGAAGCGCCGGTAGAGGAAGCCTTTGACAGCGAGCTGGTAAAGAAAGCGCCCCGCAAGGGAAAGATCAAATCCTTCCGCTTCAACGAAGAGATAGAGGCTACGGAATGGATTTTGGCAAACGGTGTGAAGGTAGTCTTCAAACCGACGGAGTTCAAAGCAGACGAGATTCTGATGCGCGGCTTCTCCAAAGGTGGTTACAGCCAAGTGAAGACAGCCGATCTGCCTTCTGCGATGGTGGCTACTTCGATTGTCGGACTCTCCGGTATCGGACGTTTCAATGCCACCCAGTTGCAGAAAGCCTTAACAGGAAAGAGCGTCAGCATTGATCCGTCCATCAACAGGAACACGGAGCATATTGCCGGTTCGTCCAGCATAAAGGATTTCGAGACGTTGCTCCAACTGACGTATCTCTATTTCACCGCTCCGCGTCGCGATGAACAAGCATACGAGACCTTCCTCGCATTGATGAATAACCAACTGGCAAACCGTGACAAGAACCCCAAGATCGCTTTCTCCGATTCTGTCCAGATGATGAGTTCCAACCATTCACAGCGTACCATTCTGGTTGATAGCGAGATGCTGAAGAAAGTGTCTCTGGACAAAGCGCTGGAGGTCTATAAAGCCCGTTTCGCTAATCCGGCGGACTTCACCTTCGTCTTCGTGGGCAATATCAATCCCGAGGATCCCAAAGTGAAAGATATGATCTGCTTGTGGCTTGGCGGACTGAAGACCAAGAAATGCCAGCACGAAGAGATCATTGACCACCATGAGACCGTGGCACTCGGTCAGCAGAAGAACTATTTCTCCCGCCAGATGGAGACCACTACGGCGTCCAACTATATCCAATATACCTCTTACGACATGCCTTATACGCTGGCGAATGATCTGAATATGGAGATGATCGGACGTATCCTCTCTACGCGCTATCTGGAGTCGATCCGTGAGCGCGAAGGTGGTTCGTACGGCGTGGGTACATACGGATATATGAGTATTCTGCCGAGTGCTGAAGCTGCTTTGCTGATGGAGTTCGATACGGATCCGAAGAAGCAGGAGAGACTGATGGAGATCATTCATGAGGAAGTACAGACCATCATCGAGAACGGACCTTTGGCAAAGGATCTGCAGAAGGAGAAAGAGTCAATGCTGAAGGATTTCCAAGAGGATCTGGAGAAGAACACGTATTGGCGTCAGCAGCTGTATATGTACTATCTCTATGGCGTCAATAATATCCGTGACTACAAGCCTGCGGTGGAGGCAATCACAGCCGAAACCGTGCAAGCTACGCTGAAGGAGCTGGTCAAAGCAGGTAATGTATTTGAGGTAGTCATGTTCCCAGAGAATTAAGCGAATGAATATAGTAGTAGTAAATGATGATGGTTGGGGCACAGCGGGAATCCGTCTGTTAGCCAAAGAGATGACTCGTTTGGGGCATGTGACAGTTATTGCCCCGGACGGGCCGCGAAGCGGTAAAGGTGCGTCCATCAGCGTAGAGACGCCGATCTATCTTCGCCGCATAGAGGAGCATGATCTGAACGGAGCGGATGTCTATGTGACCAACGGCACGCCGGCAGACTGTATCAAGATCGCGCGGGAGTACATCTTTCCGAATGAACAGATTGATCTCGTGGTATCGGGAATCAACCATGGTTCCAATGCTGCGGTGAACGCGATGTATTCCGGCACGATCGGAGCGTGTCTGGTAGCCGCAGAGAAAGGTATTCCTGCAATCGGATGGTCTATAGACGACCACCGTCCGGATGTGGACTTGCACTGGCTGCAGCCTTTCCTCGTGGACGTGACGCAACATCTGTATGAAGAGGGAATCGCTCCGCGGACGGTATTCAATATCAATGCGCCTGTGGGCGAGATAGAAGGAATCCGCTGGACGCGGCAATGCGTGGGACACTGGGCAAACGAACTGGCTCCTATAACCGAACCGCTGCCGGAAGGCGTGCTGCAAGGATGGAAATTAGCCGGAGCGTTCATCAACGAAGAACCTTCGGCGAACGATACCGATATATGGGCGATGGAGCATCAACTGCTCTCTATCACGCCGCTGTCATTAGACTGGACGGACTATGGATCGCTTTGACCGCTACTGGATCGGAATACTGATCGGGCTGATACTGCCTGCCGCTTTCGGGCTGACGTATATCGAAGTGATGAACCTCTGGTATCCGCTGCAGACCCTGCAGTTCCAAGCCGGAGGTGTGTTAAGTAAACTGCTGCTGGTAAGCGTGTTTCCTGATCTGGCACTAATCTTCGTATTCTACACCACGGATACATGGCGTCTCAGCAAAGGCGTGCTGGTCGGAGCAATGCCATATATTTTAGCATCGCTTATTGTATCGATGTGATGATGTCG
This sequence comes from Paludibacteraceae bacterium, assembly GCA_017464475.1. Lineage (GTDB taxonomy): Bacteria > Bacteroidota > Bacteroidia > Bacteroidales > Paludibacteraceae > Colicola. Next base: position 218,461 of record JAFTZQ010000005.1, read on the forward strand.
GCAGCCGTAGCAGAAGCAGGCTGCGATCCCAAGAGAGAAGAGAGATGTTCGTACGAAGCGAGCATCTCTTTTTGGTATGCTTCGTTGTGCAGCAGGCGGTTCAGTTCTGCTGCCACATTCGAAGTGGTGAAATCGTTGGCGACGCACTCTTTGATGACTTCGCGTTCGGAGATGATATTAACGAGCGTGAAATGGCGGATTGAGAAGACCATCGGTTGCGCCCAGCGGATGAGTCCGATGAGGCGGGAGCAAGCCAGATGGTAAACCGCCACTTGCGGGCATCTCAAGAGCGCCGTTTCCAGCGTCGCTGTTCCGGAATTGACCACAGCGGCTGAGGCCTGCAGGAGTGTGGAATAGGTATCGCGCGTCAGCGTTTCGTTCGGTTGCAAATAGGGCGCATAGAACGAGTCTTCTATCCCCGGAGCGGCACAAACGATCCGTTTGTACTCCGGGAACTGCCGCGCAGCGTCCAACATCCGCGGCAGGCAATGACTGATCTCCGAAGGTCTCGAACCGGGCAGGATAGCAATCATCTTTTGTCTTGCTGTCTGAGAGTTCTTGGCAGTCGCGAAATGCTGTACGGTTTCCGCTGTCGGGTTTCCGACAAACGTGCAGCGGTAGCCGTAGCGGGCATAGAATTCCGGTTCGAAAGGGAAGATGCCCAATACCTCGTCGCATAGCCGTGCGATGGAGTGGATCCTTCTGCGTTTCCATGCCCACACTTTGGGAGGGATATAATAGACGATTTTGGTGTGCGGCAGGTGCTTGCGGCAGAAAGCAGCCATACGGAGGTTGAAAGAAGGATAGTCAATGAGGACCAGCACGTCCGGTTTTTCCTCCAGCAGGGTCTGCTGCGCAATGCGGAAGTTCGTCCGAATATCGCGCCAATGACTGATGACTGCTGCAAAGCCCATGAACGCCATGTGCCGGATATGTTGGTAGAGATGACATCCGGCGGCTTCCATATTATCGCCTCCCATTCCGGCAAAAACAGCCTGCGGCTCGCGTTGCGCTATTTGCGCAATCAACGCAGCCGCATGCTTATCACCGGACGCTTCGCCCGCTATGAGGTAGTATTTCGTCATACAGATGTCTAATGAATAACCTAGGTATAACCTAGGTATCACCTAGGTATCACCTAGGGTTGACCCGATCTTGATAGTATCTTAATAGTATATTATCCTTGAATTACCTTTATCACACTCTGAGCGAGGGCGTTGGCTTGCTCCATCGTAGCCGCTTCGGAATAGACGCGGATGATGGGTTCGGTATTGGATTTGCGGAGGTGAACCCATCCTTCGGCGAAATCGATCTTCACGCCGTCGCGGTCGTTGATGCGCTCGTTGCGGTAGAGTTCTTTCACCTTGGCGAGAATAGCATCGACGTTGGTATCGGGAGTGAGGTCGATACGATTCTTGCTGATGCAGTAGTCGGGCAGGGTAGCGCGCAGTTCGGACACTTTCATATCCAGATGCGCCAGATGGCTGAGGAAGAGCGCGATGCCGACGAGTGCGTCTCTGCCGTAGTGGCACTCCGGATAGATGACACCTCCGTTGCCTTCTCCGCCGATGACCGCATTCACACGTTTCATCTCCGCTACTACATTGACCTCGCCAACAGCGCTGGCGCTATACTCGCCGCCGTGCGCCCGGGTGACATCGCTCAGCGCGCGCGTGCTGGACATATTGCTGACGGTATTGCCCGGTGTATGGCTGAGGATGTAATCCGCTACGCTGACGAGCGTGTATTCCTCGCCGAACATCTCTCCGTTTTCGCAGATGATAGCGAGCCGGTCCACATCGGGATCCACCACAAAACCCACATCGGCTTTGCCGGATTTGAGCAAGTCGCTGATCTGGGTCAGATGCTGCGGCAGCGGCTCCGGGTTATGCGGGAAATGTCCATCCGGCGTGCAGTTGAGTTCGATGATATTCTGTACTCCTACGGCTTTGAGAATAGCCGGAATAGCAAGTCCTCCGACGGAGTTGACACAGTCGATAGCAACTGTGAAATTCCGCTTGCGGATGGCTTCTACGTCCACCAGTTTCAATTTGAGCACCTGCTCAACGTGGTAAGGCAGGTAATCCTTGGAGGTCATGTGACCCAAGTCATCCACTTCGGCGAAGGTGAAATCTTCTTTCTCCGCAATCGCCAATACACCTTTTCCTTCGGCATCATTGAGGAACTCTCCTTTCTCGTTGAGCAGTTTGAGTGCGTTCCATTGCTTTGGGTTATGGCTGGCGGTAAGGATAATACCTCCTGCGGCATGTTCGCCCGTGACGGCAAGTTCGGTGGTGGGCGTAGTGGCGAGTCCGATATTAACCACGTCATATCCCATTCCCATGAGCGTGCCGCAAACGATTTGCTCTACCATGTGTCCGCTCAGCCGCGCGTCGCGTCCCACTACGATCTTGTTATTTCCCGGTAGCGCAGCGCGTCGCTGGGTAGCATAAGCCGCTGTGAAACGAACAATATCCACCGGGTTCAACCCCTCTCCCACACGTCCGCCGATCGTACCGCGGATGCCGGAGATACTTTTAACTAAACTCATATTATTGCTTAACTTTGATTTTCAGTATATATACATAAGGTGTCACGGACGATTGCTCGGCGTTAAATCCTAATTTGCTTGGGACGATGATTTCGCATACCGACTCCGGATATTTCATCAGCCGAATAGCCAGATGCCAAGCCGTTGCTTCGCACTCGCTCAGGTTCGTATAATGGAACTCATACGGATACGACTGATCCAAGGTGCTCCAATAACTCAGCGTGTCCGCATTCTCCGTCAGACCGAATTTCTTGTACCGCGCGACGATGAGGTCGTTCGGAATAATCTCCAAATCAACCGTATCAATCTTCGTGGGGCTGATGGTGTCGTATCGCACGGAGTCCCCGCGCGAGATGAGATGGAAATAGAAATTGTCCACTCCCGATACTTTGTAGTACTCTTTTTCTCCCCAGACATGATCAATAGAAGGTTCTTCCTTGAGAATCTGCAGGTTATTTCGGCTGATATAGTTGGCAATCAGCCTGTCTTCTTGGTCGCGGAGTCTGGAATAGGTGTTACTACTGCATCCGGATGCAATAATAATCAGACTAACCAAACTCAATAAAATACTCTTCTTCATTATTTCAATTCTAATTCAATCATTACATTTTCATACGGAGGGATATCATTGGTGCCCTGCATTCCGAACGCGGTGTACCAAGGCACAAACATTCTGATGCGGCATCCACGATGCCATTCCCTGATGCTAAATTCAATCGCGATGGGCAACTCTTGTTTGCCGATGGTATATGTGCCCTCGCTGTCCTTCAGCCGTTTCCCGTTCAAGTCGTACACCTGCATGTGGATGACCCATTCTTCGCCTCTTTGGGGAGTCGGAGAGTCGGTATCGCCTCGGTCCAAGATGGTGATCCACGCTCCGCCTTCGTAGAGCGCGTATGGTTCGTCTTGCGCTTGAGCCAGTTGCAGCAACTGTTTATCTGCCGCTACCGCCAAGTCTCTATTGACCTGCATCAGCGCTAATTGGGCGCTATCGACTTGAGGCGCTTCTCCTTTGCGTTGGCTGGGGCGCTGCGGCGCTTGGTGTCCGCAACCGACGAGGAGAACCAAGCACAGTCCTATGATGCATTGCGCTTTTCTCATGAGTTGTTTCCCTTTTTCTCCAATGCGGCACGACGGTATTCGCTCGGCGTAACGCCGTACGTGTTCTTGAAGCATTTGGCGAAATACCGGCTGTCGTTCATTCCTACCATGTATGTGACTTCGGTGATGTTATACTGTCTCTCCTCCAAGAGTTGCGCCGCGCGTTTGATACGCATTTCGCGGATGAACTCAACCGGACTCAGCCCGGTGAGGCTCTTCAGTTTGTTGAAGAATACCGTTCTGCCCATTCCCATCTCTTCTACCAATTCATCTACGGTGAGGGTGTTGTTATCCAGTTGTCGCTCCATCACATCCAGTAGTCTGGCGAGGAAAGCATCTCCCGGAAGCGGATCGTCCGTCTTCTGCGGCTCTAAACGCATCAGCCGCTGGCGGTAACTCTGTTCCAATTGTTCGCGTTGCGTGAGGATATTTTGTACCCTTGCGCGCAGGTATTCGGGTTCGAAAGGTTTCGTGACGTAGTCATCGGCTCCGAATTCCAGCGCTTGCAGCCGGCTCTCAATGGCTGTTTTGGCTGTGAGAAGGATCACCGGAATGAAATCAAAATCTCTATGCTGCTTGATCCATTGCGTCAATTGGAGTCCGTCCACTTTCGGCATCATCAGGTCTGTGACGACCAGATCAATATGATTGTTGGAGATAATTTCCTCTGCTTCTTCTCCGTCCGCTGCTGTCTCTACGTGGTAGTCGTGGCTCAATATCTTGGTCAGGAAATTCCGCATATCCACATTATCGTCCACTACCAGAATCGTCCTTGGCTGGTCTTGCTGCTCTTGCTCCAGTTGCTCCAGTTTGTCTTCGAACGTGGGAGCCGTAACGGCTTGCGAGGAAGCATCGTCTGCGATGAACTCCACCTCGTTTCCGAAATGCTCTTTGCCGGAGTGAAGGAGGACGGTGATCTTGGTACCTTTGCCCACTTCGCTCTCCACCTCTATATATCCGTGGTGCAAATCTACCAGCTCTTTGGTCAGATTCATACCGATTCCGGTTCCGGTGATGCCGGTGTTATTGAGTTCGTTGTTGCTGGAGAAGCGCTCGAAGAGGACATTCCGTTTCTCCGGTGCGATGCCGACACCTTCGTCCTCTACCGCCAGCGTCACAAATCCCGGTTTGGAATCAATGATCACACGGATGGATTTGCCGGCAGGAGTGAATTTGAACGCATTGCTGAGGAGGTTCCAAAGGATGGTGTCCATTCGTTCGCGGTCCACCCAGACGGTCGAGTCCTCTGTGCGGTTATCGATCTCGAAATGGATATGTTTCTCGTACGCCTCTTTGCGGAAGTTGGCGCTCGTTTCTTCCACCAGATTGCTGAGCATGGTCTGCTGGATTTTGAGTTTCATCTTCTGGTTTTGCACTTTTCGGAACTCCAGCAACTGGTTCACCATGCGCAACATCCGTTGCCCGTTGCTTTGCACGATCTCCAACTGGCTGCGGACGCTTTGGCTGATGCGTTCGTTCTGGAGGATATTCTCAATAGGCGCTACAATGAGCGTGAGCGGCGTGCGGAGTTCATGGCTGATATTGGTGAAGAACCGCAGTTTGATATCCGTCACTTGTTGCTCTACGATCACTCGTTGGCGGAGTCCGTTGAACACCGAAACGGCATAGGAGATGATGCCGATGAGGAGAGTGAGACCGAGTATGTACAACAGAATCGCCCACCATGTAAGCCAGATCGGTTTGTTTACACAAATGACCAGGGTCTGCTCGTTGTTCACTTCGATTCCTTCGCGGTTGGTGGAGCGGACATGGAAGATATAGGTACCATGGTGAAGATTGTTGTACGCCACTCGCCGCAGGTCGCGTGCATATCGCCATTCATGGTCGATGCCGTCCATCTTATAGAGATACATGATCTGGTCGGCTGCTACGTATTCCATCGCGGAGTATTCAATCTCGATATTACTCTTGTACGGAATGGAAATGGTGTCTCCGTAGAGGACAGAGTCTGCCACTTCTATTTTGGTGATCCGCATCGGCGGAACAGACTCGGAGCGATGGATACGGCGTGGGTCAAACGAGCAGTAGCCGTTCGAATAGCCAAAGAGGATTTGACCGTCCGGCGTGCGCAGCGCTTCTGCCTCGGTGAAATAGATATTATCCTCTCCGTCCAGCGCGTCGTAGTAGTATAAATTGCCGGTGCTCAGATCTAGTTGGGCAATATCGCTTTCGGAGCAGAACCAGAGGTTCGTGCTGTCGCAGGTCATAGCCAGAATGATATCATGGAAGACCTCTGTGGCAACGATCTCCGGTTTCTCCGCTTGCGGGTCAATACTCAGTAATCCGCCTCCGAACGAACCCAGCCATAGTAGTCCATGGCTATAGCATAGCGCGCGGATATCGTAACTCGGAATGACAGTACATTCCATGTTTTGCAGGTTCACTTTGAGAACACCGGTAGTTGTGGCGCACCATAAGTTTTCGTCAATAAGCAAGATGTCGCGCACTTTCATGCCGTGTCCTACCACTTGCGGTGCGCTCCATGTTTTTCCTTCTTTCCGCAGGATATTGACGCCTCCGCCGTACGTAGCGACATACAGCGTGCCGTCTTTGCCTTCTTCGATATCATAGATATCAGGGTGCGAGGTAGGAATGATGGTTCCGTCCGACATGTTTTTCAGTCCGTTGCCTTTGGTGCCATATAACATGCCATGCGAACTCTCCAGTGCGCAATATACGTTTGTCTCCGATTTGACGAGGGTAAGCACTTCTCCTTGTCGAGTGGTAGCGAAAGCGCGTACTTCACCATTCGCTTCCAAGGAGTGTCTCATGTCGTGCAGTTGATACGGCGTGGGTTCCATGTTGATGCAATCGACGCCTCCGTCGTACGTCGAGACCCACATCAGTCCGTCGCGATCAATATACGCTGTATGGATCATGTTGGTCAGTCCGTCAATCGGATAGACCAGTTCATCTTTCTCGTAATCGTAATAACTCCATCCACCTCCGGTGGGGTTGACCCAAGTGCGTCCTTGTTGGTCCTCCAAGAGGAAGAAATGCTGTCTGAGTAGCCCGGCATAGCGGCTGTCCAAAGGTGGAGTGAAGCGTTTCCATTGCCCGAAGCGGTAGCGCAGGATGCCGTAGGTATCGTCCGTTTGCCAGATCACGCCCCGCGAGTCCACTTTCGTGTGCTTCTCCGCTTCGTTCATTTTGAGTAACATCCCTTCCGGCAGGCTGTCGTACGGGAATTCGGTTGTTACTTGGCGTGCGGCGTCCAGACGGTAATAGTGTCCGTCGTACGTTGCCCACCATAGTTGTTCCCGGTCATCCTCATAAATCAGTTCCACACGATTGTTGACTTGCGCTTCTTCTCCGTTGCGCATGGCTTTGAAGGTCACAAACTCGTATCCGTCGAAACGGTTCAATCCATCCCATGTGCCAAACCACATGAAGCCTTGCTTGTCCTGCATGATTGCCATGACGGTATTTTGGCTCATGCCATCTTTGATGGAATAGTGCTGCACGACGTAGTGCTCGTTTGCGCCCGCGCATAGCGCGAAAAGCAATAGTCCGATGAGGAGACGGAAATGCTTCATATTTAACGATTTAACAGTTTAACGTATTAAGGTTTAACGATTTAATGTGAAGCCAAGCGCTCCAGATAGCGTCCATAAGCGGTCTTCATCTCTTTGCCGAGCGCAGCAAGTTGTTCGGTTGTGATCCAACCGTTTTTCCAAGCGATCTCCTCTATGCAGCTGACGTAGAATCCTTGGCGGTTCTGGATAGTAGCAATGAAATTGCCGGCGTCGAGCAGGCTGTCGCAGTTGCCGGTGTCGAGCCATGCGAAACCGCGGCTGAAGAGTTTAACGCGCAGCGTTCCTTCCGCGAGGTATAGTTTGTTGAGGTCTGTGATCTCGTATTCTCCGCGTGCGCTGGGTTTGAGTGCTGCGGCTTTGTCGCAGACCGTGTTATCATAGAAATACAGACCCGGAACGGCATAGTTGCTCTTGGGCTCCGCCGGTTTCTCCTCCAGACTCTTTACAATCAATTCCGCTTCTTTTCCATCGGTGTGTTTTTCCTCGAACTCCACAACGCCGTACGCGCGCGGGTCTGCCACTTCGTATCCGAAGATGCACGCTCCGCCGTGTTGGACGCTCTCGACAGCCTCTTTGAGCATTCGTCCGAAATGCTGGCCATAGAACATATTATCGCCGAGGATGAGACATCCGGGTTCACCATTGAGGAACTCTTTGCCGAGCACGAACGCTTGCGCCAAGCCGTTTGGCACAAGTTGCACTTTGTATTTCAAGGTCATTCCGATGCGGCTGCCGTCGCCCAACAGTTCCTCGAACATCGGCAGATCGCGAGGTGTGCTAATAATCAATACTTCGCGAATTCCCGCCATCATCAGAGCACTCAGCGGATAGTAAATCATCGGCTTGTCGTAAACCGGCATGATTTGTTTACTGATCGCTTTACTCAATGGATACAAGCGCGTAGCGCTGCCTCCGGCTAAAATAATTCCTTTCATATCTATGGTATGTTAACGTTAGCGTCCGCAAAGATACAATAAAAAATTGACACTCGCAAATAAAAGTGTCAATTTTTACACATTTATGTGTATTTTCTGTCAAATGAGCGCTAAAATAGCGGCAAGGAAGGTAGTAACCATCAGGATCGGCATGTGTTTGTCCAGTCCCTCGTCATTGGCTCCGACGAATCCGACATGCCACGCCCAGACAGGCAATACGGCTGTTACCCAATAGTTGCCGAGGACGGTGAAAATAACCAGACTGCCAAGCAACAGAACGAGCTGGTAAATCCGTGCTCCTATAGGTCCCAAGAGACTTGCGAAAGTACGTTTGCCGTGTTCCATGTCGTTCTCCATGTCGCGTATATTATTGAGGTTCAACACGCTCACGCACGGAAGTCCGATCGCGACTCCGCTCCAGAACACGTCCCAGTTCATCGTTTGAGTCAGGAGGTAGAAAGAGCCCATTGTGCTGACCAGACCGAAGAAGATGAATACGCCCAAGTCTCCTAATCCGTAATAGCCGTAGCTATGTTTGCCGAGGGTGTATGTGACGGCTCCAATGATCGCCAGCAGTCCAAGTGCTGTGAATCCTTGACTTTGCATATTGAAGAGCGTACCGAACGCGCTGTAAATCAGCGCGGTACCGAAGACGGCGCATATCCCGACAAATAGCCATATTACCTTTTTCATTTGCTCCACGGTGATAGTACCTGCTTGCAGGCCATAGGGAGTGCGCTCTTCCTGGAAGAGGTCGGTGCCTTTCTGGTCATCGCCTAATTCGTTGCAGAGATTGCTGAGGATTTGCAGACTGATAGTTGTACACATCGCCAGAGCGAAAACGATCCATTCATGGATGGAGAATGAGTTACCGCTTGCGTGCATGTATTTTGCAGCCAAGCCGGATCCGAGAATGATTCCCGACATAGAGAGGGGAAGCGTTCGAAGTCTAAAAGATTGAATATACGGATTCATAACAATACGATTCATAACGAGCGGCAAAATTACTATAATTATTTGATATACGCAAGAATGGAGCACTTTTTTTGTGTATTTCTTGCGTATTTGAAAAAAAAGTAGTACTTTTGCAGCCGTAATTAACCATGATACCCGTATAGTTTAATTCAAATACCCGTATAGCTTAATCCAAAATCCAGTATATATGCTACACCTGAATGAAGAAACAGCACGGTGCCTCTTGTGCCACAATGCGCCCTGCGGAGAGAAGGTAGCTCGCGCTATTCGCGCAGCCCGTTTTGAGAACCTATACACCGCCGTAGAGCTTTTTAACGAAATCTCGGATGCGGAATTGGCAGCGGCTGAAAAAGCCTGTATCCACTATGACAAGCCAATACGGATTGCGGCTCTTAAAACCGCAATCCAAGGACAAAGGGACGCAGTACCAAGTACCAAGGCGGAGTTGCCTTCGCTGGAGATCAATTTCTGCGACATGGTGTGCGAGAACCCGTTCTTCCTGGCTTCTTCGGCGGTATGTACCAATTATGACATGGTAGCCCGCGCCTTCGAAGCCGGCTGGGCAGGTGTGTTCTACAAGACCATTACCAAAGCGGATATCCGTGAGGTTTCGCCGCGCTTCGACGCCGTGCGAAAGGAAGGAACGCCTTTTGTCGGATTCAGGAACATGGAGCAGTTGAGCGAAAATCCGTACACGATGGACTTTGATATTCTCCGCCGCCTGAAGCAGAACTATCCTTCCAAACGCGTTATTGCTTCGATCATGGGACAGACCGAAGAGGAGTGGATCGAGTTGGCAAAAATGGCGGAAGAGGCAGGTTGCGATGCTGTGGAGCTGAATTTCTCCTGTCCGCAGATGCGTCTGACGGGTTTGGGAAGCGATATTGGACAGAACTCGGAGTTAATCCTTTTTTATACATCGTACGTGCGCGACGCGGTTTCGATCCCCGTTATACCGAAGATGACGCCTAATATCATGTCTATGACGTCTCCTGCGCTGGCATGTTTCTACGCCGGAGCGTCCGGTATTAGCGCCATCAATACGATCAAGTCCATTACGATGAGTCATGAGGCAGAGGTGAGTGAGAAAAAGACCGTTTCCGGTTACTCGGGCAAAGCAGTCAAACCGATTGCGCTACGCATGATTTATGAGATGACAGGCAATCCGATTTTGCACAAGGCGGGTATTGAGAAGCATATGGATATATCGGGTATCGGAGGAATCGAGACTTGGCGCGACGCGCTGGAGTTTATCCAACTCGGTTGCCGGAACGTGCAGGTTTGTACGGCTGTGATGCAATACGGGTATCGGATCATAGATGATTTGATACTGGGTCTGCAACATTATATGGCTTCCCGCGGTATTACGGAGTTGAAGAAACTGGTGGGCGAAGAGTTGAAAAATATCGTTTTGCCATCTGATCTGGACCGCGAGACGATGGTTTATCCGATGATCGACAAGGAGAAATGTATCGGTTGCGGAAGATGCTATGTCTCTTGTATGGACGGCGGTCACCAAGCGATTGAGTTCGGCGAAGACCGCAAACCGCGTGTGGTGGGCAGCAAATGCGTGGGATGTCATTTATGCCGTTTGGTGTGTCCGACGGGCGCGATCTCATTGGCAAAGCGAATCAAGAAAGCGAGGTAAGCGCAGCCGATCCGGAATACAGATGGATACAGAACCAAAAAAGAGACCCGAAAGAGTCTCTTTTTTGTGGTGCCAACGGGAATCGAACCAGTGACACAAGGATTTTCAGCCCTTTGCTCTACCAACTGAGCTATGGCACCTCGCGCGAGCTACGGCTCAATACGATTCGCGATTACATCGCTCATATGAATTTTCGCCGTGCTCTCGCTCTTCGGTCCGCAAACGCTTCGCTGGTTTACGTCCCGATGGGACCATGCGGAGTGCTTGTTTTGCGAAAAGCGGGTGCAAAAGTACTGCTTTTTTTTGAATTGACCAAATTTTTCTGCATTTTTTTTGCAAATATGCGTATTTTTTTGTAATTTTGCGGTGTTTTTGATCGCCCATGCATGGTCGATCCATAAAAAACAGATAAAGAGCGACGAACTATTATGGAGCTAAAAGTGATTGCAATCGCCCGTAACGGGCACACGGACAAGTTCGGTATTCCGCGTCAGAGCAGAGAGGAAAGTCCGATCTTGACGCGGATTGTGTTTGAGCCGGAGTATAATGTGCGCGAAGCGTTGAGAGGCATAGAGGGTTACAGCCATTTGTGGCTGATATGGGGATTCTCGGAAGTACCAAGTGACAAAGAACCAAGTGACAAAGAACCAAGTACGAAAGAATGGTCTCCGACGGTTCGTCCGCCGAGGCTGGGAGGGAATAAGCGGATGGGTGTTTTTGCGACGCGGAGTCCGTTTCGACCCAATCCGATTGGATTGAGTAGCGTGAAAAACCTCACCCCGAAAGGTTCTATGGATGTCCATCGGACATCCAATCGGGCAGAGCCCTTCACTCACTCAAGAGAGGGAGTATATATCGGAGAAAGCGGTCGGATGGAGTTGATTGTGAGCGGGGCGGATGTGCTGGACGGGACGCCGATATATGATATTAAGCCTTATTTGAGTTTCAGCGACAGCCATCCTGAGGCGCAAAATGGTTTTGCGGAGGAGACTAAGGACCGAGAATTGGAGGTCGATTGGTCTCTTGTGGCGGAAGGGGAAGAGAGGGATTCTGCGCTTCCGGATGAGGAGACGAGGCGCGCGATAGAGTATATTCTGAGTCAAGATCCGCGTCCGGGTTATCAGGACGATCCGGAGCGGGAGTATAAGATGGATTATGCCGGGTGGCGGGTGACGTTTCGAGTAAATTCAAATTCAGTAGCGGTCGTGTGCCAAGTCAGCCGGATCGGTTAAGGAGGCAAGGGTGTTGCGAGGGTATTGTTGTGCCGTTTCGATTGGCTTATCGTTATACTTGTATAGGCTGAATAACCTAGGTATAACCTAGGTATAACCTAGGTATCACCTAGGGTTGACAGCAAGGAGAGAGGAAAAGTGAAAGGTGAAAGGTGAAAAGTGAAAGGTGAAAAGTGAAAGGTGAAAGGAAGAAGGAAGGATGGAAGAGAAAAACATAGAAAAATATAGAAAATATGGAAAAAACGCGCGCGCACTTGCATATATGAAAAAAAAGTAGTAATTTTGCAGCCGTTTTTAACTGAGTTAAAGAGACGGAGTAAATTTAAACAAAATAATATAAACCATGAAAAAAACGATTCTAATAGTAGTCTCCCTATTTATATACGCGGGCGTGGTGCGCGCGGAGAACATTGGTGTGCCGAGCGAGTGCGAGGATGTGATGCTGCAGGTGTTCTATTGGGACAGTTACAAGAACCAGACGAGCACGGACAGCAAATACGGTCGTACGAGATGGATTGATCTGCTGAAAGATACTGCGGCAATCAATGCCAATTTTGACTTGGTATGGTTTCCGCCGAGTGCTTATGGCGACGGCGGCAACGGCAACGGCGGTGTGGGTTACACCCACAGACAATTGAGCAACCAGACCAGCGACTGGGGATCGCGCGCCAAGCTGGAAGAGTTGATTGCTGCGTTACACAAAGGCAATACAAGGGTGTTGGCAGATATTGTGATTAACCATCGCGGAAACAAGAGCAACTGGTGTGATTTCTACGCTGATAATTTCGGAACGTACGGTACGTACCAGTTGACACAGCAGCATATATGCAGTAGCGACGAGGGTTTCACGAATAGCAGTTCGACGTGCTATGGCGCTGACAAGTCGGAGCGCGGAAACGCGGACACGGGAAGCAATTTCGATGGAGCGCGCGATCTGGACCATACGAACGAGTTGGTGCAGAACTGGGCAAAAGCGTACGTGCAATGGATGATCAATGTGATGAAATACGACGGATTCCGGTATGACATGACTTTGGGTTATCATGGTCGGTATCTGAGTATGTACAATGAGGCAAGTCATCCGTATCTGTCTGTATCGGAGTTGTGGGATGGAATCGACCGTCAGGTGCGCCATTTGCAGGAGACGAACTATAACACGATGATTTTTGATTTTCCGCTGAAGTACCAGATTCACCAAGCTATCGTGGGCGGTTCGTACGGCAAGTTGCGCAACCCGTCTAACAGTCTGCGCGGCAAGGGTTATGCCAAGTATGCGGTTACGTTCCTTGATAATCACGACACGTTCGAGCGCGAGAGTTACGGCGATAACCAGTTCGGAGGTCAGAATATCAATCTGAAAAACCCGACGCATATGAACCGGATTTTGCAAGGGTATGCTTATATTCTGATGATGCCGGGTGTTCCGTGCGTGTTCTGGCCGCATTGGAAGACGTACCAGAGTGAGATCAATGCGCTGATTGCGGCGCGTAAGTTAGCCGGTATTCATTCGGAGTCGGCTGTGCTGAGCGAGACCACTTCTCAAAACAATTATGAGGCGGTTATTCAGGGTCACCACGGTCAAGTGATGCTTCGTTTGGGCAGCAACCGTAGTACGGAGACGCCGGAAGGGTATGAGAAAGTGGTGAACGGACCGGTGCATACCGTTTATTATAAGGCGGGCGCACAGGGGATAGTAACCCCTTCCAACTCCCCCTCAAGGGGAGAGAAGGTCGTCAAAGACGGACAACTCTATCTGAAGTATGAAGGACGGATGTACGATGTGCAGGGGAGGAGAGTTAATTGAGAATTGAAATTAGTAGTGTAGCGATAATTTTAAGAAAAAAACATATAAAACCCTTTTGAAGGCTTTATGAAATCGAAAATACGCAGCCCCCGAGCCTAATGGCTCTTGCGCCCAAGTCCTTGTATGCCGGTCAGTAAGCAAGCTTCCTGCCGTCATTCATGCCCTTGGTCTCCATCGATTGCCTAAATAGGCACCGATGGGCTGCTTACAAAAATATCCCTTCGGGATTGGAAAATTAGAAAAATCTATGCAGCGCGTAGAGCGGGGTATTGGAATAAATTCATAAGTAACTATGTAATAGTGCTTTACATTATATAAAACTTAAAATATCGCAACAATAGTAAATTGAAATTTAAAATATAATAAGATGAAAAAAACAGGATTGATTTTAGCAGCCCTTCTGTGCTGTATGGCGGGATGGGCGCAGAGCTATGGAATTTTGGTGAACGGAAAGATGTATTATGCTGCTTCGTACGAAGGACCGGATCCATACGGAGAGGGTTTTGAGCAGTATTTGTCGCATGTTCAGGTGTCGAACGGCGATAAATTGCAGTTGTACGACGCAGACCACAAGGCAGCTTGGGCAGTGGATTTGAATAGTTCTTCAGTAGCCGGTTTTACGCGCGACGGCGACCATTACAATGTGAGCGTGAGTGGGTGCTATGATTTCTATATCAAGTTGAAATATGAGGCTGACCAGTTGTATATCGGTCCGAGTGGTCCAGGTACCGTATGTGGCGAAGGACAGGATATCAGCAAGGGTGATCCTGTTAATCCGGGTTACGGTGGTTCTGTTCCGGCTAAATGTCCGGATGTGATGTTGCAGGCGTTCTACTGGAACAGTACAAGCGGAAGTGCCGGCGAAGGTGGCGGCAATGGTTTTGGCCGAACCAAATGGATTGATTTTCTGAACGGCAATAATGGTTCGTCGGCAGAGGAGATCGGTCAATGGTTTGATATGATCTGGTTCCCGCCGATGAGTGCCGGAAGCGGACTGGGCTATCACCCGTCGGATTACAGTTCATTGAGCAGCGACCGTGGCACGAAGGAAAAACTGACGCAGATGATTGAAATTATTCATAAGAACGGCGGTCGTGTGATAGCTGATATTGTGATCAATCACGGCGATGCGAAGAGCGGCTGGTGCGGTTACGCAAGCGGTTATAATTTCGGAACGTACGGTAAGTTTGTGCCGGACGGAAGTTATATTTGCAGCACCGATGAGGTGAATAATTCTGCATCGGGTGCTCCGGCAGAGTGTGTCGGTTTCGCGACAGGTAACGCCGATGACGGTTATGGCGATGAAGCCAATTATGCTGCTTCTCGCGACTGGGATCACACGAATGCAAATGTCCGCAATATGTTCAAGGCATACCTGAAAT
Source organism: Paludibacteraceae bacterium (assembly GCA_017464475.1). Taxonomy (GTDB): domain Bacteria; phylum Bacteroidota; class Bacteroidia; order Bacteroidales; family Paludibacteraceae; genus Colicola. The sequence continues at coordinate 233,646 of JAFTZQ010000005.1, forward strand.
GGATGCGCAATGTGGTCAAAGTAGATGGCTTCCGCTATGACTACTGCAAGGGTTATCATAACAGCCATATCAATGAGTATAACAAAGCGGCTGAGGCTTATTTCAGCGTCATGGAGTATTGGGACGGCAATGTGAACACCTTGCAGGACCGTTTGAATGATGCAGGATGGAATACTGCGACCTTTGATTTCGCAACCAAATATACGGCTTTCAATGACGGTATTGCGGCAGATAACTATTGGAAACTGAAAGGTGCAGGTCTGCCGGGAGCAGGTAAGTCCCGCTATGCCGTTACGTTCATCGACAGTCACGACTCGCATCTGCGCAACAACGGCAATGAGTTCTGCGGAGATGGCAATTCGATGGGTCTTTGCAAGGACAAGCTGCTGCAAGCGAACGCTTATATGCTGAGTATGCCGGGTGTGCCGTGTGTGTTCTGGCCGCACTGGGTAACTTACAAAGAGACGATTAAGAAAATGATCAATGCCCGTTACAAAGCAGGTGTTCATAGCGAGAGCGCCGTGAGCGACGAAGCCGGAGACGGTTTCTATAAAGCTACGATTACCGGAACGAATGGTGAGATCCGTCTGTTGCTGGGTCCGAATTCGGGTTATAACAGCACGCCGAGCGGCTACACGCTGGCTGTGAAGGGTAACGGTTATGGCGTCTATTATAAGATGAATAGCGCGCGCGGGGACAAGAACACCGAGCGTAAAGACCTGACGCAGGGAATAGAAATAACCCCCTCCGGCTCCCCCTCAAGGGGAGAGAAATTCGTTCAGGATGGTCAGTTGTTGATCAAAGTGGGCGAACAAGTGTTCGACGCTTTCGGACGGAGAGTGAAATAACCCCCTCCGGCTCCCCCTCAAGGGGAGAGAAAGGATAGATATAAACTAAAACTAAACTAAAATAATCATGAAAAAGATTTTTATGTTGATGGCTGCGCTGGTATGTGCAGCAGGGATTTTTGCCCAGAGTTATGGGGTATTGGTGAACGGAAAAGTTTATTATCCGGGAACGAAAGTAGATGAGTTTGAGGGATTTCAGCAGTATCTGGCGCATGTGCAGGTAGCCTCCGGCGACCAGTTGCAACTCTGCGACGCAGAGAACCGTGCGGTATGGGTGGTGGATCTGAATCCTGCTTCGGTAGCAGGTATTACTCGCGAAGGAGATATCTACAAAGCTACCGTCAGCGGATGCTATGATTTCTACATCAAGCTCAAATATCAGGCAGACGAACTCTATATCGGTGCCGGAACGGACTGCGGCGAAGGTATTGATATCAGTGGTTTGGACGATGTGGATGAGGACGATGTGAACTACTATGCCATCGGTTGGATCAACGGAGCAGACAACGGCGAGGCGGCATATGATCAGTATGACGACAATCTGCTGTTTGTCGATGGTAAGTTGACCATTGATTGCCAGATGGGTAGTTATATTGCCATTAAGGATCATAAGGGCAATTTCTATTATTCCAAAGCAGCAACCACGATCGAGAATAGTTCTGTGACGATGGACTGGGCTAACGGTTGGTCCGGTTGTGAGAAATGGGCTATTCCTGAGGGTGTGAACTATATCATCATCCGCAGCGCGAAGTTCAAAGGTCAGATCCAGCTGGAGCGCGTGGATAAAGCGACATACGACGCTTATCACTATAGCGGCAACCAAGCGATTGAGAACACCGAGGTGAGCGAGAAAGCGCACAAGGTGATCATTGACGGTCAGTTGCGTATCGTTCGCGGCGAGCGTGTCTTTGACGCTACAGGACGCGAGTTGTAAGGTGAAAGGTGAAAATTGAAAGGTGAAAGGTGAAAGATGCGTAAACTTGTTCTAAGTATATTGGTGATGTGTGTTGCCTGCGTATTTGCGCAGGTGACACCTTCTCCGAATCCTATTCCAGTGGGCTATGCCGGCGAAGTGACGATTGTTTATGACGCTACGAAAGGCAGCGGAGGAATGGTGGGTGCCACCAAATGTTATGCCCACACGGGTCTCATTACTGCGGATTCGAAGAATACCGGCGACTGGAAGAATGTCATCGGTTCATGGCGTGGAGCGACTCAGCCTCAGTTGACTGCTTTGGGCGACAATAAATGGCAGTTGGTAATACCGAATATCTATTCGTTCTACGGCGTGCCGGAGACGACGGATATCAAAGCGTTGGCTTTTGTGTTCCACGACGGTCCGAGCGGAAGCAAGGAAGGCAAAGCTGTGTCGGGTGACATCCTCGTTTATCTGGGCGAAGAAACCGGTGGAGATATTTGGGACGCAGTGGCAGATGTGGCTCCCGTGACGGGCACTCGTCCTTCGGGTGTCAGCAACGGTATTTACTATGGGGCGGATGGTACGTCTGTGACGCTGTGTACGTATGCAGCAAGCCATACCGAGCCGGCAAGACGCGTTTTCCTGCTGGGCGATATGACCGACTGGAAACTGGATGCGGCGCACCAGATGAAGCGCGACGGCAACTATTTCTGGATCACCCTCACGGGCTTGGAGGCGGGAAAGGAGTATCGTTTTCAATATGCTGTGGAGCGTGCGGATGGTGTGAAGAAACAGATCTGCGATATCTATTCGGAGAAAGTGATTCACTCCGACGACCAATGGGAGCCGAAGCAGGTGGATCCGACCTTGATTGATTATCCGACCAGAGGTGCTGACGGCGGCTATGTGACTGTTATTCAACCCGGTAAACCGGAGTATCAATGGTCGAGCGCTACGCTCAATTTCCAGCGTCCTGCGCGTGAGAACCTGATTGTCTATGAGGTGTGGGTATATGATTACACCACCAAACGGACCTTCAAGGGTTTGATAGACCGGCTTGATTATATCCAGAACTTGGGTGTGAATGCGATCGAACTGATGCCTATTACGGAGTTTGAGGGCAATCAGAGTTGGGGCTATAATCCGGTGCTTTATTTTGCGCTGGACAGGGCGTACGGCAAGGCGGATGATTTCAAGCAGTTGGTGGATGAGTGCCATAAACGCGGCATTGCGGTGATCATGGATATGGTGTTCAACCATACGAACGGTTCTAACCCGATGGTCAAACTCTATCCTTGGACCAGCAGTGATAAGTCGCAGACGGAGTTGCGGCTCAACCCGTGGATCAATATCAATCCGCCGGAGGGCGACAACGGCTATGGCGAGGAATGGAACCATGATTTCGGACCTGCCAAAGAGATGTTCGAGCGCGTGTTCGAGTATTGGCTGCGGGAGTATAAGATTGACGGCTACCGTCTGGATCTCAGTCATGGTCTTTGCGGCAATACCAACAATGCGGTGTCTAACCTCATCAGTTATTACAACAATCATGTCAAGGCGGTGTCGAATGGCGCTTATATGATTTTGGAGCACTGGGGCAACGGACAAGACCAGTTAATCGGTCAGGGCATGCAATGCTGGACGGGTAATGTGATTACGAATGCGTATTGCCAGACGGCGATGGGTTGGCTCAAAGACGGCGATGGTTTTGATGGCGCCAACAGAGCAGGGTATGTCTCTTATGCCGAGAGCCACGATGAGGAACGAATGCAATACAAGGCGAAGATGTACGGTAATGGTGATTTGAAGACCAACGAGACTGCGCGTCTGGGACGTGTGGCGGAGAATGTGGCATTCAATGTGCTGCTGAAGGGCGCGCACATGTTGTGGCAGTTCGAGGAGTTGGGTTACGACATCTCGATTGACCAGAACGGTCGTACCGGCAGCAAACCTAATCCGTCCACCAAGGGGTATTTCGTTCAACCGGCGCGTGTGGATGCCTTCACCAAGTGTGCGCAAGTGATCACGCTGCGGACTCAGTTGATGCCGAATGCCTTTACCGGCACGCCGAGCGTCAGCATCGGTTCCGGCAAAGCGCTTCGTACGATCCAATGGGGCAATAATGTGTTCGTTGCGGCTAACTTTGGCGTAGAAGGAAATCAGGCGGTGTCGCTTCCGTCAGGTACGTGGTATGATTATCTGGGAGGAGCAGTCAAGGCAACTGCTACTACCTGTGTTCTCGCACCGGGTGAATTGAAAGTGTTCACCGGTATGCAAGTCATTGCTCCGACATTCGCTGATATCCAGAAGAGGGACGCACAGGGGATTGAAAACCTCTCCCCGACCCTCCCCACAAGGGAGGGAGTAAAATTCCTCCACAACGGTCATTTGTATATCCTCCGCGGCGACGGAACTTACACGCTCACGGGCGCGCGCGTTCAATAAATAATATGTACATCGCAATCGCCGGAAATATCGGAGCAGGAAAGACGACGCTGACGAAGATGTTAGCGAAGTATTACGGATGGGAGCCGCGGTTTGAATCCGTGAGCTTCAATCCGTACTTGGAGGACTATTACGGCGATATCAAGCGATGGGCGTTTTGTCTGGAGACTTATTTCCTCAAGGAACGGTTCAAGGACATGCTGGCTGTACAGAAAGCGGGGCATACGATTGTCCAAGACCGCTCAATCTTCGAGGGTGTCTATGTCTTCGTCCGCAATAACTACGAGCGCGGAGACCTGTCCGAGCGCGATTTCGAGACGTTCATGGAGCTCTTCGACCTCATGAAATCGCAGATGAAAATGCCGGATATGATGATTTACCTCCGTAAGTCTGTTCCGGCGCTCGTTGCCCAGATTCAGAAACGCGGACGGGACTATGAGCAGCAGATGGAGATTGACTACCTCAAAGGGCTGAATGATAAATACGAAGATTTTATCTTCCATCGCTATGAGGGACGTGTCCTTGTTATCGAGTCGGACGGAATGGATTTTGAGAACAACCCGAAGGATTTCAGGCATGTGATCGACCGCGTGGATGCTGAACTCTTCGGACTCTTCAGTGAAAATAACTGGAATAATAACTTATAAAACCTCCCGCGGCGTGGAGTAATATGCCGAACGCGACATGCACATAGCTGTAGCAGGAAACATCGGGTGCGGAAAGACCACCCTGACAAACATGTTAGCCAAGCATTATGGCTGGGAACCTCGTTTCGAATCCGTGGAGTATAACCCTTATCTCGCTGATTTCTACCAAGATATGGCGAGGTGGTCGTTTAATCTGCAGGTCTATTTCCTCAACAAGCGTTTCAAAGACGTCGTGGAGATCGGTCAGTCGGACAAGTATATCATCCAGGATCGCACGATCTATGAGGACGCGCGTATTTTTGCGCCAAACCTGCATGACCAAGGGATGATGAGTGATCGTGATTTCGAGAACTACCAGGACCTCTTTGAGCTCATGACAACTCTGGTCAAGATGCCGGATCTGCTGATCTATGTGCGTGCGTCTGTTCCGACGCTCGTTGCGCAGATCCAGAAACGTGCCCGCGGCTATGAGCAGCAGATGAAACTGGATTACCTCCAGGGTCTGAACGACAAATACGAAGCTTGGATCAAGGATTACAAAGGCAAACTGCTGATCATTGAGGGCGATAAGATCAAGTTCGGCGAGAACCCCGAGGATTTCCGTTGGGTAACCGACCATATAGACGCCGAACTCTTCGGCCTCTTCCCCTTCGAAGCCGAAGAGAAAACCGGCAAGGAGATATGATAATCCGAAGTCATGCTTGATTATATCTCACAATAAAAAATCGTCCTTTGGGGCGATTTTTCTTGCATATTTGCAAAAAAAGCAGTACCTTTGCAGCATGATTCAGCATTTCTTGGATTATATTGCGATCGAGCGGAAGTATTCGGCTCGGACGGTGGAGGCTTACCGCGATGATCTGCGGGACTTTTGCCGTTTCCTGGGTGTGCCGCAGGATCAGTACGATCCGAAGAAGGTGGACGAGAATGATGTCAAGACTTGGATGCTGGATCTGCTGGAGGAGCAGAAACAGTCCCCGCGGTCGGTAAAACGCAGGCTATCGGCATTGCGCAGTTTCTATAAGTTCCTGCTTCGTACCAAACTGACCGACCGCGACATCACCGCCCGCGTTGTTCCGCCTAAGGCGGACAAGCCGTTGCCGGTGTTCTTCCGCCCGGAAGAGATGGAGGCGGTTGCGCGGATGAACGACGGATCCGCAGATGCGGGGGAGGCAACTTTTGAGGAGGTACGCGATTTTCTGATTATTGAGATTCTGTATCAGACCGGAATGCGTCAGGCGGAGTTGTTGGGACTACAGGATGCCGATCTGGACTTGGCGCAGGGGCAGGTGCGCGTCTTCGGTAAACGGCGTAAGGAACGGGTGATTCCTATCGGCGAGGCATTGAAGGGGCTGATCCGGAACTACCTGGAGGAGCGCAAAGCGATAGCCGGAGAGAGAAGCGAGGCATTTCTCGTCAAGCGAACCAAGAAGGGCGAGGTGGTGCCGATGACGAAAAACACCTTATATAATATTGTGCGCGCGCGTATGGGAGAAGTGAGTACGCTGAAGAAGCACTCGCCGCATGTGCTGCGTCACACGTTTGCGACCGCGATGTTGGATAACGGTGCCGATATCCGTACGATTCAGGAGCTTTTGGGTCACGCATCGCTCTCCACGACCCAAGTCTATACGCATACCACCTTTGAGCAAATAAAGCGTGTCTATATGGCGACTCACCCCCGAGCAAAGGGTGCTGGAGGGTCAAAAAACAAGAAAAACGACTAAAAAATGCATTTTTTTGCAGAAATATTTGGTCAATTCAAAAAAAAGCAGTACTTTTGCACGCTTTTTCGTCGGAAGTGTATTGACGAACGCCTCTATAGCTCAGTTGGTAGAGCACTAGATTTGTAATCCAGCGGTCGTTGGTTCGAGTCCGACTAGAGGCTCAAAAGATCTTTGAAAAATGGGTGTGTTCCAGAGTGGCCAAATGGGGCAGACTGTAAATCTGCTGTCTTCGACTTCGGTGGTTCGAATCCATCCGCACCCACACATTGCGCGGCAGTGCTGCAAATGCGACGCGAAAGTAGCTCAGTCGATAGAGCACTAGCCTTCCAAGCTGGGGGTCGCGGGTTTGAGTCCCGTCTTTCGCTCTTATGCTGCTTTAGCTCAGTGGTAGAGCGCATCCTTGGTAAGGATGAGGTCCCGAGTTCAACTCTCGGAAGCAGCTCTCACGCGTTCGACAAATAGATCGCAAGCGCGCAAAAAATAAAAGGTTGGTCAACGGTCTACATTGACCGGCCTTTTTTAAGTTAAAGGAAACAAACAAAAACAAATTTTGTTTATTAACGTTAATAAAAATTAAAGAATTACTATGGCAAAAGAAAAATTTGACCGTTCGAAACCGCACGTAAACATCGGTACCATCGGTCACGTTGACCACGGAAAAACGACTCTGACCGCAGCTATTACCACCGTATTGGCAAAGAAGGGTCTTTCGGAGCAGCGTTCTTTCGATTCAATCGATAACGCTCCCGAGGAGAAAGAGCGTGGTATTACAATCAACACCGCACACGTAGAGTATCAAACAGCAAACCGTCACTACGCACACGTAGACTGCCCGGGCCACGCTGACTATGTAAAGAACATGGTTACCGGTGCCGCTCAGATGGATGGTGCTATCATCGTAGTAGCTGCAACTGATGGTCCTATGCCTCAGACCCGCGAGCACATCCTGTTGGCTCGCCAAGTAAACGTACCGCGTCTGGTTGTATTCATGAACAAGTGCGATATGGTTGACGATCCTGAGATGCTTGACCTCGTTGAGATGGAGATGCGTGAGCTTCTCTCGTTCTATGAGTTCGACGGCGACAACACCCCGGTTATCCGCGGTTCTGCACTGGGTGCACTGAACGGTGTTCCGCAGTGGGAAGAGAAGATTATGGAGTTGATGGACGCTTGCGACAACTGGATCCAGCTGCCTGTACGCGCCGTTGACAAACCGTTCCTGATGCCGGTTGAGGATGTATTCTCGATCACCGGTCGTGGTACTGTTGCAACGGGTCGTATCGAGACCGGTGTCATCAAAGTAGGTGACGAGGTTCAGTTGATCGGTCTGGGTGCAGAGGGTAAGAAATCTGTTGTTACCGGCGTTGAGATGTTCCGCAAACTGCTGGATCAAGGTGAGGCTGGTGATAACGTAGGTCTGCTCCTCCGTGGTATCGACAAAGACGAGGTTAAACGTGGTATGGTATTGACTCACCCGGGTATGGTAAAACCGTACAGCGAGTTCAAGGCTTCGGTTTATATCCTGAAGAAAGAAGAGGGTGGTCGTCACACTCCGTTCCACAACCACGATCGTCCTCAGTTCTACATCCGTACAATGGACGTAACCGGTGAGATCACTCTGCCGGAAGGAACTGAGATGGTAATGCCGGGCGATAACCTGGAGATCCAAGTTAAGTTGATCTATCCGGTTGCTTGCTCTGAGGGTCTGCGTTTCGCTATCCGTGAGGGTGGTCGTACCGTAGGTTCGGGCCAGATTACCAAACTGATTGACTAATAATCAATCACTATTCCTCAACCAAATCAACGAGCAATGCGCTCGTTGATTTGAGAGGAGGAAGCGCGACAATTATACGAGTTACGCAGTAACGAAGTCATTGATCGCCGCTTCCGACGAACGGAAGTCCTCCAATGGTAGGAGAGCGGTCTCCAAAACCGTTAATGTGGGTTCGATTCCTGCCTTCCGTGCTGTTACATGACATAGCTTCCGATTCGACTTTAACCAAGGGTTAGAGCCGGATTGTTGGCGCAGATATAATATAAGATAAAAAATAACTACTGATATGAAAGTTGTAGAGTACATCCAAGAATCGTACAACGAACTGGTTCACAAGACGAGTTGGCCGACCCGCAAAGAGTTGGCGCAAAGCTCAGTGATAGTATTGATTGCTTCCATAATACTAGCGCTGATAGTATGGCTTATGGACTGGTGCTTTGAGTCGATCATGACTTTTGTTTACGGTCTGTTCTAAGATTTGAGAATTTGAAGATTTGAGAATTTGAAAATTTGAAAATTAGTATGGCTGAAAACAAGAAACAATGGTATGTGATGCGTGTTATCTCCGGTAAGGAGGGCAAGGTAGAGGAGTATATCAATTCTGCTTTGATTACCAGTTCTCTTTTCCAGGAGTACGTATCGCAAGTTCTGATTCCCAAGGAGAAAGTGGTGACGCTGAAGAACGGCAGGCGCACGGAGAAAGATCGCAATCTGCTTCCGGGCTATGTGCTGGTAGAGTGTTACCTATGCGACGAGAGCTTCCCTCTGTTGCGTAATATTCCCCATGTGATGGGATTCCTGAGCGGCGGTAAGACGTCTGCCAAGCCGGAACCGGTTTCGCAAGAGGAGGTCAACAAACTGGTTGGTATCGCTTCCGAATCGGAGAGCCGTGCAGCGAGCGAGATTTCGTTCCTCGTAGGCGAGAGCGTCAAGGTCGTAGATGGTCCGTTCAACGGATTCAAGGGCACTATCCAAGAGGTGAGTCAGGACAAACACAAGCTGAAAGTGGTCGTCACGATCTTCGATCGCCAGACTCCTCTGGAGCTCGGTTTCAATCAAGTAGAAAAAGAGTAGGAGACTTCGTTACAGGTCGTTAGTTACTACTCGGTAGTTTCAATTTATTAACCGGCCGAGGACGCCAAGTCCGCTATCAGGCCAAAAACTATTAACAACGTAAAACTATGGCTAAAGAAATTGCTGGTTTTATCAAACTCCAAATCAAGGGTGGCGCAGCCAACCCTGCACCTCCGGTAGGCCCGGCTCTGGGTTCGAAGGGTGTGAACATCATGGAGTTCTGCAAACAGTTCAATGCCAGAACGCAAGACAAAGCAGGCAAAGTACTGCCTGTAATCATTACCGTTTATGCTGACAAGTCGTTCGACTTCGTCGTTAAGACTCCTCCTGTAGCAATCCAGTTGCTGGAGGCAGCCAAGGTGAAGAGCGGAAGCGACCAGCCGAACCGTACCAAGGTAGCAACGATCACTGAGGAGCAAGCTCGTCAGATCGCACAGGACAAGATGGTGGATCTCAACTGCTTCACCTTGGAGTCCGCTCTCCGTATGGTAAAGGGTACCGCACGCAGCATGGGTATCGTAGTAAAGTAATTCACTTCAATCAACATCAACAATTATGGCAAAACTGACAAAAAAACAGAAGCTTGCTGCTGAGAAGATTGAAGCAGGTAAGCTCTACACGATCGAAGAGGCAGCGGCTCTCGTAAAAGAGATCACTACCACTAAATTCGATGCAAGCGTAGATATCGACGTACGTCTGGGTGTTGACCCGCGTAAAGCCAACCAGATGGTTCGCGGCGTCGTAGCGCTCCCTAACGGAACGGGTAAAGTAGTCCGCGTTCTCGCACTCTGTACTCCGGATCAGGAGGCAGCTGCCAAAGAGGCAGGTGCTGACTATGTAGGTCTGGATGAGTATATTGAAAAGATCAAAGGTGGATGGACTGACATTGACGTCATCATCACCCAACCTCAGATCATGGGTAAGATCGGTGCACTCGGTCGCGTATTAGGTCCTCGTGGCTTGATGCCGAACCCCAAGAGCGGTACCGTTACCATGGACGTAGCGAAAGCTGTAAAAGAGGTAAAAGGTGGTAAGATTGACTTCAAGGTTGATAAGTTCGGTATTGTACACACCTCTATCGGTAAAGTAAGCTTCAGCGCTGAGAAGATCGCTGAGAACGCTCTCGCGTTCATCGAAACGATCAAGCACCTGAAACCGGCGGTATCGAAAGGTGAGTACATCAAGAGCGTTTATCTTTCCAGCACTATGAGTCAGGGTATTAAGATCGATACCAAATCGCTTTAATCTCTAAAAACAACAGACAAGTATGAAAAAGGAAGATAAAAATCTCGTCATTGAAGCGCTGGGTGCCCAACTGGCTGAGTACGCACATTTCTACCTCGTAGATATCGAGGGTTTGGATGCGGCGAAGACCAGCGAGTTGCGTCGCGCATGCTTCAAGCAGGAAATTAAGCTCTTGGTAGCTAAGAACACGCTGCTGCATAAGGCTCTTGAGAAAAAGGGTATTGATGCAGAGATCTTCTCGGCTCTCAAGGGTAACACCGCGCTGATGCTGAGCAACACCGGTAATGCACCTGCCAAACTCATCAAAGAGTTTACCAAGGGCGATAAGACGGGTGAGGCTAAGCCGCAGCTCAAAGCAGCTTATGTAGAAGAGACTGTCTATGTAGGCAAGCAAAATCTCGAGTTCCTCTGCGCTATCAAGTCCAAGAACGAGCTCATCGCCGAGTTGGTTGCATTGCTGCAATCGCCTGCGAAGAACGTTATCTCGGCTCTGCAGAGCGGACAAAACACCATCCATGGTGTACTGCAAACTCTCGGCGAGCGTGCCGAGTAATCGAAATATCGATATATCAAAATACAGATATTCCGAAAAAACAAATTAACTGAATAAAAAACTTTTTAAATTTATAAGACAATGGCAGATCTTAAAGTTATTGCTGAAACATTAGTTAACCTTACTGTTAAGGAAGTAAATGAACTCGCTACTATCCTCAAAGAGGAGTACGGAATTGAGCCGGCTGCTGCAGCTGTAGCAGTTGCTGCTCCTGCTGCTGGCGGCGCTGCTGCTGAGGCTGCAGAGGAGAAGACCTCTTTCGACGTAGTTCTGAAGAGCGCAGGTGCTAACAAACTCCAGGTTGTAAAAGCCGTTAAAGAGCAAACCGGTCTGGGCCTGAAAGAGGCTAAAGACATCGTTGACGCTGCTCCTTCTACCGTAAAGGAAGGTGTTGACAAAGCTACTGCAGAGGCTTTGAAGAAAGCTCTCGAGGAAGTAGGCGCAGAGGTAGAGCTGAAGTAATACCCCTACTGACCAACCACTCTGATCGGGTGGAATAGGTTTAGATCCGCATGCAAATGTGGGTCTAAACCTTTTCTGCTCAATAGGACAGAATGATTAAATAACTGAAAAATTTGGTAATTATTACATGGTGAAGATTAAAATAATATAAAACACATCACCAACGATTTAGATTTAAATTATTCATTACCAACAGTTTAGTTCTGTTAAACAATTATCAACCATCTAAAATAATGGCTACAACAAAAAAACAGCAGAGAGTCAACTTTAGCCGCATGCAACAGCAGATGCCCTATCCTGACTTTCTGGACATTCAGCTGAAGTCCTTCCAGGAATTTCTGCAGATGGATTCTACTCCGGAGCAGCGTCGTAAAGAGGGACTCTTTAAGGTATTCTCGGAGAACTTCCCGATTCAGGATACCCGTAACAGCTTCACGTTGGCATTTTTGGACTATTCGGTGGACCGTCCCCGCTACTCGATTGAGGAGTGCATCAAGCGCGGTCTGACCTATAGTGTGCCTTTGAAAGCCAAACTGCGTTTGAGCTGTGACGATCCGGATCATGAGGATTTCGACACCGTCGTTTCCGACGTGTACCTGGGTACAATTCCTTACATGACGCCGAAAGGCACCTTTGTCATCAATGGTGCAGAGCGTGTGATCGTCAGTCAGTTGCACCGTTCGCCGGGTGTATTCTTCGGCACGTCGATGCACTCGAACGGCACCAAACTCTATTCGGCGCGTATCATTCCGTTCCGCGGCTCGTGGATTGAGTTCGCTACGGACATCAACAAGGTCATGTATGCGTACATAGACCGTAAGAAGAAATTGCCGGTAACGACCTTGCTTCGTGCCATCGGTTTTGAGTCCGACAAGGACATCCTCAACTGCTTCGATTTGGCAGAGGAGGTAAAAGTGAACCGCGAGGCACTGGAGGCTTGTATGGGTCGTAAGTTAGCCGGCTATGTAATGAAACCGACGATCGAGGATTTCGTGGATGAGGATACCGGCGAGGTATCGTCCATCGAGCGAAACCAGATTGTGGTAGAGCGTGAGGAAGAGCTGACGCCGGAGATCATTGATATCATCCTGGAGTCCGGTTCCAAATCCGTCCTGCTGCACAAGGATCAGGAGCGCGAGAACGACTTCTCTATCATCTTCAACACCTTGCAGAAGGATCCGGCTAAGACGGAGAAAGAGGCAGTCCTCTATATCTACCGTCAGTTGCGTAATGCAGAGCCGGCGGACGACGCAACGGCACGAGAGATGATCCAGAACCTCTTCTTCTCCCAGAAGCGTTATGACCTGGGTGAAGTAGGCCGTTATCGTATCAACCGCAAGCTCAACATGTCGATCCCGGAGGATACCCGTGTGCTGACCAAGGAAGATATGATCGAGATTATCAAATACCTCGTCAAACTGATCAACAGCAATGCCGAGGTGGATGATATCGACCACTTGTCCAACCGTCGTGTCCGTACGGTAGGCGAGCAGCTCTACAACCAGTTCGGTATCGGTCTGGCCCGTATGGCGCGCACCGTCCGTGAGCGTATGAACGTACGCGACAACGAGGTCTTCACTCCGACGGATCTGATCAATGCGAAATCGATCTCTTCGATCATCAACTCGTATTTCGGCACCAACGCGCTGAGCCAGTTCATGGACCAGCAGAACCCGTTGGCTGAAATCACCAACAAGCGTCGTATGTCGGCTCTTGGTCCCGGTGGTTTGAGTCGTGACCGTGCCGGATTCGAGGTGCGAGACGTACACTACACCCACTACGGTCGTCTCTGTCCTATCGAGACGCCGGAAGGACCGAACATCGGTCTGATCTCTTCGATGTGTATCTATGCCAAGATCAACGACCTCGGTTTCATCGAGACCCCTTACCGTCAGGTACATGACAGCGTAGTTGATCTGGATAACGAGCATGTCGTTTATCTCTCCGCAGAGGATGAGGAGAAGCAGGTGGTAGCACAGGGTAACGCTCCGTTGACACCGGATGGCCATTTCATCCGCAATAAGGTTAAGACCCGTCTGGGTGCTGATTTCCCTGTTGTGGGACCGGATCAGGTGAACCTGATGGACGTCGCTCCTTGTCAGATCGCTTCTGTCGCTGCAGCCCTCATTCCGTTCCTGGAGCACGACGATGCCCACCGTGCGTTGATGGGATCGAACATGATGCGCCAGGCAGTACCTCTGATCACCTCCGAGGCTCCTATTGTAGGAACCGGTATTGAGGAGCAGTTGGTTACCGATAGCCGCACCCAAATTGTTGCTGAGGGCGAAGGAACCGTAACGTATGTGGATGCAGATGTCATCCGCGTGCTCTACGATCGCTCCGAGGAGGACGAACTGATCAGCTTCGAGCCTGCTGAGAAAGAGTATAAGATGCCTAAGTTCGAGAAAACGAACCAGAATACAACCATCGACCTTCATCCGCTTGTCCGCAAAGGAGACAAGGTAACGAAGGGTCAGATCCTGACCGAGGGTTATGCAACCCAGGCAGGTGAGTTGGCGCTGGGTAAGAACCTGAAGGTGGCTTATATTCCTTGGAAGGGTTATAACTACGAGGATGCCATCGTGCTCTCCGAGCGCATTGTGCGCGAGGATATGTACACTTCTGTTCACGTAGTAGAGCAGTTGCTTGAGGTACGTGACACGAAGCGCGGTATGGAGGAGTTCACAGCCGACATCCCGAACGTATCCGAGGATGCTACCAAAGACCTCGACGAAAACGGTATTATTCGTATCGGTGCTTACATCCAGCCGGGTGATATCCTGATCGGTAAGATCACTCCGAAGGGAGAGACGGATCCGTCTCCGGAGGAGAAGCTGCTGAAGGCTATCTTCGGTGACAAAGCCGGCGATGTGAAGGATGCTTCTCTCAAAGCCAGCCCGTCCTTGGATGGTGTTATCATCGACAAGAAACTCTACGCGCGTGCCAATAAGGATCGCAAGCAGAAGATGGAGGATAAAGAGACGATGCAGAAGATGGACAATGAGTTCAAGGTTAAAGCCGATGCTCTCCGCGCCAAACTGATCGACAAACTCTATGCGCTGCTGAACGGCAAGGCTGCTGTTTCGGTAAAGGATATTCTGGGTACCGAGTTGATCTCCAAAGGTCAGCATTTCTCGAAGGAGCGTCTCAACGAGATCGACTTCTTCTCCGTGCTCCTGGAGGGTTGGACTACCGACGAGCACAAGAACGAGTTGGCAGCTCAATGTATCCTGAATTACATCGCTAAATACAAAGAGATGGATGCATCGCTCAAACGCGAGAAATTCAACCTCACTATCGGCGACGAACTGCCGAACGGTATTATCCAGATGGCGAAAGTTTATATCGCCAAGCGTCGTAAGATCCGCGTGGGTGACAAGATGGCAGGTCGTCACGGTAACAAGGGTATCGTTTCCAAGATCGTCCGTGTAGAGGACATGCCGTTCCTCGCGGATGGTACGCCGGTTGATATTGTGCTGAACCCGATGGGTGTGCCTTCCCGTATGAACATCGGTCAGATCTTCGAGGCAGTGCTCGGTTGGGCAGGTCAGGAACTGGGCGTTAAATTCTCTACGCCTATCTTCGACGGATGTACGATGGAGCAACTGGACGAGTGGACCGACAAGGCAGGTCTGCCGCGTGGCGGTAAGACCCAGCTCTATGACGGCGAGACGGGTGAACCGTTCGACCAGATGGCTACGGTCGGTGTGACTTACTTCATGAAACTGGGGCACATGGTGGACGATAAGATGCACGCCCGTTCGATCGGTCCGTACAGCTTGATTACCCAGCAGCCGCTCGGCGGTAAAGCGCAGTTCGGTGGACAGCGTTTCGGTGAGATGGAGGTCTGGGCACTGGAGGCTCACGGAGCCGCACACGTGCTGCAAGAGATCCTGACCATCAAGTCCGATGACGTCACCGGTCGTGCCCGTACATACGAAGCAATCGTCAAGGGTGAGCCGTTCCCGACACCGGGACTGCCCGAGTCGCTTAACGTGCTCCTGCACGAATTGCAAGGTCTGGCACTCAGTATCAATATGGAATAAAATTGGAGGGCAATTATGGCTTTTAAACAAGAAAATAAACGAACCGGTTTCACCAAGATCTCTATTGGTCTTGCGTCTCCCGATGAGATCATGCAGATCTCTTCCGGCGAGGTGCTTAAACCGGAAACAATCAACTATCGTACTTACAAACCGGAGCGCGATGGTCTGTTCTGCGAGCGCATTTTTGGTCCTACCAAGGACTATGAGTGCCACTGCGGTAAATACAAACGTATCCGTTACAAAGGTATCGTCTGCGAGCGTTGCGGCGTAGAGGTAACTGAGAAGAAGGTACGTCGTGAGCGTATGGGACATATCAAACTGGTAGTGCCCGTAGCGCATATCTGGTATCTCCGTTCGCTGCCGTCCAAGATGGCTGCGCTGCTCGGTATCCCGACCAAGAAACTGGAGTCCGTCATCTATTATGAGAAATATCTCGTGGTACGTGCCGGAGCGCTGGCGGGTCAGGAGATCGGCGAGAAGAACGAGGCGGACAAGAACCGTCTGCCGATCGAGGACCGTATGTTGCTGGACGAGGATCAGTACATGCAGGTACTCAGCATCATGCCGGAGGACAACGAACTGCTGGAGGATACGGATCCGAACAAGGTAGTGATCAAGATGGGTGCTGAGGCGGTTTATGACCTGCTGGCTGCAATCGATCTGGACGAACTGTCTTACGAGCTCCGTGCTACGGCAGACAAATCGTCTTCGGCTCAGCGTCGTCAGGAGGCGCTCAAACGTCTGCAAGTGGTTGAGGCGTTCCGTGCTTCGAAGGGAAAGAACCGTCCGGAATGGATGATTCTGCAGGCGATCCCTGTTACTCCTCCGGAGTTGCGTCCTCTCGTGCCGCTGGATGGTGGACGTTTCGCTACCTCCGACCTCAACGATCTCTATCGTCGCGTGATCATTCGTAACAACCGTCTGAAACGACTCATCGAGATCAAAGCGCCGGATGTGATTCTGCGCAACGAGAAACGTATGTTGCAGGAGGCGGTGGACTCGCTCTTCGATAACAGCCGCAAGACTACGGCTATGAAATCGGAGGCTAACCGTCCGCTGAAATCTCTCTCCGACAGCTTGAAGGGTAAACAAGGACGTTTCCGTCAGAACCTGCTCGGTAAACGTGTGGACTATTCTGCGCGTTCGGTTATCGTGGTAGGTCCGGAGCTGAAGATGCACGAGTGCGGTCTGCCTAAAGAGATGGCGGCTGAGCTCTATAAACCGTTTATTATCCGCAAGCTCCTGGAGCGCGGAAAGGTTAAAACCGTTAAATCGGCAAAGAAGATCATCGACCGCCGCGATCCGGAGATCTATGAGATCCTTGAGCACGTAATGGAGGGACACCCTGTTCTGCTGAACCGTGCTCCGACACTGCACCGTCACGGTATCTTGGCTTTCCAGCCGAAGATGATCGAGGGTAAGGCTATTCAGCTTCACCCGCTGGCATGTGCCGGATTCAACGCCGATTTCGATGGTGACCAGATGGCGGTGCACTTGCCGCTGTCCAACGAGGCGATCCTGGAGGCGCAACTCCTCATGCTCGGTTCGCACAACATCCTTGACCCGGCTAACGGAAACCCGATCACCGTGCCTTCACAGGATATGATCCTTGGTCTCTATTATATTACTAAGGAACGCGCAGGCGTGAAGGGAGAGGGACTCTCCTTCTATTCCGAGGAAGAGGCTATCATCGCGCTCAACGAAGGTGTGGTGGATATCCATGCGAAAGTGAAAGTACGTATCAACGGCGAGATAATTGAGACCACTCCGGGGCGCGTTATCGTGAACCAATACGTACCGGCAGAGATCGGATTCCAGAACGTGCTGATGAAGAAGAGCGCTGTCAAGGGCATTATCACCAATGTCATCAAGACCTGCGGTGTGGCTCGTGCTGCACAGTTCCTCGACGACATCA
Organism: Paludibacteraceae bacterium; assembly: GCA_017464475.1. Classification (GTDB taxonomy): domain Bacteria; phylum Bacteroidota; class Bacteroidia; order Bacteroidales; family Paludibacteraceae; genus Colicola. The sequence goes on from JAFTZQ010000005.1 coordinate 251,301, forward strand.
AGGACCTCGGTTACTATCGCGCTTTCCGCGGCGGTCTGAGCTTCAACCTCAACGATATTATTATTCCGGAGGAGCGCGAAGAATACGTTGCGAAGGGTAATGCAACCGTTGAGATGCTGAATGAGCAGTACATGTACGGTCAGATCAATGATGACAAGCGTTACCAGGATACGGTGGATACATGGAAAAATATCGACGAGGAACTGACCAAAATCGTCATCAAGCACATGGCTGAGGCGGACGAAGGATTCAACTCGGTTTACATGATGATGGATTCGGGTGCCCGTGGTAATGCCGGCCAGATCAAGCAGTTGGCAGGTATCCGTGGTATTATGGCGAAGCCGATGAAAGCCGGTTCGACCGATACACGTACCGATATTGAGAACCCGGTTATCGCGAACTTCAAAGAGGGTATGTCTGTGCTGGAGTACTTCATCTCTACCCACGGTGCCCGTAAGGGTCTTGCTGATACCGCTTTGAAAACAGCCGATGCCGGTTATCTGACCCGTCGTCTGGTCGATGTATCGCACGATGTGATCATCAATGAGGAAGACTGCGGTACGCTCCGTGGTATTACGGCACGCGCTATCAAGGATCAGGACGGACACGTCAAGGCTTCTCTTACCACTCGTATCTTGGGTCGTGTATCAGTTCATGATATCTTCGACGAAGAGGGCAATCTGATTGTTGCTTCGGGCGAAGAGATCCGTGAGGCAGCTTGCGAAGCAATCGAGGCTGCAGGTATCGAGGAAGTAGTAATCCGTTCGGTGCTCACTTGCGAGAGCAAGCATGGTGTCTGCGCGAAGTGCTACGGCCGGAACCTTGCATCCCGTAAGATGGTACAGAGAGGTGAGGCTGTCGGTGTCATCGCTGCACAGGCAATCGGTGAGCCGGGTACTCAGCTGACTCTGCGTACCTTCCACGCCGGTGGTTTGTCCGGTTCGGCTGCGCAAGATAAATACAAACTGAACCGCGATGGTATCATCGAGATCGAAGATCTGCGTACCATCACTACGGACAAGGGCGAGACGATCGTTGTAAGCCGTAAGAACACCATGAACCTCAAAGACGAGAAAACAGGTGTCATCTTGGCTTCCTTCGATATCAGCTACGCTTCCAAACTGTATGTTACTCCGGGCGAGAAATACCCGAAGGACACACTCGTTTGCGAGTGGGATCCGTACAAGGCTCCGTTGATCATCGAGCAAGAAGGTACTATCCATTATGAGGATGTCATCGAGGGCGTGACCTGCAAGACGGAAGTCGATGAGGCAACCCAGATGAAGGAAGTATATATCATCGAGTCGAAAGACAAGACGAAGATGCCGCAGGCACATATCTTGGACAAGGATGGCAATATCCTGCGTTCGTACAACCTGCCTGTGAAGGCTAACTTGGCGCTCGTTGAGGGTGCTGCTGTTAAGCCGGGATCGATCCTCTTCTCTATGGCTCGTTCGGCTAACAACGGTGGTGATATCACCTCCGGTCTGCCGCGTATCACCGAGCTCTTCGAGGCGCGTAACCCGTCCAACCCGGCTGTTGTAGCCGAGATCGACGGTGAGGTTTCGTACGGCAAGATCAAACGTGGTAACCGTGAGCTCTTTGTTACTTCCAAACTGGGTGAGCAGAAGGCTTATCTCATCCCGTTGACCAAACAGATCCTCGTGCAAGAGGGCGATTATGTACGTGCCGGTGTAGCGCTGTCTGACGGTGCTATTACGCCGGAGGATATCTTGGCTATCCAAGGTCCGACTGCCGTACAGAACTATATCGTTCAGGAGGCGCAGGAGGTTTATCGTCTGCAGGGTGTGGAAATCAACGATAAGCACTTCGAGATCATCGTGCGCCAGATGATGCGTAAGGTAGAAATCTTGGAGCCGGGCGATACACGCTTCTTGGAAGGCGATGTGGTTGACAAACTCGACTTCTTGGAGGAGAACGATCGTATCTGGGGTCGCAAAGTGATCACCGATGCCGGTGATAGCGAAGTACTCCGTGAAGGTCAGATCGTTACCGCACGCCGTCTGCATGATGAGAACTCGTCGCTCCGTCGTCGTGATAAGAAACTGGTTCAGGCTCGTGACGCCGAGTGCGCTACGGCGAAACAGATTCTGCAAGGTATCACCCGCGCTGCGTTGGGTACCAAGTCCTTCATGTCCGCTGCTTCCTTCCAGGAAACAACCAAAGTCCTCAACGAGGCTGCTATCCGCGGTAAGGTGGATTACCTCGAGGGAATGAAGGAGAATGTGATCTGCGGTAACCTCATTCCTGCCGGAACAGGTCTGCGTGAGTTTGCCAAGATCTCGGTACACAACCAGGAGGAGTATGCTGCGATCCAGGCTGCGCGTGAAGCAGCCGAGGCTGCCCTCAACGGCGACGAATATAACCGCTAATTCCTAGTTAGACTAGTTGTCCTAGTTCATCTAGTCCAAAACATCCCTGCTCCGAAAAGGAGTGGGGATGTTCTGCTTGACTTTCGGGTTGCCGACGCGATCATCACGGGATCATCTCCCGACCAACACGCGATCACCTTAGGACGACATCGGCTCCACAATAGCCCCACAACGGCATAATCTCATCCTTCCGTTGTGTAAAAATTGACGGAAATAGTGTAAAAATCGTTCGCGCGCCCTCCCGCGCTTGCGTATATGAAATATTTTTCGTACCTTTGCGTCGTGAAGTTATTAATTAGTCCATAACGGATGAAAAAATAGAACCTTTAAAACAATAAGAATATGTCAAGAAAAGAGATTCTGAGAAGGCAAAAGGAAATGCGGGAAATGGCCGCTGAGTACACGGCAAGAACAGGTAAGCAACCATCCAAAACTTTTTTGGCTGCGATAGAAACGCAAGGCTGTATTACAATTAATGACCCTGCTTTTTTACCGTTGTAATATATGCGTTACTTATTAGATACCCATATTTTCCTTTACATCGCTATTGATAAAGAATATATTGATAGCGACGTAATGTCTATTATCACGGATTATGATAATACACTCTGCGTGAGTGCTGAGACTTTGCGTGAATTAGTAGTTGGGTATAATAATCGCAGTTTTTCTACAAAAAGATGGAAAACTTGTGAGGAATTGATAAATGCGATAGCAGAAACTTACAATATAGAGGTGCTTCCATTGACGGAACAAGTGATGCAGACTTATTCCCGTCTGCGGAGGAATGAAGCGCAGGGGCACAAAGATCCGTCGGATCATGTAATCATATCTCATGCTATCACGTTGGGTTTGCCGTTGATCAGCAGTGATACGCGTTTCCCATATTACGAGAAACAAGGTTTGAAACTGATTTTCAATCATAAATAACTAATCTTTTTATTTGACAATTAAATCTCAAGTATTATGAGAAACGAAAAACCAATAGATATGAGAAGAATAGAAGAATTGGAGAGTAAGGAACTCTTGACCCCGGAGGAGTTCAAAGAACTTGGTCACTATCGTATGTCCCAAATGATTCATCCTCAAGCAGCATGTTAAGATACACTCAACAAGCAAATGAGGATTTGTCCTGCATATTGGCAGGACTTGTATCTTTTCGAATAGGCGATGCGCTCGATCCTTCTCTGACGGTTGAGCATGCAAGTCAGATTTTTGATGACATCGCTGAACATATTGATTCAATAGAAGGTCTGACATACCATCGTGCAAATACATTTGGCGGACTGGAAAGTTATGGAAAATACGTATATACATATACGCGGAATAGAACTAATTGGTACGCATTCTATGACAAGTGTAACGATGGAAGTTTTGTAGTAAATCGCATCACGAATAACTGGAATATTCTTTTGCCTCGTTTATGAGTCAAGACAAAAATAATCAACATAAATATCTAATCTTTTTGTTTAACTAAAATCTAATTAGTATGAGAAACAATTTTCTAAATTCGGTAGCGTACGACCCGATCGCGGAGCCATGCGCCGCGAAGACGCCCCAAAACACAGGGGGGGGTACTTCGCGAACTAAAAACCGTTCGGTGACGGTCAATCTGTCGTCAGGCACAACGACGAACCGAGAGATGACCGAGAGAAGACCGAGAGAAGACCGAGAGACCTTCGTGCTTGGTTTCCTAAAATATGCTGCCTGCATGCTGATGCTCCTCTTTGTGGGCGTCGGAAATGTGTGGGGAGAAGAAGTCAAGCTCGTATCTGTTGGAAATGAGGCTGTTTCTATGATTGCAGGCGAAGGAACTGCTCCTAATTTCTTTAATGATAAGACTTATAAAAGTGGGGATGAGTCATATTCTGTTACAATCTCGCTGAATACATTTACTACGGCTCAAGGTTCAGAGTATAAACCCGATGGGACGACTAAGTATAAAGATTACTACTACAATGTGAATAGCACGTGTGATATGTCTGGAACCCCTGCCAATTATATCAAGGTTTCGGCAACAAACTGCAAAATTTCTAAGATAGTAGTACGTGGTGCGTGCGCTAGTTCTACCATTCAGTCTCTTCCTGCGGTAGGATTTGTGAATGGCTTACCGGAAACTACAACTATAGGTAGTAATGCAGGACGTAGAGCTGATGTAATTATCTCTGATCAAACGTGCTCTTATACAGCGAATAAACGCTTTGATCAGGGAAGTGCTGCTACTTATATATTCTCAACTAATGTATCAGAAGTTTATTTCTCTAAACAATTTAAGAAAGTAGCACTGCCATCTGCATCTGCTTGGTCTTCAGTCCCCTCATCTAGCCAAACGTATTGTGTATTTGGTATGGATGTGTATGTTGTCCCTGAAGGATCCAAAGAGTCAGCTATTAACTACACTAATTTGAAAGGAGCAGATAACTCCGCCAACCCGACTAAATATACAGAGGGAACTGGTATCGCTTCATTTACAGATTTGGCTGACGTAACTGGTTATTCGTTCGCAGGTTGGGATCCTGCTTCTATTAGTGCGTCGGCTACTGGAGAACAAACAATCAACGCAACATGGACGGCTAATACTCACTCGTTAACATGGAATATTCCGGTTGATGCAACTATTACTAATCCGGAGACATATACTCACGGAACGGTGGCTTATGGAACAGCGATTGTTGCTCCGACGCTTTCTCGTGCCGGTTATGATTTCTTAGGATGGGATGCTACTCCTGAGGCAACGATGCCGGATAACGATTTGGAATATACAGCTCAGTGGCAAGCAGAGGCTCAGAAATTTGATATTACTTATTCTAATCTTAAGGGATCGGATGTATCTGCTTATCCGACAAAGTACTCCAAAGGAATTGGTATTGCTTCTTTTGCTCCGTTGGCAGATGTAGAGGGATTCCATTTTACAGGTTGGAGTCCGGCTTCTATTTCTACAACCGATGAAGGCGATAAAGAGATTGAGGCTCAATGGATACCGACCTATTCGCTTACTTATAATCTGAATGGTGGTACTGGTACCCTACCGACAGAAACGGCTAAGTATGCGACACAGGAGTTTGCTTTGGCAGCACAAGGCGACATTGTTGCTCCGGCCAACAAGCAATTCCTTGGATGGAAAGACCAAGATGGCAATAAATATGCCGCAGAAGCGAACTTTACAATGCCGGGTAAGGCTGTTACCTTGACAGCTTACTGGGCAGCAAAGGTAGAGGATGTGATTTATTCTTGGGAAAGCCCGGAAGGAACTCCGATAGAAACAGGTGGTACGGCTAAATTCTACACGGGTGACACAGATAACTCCAGTGCGACCGAGAATAATCGTGTAAATTATGCAAATAATCCAATCAATGGTGATGGTGCAACTCTGTATTATACTCTCCGTCTGGACAAGGATGTTGATTATTCTGCTGAGCACGTTCGTATCTTTTTGAATAGCGCATTAAAGGAAGGCGATAAGATTGCGATAACGGCTTATTATACCAAAAATCAAGACAAGACCATAGCTCCAAAGATAGCAAATGGCTCCAATGAGGTAGTTTGCTCCACAGATAATTTGGTGAACTTGTATAATGGAGGTACTCCTGTCACCCAAACCAAGACACTCAATGATAAAGCAGAGGGAGCGACAACGCTTAAGTTGACTCGTAGTGCAACATCTACTACGGCATGGATTACCAAGTTGCAAATCGTTCGTGAGTCTTACGTAGATGAAGATCTTTTGTTGACCGTAAAGTTCAACTATAATGATGGAGTTACTCCGAATGCTACAATCCAAGTAGCTACCGGTCAAGCAGTTGCACAACCCGCCAACCCGACCTGGGCACATCATCGTTTCAACGAATGGCAGTTGGCTGGCTCTGCATATGATTTCTCGTCTGCTGTAACAGGCAATATTACCTTGGTTGCAGACTGGACTCAACTCTACACGATTACTTATGCAAAGGGCGACGAGGGTGCAACAGGTGATGCTCCTGTACAGGAAGACAAGGCTCAAGGAGAGACGTTTACCGTTGCCGCTAATCCCTTTACTGTAGCAGGTAAAGATTTCGTTAAATGGAATGACGGTACTAATGACTACGCTCCGGGTGCGACTTACACCGTTGGAACAGATAACGTAGTCCTTACCGCACAATGGAAAGCAGCGGCTGACAAATATACGGTTATCTTCAAAGATGGTACGACTGAATTAGGTACTAAGTTGTTTGATGTTACTACTAATCCGTCTGATGCTGATATTGACAAAACAAAAGCATTGTGCACTTTCGCTGCATGGCAGAAAGAGGGCGTGGACATAGCTCTGGATGATGCCTTCTGGGCTACTGTAGCAAAAGATGCAGAGATTACTCTTACTGCTCGTTGGGCAAAGGCTTTTGCTCTTGATATTGACTTCGAGGCATTCATTGATGCAGAAGGAACAAGTGGCGACTGGGGCGCAGAATTAGCAGCAAAGAACTATGCTATTTCCAGCACCACTAATGTAACGCTTGACGCTCCGGATAGCAAACCTGCTGACAAAGGCTTGAAGATTAAGAATTCAGGTTCATACATCTCTTTCAATGTAAATGCCGGCAAACTGGTATTGCTTAAGGCTGGTGTGCTGAGTGGTGCTGAAGCATCTGTTGATGGCGGAACAAATTATACTGCTTTGAGTGGTGCTTCAGGTTCTACAGGTGCCTCTGTTGTTACTCCGCTTTACAATGCCGATGAGGCTGAGTATAGAATCCGGACTACCACAGGTTCTTATAATATCATCCAAGCCATCACCATTACCAATCCGTTTACCGTTTCGTTCGAGGCTCACGGAGATGCAGACCCTGCTTCTCTGAACGGTACTCCTTCTGTAACGCTTCCGAGTGCGACGAATGGAACAGAGAGTTTCCTCGGATGGTTTACAGAGGCAACAGGTGGCGAGAAAATCGGTAATGCAGGTGATTCATATACTCCGACTGCTGACATCACCCTTCACGCTCAATGGGAGGCTGTTTCGACAGACGCACGCCTGAGTGCTATCACGTTCTCCAGTGATGCAGGTACATTGGCTCCTGCCTTTGATCCGGAGGTAACGGAATACACCTATACAATGCCTTACGGAACGGCATCTATCCCGACTATTACCGGCGCAACGGCAGTGAATGCAAATGCACAAACTCCGATTATTGGTGAAGCTGTGGCTGCTTGGGGGGAGGCTCAAACGATTAAGGGTGTAGCTCAGAGTGGCGACAAGAAGACCTACACAATCACGATGAAGGTCGCTCCGAAAGATGGCGTTTGCCTCGTTTGGGCAGATATACCGTCAAATAGTACCATCACGTATAATGCGACTAAATCTAAGTATTTTGCAGAGTCAGATGTTACGCTTGCAACTACTGTCAATGGTAAGGACGGGTCAGCTCCTTCGGGCGTTAAATTCCAAGGCAGCACTTACATTCATATTGGCGGTGCATTCCTTGCCGGTGATGTTTTAGCATTAGATGTAACATATGCAGCGAATGGTACAAATCAAACGATGTATGTTTATGACGCACAAGCAGGTGCTGAAGAAAACATCATTGGTACGTTAGCCGGAGGAAAAACTCCTGCAGGTCTAAATGAGGTGACTCTGATGAAAGATGCTGCTGATTTGTGGCTTGTTCGTGGTGGTCAAAATAGTGATTGGAATCCTCACGTAGATTATGTAGCAGTTTATCGTCCGATGAATCCGGTGCTGAAGAAAGTAACGGTAAATGGTGTTGAGGGAACTCCTGTGGCAAATGTTATCTCGATAGAGGTTCCTGCTTCTACCACTCAGCCGCAATTAGAAGCTATCGCATATGATTGGGTATCCAACAATGATGAATGGACAGCTGCTCATACTCCTGCAGCAGCTAACACTTGGGAGTTTGGTGTGGCTAACACTGTCACTCTGACAGACAAAGACGGTGACGCGAGTGTTTACACGATTACCGTAACCAAGGCTGAGGCTTCGCACGACGCAACGCTGAGTGCATTGAGCGTAGAGGGTTACAGCCTGAGTCCGGCATTTGATCCGGCAGTGCTGACCTACAATGTAGAGTTGGCAAAGGGTACCGTAATAGCTGATCTGCTGGCTGTAAGCTACACGCTGAACCATGTAGGTGCAACGGCTGTCAAGACCGACGCAACTGCTCTGCCGGGCGCAACGACTATCGTTGTAACCGCAGAGGATGGTTTGGAAGCAAACAAGAAGACTTACACCATCAACTTCACCGTAAGCACGAAGGACAAAGTAGTTATCTTCGATGGCTCTACGGATGAAGCATTGAGAGACGTTCCTGCTGCTTTAGCAACTGAAGGTTTTGCTTGGGTCAAGAACTCGGACGATGCAGGTAAGTTTAAATATATCGAGTATACTTCTGTTTCCGGCTACACGCACGCGATATATACAAACGGTAGCTCGAATGCCAACAGAAATATAGCAGTAACTATTCCTTCGAAATATGAGGCTCAATTCGAAATTGCTCAAGCAAGTAACTCTGATGCTACCCGCCATGCTTACGTCGGTGCAGCCAATAACACTGCTTATGCCGATGCATTGTTCTCAGTAGAGAGCGCAAGCAAGACGGATGGTCAAAAAGCAACGAGCGAAGCTCTCGCAGGAGGTAAGACCTATTACATCCATAGCGATAATAGTATTAACATTCTCGAAATCAACCTCTATATCGACCGCGTATCGGAGGCTCCGGCTATTAGTGCTCAACCGGCTGCTTTGGCAGTCTGCGATGCAGCAACGAACACCAACGCCCTGTCAGTAACGGCAAGCGTAGAGGCAGGTACGTTGAGCTATCAGTGGTACAAGGTAGTAGAGGAAGGCGACGACGTGGCTGTTGGTACCAATAGTAATGAGTTCGTTCCGACTGCTCTGGGCGACTACTATGTAGTTGTCACCAACACTGAAGGTTCTTATAAGCCGAGCAGCACGAAGTCTGAAATCGCTACCGTAAGCCTGAAAGCACAGACGGAGATCACCGGCTTTGAGAATGCTGCCGCTCCTCTGAATACAGAGAAGACGCTGTCTGTAACCGCTGCAGGTACGGGTACACTGACTTACAAGTGGCAGGCTTGCACCGAGGCAGGTGTAGTAACGGACGAGAATGTTCTGAGCAGCGCAGCTGCTTATGACGTTACCATTACCGAGGAACCGCAGTATTACCTTGTAACAGTAGAAGGTGAGTGTGGAAGCGCTACCCAAGTTCTCTTTGCAAAGAAATGGGCAGACCTTGAGTTGGTTGACGTAGATGGTTCTATGACTTGGAACTTTGCTGCAAGCAATACCGGTATAACCGAAGATGTGACAGTTCCGTCTACGATGGTTCTTGCTAATGCAGGTCAAGGTGCTATGCCTAATACTGACAACTTCCGCTCGGATATGTTGAAGGCTATTGTAGGTTCAACGGGAACGGCTGTACGCCAGAGTAGTACCGATGGCGGTTGCTATCAAGGTACAGGCATTATGTTCCATACAACCGTTCCGGGTATCGTAACTGTTACATACCGTGGCACAGGAAATAATGCAGACGTAACTCTGACCGTAGGATCGAAGACATTTGACACTTATCAAGGCGCATGGAAAACGTGCGACAAGGTATTCGTTCCTGCCGGCGATGTAGAAATCTCTTCTGTAGGTACAATGCGTATCCAGAAGATCGTCTTCAATGCTGAGCCGGATTACACCCGCAATGTAACGGAAGGTCGCTTTGGAACTATCTGCTTGCCGAACGGCGGTGTGATGGTTGGTGCTGAGTTGTTCGAGATCGCTTACTACGGCGAGAGCACGCAGAAGGTATTCTTGGATAACATCATCAATGGTGAGATGGAAGCCGGCCGTCCGTATATCTTCCTGCCGAAGGAAGGTACAACGCAGCTGGCAGTCTTCTACACGGATGAGGCTAATGCTTCGCAAGGAAGCCACAACGGTCTGATCGGTTTCATCGGTGATGCCGAAGATGCGTACTTCAATATTCCTGCCGGCGAGGGTAACTACATCCTCCAGAACAACTACTACCGCGAAGTTCCAGCAGGCGCTTGGGCTCGTATCAAGAGCAATCGCGCATACATCAAGTTGAGTGCAATCAATCCTCATGAGTCTGCTTTGGCTCCGGGTCGTCGTCGTATCTCGATGGGTGTTCAGAGTGAGCAAGTAGCTACGGGAATGGAGAACACCGGCTTCGAGAGCGAGGCTCCGCGTAAGGTGCTGATCAACGGCGAGCTCTTCATCATCCGTGGTGAGAAGATGTACGACGCTAAGGGACAGCTGGTAAAATAACATGAATTTTGGCAAAAAGTAGATTAGTGGAGTGGGGCAACCTGCCCACTAATCTACCAATGATAACAAAAATTTGTCGAACTTCGAGGGCACCGACACGGCAAAGCCGTCCCACCTCGAATTTCCGTTCGCACTTTTGTGCTAGTAACAAGCCTTATAGCATATAAAAATTCAAATAATTTTGATTTTTAAAGCCAAAGTCTTGTGTATTCCAAATTTTTGTAGTAAATTTGCAGCCGAAAGAGAAAGGATAGTATTATGAAACTTGGAGATTATGTTCTGATTTCGCCAGAAGTAACCCTACTTAAGGAGTGGGTTCGTGGAAAGGTTATCGAAGTAGAAGCAAATCCGTTTGTGGGTACAGTAATTTCTGCACAGACGGCGGATGGCAACATCTATTTTAATAAAGAGTCTCTGTTCAAAGCCGCAGTATAAATTATGTATGCTCTTAGCTTTGATATGAATATTGCTGATTTGCAGCAGTATTTCGGGGAACCTTATAACGGAGCCTATTATGAGATTAAACGTACCTTGGAGGGATGCGGCTTCTACTGGATACAGGGAAGTACCTATATGACCAACAACCAAGATATGACATCTCTTTTCAGAGCGATAGAAGCACTGAAAAAGATAGATTGGTTTCGGCAGTCCGTTCGCGACATACGTGGTTACCGCGTAGAGAACTGGTCAGATTTTACTCCAATAATGAAAGAAAATGACTAATATGAAAAAGAAAATTTATAATCAACCGATTGTGGAGATCGCTGAGTCGTTAAAGCCGATGGTGACCATCTGCGCGAGCTTACTTCCTGGCCCTCCGGTACCTCCGGGAGGAACAACGCCGGAAGAAGGCGACTAACCATTACTCACATCCGCAAGGATGCACAGATCATCAAAGGCAGCTTCACGGCTGCCTTTGCGTGTCTTTGGCGGGGGATCGGTAAGGCTCATAAAACAGCGATTTTGGCGACAAAACAAAAATAATTGCAAAAAGACTTGCAAATGTCAAAAATATTTAGTAACTTTGCAGTCGGAATTGAAAAACAAGAGTACTAACGGTATATGAGTCCAACTTTTTTAAAAGAGAAAGGAGGACAAAGAAGCAAAATTCTGGTTAGAGCCCCAAGTGGAAATCGCATACAAAGGCGACTTTAGCCAGCATGAGATAAATAAAATCCAACAAGTTGTCGAACTATATGCAGACTACTTCAAAAAGCAATATCAGCTCCACATCGGTGGACGTATTGATGATTAACGACAAAGGCGTTATGATCTCAGTACAAGGACAGGATTATTTCCTTTCTTTCAACCGTGTACCATGGATGCGCGATGCTACAATCAATGAAGTGCTGGATGTACAGATGAGTGGAAAAAATGCCATTGAGTGGCCCAAGTTAGACGTAGATCTGGAGGTTGAGTCTCTCAAACATCCGGAACGCTATCCGCTTCTGATTAAACGCAATGAGTTGGATTATGTTTCTTGAAAAACAAGAGTACTAACGGTTAAGACACAACATTGAATGAACATTCGAACTCTCTATAGTATATACGCGACAACATCGCAAATAACAGGGGAGAACTCGCCTTCTACGTACGCACTATCTATCGGGTAGTGCGTATTGCGTTTATATGGAGCTTGGCGGCACGCCTTTCGCGTACGCGTGTATAAATAAGGAATAAAAAAGAATGAACGAAAAAGATAAGATATTACCAGTAGGGCAACAGGCTCTGGCGGAGATACAACGGCATATTTTGCTGCTGCGAGGAAAACAGGTGCTTCTGGATTTCCAACTTGCGGCGATGTACGGAGTGGAGACTAAAGTATTAAATCAAGCAGTAAAACGAAATATTAATCGTTTTCCGGAGGATTTTATGTTTAGACTTACCCGTCAAGAAGTCGCATATATGAGGTCACAAATTGTGACCACATACACGCAAGCCATAGAAAATCAACAAGATGGTGATTTCGGAGAAGCGGCGTTGCATGGTAAACGTAGAGCGGACGCATTACCTTACGCATTTACGGAGCAGGGAGTGGCAATGTTGTCCAGCGTGTTGAGAAGCGAAACAGCGGTGCAGGTGAATATAGCGATAATGCGCGCTTTTGTGATGGCTCGTCAGATAGTGGTCGAAACACGTGAGAATGCATTAGCCATAGAGGAACTGAGGGCAAGAATGAAGATGCTTGAAGATGCTTTGGAAAACAACTTGGAGGCAGTGAATGACTTGAGTGAAGATATGCGGCAAGAACTGGACAATATATATAATGCTATCGGAGCATTAAGCATAACGCCCAAAGAGCCCAAAACTCCTCGCAACCCGATAGGTTTCAATTGAATGAAGCATAAAAAGCACTTTGACATTATGATATGAGCGAAAAAAGCAGTACCTTTGCGTAAAAAAAACTTATGAGGTACGGTTATATTCGCGTTAGTAGCGACAAGCAGACCGTTGAGAATCAGCGGTATGAGATCAAACAGTTTTGTCTCAAAGAAGAGATGAGTATTGATGGCTGGATCGAGGAGACAGTCTCCGGCGCCAAGCCTTATTCCAAACGCCGGCTGGGCAAGTTACTGAAGAACGTGCGCGAGGGCGATGTGATCATCTGCAGCGAGCTAAGCCGCTTGGGCAGGAGTCTGTTCATGGTGATGGAGATTCTGAGCCTCTGCATGGAGCGCGGCTGCTCGGTATGGACGGTCAAAGACGGCTACCGGCTGGGGGACGACATCCAGTCCAAAGTGCTGGCATTCGCTTTCGGGCTGTCGGCGGAAATCGAGCGCAAGCTGATCCGCCAGAGGACCTGCGAAGCGTTGGCAAGGCTCAAGGCGGAAGGCAAGATTTTAGGGCGTCCGAAAGGAAGTAAAAAACGCAAAGAGGTGCATCCTCTGTACCGCCGCGAAGGGTACATCCGGCGGCTGTTGGAGGAGGGCTGTTCGCTACGCGAGATAAGTCGGCGGCTCCAATGCAACCGAAACACGCTCAAACGCTATATGGATGCATACATGTCGCAACAGACGTAGTTCTATATTGCTTCGCAGCAAGCTGCGATAGATAATTGAAACGGCTGCGCCGTGGCTGCGACAAGTCGCAAGAAAGCCATAAATCGTTCCCGCACGATAATATACGGGATATGAACATTGATATAATGAATAAGACTGAAAAAGGCATTTTTTTTGCTCAAAAACTTGTGTATGTCAGAAAAAAGCAGTAATTTTGCATGCAAAATTTGAAAAAGACAGAGTTATGCCCACTTTATTTAACTTATTCGGATTTCGATTTCTGTTCTATTCGAACGATCATGAGCCGATACATGTGCATGTTATAAAAGATGATCATGAAGCAAAATTTAGCGTTGATCCTGTAAAACTCATAGAAAATAACGGGTTGAAAGCATCGGAACTCAGGTTGGCAGAATCCGTTATTGAGGAGAATAAGGAGATTATTATCAATCGTTGGAATGAGTACTTCAAAAAATAATAGTAATGCTGAACGTCTCTAAAATATGGTTGACCGACACCGAAGTATGGATTCGTACCGCGGATGGTCGTGAAGGATGTGAGCCATTTATCCGTTATCCTCGGTTGTTGAATGCAACTGAGGCGGAAAGAGCGGACTATCAATGTACTCCATTTGGTATTCACTGGCCCCAAATTGATGAGGATCTGTGTTTTGAAGGCTTTTTGAATCAATGAAGAGATCTATGACATCCATATTTTTAGTCAGACACGGCAAGAACTGTGTCTGACTTTTGTTTCAGTCTTGTTCAATATGTCAAAAAAGGAACAGGCTGTAAATCGTTCCCGCACGATAATATACGGGATATGAACATTGACATTATGAAACACTTAAACTGTTCAGTAAAAGGGAGAACAGAAGGTAAATAAAACATTTTGACCAAAGAAAACTTTGCTTAATTTGATTAATTTGTGAACAAAAAGAAAGAAGACAACATTTTTAGTTAGTCCAAAATTACCCAAAATTAAAGAAAAATTTCCGTTAAATCAGCAGCCGAAGGAAACTTTAAAAAACATTAAAAAATTGGTATATTTTAATCGGTCGATTGTTGTGAGCCAGGGTCTGGGTCACTAGAGGAAGAATAATTTACTGTAATGGAGTATACTCGCACGGAAGCAGAGCCTGCTAATGTAATACTTTCAATATCATCATTTATCGTAAATGTGTAATTGTCAGGATTTTCAGCCGTAGTCGTTTGAGCAGTTTTTCCATTTACCGCTATAGTTGCACTTGAGTTTTTTGAACCACCTGTGTTGTCGCAATTGACAACTATAGAAGTAGCATACACACTACCACTTTCTGATAGAGCGATTGATAAACTAGAAGCATTACCGGATTTCCCTAATCTAATACATGATTTTGTATCCCCATAATAGATATTACCACTATTAACGCTAAACGGTGAAGATTGTACATAACTACGGGAATCTGATGCGATAACAGTACTTGCTTGCGTAGTAGCGGTTAAAGGTGTCGCAGAATTAGCATTGTTAGCAAACGTAATAGTGTAATTCTCTCCCCAAACCTGTCCAACTCCGGCAAGCAAAAAAAGCAACATAAATGTAATGTGTTTTAGCTGTTGCCGCCGACGGTCAGCCGACGGTGAGCCGACGGTCGCGTACGACGCAAGACCGACGCTGAGCCCAAATTGAGTTAATAAGTGTTTCATAAAATCAATTATTTTAGTTAAACAATATATAAAAATATACAAACAATTAAATTTCAAACATTATGAAACACTTTTTAACTAATTTCTTGCGAATGGGCAGCACCGTTTCTACCCCCCCCATTCGTAGCGCAATGCGTAGCATCCTATTGGTTTTAGGACTCCTTCTCGGCAGCTTGAGTATGTGGGGAAAGACAATAAGTTGGAATTGTTCCCAATTGGGAAGCTCTACAATAACTGGTCCTATTTCAGGAGACATTGACGCTAACATCTCTTTTACATCTTCAAAAGGAGGAGCGGACAATGCGACAGCGTACAATAAGGACGGAACGATTAGACTTTACTACAAAAATACGGGAAATGGTAGTGATCTTACGCTTACGCCAGATGAGGGAGTTACTATAACAGAAGTAGTACTCACTGCGAAAAGTAGTTATGCTGTGGATTTTTCGTATAGTATAGATGGAGGGGCAGCCACCGCTGGAAGTTGGAGTGACTTATCTGCCACTATTTCTGATATATCAGCTACGTCGTCTTTTAAAATTGTAAATAAGTCAACAACCGCTCAATTACGCCTGACAAATATTACCATAACATATTCAACCGGCGGAGGTGACATAATTGTTAAGACTCTTAAGAGCATCGCAGTCGAAGGAATGACAACTTCATATGAGCAAAACGACGCATTCTCGTTTGACGGAACATGTAAGGCTACATACAGCGTTACTGTAAATAATGTGCCGCAAGAAGATGAATTGAAGACGGTTACACCGACTTCTGTTTCTACTCCTGATATGACCGAAGCTGGCAATAAGACGATTACGGTTACTTATGTGGAAGGCGAAGTGGAAAAATCTACTACGTATAATATTACCGTTGTCGCTGCGGGAGGTGATAAGCTGACACGTGAGACGACCGGCGTATCTGGCACTAACTATACCGGGTGGAGTGGAAAATCTGGTGCATCGGGTGCCGTTTATTCCGGTAATTCAGCAGGAAGTAACGAGTCTATCCAGTTGCGCAGTAACAATAATAACTCAGGTGTCGTTTCTACCACTTCGGGCGGATTGATTAGGAAAGTAAAAGTGGCTTGGAATAGCAATACGGCTTCTGGACGTACTCTTAATGTGTATGGTTCAAATACTGCATATACTGCCGCTTCTGACTTGTATGGAGATAACAAAGGAACTCTGTTAGGAACTATCGTTAATGGAACATCCACTCAATTGGAAATTACTGATGACTATGAGTATGTAGGTGTACGTTCTAATGATGGTGCGATGTATCTTACTTCCATTACTTTTGTATGGGAGCCAGGTAAACAGTTGGAGTCGATTGCGGTTAAGAACAATCCTAATAAAGTAAGCTATAATATCGGTGATGCGTTTGATGCTGCCGGTTTGGTTATTACTGCTACTTACGATGACTCTTCTAAGGAAGACATCGCTTACGCAGGCAATGAAGACAAGTTCTCGTTCACGGGCTTCAGTAGTGCAGCAGCTGCGGCTGCACAAGCAATTACCGTTACTTACGGCGGCGAGAGCACAACGTTCAATGTCGAGATTAAGGACGTTACCTTGCAGACTGTAACAGTCAGAGGCACGCCAGCCACAACTTCTTATACAGCAGGTGACACGTTTGACCCGACAGATCTGACGGTAATGGGACATTATTCCGACAACTCGGACGCTCCTATTACTTCAGGCATTACATGGTCGTATCCCGATGCAAATAATACTCTGGTGAAAGATCAGACCTCTATCCGCGTGGTGGCTACGGTGGATGAAATTGCCAGTGAGGCATATACCGTTAGTGGGTTGAGCGTTACAGCCGCTCCGTTAGTAGCAAGTTGGGTGGCTTCGGAGCATTATAACGAAACAACAGATATGACGGCAGAAACGGTAGCCTTTGGTCCGAGCAACAATTTCTCTATTGTATTCGGCGCGGGAACTAATACTCAAAATGCACCTAAATACTATACCTCAGGAGAGGCTGTCCGTGCATACGGAGGCAATACATTTGCGCTTTCTTCGAATGACTATAAGTTTAAAGAGATTGTGATTGGCTTCGGAAGTAGTGATGGAAGTAATGCTATTTCTGCTAATGTAGGAACATATGAAGCCGGAACATGGACGGGAAATTCGAAAGAAGTTGTCTTTACTATAGGTGGTACAAGCGGACAGCGTCGTATTGCATCTATCACGGTAACATACGAAGCGGCATTGCCTTCTGTAGAGACTCCGACATTCTCTGTTGCCGAGGGCACGTATTTTGAGACTCAGAATGTAACTATTACAACTGAAACCGCAGGTGCTACCATCTATTATACAACGGATGGTGCAGAGCCTACTACTGGATCGAGCGTTTATAGTGATCCTATCGCCGTTTCGACGGGTATGACCATCAAGGCTATTGCCGTGAAAGACGGTATGGACAACAGCGCAGTAGCTTCGGCTACGTATGCTATGGGACCTGTTTTTACCAGCTTTGAAGCCTTGGTAGCTGCAGATATAACAAGTGGTACGAAGGTAAAGGTCTCATTCGAGAAAGTCGCCATCAAGAAGATTGACACGAACAAAAAGTACGTAACCTTCGATATTCAGAAAGAGGAGAAAGATATTGAGATTTATTTCAATACTGAAGCCTTGCCTGATACATGGGTAGTCGGTGGCACACTTTCGGGTACAATTCTTGCTCCGTGGAAACGATTCGCACAATCTAACAATCTTGTTTGCTGGGAGTTGGCTCCGGAGAGTGGTTGGCAATGGACGAACTTGACTTATAACAGCCCGATAACAAAGGAGATTGACCATGTGACGGTAACTGGTACTGCAACCAAGACGGCATACGTGGACGGCGAAGTGTTTGATCCCGCAGGTCTGACGGTTACACTGTACTATACGGATGATACTAACGAGGAGGTTACAGAAGGCATTGTATGGGCTCCGACCACCGCTTTGACCGAGGGAACAACTTCGGTGAACGTAACGGCTAAAGTAAACGAAGTGACCAGTGCTGCTTATCCTGTATCTATTACCGTCAGCGAGATTCCGACCAAGACGATTGCAGAGTTCATTGACGCAGGTGGAGGTCGCTGCTACCTTGTAGGTGTGGTTGGTACAATTGCAAACACCACATACGGAAACTTTACATTGACCGATGCAAGCGGAAGTATCTATGTATATGGTTGCTTAAATTCAGAGGGAGAGCCGAAGAAATTTGCTGCGTTGGATGTGGAAGAAGGTGACCGCATCAAAGTAATAGCCGGGCAATATATGAATCATGCTACGCAAGGTCATGAAGCGGTTGACGTAAGGTTTGTAGAAGAATTGGCTCCGGAAGTAGTTGCTGTAACAGGTGTTACTGTTGCTCCGACTGAGACCACTATTAAAGTAGGCAAGACTGTTACGCTGGCGGCTACAATTGAACCTGCTTTGGCAACGAACACCAACGTAACGTGGGAATCCGATGCAACCGGAGTGGCGACCGTAGATGAGAGCGGCGTTGTATCTGCTGTTGCAAAGGGAACAGCAATCATTACAGTTACCACGGAAGATGGCGGATTTACCGCAACATGTGTAGTAACCGTTATTGACGCATCCGCTCGTGCAGAGGGCAATGCGGTATTCCAGAAAGTAACGGCAACTGAAGACATTACTAATGGCAAATACTTGATCGTTTATGAGGATGGTAGTGTTGCCTTTGATGGTGCATTAGAAACCCTAGATGCAGTAGAAAATACAATTAGTGTAACTATTGATAATGGTATTATCGTTGCTCCGGCAGACGCTGCCTTTACGATTGATGCAACAGCGGGGACGTTGAAATCTTACAGCGGAAAATATATAGGGCAAAATAGCAATGATAATGGCTTAGCTACTTCTGAAGAGGCTATTACAAATACATTATCAATTGGCGGAGGTGAAAACGCAGATATTGTGTCGAGTTTAGCACACCTACGTTATAATAGTGCAAGCAACCAACTGCGCTTCCGTTATTATAAATCCGCTTCGTATAGCGGTCAGAAAGCGGTTCAACTCTACAAAATGTTAGAGCCTACTGAATTACGTACTAGTCTCTTTGAAGGCAAGTGGGGAACGATTTGTCCAGATAAGAAAGTTATGCTTCCTACCGGTGCTTCGTTCTACACGCTGACCTATCTGCAGATGGCAGGTGAAATGCCGTACAAACTCTTCTTCGATGAGATAGAGACTGATTATCTGGAGGCTGGTAAACCGTATCTGTTCATCGCTGAGGGCGAAGTTATCAAGGGTGTTAAGGTTGGCGCCGCAGTTCCAGAGGCTGCTAACTACAATGGCTTCTACGGAAACGTAGGAGGTAGCACAATACAGATTAGTACAAGCCAGAACGCATACAAAGCAGACGAAGACGTAGTGAACTATTATGGTCTAACCAACAATACATTCACTCTGTTGGCTAACGGTACGAATGTGGCTCACGAGCGCGCTGTAGTTCAGATTAAGAATGGTCAGTTGGATTGCGCTAATCCTCCTCATTCTTTGCCTGCACCTCGCGCTGGCGCACGTCGAGTAGTAGCAGGAAACAATGCTCCTGCTGTAGCAACGGGCATGGATGAGCTGAATGCTTCCGAAACTCCGGTTAAGGTAATGATTGACGGTCAGTTGTTCATCCTCCGCGGCGAGAAGATGTATAACGCTAACGGACAGTTGGTAAAGTAAGATATGAACGTTGAACGAATGAATGTTTAATGAATTAAGGAGTGCAATTATGAAAAAGAAAGAATATATTCAACCTTTAGTGGAGAGCACTATATTAGGAACATGCGTCATTATGCAGACCGAGGGAGCCAGTACTATTATAAATAATACAATGACGCCTATAGGCGGTGAAGGCGTAGATTAAAAACCCTTCCGCTTTAGGCGATGCATCCAGCCCTGTCAGAAATGGCAGGGCTGGTTGTGTTTTAGAAACTAAAAATATCCTAAAGAACGAAAAAATAATGATTTTTTGCTTTTTTTTATAAAAACATTTGGTTTGTAACTAAAAAATAGTTACCTTTGCACAAAATTTGTAGTATGAGCTCAAAAGATAAATTAATTGCGCGATTCCTACTGCTGCCGTCCGACTTTACTTTTGATGAGTTAGAGAGACTCCTTAAAGCGCTCGGATATACTAAATCCAACAAAGGCAAGACATCGGGTTCGCGAGTAATATTCAAAGATAAGGAAGGGCATCCAATAATGCTGCATAAACCTCATCCGGGAAATATCGTAAAGCAATATGCACTTCGGCAAGTATTAGAAGAACTGGAGAATAAAGGATATCTAAAATAAAACAACTATGAATACATTGAGTTACAAAGGCTATCTCGGGACTGTTAGTTTTTCAGAAAAAGATGCCTGTTTCTATGGAAAGATAGAAGGAATAGACGGGTTGGTGAATTTCGAAGGTGAGAGCGTTCAGGAATTGACAGCTGCCTTTCATGAAGCGGTGGAAGATTATATGGCATATTGTGCTGCAGAAGGCATAACGCCTCACAAAAGTTACTCCGGACAATTAAATATCCGTATCAAACCGGAGACGCATAGCGCAATAGCCGCGTTGGCAAAACAAGCAGGCGAATCCATTAATGCATTTATCAGTGAAGCATTAGATATGCGAGTGGCGGCGATGCTATAGCGGGAGTAGTGTAGCAAAAGGTTGCAATAAGTCGCAAAATAAACCTTCAGGCACTTTTTTCTCCTAAATACTTGCATATTTGATTTTTTTGTAGTACCTTTGCGGCGTCAAAGGTAAAAGAACGAAAGGAAAAAAGGAATGATTGATTCGATGCAATTCATAGGACGTTTGTCGAAACTGGGAAAGGAAATCCTTCCGAGTACTGCTTCGCTGTGGCTGTACGGATCCCGAGCCAGAGGCACAGCCCATGAAGATTCTGATTGGGACTTGCTGATATTATTGGATGAAGATAAGGAGAAAAGTACCGATTTTGTGCAATACGCATATCCATTTACGTTAATGGCATCAGAAGAAGATCAAATGGTTATACCGCAGATTTATACCAAAAATCAATGGAAACAAATGCAGTTTACACCATTTGTCAAAAATGTTGAACACGATAAAGTAGTACTGGTATGAGTTTGACGGAAGAAGAGCGCCGGGTTATGGTAGAACTGGAAATAGAGCGCGCAGAAAAAATCACAATGCAGTTTGAAACATTGCGAGAGCAGCAATATTGGGACACGCTCGTTAATCGTATGTATTATGCCGCTTTCCATGCAGTAAGCGCATTGCTTATCCGTAATGCTCTGCACGTGCATACGCATAGAGGTGCGCTTAATATGTTTAATAAGGAGTTTGTGCGCACAGGAGTGTTTTCCGAGGAAGAAGGACACTTGTTTTCAAAACTAGAAGGTTTACGCGAACGAGGTGATTATAATTGCTTTGTTGATGCAACGGAAGATGATGTTGTCCCACTTATAGAGCCATTAAAGGCGCTTATAGAGAAAATCAAAGGAATGCTATAATAAAAATCTATAATAGCAAACAACCACGAAACAACCACGACAAAACCACGATGGAGTGGCAGAAGCATAAATGGGAGCAGAAACATACAAAAACAGACAACCGTGCGGTTGCCTGTTTTTTGTGGGTGGGACTAGTTGGCTAGCGCTGACTAGCGGACTAGTTGAATAGTAGTCGCTTAATCGGCAGATTCAGCAGGGAGCTCAGCAGCAGGTGCCGGAGCAGCGGGAGCCTCGTCGATGACGATAGCCGATTGCTCCTCAGCAGTAGCCTGCTGGCCTTTGTTGAAACCAACAGCAGCAATGCTGAAAACCACAATAAGCGCTACGAGCGTCCAAGTAGCTTTCTCCAAGAAGTCAGCCGTTTTGGGCGCACCCATAACCTGGTTGCCACTCGCGAAACCGGCAGCCAAGCCACCGCCCTTACTATTCTGTACCAACACCAAAAGCGTCAGCAGGATAGCGGCGATAACGATCAAAATAGTTAAAAAAATGTACATAGCTATATAAATTTACAATTTACACATTTACGATTTACGATTTATTTGACCATTGATTCAATTAGCCAAAACGACCGAACATCGCGAAATCGGGTGCAAAAGTACTACATTTTTTTCAAATATGCAAATATTTCCGCAAATAATTTGCGTATTCAAATTTTTTGTAGTACTTTTGCATGACATTTTGGCAGTTTAGATATGACACCACAAGAATTATTGGGAATAAAGCAGCGTTTTGGGATTATCGGTCAGAGTCCTCTGCTGAATCGCGACATCGAGATCGCCGTGCAAGTAGCGCGGACGGATCTGAGTGTGCTGATCACCGGAGAGTCCGGTGTGGGTAAAGAGCATTTCCCGAAGATCATACATGCCTATTCTGCGCGCAAACACGGTGCGTATTTTGCCGTGAACTGCGGCGCTATTCCGGAGGGGACGATAGACAGTGAGTTGTTCGGCCACGAGAAAGGTGCGTTCACGGATGCGAAGAGCGAACATAAAGGATATTTCGAGATTGCGGACGGCGGTACGCTGTTTTTGGACGAAGTAGGTGAGTTGCCGCTACAGACCCAAGTGCGGTTGCTACGTGTGTTGGAGACGGGTGAGTTTCTGCGGATGGGTTCGAGCAAAGTGCAGAAGACGAACGTCCGCGTAGTGGCTGCGACGAACCTGAACATGCGTCAGGCGATCGAGGACGGGCGTTTCCGTGAGGACCTCTATTATCGTCTGAACACCGTAGAGATTCGCGTGCCTGCATTGCGCGAGCGCAAAGAAGATATACCTCTGTTGTTCCGTAAGTTCGCCGTCGATTTTTGCACGCGATACCAAATGCCGCCTTTGTCGCTGAACGAAGAGGCGACGCGGTTGCTGCAAAATAGTTACTGGCGAGGTAATATCCGTCAGCTCAAGAACCTGGCTGAGCAGATTGCTGTGATTGAACTGGACCACCAGATCAGCGCGGAGACGCTGATGCGTTACCTGCCGAAAGAGGAGAACCAGCAAGGGCTTGTTTTACGTGCACCGGCGCAAGAGCAAGGCGGCAAGGACTACTCCCACGAGATAGGGATTCTCTATAATCTGGTGATGCAGAACAAGAAAGATCTGGAGGAGTTGAAAGCGATTATAAGCGGCGAAGGGTTGCGGGTGACGGGTTACGGGGAGACAGCCCAAGAGGCGACTCCGACCATCACAATCTCGCAGCCGGAGACACCTGCGCGCAAGCATGTGGATGCCGAAGAGGCGGAAGACATCGAGAGCGGTAGCCTGCGGGTGGAAGACAGCGAAAAGGAGTTGATCCGCAAGGCGCTGGAGCTGACCAAAGGCAACCGCAAAGAGGCTGCTGCGCGGCTGGGCGTGTCCGAGCGGACGCTGTACCGGAAGATAAAGGAGTATGAGTTGTAGTGTACGATACATAGTGTTGTTGGTGGGAATGGTGCTGAGCGGATGTTCGATCAGTTATAAATTCAACGGAGCGAACATCAATTACCAGACAACGCACTCTATCTCCATCGCTGATTTTCCGAACAATGCAGCGATGGTGAATCCGACGCTGAGTCCGAACCTGACGGAGGCGATCCGGGATCTGTTCCAGCGCCAGACGCGGTTGCAGGTACTGAGCAAAGGCGGAGACCTGGAGATAGAGGGTGAGATCGTGGGTTACGACATCAGCCAAGGAGCGATCTCGGTAGATAACTACGCTTCGGAGAACAAACTGACCATCCGCGTGGCGGTGCATTTTACCAATAATATCTACCCCGAAGAATCGTTCGACAAGACGTATTCCGCTTCGCAGACCTACGACGCGAGCCGGTTGCTGACCGATGTGCAGGACGAACTATGCAATATTATTATCACCGAGATATCGGAGAATATATACAATGACACGGTGGCAAAGTGGTAGTTGAAAGTTTAGAGTTTAGAGTTTAAAGTTTAGAGATAATGAGATACTTTAGAATTTTAGCAGTACTGCTGGTTGCGATAGCAGGCGCGAGTTGCGTGACGCAAAAGCAGTTGACTTATCTGCGCGGCGCGGATGCGCAGACGGCAGATTCGCTGAATACACAGTTTCAATCGCGGACGGAAGCGATCATCCGCAGCGGTGATGCGTTGACGATTTTTGTGTCCGCGCTGGATGTGGAGGCGGTGACGCCATACAACCTGCCGACCGTGACTTATGCTATTCCCGGCACGGAGCGGACGCAGACGACCCCGATGCTGCAGTACTATCTGGTAGATGAGGAGGGAAACATCGAGTTTCCGGTGCTGGGTACTATCCATGTAGCCGGACTGAAACGTCCCGAAGTAGCTCAGTTGATCAAATCGAAGCTGGAGAAGCAGGTGGTGAATCCGCTGGTGCAAGTGTCGCTGGTGAATGCGCATGTGTCGGTGCTGGGGGAGGTGAACAGACCCGGTCAGGTACCCATGACGACGGGTCGTATCACTCTTCTGGAGGCGCTGGCTGCAGCAGGAGACATGACTCCTTACGGCAAGCGCGATAATGTGTTGATCACGCGCGAGGTGGACGGTAAGTTGCAGATCGCCAGAGTGGACATGCGCAGTACCGATTTGCTGACATCGCCGTATTATTATCTCCAGCAGAACGACGTGGTGTATGTCTCGCCGAACAAGGTGCGGGCTGTGAGTAGTACCAACGCGGGGCTGTGGTTAAGTATGGTAAGTACCGTAGCGAGCGCGGCAACCGTGATAGTGACGGTGGTGAATGCTGCCAGACCGACAGGAAAATAAACAGTGGTCCAAAGGACCGGAAATATATCATTATGGAAAATAAAAGCAATGAGATAGATGTGCGCAAGATATTGCGTATAATAGTGGAGCATTGGTGGTGGTTCGTGCTCGGCGTAGCTGCTTGCACGATGCTGGGCGTGGCTTATTACCTGCGCAAAGCGCCTCAGTGGACCACCGACGCGAGTGTGGTCTTGCGCCAGAAAGAAGGTTCCGGCACATCGCTGGACGCCTTGTCCATGTTAGGTCTTTCTGGCAACCGCGCCGCAGAAGACGAGGTGGTTGTGTTGTCTTCCCGCGGGTTGCTATACCAAGCTATAGACGCCCTGAATCTATGGGACGCTCCGTCCAAACGCGGCGGGCTGCGATGGGAGGGTGAGTTCCGCCATCCGGCATTGACGATCGACTATTTGTCGCTGACGGAGGACGCGCAGATCAAACCTTTTGTGGTCAAAGTGAAGCCGACGAAGAAGGGTTACAAAGTGAAGACCAAGATGGGCTTTTTCCATCGCTCCACGACGCGTGTAACCGATCTGAGCGAACCGATCGAAACCGATATAGGCACGATCCGCATTCATGCCAACCGTCCTTTGAGCCCCGACACGACATATCGTGTGGCTCATTCGCGTCGCGAGTTGGTGGTAGCCGGATACCAAAAGAAATTGAGCGTCACGCTGCATAAGAAAGAGTCGAACATCATTCATATCTCTACCCAATCGCCTGTGCCGGAGCGCGATAAAGCGCTGCTGCACCAGATGATAGAGCAATACAACCTGAACGCGATCGTAGATAAAAACATGCTGGCGACCAACACGGCGGCGTTTATCGACGAGCGGCTGGATATCATCACCAAAGAATTGGGCGAAGCGGAAGAGGCTGTGTCGGATTACAAGCAGCAAAACAACATCGCGGACATCAGCACGCAGGCGAATCTGTTCTTGCATGCCAGCAGCGCTGAGCAACGCGCGATGGCGGAGATCGAGACCCAGCTGAGTCTGGTGGAATACATCGATGAGTTCCTGCGCGACGACACCAAGCGCAACAGCCTGATCCCGTCCAATATAGGTCTGTCGGACGCTTCGCTTGCCAGCGGACTGACGGAATACAATGCGTTGCAGTTGCAACGGATGCGCATCCTGCGCACGGCAACGGAGGACAACCCTGTGATCGAACAGATGAATGCGCAACTGGCTTCCATGCGGGAGAATATCATCGAGACGATCGGTTCGGTTCGTGAGAGCCTGAAGATCCGTCAGCGGAACTTACAAGCCCAAGACACCAAATTCAACCGCCAGATTCAGAATGCTCCTGAGCAGCAACGCGAGTACGTGCGCGTCGTTCGTCAGCAGCAGATCAAAGAGCGGCTGTATGTGTTCCTCTATGAGAAACGCGAGGAAAACGCGCTGATGCTGGCGGCTACGGCTACGCCGGCGAAGATACTGGATATGCCGCAACGCGATGTGAAGAGCCAGAGCCCGAAGTTAACCAAACTGCTATTGCTCTGTATCATCCTCGGATTGCTGATACCGGCAGCGATATTGTATATCTTGGTTCTTTTCAACGACACGATTGACGACGTGAAGGAATACGAGAGGCGGATCAAGGCGCCGCTGCTGGGTCAGCTGGTACAAAACAGCCGCAATGCACATATCGCTATTCATGAGGGCGAATCCACCGTTTCGGCAGAACTGTTCCGCTTGATCCGTACCAACTTGCGGTTCGTGCTGCCGAAAGAAGCGAAGAATCCGGTGATCTTGGTGACCAGTAGCATCAACGGCGAAGGCAAATCGTATGTGTCTTGCAATACCGCATTGTCCCTCGCTATACTGGGCAAGAAAGTGGTGCTGGTAGGTATGGACATTCGCAAACCGATGCTGACGACCTATTTCGGGCTGAAGACCAAAGGCCATCTGACCGACTATCTGGCAGAGCCGGATGTGACGGTGGACGATATTATTGTGGCGAGCGGCGAACACAAGAACCTCGATTTGATCCCTTGCGGCACGATTCCTCCCAATCCGGCGGAGTTGCTGCAGACGGAGCGGGTGGAGGAGTTATTCGCCGAACTACGCAAGCGATATGACTATATCATCGTGGATACAGCCCCTGTGGCGCTGGTGAGCGATACCTACCAGCTGGACCGCATAGCAGACATGACGATTTATGTAAGCCGGTATAAATACACGCCGAGTGAAATGATTGACTATCTTAATAATATGATCGACCAGAAGCGGATGCATAATGTGGCATGTGTGCTGAATGGCGTCAAGGGTCTGCGTGCGGGCTACGGATACGGAGGACAACAATGATAGTTTGTGTGGCAGAGAAACCGTCGGTGGGTGCCTATATAGCGAATGTGCTGGGCGCCAAGCAGCGGAAGGATGGGTATTTTGAAGGGAACGGGTACCAAGTGACTTGGACCTTCGGACATCTGTGTGCGCTGCTGGATCCGCAGGAATATACGGAGCAATGGAAGGCATGGAGCCTGAGTTCGCTGCCGATGATTCCGCCGCGGTTCTCTATCAAAGTGTCCGGCGACGAAGGAGTGCATAAACAATTCAACGTCATCAAATCGCTGATCAACCAAGCTGAAGAGGTAATCAACTGCGGCGATGCGGGGCAAGAAGGAGAGTTGATCCAGCGATGGGTCTATCAGCAGGCGGGATGCCGGTGCCCGGTGAAGCGACTGTGGGTCAATTCGTTGACGGAAGAAGCGATCCGCGAAGGATTCAAGGCGCTGAAAGACCAATCGGAATACCAGCACCTGTATGAGGCGGGTCTGATGCGCGCCATCGGTGACTGGCTGCTGGGCATGAACGCCACGCGCGCATATACAATAAGGTATGCCCGCGGGAGCGGAAAAGGACGTCAGGTGCTGTCCGTCGGACGAGTGCAGACACCGACGCTGGCGCTGGTGGTGAAACGGCAGGCGGAGATAGAAAATTTCAAGCCGCGCACCTATTGGGAACTGAAGACCAACTACCGCGATACACTCTTTAGCGCCCAGATTCCGGTGGAGGAAGACGAGTATGCCATCACCTCCGAGGAACAGGGTCAGGCGCTGGTGGATAGCATCAAAGATGAGCCGCTGGTAATCACTTCCGTGGAGAAAAAGAAAGGGCTGGAGTTTGCACCGAAACTCTATGACCTGACTTCGCTGCAGGTCGATTGCAACAAGAAATACGGTTTCTCCGCCGACCAGACGCTGCAACTGATTCAATCGCTGTATGAGAAACGCGTGACGACTTATCCGCGTGTGGACACGACCTATCTGAGCGACGACCTCTATCCCAAAGTGCCGGGTACATTAGCCGGAATCAAAGATTATTTCCCTTCGGTGGCACCGCTGCTGGGACTGAAAGCCGACGGCAAAAAAGGAGCAGGTTCGTTGCCCAAATCCAAGAAAGTATTCGATAACAAGAAAGTAACCGACCACCATGCCATTATCCCTACCGGGCAACGTCCGGACGCGCTGACGGCGGATGAGAAGAAAGTGTATGACCTGGTGGCGCTGCATTTCATTGCGGCGTTCTATCCTGAATGCGAAGTGAGCAACACGACGGTGCTGGCGAAAGCAGGAGAGATTGATTTCAAAGTGACCGGTCGCGAGGTTCTCAAACCCGGATGGAGAACGGTCTTCGAGAAAGCCCCTAAAGACCTTAACGACTCTAAGGACCCTAACGACCTTAATGACCCGGGTGACTCCAATGACCCTGCCGAAAACCCCGACTCCGCCAAGTCGCTTCCGGCTTTCACGAAAGGCGAGAGCGGTGCGCATGAGCCGGTTCTGAAAGAGAAAACGACCACGCCGCCTAAATACTATACGGAGGCAACCCTGTTGCGCGCGATGGAGACGGCGGGTAAGACGGTGGATAATGACGAACTGCGCGAAGCAATGAAAGAGAACGGAATAGGACGTCCGTCCACCCGTGCGGCGATCATCGAGAAACTATACCAGCGCAAATATATCGTCAAACAAGGCAAATCGCTCCGCGCAACGGAGGTCGGAATAGACTTGATTCATACGATCGTTTCGCCCCTGCTGAAATCGGCGGAGTTGACCGGTCTATGGGAGAAGAAACTGCGCGAGATAGAACGCGGCGAATATACGGCGCAGCAGTTCTTGGACGAACTGAAAGAAATGACTTCCGGTGTGGTACGCGACGTGAAGACCAATAAAGCCGGCATGTTATGCCCCGTCTGTCGCCAAGGCTTGATCATTCGCGGCAATACCCAGTACGGTTGTTCCAGATGGCGAGAAGGATGTTCCTATCGAGAGCCGTTTTGACAACTAAAGTTAGCAAAAAACGCACATGTGTAAATTTTACGTCAATTTTTCTACAAAAGATTGGCGTTTTTTGTGTACTTTTGCAGCCGATTTCTCTCTAGCACGCGTGGCGTGCGCACGAAGAAGCAATTTACTAACCCAAATTAAATTAATATCAACACAAACAAATTCTCTTTATGAAACTGAATTCCAGTGTGTTCCGTACCATGATTCTCTCGGCTTTGCTCTTTGTGGGCATGGCTGCTGAGGCTCGTGTGATCAGCGGAGTTGTTAAAGACGCAACAGGCGAGACCATTATCTCCGCCTCGGTTGTGGTGAAGGGTACCTCAATTGGTACAGTAACGGATTTCGACGGTAATTACAGCCTCGATGTTCCGAATGATGCAAAGGTGCTTGTTTTCTCGTACGTCGGTATGAAGACGCAGGAGTTGAACATCACCGGCGATGTGATGAATGTTGTGCTTTCCGAGAACAGCGAGGTGCTGGAGGAAGTAGTCGTAACCGGTTATGGCACGACCAAGAAGCGCGACGTGGTAACTTCTGTGGCATCGGTTGGTGCAGACCAGATCAAAGACATTCCTGTGACGAGCGCAGCAGAAGCTCTTCAAGGTAAATTGTCGGGTGTGTCAGTTACAACGACCGAGGGTAGTCCGGATGCAGATGTGAAAATCCGTGTTCGTGGTGGAACTTCTCTGACCCAGAGCAACGACCCGTTGTATATCGTAGATGGAATGCCGGTTTCCAGCATCTCGGATATTGCTCCGAGCGACATTGCCTCAATGGACGTTTTGAAAGACGCTGCGGCTACTGCTATCTACGGTGCGCAAGGTGCTAACGGTGTTATCATCATTACTACCAAAGATTCCGACACGGAGGAAGACAAGATGACCTTCCATGTGGATTATTCCGGCTTCATAGGTTGGAAGAAGATTGCTAAGAAGTATGATGTAATGAAACCGAAAGAATTTGCCTTGATGCAGTATGAGTGGGCTTCGATGAAATATAACACCACCGATCCCGGTAACTCGGACCTCCGCGGCCAGTTCTATGCGTACTTTGACAAACTATACAACGATACTAAATACAAGGATCCGGCTGAAATTGAAACAACGCCGATTTCTACTCTTCTGTCTCAATATGAAGATCCGGCGCAACATGAATTCATAGATTGGCAGGACAAGACTTTCGGACGTACGGGATTCAACTCCAACCAGTCTGTTAGTGTCAGCGGTGGTAACAAAAATGCCAATTTTACGCTCTCGTACAACCGCATTGACGACAAAGCGATTATGGAGCAGTCAAACTATACTCGTAACAATATCTCCGGTAAAGCAAAATTCAAACCGTTTAAGAATTTTACGATAGGTTTTACTACTCGTTATACCAGCACTCAGGTTTTGGGATCCGGATCAAACGCCATTAAGGATAACGGTACTTCTACTGAATCTCGTCTGCGTAACTGCGTAGTTTATACTCCGACAACGTTGCTGACCAAGGATGACGGTACAGGAGGGGACGAGGATGAAACTTTCGGATCTCTCTATGATCCTTTGACGACTATCCGCGATAACTACAAACTGAAAGCGGATAAGAAGTGGAATATCCAGGGCTATATGAGCTATAAGTTTGCGAAGCATTTCACGGCTCGTGTAGATCTGGGTTATGAGACCCGTCATATTACTACGGATCGTTATTATGGTCCTACCACTTATTTCTCGCGTAACACGGGCCGCCCCGGAATTGAGGGCGGAACCGCTCAAATTCAGGTTACGGATGAATACAGCTCCACATTGACAAACCACAACACTTTGGAATGGAAACAAACATTCCAAAATAATCATAATGTAAGTGTTTTGGTAGGTGAAGAGACAGTGATCCGCAAAGGATCTACTCAAACAGAATACGGTTTTGGCTACAAAGGTAGTTATGATGTGCTAAACGGCGAAATATTCAATTATATGGGTCAAGCCGCTTATTCGGAGTTTACCAATTATATCAATCCGCGCGATAACCAATTATCGTTCCTCGCACGCGCTAATTACGATTATAAAGGTCGTTATTATTTAACGGCAACTTTCCGCGCTGACTGTTCTACTCGTTTCGTGAAAGGGCATCAGTGGGGTTACTTCCCTTCAGGAGCTGTAGCATGGCGTATGTCCGATGAAGAGTTTATGGAGGGTGCGTCGAGTTGGTTGAGCAATTTGAAACTCCGTCTCTCGCTCGGTATGGCAGGTAACAATAATGTAGATCTCGGTTATCTCCATCCTGATTTCCTGTCGCAACAGATGACCTATATTGATATGGGACAGGGAACCAGCAATATCTTGGTAGTTGGTGGAAGTGATAAGATCGCCGCTAACCCGAATCTGAAATGGGAGACAACAGTAACTCGCGACTTTGGTATCGACTACGGTTTCTTCAACGAGCGTTTGACCGGTACGATTGACCTCTATTGGAATACTACGAAAGATCTGATTATTCGTCAAAACATGCCGGCGCGCTATAACTTCCAATACCAGAATATCGGTTCTACCCGCAATATGGGTATGGAGTTCTCTATCAAGGGTGTTATCCTTGATCATAAGTCCAAAAGCCTGAGCTACAATCTGTCTGTTGATGCGAATATTTCGTTCAACAAAACACGTGTGCAAGACCTTGGTAATATGACCTCGATGTTGGCGCAGACCAGTTGTTTCGGTTCTTCCGAATACCTGACGACGGCAGAGTTCCTGCTGGAGGTTGGCCAGCCTGTTGGTAATGTGATTGGTTATGTAACGGATGGTTATTATACCGCTGCGGATTTCCAAAGTTACCAGACCTCCACTCATGCATGGGGATTGGCGAACGGAGTACCAAGCTATGGCGATGGATTCCTGACCAACAAACCGGTGCCGGGTTCGATCAAATTCAAAGATCAGAACGGCGACGGCGTGATTACGGAAGAAGACAAAGTCATCCTGGGTAACACTGTTCCTACTCACTCTGGCGGTTTTAACATCAATTTCAATATTGGTGGCGACAAATGGGGTAAGTTCGACTTGGCGGCTAACTTCACTTTCGCATTCGGAAACAAGATTCTGAACCTCTCTAAAATGGAGTACACCACAGTAACCGAGAAGACGAAGATGCGTAACCTCATTACCAATATGGCATTCAACAACCGCTATTCGCTTTATACCGGTGAAGGTGCTTATATGCCGGACGCTTATGCAACAGGAGCTCTGATGGTAGGTGATGCATATACTGCGTTTGCAAATCAATTGGATCAGGCCAATATCGATAAGGGAGCCAATACGCATAGTCCGATCATGTCGCACTATGTAGTTACAGACCAGCACATGGAAGATGGCTCGTTCTTGCGTCTGAACCAGCTGACTATCGGCTATTCGCTGCCGAAAGTTTGGATGGAGAAAACAAAAGTGATCAACAATATCCGCGTTTATGTACAAGGCAGCAACTTGTTCTGCGCAACGAAGTATAGCGGTCTGGATCCCGAGGTGGATACCCGTTCCAGCAAGAACCCGTTGACTCCGGGCGTTGACTTCTCCGCTTATCCGAAGAGCCGCGGTATTAACGTAGGTTTGAATATTCAGTTCTAATCCCGAAAAATACTAACAATTATGAAAGCAAAATATTTAATTTTAGGTGCTCTTGCACTTACTTTGGTAGCCTGCGAGAAGGGCTTCTTTGAGACCGAATCTCCTTCGGCAATGGATGAGGCAGTCTTCAAATCGGCTGACTTGACAGAGCAAGCAATTGGCGCTATATATAACACTTTTGGCGAAGATAAATCGTTCCGTAATCGTCTTTGTGGCGGATATGTAGCCATGAATACGGATATTGAGCACTGTTCCAAAACGGAAGATAAAGATTATGCCGCGTATAACATAACGGGTGGTACAGGTGACCTTTCTACCTCTAACGGTAAAGACCCATGGGCGTATTTGAACTCGGCTATTGAGCGCGCTAACGTAGTTGTGGATGGTATTCGTGCTCATTCTGACACAACGGATGCTACATTCAAATATCTCCTCGGAGAGGCGCTCACCTTACGCGCATTCTGCTATCTTGAGATGGTGAAATTGTGGGGAGATGTACCTGCAAGTTTTGAATCTTTCAATGGATACAACCCGAATGTCCTTTATACAAAGAAACAGGACCGTAATGTGGTCTTCGAGCAGTTGCGGATCGATTTGAAGGAGGCGGCTCGCCTGATGCCTTGGTCTGCCCAGTGTCCCGGTAACGCGCGCAATTATACCGGTCGTCCCTCCAAAGCTCTTGCTTTAGGATTATTGGCACGTGTGGATATGATGTATGCCGGTTTGGCTATGCGTCCGGATGTGTTCACGGAAGGGGGGACTTCCGCTTGCTCTATCCAGTATAACGTAAAGGATGCTGCTACCCGTCAGGAGATATACAAAGAGGCGGCTGAGGCTTGTGCGCAGATTATCAAACAGGAGGACTGGAAATTCAAAGAGAATTTCGAGGATGTCTTCAAAGACCTCTGTGCGGACGTAACCGACTACTCGAAATCCGAGTGGATCTGGGCTTTGCCATTCCTCGATGGAGCACGTGGACAGGTGTTGGCTCTGACCGGCAATAAAATGTCCACAAACTGTGCTGGCGCATTGGTCAACACAATCTCTTATGGCGCAGGCAATAGCAACAATGCTAAAACTCAATCCATGATTGAGATTGTTCCGACATTCTATTATGCGTATGATAAAGCAGACAAACGTCGTGATGTTACTATCTTGCCTTGGACATGGGAATATGACGATGGCTCCGGCACCGCGCCTTCCGGTTATACCGAAGTGGTTTTCCCAGGGGTATCCTCTACGGATAAGAAAGTGTATCAAAAACAGTCGAATATCGGCCAGCTGTACCTCGGTAAACTTCGTGTAGAATGGATGGTTCGCAGTTATGCTTCCAACGAGGATTGTATTGATATGCCGGTTCTTCGTTATACCGACATCCTCTTGATGTACGCTGAGGCTACGATCGGTTCTAAAGAAGGAAATGGTCCGGGCGAGCAACTCGGCGTCAGCGCACAGGACTGTATAGATAAGGTACGCGAGCGCGCGGGACTGACATCTGTTCCTCTGACTATGGATAATATCATCAACGAACGCGCATTCGAGTTCTGCGGCGAGAATATCCGTAAGTATGACCTTATGCGTTGGGGTATTCTCAAAGAGAAATTGGAGAAAGCGCAAGCAGACGTATATGATCTGCAGAATAACACAGGCGCTTTTGCCGGTCGTCCTGACAGCGTTTATTTCCACTACACCCGTAATGATGATTATGCGCAGAACGGTGCTGCTTATGTCTTCGATCGTTTCGTAGGTCTGGACAAGGATGCAACGAAGCCTGCTGATTTTGACAAGGAAAGCGGTTGGGTTGCTAAATCGTTCTTCGACAAGGATGAAGTGCCTAGCATAACAACGGAGAACTGGTATCTCTACAAAGCAGGAACGGATATTGACATGCACCAGTACTGGCCGATCTTTGATGTCAATATTGCTGCTTCTAATGGAACTCTCTGGAATGACTACCTCTATAAGTAAGATAGTACCTCTCTTGGCTCTTGTCTTCTGTCTCTCCGCTTGCGGAAGAGACGAAGGCAAGGAGCCGGTTCCCGTTTCTTCCGTGCCGGCTTTCCCCGGGGCGGAAGGCGGCGGTATGTATGCCTCCGGAGGTAGAGGGGGAGTGGTGATACATGTCACTACCTTAGAGGATGCACGTGATGAAATAACGAAGCAACCGGCTATTGGCACACTCCGAAAGGCGCTCCAGATGGATGGAACACGTACCGTCGTTTTCGATGTGGCGGGAACGATCAATCTCACCAGCCAGCTGGAAATAACAGGCGGAAATCTTACTATTGCGGGGCAAACAGCACCTGGAGATGGCATCTGTATAGCGGGCTATCCTGTAGTTGTCAAAGCAAGCAATATCATTATTCGGTTCCTCCGCTTCCGTATGGGAGACCAGAACAAAGTTGAAGGCGATGCACTCACTATCTGTGAACACAGGAATATCATAGTGGATCATTGCTCTTTCTCTTGGAGCACAGATGAATGCGTCAGTGTGTATGGTAACACGGATTTTACGCTCCAGTACTGCTTCATCACCGAGAGCCTGAAAGCCTCTGTGCATGCCAAAGGAGCGCATGGGTACGGAGGTATATGGGGAGGAACGAACGCTTCGTTCCATCATAACCTTCTCGCGCACCATCAGAGCCGTAACCCGCGTTTCGACCACGATTACGTCAATGCCAAATGTGTCGGACCGATTGATTATGTCAATAATGTGGTCTATAACTGGGAGAGCAACTCCGCTTATGGCGGAGAAGGAACCAACAACGGTGCCGGGGGAAGGCATATCAATTTTGTGGCTAACTACTACAAACCGGGACCTTCTACCAAATCCGGCGTGAAGTCGCGCCTCCTTAATCCTACCACCAAGTGCTCTAACTGCACCCAAAAACCCGGTGGTACAGTGGAACCCGGTAAGTTCTACCTCGTTGACAATGTGATGGCGGGATCTTCCGAAGTAACCGCGGACAACTGGAAGGGCGTTAATCCGGACGAGTCGGCCAAGAAAGACCTATGCAAAGCTTCTGCCCGTTGGACGGACGGACTCACCGCGCTGACCAACGAGCAGACTGCTGAACAGGCTTTCGAAACCGTTCTCGCTAAAGCCGGATGCTCGCTCCATAGAGACGCGCTCGATACGCGTATAGCTAACGAGGTGCGTAACGGCGGAGGCAAACTCATCAACTCGCCGGACGAAGCAGGGGGATATCCCGTGCTGGACGCCGGAACCCCTGTTACTGACACCGACCGGGACGGAATGCCCGACGAATGGGAGGATGCTAACGGACTGGATAAGAACGCTTCTTCGGATGGAAAATTATACACACTGGACAAAAAATATACCAATTTGGAGATCTATCTTAATAGTTTGGTACAGGATTTGTTCTAATCCTTTGAACCATAAAAGAAACGAATATGAAAAAAAGTCTTTTATCTTTGAGCGCAGCGGTCTTTGCTCTTTTGTCTATGAGCCTAACGGCTTCCGCGCAAACGAAGTATTCCCATTATTATCAGGATCTGCCCTGCGCAGTAGAAGAGGTTAAGGAAGTCATCATCCCTGATTACACGGTGAATATCGTGGATTTCGGTGGTGTCGGTGACGGCGTGACGGATAATACCGAAGCGTTCGCTAAGGCGCTTAAACACCTGAAAAAACAAGGCGGTGGTCACCTCATCGTACCCGATGGCAAATGGCTCACCGGACCGATCAAACTGGTTAGCAACTTGGATCTGCATCTGGCGGACAACGCGATTATTTTGGGCTCGACCAATAAGGAACTCTATGTGCAGAAATCCGACTCCCTCCGTGACGGTTCCAAGAAATGCCATGCCCTCATCTACGGCTCCAAACTGGAGAATGTCTCTATCACTGGACATGGCACCATCGACGGACAGGGTATCTACTGGCGTCCGATCAAGCAAAAGAAAGTAGTGGCTCCGGAGGTTGTGGCTGCCGATGGAAATGTGTGGGAAGACGTGCTCGCAATGGGCGGCGTCACCAAGCCTGACGGCAACAGCAAGAAATGGCTCGTTTGGTATCCGTTCAACCTCAATAAGGAGTATAACATCCCTAATATAGCCAAGGACCCGATCATTCAGGAGAAAATGCGTCCGCATCTGGTGAACATCACCGACTCCAAGAATATCCTTATGGAGAATGTGCACCTGCTCAACTCTCCGAAATTCCACTTCGTGCCCACGCGCGTGCAAAACCTTATTATTGACGGCGTGCATATCCGTTGCCCGCACTGGGCGCAGAACGGCGATGCCATGGACCCGGGAAATATCCAAGTGGCGCTTATCGTCAACTGCAATATCTCCTGCGGCGATGATGGTATCTGTATGAAAGGCGGCGTGGGACAGAAAGGTGTGGATGCAGGTCCCCAGCGCGATTTCCTCATCACCAACGATACCGTCTATCGTGCACACGGTGGCTTTGTCATCGGTTCCGAGTTTTCCGGCGGTATGCAGCGTCTGGTGGTCAAAGACTGCCGTTTCGAAGGTACCGACATCGGTTGCCGTTTCAAATCCGCTCCAGGACGTGGTGGTTGGTGCGAGGACATCTATTGCTATAATATCATCATGAAGGATATCCGCGAATCCGCTTTCCTCATCTCCTCCGGCTATGCCGACAAGGGTGCAGGAGTCTCCGCTACCGACTCCGACGACAAGAACGCGTTCTTCCCCGATTGGTCCAATATCACCTTCCGCAATATCACCTGTATCGGTTCCAAACAGGCGGTCGATATTCAGGGCCTCAAGGGTAAACCCGTGCATGACATCCTCTTTGACCAGGTTATGATAATCGGTAATAAAGGTGGTATCAAACTGGAGAACGCCGAGAATATCAATTTCACCAACTGCCAGATCAACCCCAAACCCATGCCGATCACGGAGTACAAAAAGATAAAAAATGTGCTCTATAACGGCAAAGATCCGGACGCAGCGGAGTAAATAACAAAATTTCTACATTTTTCGGCAAAATGTACTTGCATATTTGCCGAAAATGTAGTATCTTTGCACTCGAAATACTTTCTTTAGTGTCCTTATTGACCCTAAAGACATTAAAGACCTTATTAACTAACAAATATTATTAACTTTAAAATCAAAATCATTATGAAGAAAATTTTCCTCTTCGCAGCTGCCGTTGTTGCAGCTCTCACAGTAAACGCTAAGGTTTACGATCTTTCTACGATGAATTTTGCACAGTCTGATTTGACAGTTACTGGTGGCGAAATCACGGACAATGCATCTAAATCCTATTTCGAAGTTAAAAACAACGCAGGTGAAACTGTAGAGATGAAGGTCGCTCAACTTCCGAACATGGTGTTCTCTTACAAGAACTCTAGTGTTAAAACAGCTTTCAAAGTTTATTATAACGCGGCTGATAAAGAAGGCAACGGTAAAATCCAGATGGATGGTAACCAGCGTGACATCACTATCTCGAACGTAAAAGTTGGTGATAAGATTATTCTTTGGGTTAACTCAAAAGGTGACACCGGTGCTCAATTCGTAGATGGTGATAAAGGTACTGCTTTCACTGGATGCGCTGCTGTGGATCCTTCTGCTGCTGGTATTGGCTCTGCTCTTCCTGGAAAAGCTAATGAGACCGATATGTACGCTATCGAACTGCAAGCTATTGCTTCGACGGTTATTATTCGCGAGACTGTAGGTGGATACGTGCTTCACAAAATCCAAATTGGCGAAGATGGCGGATCAAGCGAGGCTATCGACAACATCGAGGCTGGCGAGAGAGCTGTTAAGTTCTTCGAGAACGGTCAGCTCATCATCCTCAAGAATGGTGTTCGCTACAACGCTCTTGGTGCAAAACTTTGATTTACACCAATGGCCCTATAGGCTTGGTGCAAAGCTTTGATTTACACCAACGGTCCTTTAGACCAATAATGTATCAGCCATGCATGGCTGATCACCAAAAAGGCTCGCAATCGCGAGCCTTTTCTTTTTCCCTTCTTTGTCCCTCCTCCTTTTCTTTTGCTCCTCCCCCTCTCTTTCCTCCCTTTTTTGTTGCACCTTTTTTCCTCCATTTTTCGTTCCAAAAGGGGGTGATAAGGGGGTGATTAGGGGGTTATTACGGGGTGATTAGGGGGTTATTCGTATAACACAGCTATGCGACAAGCGGCGTTGATACCATCCAAAGCACTGCTCGTTATGCCGCCTGCATAGCCTGCGCCTTCGCCGCAGGGGTATAAACCAGGCGTACTGACCGACTCCATCGTCTCCGGATCGCGGATGATACGCACAGGGCTGCTGCTACGGCTCTCAACGCCCACGATGACTGCTTCGTTCGTCAGGAAGCCCGGATATTTCTTGTCGAAATCACGAAAACCTTGTTGCAGCCGTTTGCCTATTCCTGCCGGTAACCACTGATCCAGACGGCTTGGCACGATGCCCGGCAAGTAACTGCATGCCGGCAGATCCTTACTCGCTCTGCCCTCCACAAAATCCCGCATCCTCTGCGCCGGAGCTGCTGATGGCTGATGGCTGATGGCTGACTGCTCAAAGGCGAGCCGTTCCAGCTCTTCTTGATACTCCAGCCCGCGGAGCGGATCGTCCCCCGGTATATCCTCAGGATTGATCTGAACGACCATGCCGCTGTTG
The DNA here is from genome assembly GCA_017464475.1 of Paludibacteraceae bacterium. Taxonomy (GTDB): domain Bacteria; phylum Bacteroidota; class Bacteroidia; order Bacteroidales; family Paludibacteraceae; genus Colicola. The sequence goes on from JAFTZQ010000005.1 coordinate 290,909, forward strand.
GCGTACGGCGAGTTGCGGTGGCTGGCTGACATACCATTCACCACGCACATCCCTTCCGCACTTCCTGCCGGCACGATATGTCCGCCCGGACACATGCAGAACGAATAGACACCTCGTCCGTCCACCTGCGTCACGAGGCTGTAACTCGCGTTGCCAAGGTATTTGATAACCCCCTCCTTCTCCCCCTCAAGGGGAGTGTTCCTCCCTTGTGGGGAGGTTAGGTGGGGTTTACCCAGATGATACATCAGCCTGTTGATCAACTCCTGCGGATGTTCGGCGCGAACGCCCATCGCAAAACCCTTTGTCTCCATCGCTACACCTTCGGCGGCTAACATCCGGTACGTGTCGTGCGCCGAGTGCCCGATCGCGAGGATAATAGGGAACCGGCTGATGGCTGACGGCTGACCGCTGATAGCTTTGAGGCTTCTCACGCAAGTCTCAAAGTGTATCTCCCCTCCGTGCTCCAGAATACACTCCCGCATTCGTTTGATAATCGTCGGCAACTTGTCGCTTCCTATATGTGCGTGCGCTTCGTAGAGCACCGTGTCCGGCGCACCGAAATAATGGAATATCTCCATCACCCGCTGCATGTTACCCCGTTTCTTGGAGCGGGAGAACAGCTTGCCGTCGGAGAACGTACCGGCTCCGCCTTCGCCGAAGCAGTAATTAGATTCCGGATTCAGCCCCTCGTTGCGGTTCAGCAAAGCAATATCCTTCTTCCGTTCACTCACTTCCTTGCCCCGCTCATAGATAATAGGTTTGATCCCGTGCTCTAACAGGGTCAGCGCAGCAAAAAGGCCCGCCGGACCGGCTCCAATGATGATGGCTTCGCGTTTTGCTTCATGCACATCTTGGTACACCGGCGGTGTATAGAGTGGGAAACGGTCACCATCCGGGGAATTGTTAATTGTAAATTGTGAATTGTGAATTGGTATGGGCTTTCCTTCCTCGTCCGCCAATACAGTAAGATGCACTTTCAGCTCTCGCTGTCGTGCATCTACTGAACGCTTTACCACCCGCCATTTCCGGGCAGCTTCATACGCCTCCTTTGGGGATAATATATACTGTGTCGTTTTCATCCTACGTCCCCTCCCCCTGAGGGGAGGGTCAGGGTGGGGTTTTTATTCGCCCGATGATTTCTTACCCATCTTGCTTAGCACAGCCTCCAGACCCAGTTCTTTGATCTTCTCGGTGATCTTAGCCTCGATCTCGTCGCAGAGATCCGGGTTCTCAGCCAGCACATCTTTCACTTTGTCGCGACCTTGACCGAGTTTGGTGTCGCCGTACGAGAAGAACGAACCACTCTTCTTGATCACCTCTGTCGCAACAGCAAAATCAAGAATCTCTCCGATGCGCGAGATACCTTCGTTGAACATCAGGTCGAACTCTGCTTTCTTGAACGGAGGTGCCACTTTGTTCTTCACTACCTTCACGCGCACTTGGTTACCTTTGATCTGGTCGCCGTCTTTGATCTGACCCGTGCGACGGATATCCAGACGAACGGACGCATAGAATTTCAGCGCGTTACCACCGGTAGTGGTCTCCGGGTTACCGAACATAACACCGATCTTCTCGCGCAACTGGTTGATGAAGATGACGGTCGTACCGGTTTTGTTCACCGAAGCGGTCATTTTACGCAATGCCTGCGACATCAAACGAGCCTGCAGACCCACTTTGTTGTCACCCATATCGCCGGTGATCTCTGCTTTCGGCGTCAATGCGGCTACCGAGTCAATGACAATCAGGTCCACCGCAGCGGAACAGATCAACTGGTCGGCTATCTCCAGTCCCTGCTCGCCGCTATCCGGCTGAGCAATCAGCAACTCATCAGTGTCCACGCCTAATTTCTCTGCGTAGAAGCGGTCGAATGCGTGCTCGGCATCGATGATAGCGGCGATTCCGCCGGCTTTCTGAACTTCCGCCATGGCGTGAATAGCCAATGTGGTCTTACCGGACGATTCCGGACCATAGATCTCAATTATACGTCCTTTCGGGTAACCGCCCACGCCCAAAGCGTAGTTCAGACCCAGACTTCCTGTCGGAATAACAGGGATATTGTCTATCTTCTCGTCGCCCAATTTCATGATGGCGCCTTTGCCGAACTCTTTGTCAATCTTTGCCATCGCGGCTTGCAGTGCTTTCAGTTTCTCTGCCGATGGTCCTTGTTTCTCTGCCATAATATAGTGTATTTTAATGTTTCGTTATGTCGTCATGACGTAATTACGTCATTCCGACTGCAAAGGTACAAAAAAAAAAGCACATACGCAAGGTTGTGCTCATTTTTTTGAAAAATATCTGCAATATGCCGCTATTCCGCATTGTTCGCAATGAGGTTTGCGCGCGGTGCAGACATACCGTCCGTGCAGCAAAAGCCAATGATGTGCCTTGGGAATGACTTCCGCAGGAATGTATCGGACCAGTGCTTTTTCGGTCTGCAGCGGATTCTTGCTGTTCGTCGTCAGACCGATTCGTTCGCTGACACGGAAGATATGGGTATCGACAGCCATCGTAGGCTGGTTCCAGATCACGGCACAAACGACATTAGCGGTCTTGCGTCCCACGCCTTGCAGGGTCTGCAGATCCTCTATATTGTCCGGCACTTGGCTATGATAGACTTCCACCAGCCGCTTTGCCATATCCACCAGATGTTCCGCTTTGGAGCGCGGGTAACTGACGCTTTTGACGTATTCGAACACCTCGTCGCTCGTCGCCTGCGCCAGCGCTTCCGGCGTAGGGTAGGCTTCGAACAGAGCAGGTGTCACCATATTCACCCGCTTGTCTGTGCATTGCGCCGACAGCATCACCGCCACCAGCAACTCGTACGGGTTGGAATAGACCAACTCGCTCTCGGCAATCGGCATGTTTGCCTCAAACCAAGCGAGAATATGTTCAAACCGCTGTTTGGTCGTCATGTTGTTATTTCGTTATTCCGATATGTCGATATTTCGATAAGTCCCGCTTAAAAACTTCAGTAACTTGGTCGCTTGCTCTTGTACGGAAGCCGTCTCCGGCGTGATCTCGCGTTTCTGCAGGTGCAGCAGCATGATCTGGTATAGCAGCAGCAGACACGCTTCGATGTCGCTCATGGTCGGGCGGTCGGTCTTGGCTTTGAGCAGGTTGAGCGAAGGTTTCAGTCGCATAATAGCCGCGCGATACATTGCATCTTCGTCCAGCAGCCGGCTGTGCAACTCTTCCATCTCGTCCAACGCATTGGCGGCTAATTGCAAGTGCCCGCTCTCCATAATACCCTCGCGGTGCATCATCTCGTTCAGTTCGCTCAACTCAGGAGTGGCACCAGCCTGATCCGGAAAGGCGCGTAAATAATCCTCCATCTGCCATAGATAGAGGATATATTCGGCGATATTGTCTTTTTTACTCTTCATCGTCGTCAAAATCAATCTCGTCCAGATAATTGTCGCTCATAAAGGTCTCAATCTCGCGTCGGTCTTTCTTGGTCGGACGTCCCAAGCCTCTGTCGCGGACACCGTTGCCTGCCATGCGGGCGAGTTCCAACAACTCCAGTTGCTTGGGATCCGTACAGTCGCGCATGTATTCCGGCACAAGTTTGGCTCCCAGTCGGTTTTCCGTCAGTTGCAGCACGCGGTATGTATAGGTGATCGGACCTTTGCGCACGCTGAACGTGTCGCCCACTTTGAACGTCCGGCTCGGTTTGAGTTGCACACCATTCATCGTGATCCGTCCGTTCTTGCACGCGTCCGCGGCAATAGAGCGTGTCTTATACACCCTCATCGCCCATAAATATTTATCCACTCGTACTTCTGCCATTACCTTTGTCCTTAGTCCTTAGTCACTTAGTCACTTCCCATTATACTGATTCATCGTCCGGTCAATGCCGGTGAGACAGAAACTCGGAATAATCTCCGTCGTGACTTTCAGTCTTTCCGGCAGGGCTTTCTCTTCCTCTTCGGTCCAATGTCCCAGCACAAAATTGATCTGTGCGCCGCGGGTGAACTCATTGCCGATACCGAATCGCACGCGTGCGTACGCGTCCGTTCCTATTACAGATTGTATGTTTCCGAGTCCGTTATGTCCGCCGTTGGAACCCTGTTTGCGGATCCGGATCGTACCGAACGGCAGGTTCAGATCGTCCACCAGCACCAGCATGTTCTCCACCGGGATCTTCTCCTGCTGGAGCCAGTAACGCACCGCATTGCCGGAGAGGTTCATGAATGTGGAGGGTTTGAGCAGCACCATCTCGGCGTTCTTCACCCGGCATTTGGCTACAAAACCATAGCGTTTGTCCTCCCATTTGGCGTTAACCGACGCAGCAAATGCATCGATCATCATAAAACCGATGTTATGCCGCGTGCCGGCGTACTCGTCGCCGATATTGCCCAATCCGACTATTAAAAACTTTGCCATTTCTTCTAAAATTAGGAGCGAAGCATCATAGATACTCCGCTCCTTTGTACTTTGTACTTCGTCCCTTGGTACTTAGGCTTACGCCTGTTTGCTCTGGCGAGTAGCCTTAACCTCTGCTACGCAAGCGTCAGCCGGGTTGACGAACTTCAGACCCTCTACCTTAACGTCAGCAACAGCGATCTTCTTACCCAGACCCAGCTCGGTAACATCGATGTTGATGCGATCAGGGAATGCGGTGTAGATACCACAAGCTTTGAGTTTGCGCATGTCTTGAACCAGCTTACCACCGGCTTTTACACCTTCTGCCAGACCATTGAGTTGGATAGGAATCTCAACTACAACCGGCTTCTTCTCGTCCACTGCGAGGAAATCGATATGCAGCGCTTTGCCATCAATCGGATGGAACTGGAGCTCTTTTACGATTGCCTTCGTCTTGGTGTCGCCTACGGTCAGATCAACGATCTGGGTGTCCGGGCTGTAAATCAGTTTGCGAACGTCTGCTGCTGCCACGGTGAAAGTGCAGTTCAGACCGCAACCATAAATGTTGCAAGGAATCAAGTCCTCTGCGCGAAGTGCCTTAGCGGCTTTCTTTCCGTACTCGCTACGCGGAGTACCTACAAGTGCAAATTCTTTCATTGTTTAAATGTTGTTTGTGTTACTTAATACCGTGTATCTCATCACACGAAACTGAATTTACAATTTACAATGTACAATTAACAAAGGGCTCACAAAGTTTGGTACGAACTTATAAAATCCGTACGGACATTAAATTTTGTACAAAACTCTCTAAAACGCCTTGTGAATTGATAATTGTTAATTGTCAATTATTCAGCTTTGTTGTCCACCGAGGAGTCGAACCTCGCTTCTCGGAACCAAAATCCGGTGTAATACCGATATACGAGTGGACAAAACCATTTACCATTTGGTCATTTACAATTTGATCATTTGGCAAAAGCGGGTGCAAAAGTACTGCTTTTTTTTGAATTGACCAAATATTTACGCAAAAAAATAAAAAAAAAATGCATTTGCATGATTTCTAAGGTATTTTAGGCTACCGGCGTGCCGAAATACTATATGTTTCTAAAAAAATGACTTTCCAATTCAAAGTGTGAAAATAGCCGATTATTAAGATTCTGACATTATACCCAAATCCGTCCAAGAGCAGCGCAAGGTCAGCGCGACCTCTGCCGCTTGAACCGACATTGAGCAGAGATGGGTAGGCAATAGGTCCGGTGATGGATAACAGATGACTAAGAATATACAAGAACAACTAATGCCGAATTTTCGAACAGGGCGTTCGAAAAAATAATAAAATGACATTGCACTATTTGCACTATCTGCACTATTAAGCGCGAAAGTGCAGAAAGTGCAGTATAAAAAAATGACATGACCGGATTGACCGGATTGACCGTTTGGGGTGAAACGGTCAAAAAGGTCAAAACGGTCAGAACAAAAAATTATATACCGGCCTCAAGGGATATAGGATGGGGGTCTATTTTTTTAGGAAAGAAAAATTCGCCTATTTTTCATGCATTTATGTTTTCTTACCTTATTGTATCTTGTTCCTCTTTGTGAAGGCGTTTGCGTTCCGCGCGATTGCGCTTCATCTGTTGGTAATAGACAAAGCCCCTCATCGTCTCATGCCCTCCGAATCCTTCTTGGAAGGTAATATCAGAAATGCGGTCAAGTTCCGCATCTTCCTCCCTGCGGAGTTTTATTTCCCGACACCAGAAACGAATGTCAGAGATTAGTCGTTTTGTGTATTTGAACATAATGGTTATTTGTTTTTATGCTTATATAATGCCGCTTTAATAGTTTTTAATAATGACTGCGGACATAAAATAGCAGCCATAATGAAACTGCCCATCATCGCTAAATAACGTTTCTCTGCTTTATAGGCGAAAATAAGACTAATCCATACCCAATTCGTTTTGCGTAGGTCTGCTGCTATATCGGCATATTCTGATGGTAGTATATCCGCTACTTTCCTGCAAATATCTCTGCTGGCTTTCGCTCGTGCAACCCGATTGACGGTATGTGTTAAAGATGTTGGATTGACGCGATATGCACATGTGACTTCATCCAAATAATAAAACGGTCCATAAGAATGAAGGATAATCCACAACTGCCAATCTCCTAAATAAGGACTAATGGTATAAAGAAGTTTTTTGTTTACTTCCTCATAATTGCGCGTGCTATACATGACTGTTGCTGTTGTGTAATGATGTTGTGGTACAGAGAAAAAATCTTTTAGTGTATATTTACCTTCTTTATTTTCTGGTACACTATTCCCTAATTTTTGAGTAATTACATTTCCTTTTTGATCTACGACACTAGTATCCGTAACTACTGCCATGAGTAGCGGGTCGCTCTCCAATATATTTACTTGTTTCTGTAACTTTAATGGGTCAGTCCAAAAATCATCTCCTTCACAGATTGCAACATATTTTGCTCCAGTAGCAAGTATAGCATCTTGCATAACAAAAATCAATCTTCCATCAGACCTAGAGTATTGATTTTCTGTTTCGTATATTGGGTGAATTATGTCCGGGTATTTTTGTTCGTATTCACGGATTATTGCCGCTGAGTTATCCGTCGAGGCATCATCATGCACTATTGCCACAAACGGGAAGTCCGTTTTTTGCATTACAAATCCATCTAAACATTCTTTTAAATATGGCTCGTGGTTATACACAAGGCAATGGATTGCAACCAATGGTTTAATTTTATTCATCCTTTTAAAAAATCTGATATTGAATTAATTATTCCTTCTTCAAAGATTTCGTCAGTCTCTATAACCGGCAAAATATCAACAATATTAATAGTAGCAGAGCATACTCCCCAACTCAGCCCAACACCAAAGCCGCACATTAGTGTATGTATTGTTTTTTTATCATTATTCGAGCCATAGGAGTCGCACAATAAAAGAGGGATAGCAGCTGCTGATGTATTGCCATATTTATCAAGACATATCGGCATTTTCTCTATATCAATTTTGAATTTTTTAGCAATAGTTTGGAGGATAAAACGATTGGCTTGATGCAGAGCAATGCAATCATAACTATCTATAGTAGTATTCGCAATTGCAAGAAACTCTTTTATGGTTCGTGGGACATCTGTGATGGAGAAAGAAAACACATTTTCACCCTGCATGATAGTATTATAGAGAGTACGTATATTCCCATCTTCGAACAGAATGTCATCGTGAGAAGCATTCATGTTACGAAACCCGCCTGCAGGTGCAATAATATTTTGGTAACCGGTTCCATCTGTTTTAAGAATGCCTTTAATCTCAGATGGAGAATCTGTTTTCTCTAGTAAAATAGCACTTCCGGCATCTCCAAATAACATCGCAACAGACTGATCTTTAGGATGCGTCATTTTTGTAAGTGTCTCTCCGACAAGAAGCAGTGCTTTATTAATATCAGAAGACTGCATAAGTGCACAGACTGTTTGCAAGCCATATACGAACGCAGAACAACCTAGACTTATGTCAAATGCAACGCAATTTTTATTTAAACGTAAGCGTTTGTGCAAGACGCAAGCAGTCGCCGGACGGCGATAATCAGCTGAATGGGCAACAAAAACAAGCGCTCCGATATCATCTCGAACTACATTCTTCTGGTTAATGATATTTTCTGCTGCTGCATAGCAAAGATCAGATGCTGTTTGATGTTCGGCAGTTTTACGAAACTGTTTAATACCGGTAGATTCTTTAAATCGAGCAACTTTCTCGACTCCAAATTGATTCGCAAAAGAATCCACCGATATTATTTGTTGTGGAACTGCTGCACTAATGGCGGTAATATGGATGTTGTGAAATTGGAAATATGCCATATTATTTATGCTCGATTTAATACTCCACCATCAATAATCAGACTAGAACCTGTAATCCAAGAAGCGGCATCCGATAATAGATATATTATGGAATATGCTATGTCTTGAGGCGTTCCATAACGTTTCATTGGATAGCGTTGCATATCTTTTTCTATTTCCTCTGCCGTGAACGTAAGATTTTCTACAAGTTCTGTTTGAACCATTCCAGGATGAATAGCATTGAACCGTATTTGTTTCACAGGGGTTATTTCTTTATTACAATAATGCATAAAACTCGCTAAAGAGGCTTTCGCACCTCCATAAATAGAATTAGCATTACTACATCCGAAAGATGCTGCCGATGATACAAATACAACAGATCCGTTTTTTGCAATCTTTTTTTTCTTCAATAAGTTATTTGTCAATAAAATTGGCGAAAACAAATTAGTTTCATAGACATGCAGCAAATCTTCTTTCTTAATAAACCCTATAGGCTTGGTGAAAGAAATACCTGCATTGTTAACTAATCCGTCTATTACCGGTAACGAAGATACAAGTAGTTCCAAATCCTCTTGTTTCGTTAAATCTCCCACTACTTGCATGTGATTGCCATTAGGGTTTAATGCGTCAAAAGTAGATTGTAGCCGTTCTGCATTTCTTCCCGTAATAATAACATTCGCTCCTAATTTAGAGCATTCAATTGCGGTAGCTCGTCCGATACCAGAGGAGGCACCAGTTATGAGAATAGTTTTCCCATTCAAAGAATAAGGATTATACGACATAAGTACTTGTTTCTGAATCTTCAAGTTCAACTAAATCGGATATGATTATATTATTGTCTGTTTCAAATAATACCGTTCCCCAACTAAGACCAACGCCAAAACCGCAGCACAATAATTTCCGTGGTTCTCGTAATTGCTCTTTTAATTGAGTTACTATAGTCATTGGAATAGACGCACCATTAGTATTTCCAAATAAATGCAGACTATTTGGCACTTTGGATGAATCTAATTTAAGTTTTTTAACGATAAAGTTATTCATTTTCAAATTTGCTTGATGGAAGACATAATAATCGGCGTCTTGATAATCCAAACCAAAATGTTCACTCAGTTTTTTTATGGATTTTGGTGCTGTTGTTATTCCAAACGAAAACACGTCCATTCCTTTCATACGACTTTGAAGACGATGTAACTTTTTTCCCTCATATTCGTAATATTGGAATGAAGACTCGGTTATTTGATTCCGACTTCCACCATCAGGAGTAATAATTGCGTCAAAACCTGAGCCGTCAGTTCCTAAATGAAACAATAGACTTGTTGCATTTGCTGAATATTCCAGAGCGGTTACTGTCCCAGCCGATCCAAACAAGGGATTCATTTTCCCTTTTACACGCCCTTTTGCATCTCCGACCATCAACAATGCTTTCTTTATACCTCCTGAATTGACTAGTGCGGCTAAAGAACTTAGCCCATAAAGCCATCCCGAACAGCCTATAGACATGTCTGTCGCATAACAATCTTTACTTAGCCCCAGGCGATCTTGCAATATACATGCAGTTGCAGGAAGAATATAGTCCGGAGTTTGAGACACAAAAAGGATTCCTTCAATATCTTTTTTATCCCATCCTAAATCTGCAATCAGCCTTTCTGCTGCACCATAACACAAATCGGATGTACATAAAGTGGAAGATGTTCTTCTTTCCTTTACGCCTGTTGTCGCAATAAAATCTTCAGGAGAATAGTCAGAAGAAACATTATCATTTAGCTCCGGGTGTAGATTACTAGAAACGTGTTTAGGAACGCCCGCAGCCATTCCGGCAATACGGACGTTCTTAAATTCCAAGAAAGCCATTACATTTTACTCTTTACAGTATTGAACAAATCTTCAATTGTTTTTGCCTTTTTAACATCATCGCCTTTCAGGGCAACATCATATTCCTCATCAACCATAGCAATTACACTAAGTCCAATAAGTGAACTCCACTCATCGTTGTCACGAAAATCGGTTGCTCCAGAAAAGTTAGAAGTGTCAGTGTCTTCAAATAAGTCGGCAAATTTTGCCACAAATTCATTAAGTTCCATAAATTTAAAAATTTAATTGTTTGTATTAATTTTTGTAATAATTTTTAATAGACAATTTTTTTTGCAGGGTTGCCAAACACATGCTCTCCGTCTTTTACATTACGAATGACGACACTGTGTGCTCCTACTTCAGCCATTTTACCAATTTTCTTTTGGCGAAGTAATGAAGAGCGGACATGCATTACCGATTCATCTCCAATTTCGGAATATCCACCAAGAAACGAGAATGCCTCTATGGTTACAAAATTGCCGATATTGACGTTATGACCAATGTTTGAGAAGGGATGTACTATACAATGTTTGCCAATGTGCACATTATCAGAAACACAAGACCAGCCTGAGATAAACGACCCCTCACCTATATAAGCCGTAGGATTCACACAATTCCCCTCGCAAATGATTGTTTGAAATTTGCCTCCTTTTGCAGTTATGATATCAACGTAATATTTTCTCCATTCTGATGCTCCCATAGCCACAAAGAAAACATCATCCATTTGGACTTCATATTCTTCTGGAGAACATAATATTGGAGGATAGTTACCATTTAGTCCATCAAAAGCCGATAATTTGCTATCAAGAAATCCTTTAATGTCAAATTCCTTTTTTAAATATGCTGGACATACTAGTGTGCTCGCATATACCTCGCGACCCCATCCTCGGGCTCCGACAATAATTAGATGCTTCATTTTTCTATACATTCTATTACACGTTCAACATCTTTTTCACTCAATTCATGGTGCATCGGGAGACACAAAACCTCATTCGCCATCTTCGCCGCTACGGGTAAATTATCTGGAGAAGCAGAAGGATATTCCTTATACGGATTAAGCGTACTAATTAAAGGATAGAAATAGCGACGAGCAAAGATATTATTTGCTTTCAGTTTTTCATAAAGTGCATCGCGGCTCATTCCATATTTCGCTTCATCTACAAATATTGGGAAATAGCCATAGTTATATCGAATATTCGGATGCTCTAACAAATAAGTTAATCCCTCTATCTGATCTATTGCAACACGATATTGAATAGCAATTTTACGACGCTTGTCTATTGCGGTATCTACTTGCTTCAGATTTAATAATCCGAACGCGGCTCGCATCTCATCCATCTTGCCATTTATACCCGGAGCAACGATAGTTGTCTCGCCCCTAAAACCAAAGTTCTTGAGATTGTCTATATGGTACTTCATCTCTGCACTATGGCAAATAAGCGCGCCGCCTTCTACTGTCCCATAGACTTTGGTCGCATGGAAACTGATCGTACTAATATCGCCCCAATTGAGTACGGACTTCCCTTCTTTTCGAACACCAAAAGCATGAGCTGCGTCATAGATGACTTTCAAGTTGTGGCTTTTCGCAATTGCATATATTCGCTCATCATCACATGGCTGCCCATACACATGTACAGGCATAATAGCAACCGTATTGGGTGTAATGACATCTTCAATTTTAGATGGATCCATATTGCCGGTTGTTGGCTCAACATCGACAAAAACAGGGGTTAAACCATTCCACCAAATAGAATGAGTAGTGGCTACAAATGAATATGGAGTTGTAATAACTTCGCCTTTTTTGAGACCAAGAGCTTGCAACGCCGTTATCAAGGGAAGTGTACCATTGGTAAATAGAGAAATATATTCCACTCCGAGGTAGTCCGCTAAAGCCTGCTCCAATTTCCGGTGCATGGAGCCGTTGTTGGTCAACCAGCGACTATCCCATATCTGTTGAAGATATAGGTTGAACTCTTGCAAATCCGGCAAGAGCGGAGAAGTTACTAAAATAGGTTTGCTACTTTGCATAAAAACGCGGATCTCTTCTTTTGCTTATTCGCCATTGAGGTCCTGAGAAAACCGAAAGATTCGAATAAGCAATGCAGAAACCCACGCCGTGTATACAATCACACATGCGTACGATTTGATTAGTACGCATAGGCATAGAAATATACACCCATGGGCATCTACTACTGCCTTGTTTTTGAAATCTTTCGACTTTTGAAATTTCTCAGGTTTCAATGGTCAAAAACAAGCGTTAGTAAACGCCATTAAATATGTCTGCTCCCTCACTCCGAAATATCACGCAGACATCCCAGCGTGAGTTTGCGGCTGCAAAATTAGTAATAAATTTTGATTTATGCAAATATATCAGAAAGAA
>JAFTZQ010000025.1 GCA_017464475.1 Paludibacteraceae bacterium
AGCTATCTTTGCACCAAAATTGAAAATCCTATAGTTTATGTCACAGCAAAACCTCACAGCACTCATTACGAATTTGCGCTCCCAAACGGAAGCCAATTCCATCACGCCGGAAATCCTCGGCAATGTCCTTCAGCAGATGGTCAATGAAATAGGGGAAGTGGAAGCCGCCCAAACGGCAGCACGCGAAGGCGAGTTCCTGTTTGCCTCGCTGCAAGGGGTACGTGTACCCGGCGCAACCGAAACGGAACTCTATATCAATGCTTCCAAAGTCGATTACAACACGCTTCGCGCCCTTATAACCATAGGCACATCTGACGGTGTGCCAATAGTGCGCGCCTTGCGTGATTGCGTCGTCCAAATCACGGGACAGGTGAACCTCCAACCGGCAGGTTCTTACACGTCCGACCGTGTCCTGCGGTGGTTCAAACTCGATGGGGAGGGCGAACGCTATGCCGATTGCGTAATGGCTACGCACTTCACCGGCACAACGCAGATCTTCAACGTGCCCATAAATTACTCCTGCTATATGTCTGCAGGAGAAGTGCTGCACCTCACCGCTTTTGCTTCGGGCAGCAACGAGTCCATTGTTTCCGAAAACTCGCGCATCAATATCCACGCTTATCTCAAATCCTCATAGTTATGACAAAGTCCACCAAAACCAAAGAGGAGCGTCGTCTTACGCTCCAGTTAATCCTCGCCGTGAGTATGGCCATCTTCGGGTGCATACTCATCATAGTCGCCTTCGTCGTGCCGCCCACAGGCGAAATTCACCCCTCGGTACTCACCGCCTTTGGCGAAATCCTCACCTTTGCCGGTGCAGTACTTGGAATAGATTACAATTACAAATTCAAAATCCACAGCAAAGATGAGAAAGATCAATGAAATCATTGTGCATTGCACAGCCACGTTTCCCGAGCAGGTGGTCACCGTGGCGGACATCAACCGCTGGCATCGCCAACGCGGTTTCAATGAAATCGGTTATCATTTCCTTGTGAATCAGCAGGGGCAGGTCGCCGCAGGGCGAGCCATAGAAAAGGCAGGTGCTCATTGTCAAGGGCACAACGCCAATTCCATAGGTGTGTGCTATGTCGGCGGCCTCGACCTGAACGGCAAGCCTGCCGACACCCGGACAGATGAGCAGAAAACCGCCCTGCGCGAACTTCTGCGCTCTCTCAAAGAACAGTTCCCCAATGCCACAATTCACGGACACAATGAATTTGCGGCAAAGGCATGTCCTTGTTTTGATGCCACATCTGAATACGCGTCGCTATGAAAACTGTCTGCAGAACCTATCGCGCTTTTGTGCTTCTTGGCGCAATAGTACTTTGTGCCTGCCACACAACCCGGCACACGGTGACAGAAGCAACGGTGCAGCAGGATACACAGTCTTCGCACCAGGAACATACCACAACGCACCGCTTGGATAGTCTTATATCCACGCTCTCCGCTTCTGCGGATAGTATAACGATTGAACTGTATGATAATGCGCCTGCTCCGGTCGCTGACTCGCTCAATGCCAAAGATACGAAGGCACAGGCTTTGCCGCCGACGGCAAGGCCTGCACCCAAAAGCCGCATTACCATACATGCGCCGCGAATTAACAAGGAAGAAAGGCATGGCTCTGATGTGCTTCAGCAGACCAACGTGGCCGACAGCACACGGAGCAATACCCAGTCCCATACATCCACCGATGACTCTAAAGAGGTCATTGGTGGAGCTGAACCTCCCGACCTCACGGCGGTGTTCATTGTATTGGGATTGGGTATTACGCTCCTCTTGATAGGTGCTGTTTTCGGCTACTTATGGCTGCATAAGAAGCATATCATATAGCCATACCTTAAAACAAGGCTCGCACGCATGTGTATAGGTGCAAGCACTTATGCACGTGCGTATTGCTCACTACCGCCCGTCTCGGCTTTGCCGCAGGTGGGCGGTTCTCTATGTGCCGTAGCAGACCCTTTGGCTCGTGGGCGCAAAGGGAGACTTGCAAAGGGGGCGCGTCCGTAGGTGACTTTTAGGTGTCCGCGCGTCATGCAGACCTTTTGGGTTCGACCCACAAGGCAGACCCTTGCGGTCAGCAGAGCAGTAGCAGACTTTTCATGTATGGGCGCAATATCGACCATTCAAGGCAGACTTCGCGCGTAGTCTCGTAGGCGCATTATGCGCGCGTGAGACTATAGGACTTTGATAATAGAGAGACTTTCGGTCATCGTGCGCAGAGTGAGACCATAGACGGCAGACCTCAATATGCAGACTTGCGAGGTATGCGCGGCAATAGGAGACTTTGCCCCCTTTGATTATAGCAGACTTTTGAGGTCGGCATTTTGAAATCGGTGGCAGGTGGCAGACTTGGGCACGCCCCGACTGCATATTCCGCTCCCGACTGCCGAGCGCGAAATGCGCATAAGCGCAGGGCGGTTGGGGGGGCTTCCGACAGAATAAGGGGGCAAAAATTCATTTTGCCCCCTTATAAACCCCTGTAAATAAAGCATTTGCAACGCTTTGAAAATTTTTAGAGCAGACAAACGGAGATTTCTGGAGTAAATCAGCACCAAAATCAGCCGCTCCGTCCGTGTAAAATCAGGCTTCGCCGCCACTTTCCGGGCGTGTCTTTTCTAATAGAGGGAAAAGGCTGTATTTTTGCGCAAAATTTACAAATCATGTCTGACTATTCAACCAACGCGTCCGTCAATCTTCAGATAAACGGACAACAAGCACAAGAGACGCTTGCCAACCTCAAAAAGGCAGCACTCAATCTGACCGAGCAGATTGCCAAAGCGGCTGCTGCCGGTGATAAGGTCACACTCAAAAAACTCCGCAAAGAGTTTTCCGATGTGAAGCGGCAAATCAAGGAAATGGAGTCCACCACTATGCAGGTGGAGTCCGTCCTTAAACGGCTCGACCATGCTTCGCCGCGTGATTTGCAGCGGACGCTTGCCACTTTGAACAAGCAGCTGGAGTACATGGAAAGAGGGTCGGAAGCATGGAATGCGCACACGCGGAAGATAAGAGCGGTCAAGGACGAGATTGCCAAGGTCAACGGGGAACTGGCGAAGTCGCAAACGCTGATTGAACGCTTCAACGCGATGTGGCAGACGTGGCAGACTGTCGCCGCAAGCGGCGTCCTCGGTCTGACCGGTGCAGTCATGGCAGGCAAGAAAGCCGTGCAGATGTATGCCGAGATGGAGCAGGAAATGGCGTCGGTGCGCAAGTACACCGGCATGACCGCCGAGCAAGTCGAACATCTTAACGAAGCGTTTAAGAAGATCGACACACGTTCATCGCGCGAAGAACTCAATCGCCTTGCCCAAGAAGCAGGCCGCCTCGGCAAAACTTCCGAGGAGGACGTTCTTGGTTTCGTTAAAGCGGCAGACCAAATCAATGTGGCGTTGGATGAGCTCGGAGAGGGGGCGACATTGCAACTTTCCAAGCTTACGTCCATATTTGGGGATGAAGAACGGCTTGGCACGGAACGGTCGCTCCTCGCTGTTGGTTCCGTCATAAACGAGTTATCCCAGAACTGCACGGCAGGAGCTTCATATCTGGCACAATTCGGTCAACGACTTGCAGGCGTTGGCGCTCAAGCAGGCATGACCGTTCCGCAGGTCATGGCATTTGGCGCTGTTCTTGATTCCCAAGGACAGAAAGTTGAAATGTCAGCCACGGCTCTCTCCAAACTTATCATGAATCTTTTCAAGAACACCGAGAAGATTGCCAACGCAACTGGTATGGACCTTGAAAAGTTTAACGCCGCCCTCAAAAGTTCTACGAACGAGGGTCTATTGATGTTGCTCAACCGCTTAAACGAGTTGGGCGATATGTCCGTCCTTGCCCCGGTCTTTGCAGACATGGGCGAGAACGGCGCTCGCGCTTCGGCGGTCATTTCGGCACTTGCCGGAAACATCGACATGCTCATTTGGGAACAGGAAGAAGCCGCAAAAGCCTTTGAGGAAGGCACCTCAGTCACAAAGGAGTTTGAGGTGCAGAACAATACGGTGCAAGCCGGATTGGACAAAGCACGCAAAGGCTTTCAGGAAATGGCAATAGCACTTGGTCAAGAGCTAATGCCTGTAATGCGGCACTTCATATCGTCCACGTCTGCCACAATGCGTTTGATGCTTAAACTGGTGCAGTTTATCAAGGAACACAAGGCGGCAATTGCTTCCATTACTGCAGCAGTTGCCGCATATACTATTGCCGTCAATCTCGCCTTGATAAAGGAGAAACTCCATGCAGCACTCATTGCCGTCAAGACGGCTGCGCTGCATGTGCATAAAGTGGCTGTTCTCGCGGCTTCGGTGGCATATAACAAAATGACCGGCAACGTCGTCCGGGCAAACGCAGCTATGAAACTGCTTAACGCCACAATGATGTCTAATCCTTGGGGCTTGCTCGCTGCCGCCGTTGTCGGGGCTGGTGTGGCATTGTATGCTTTCATCAAGCGGCAGAAGGAAGCAAACAAGGAGCAGAACAATCTCACAGAGGCACAGAAGCGGCAAATGCGCGTGCAGCAGCAGATAAACGAGCACAACAAAGCCATTGATGAGGAGTATGCCAAACAAGCCGGAACAGTCCAAAGTCTGACTAAGATTGTCAATAACGACAACCTCTCTTTGGAGAAACGCCGTGAAGTCCTCAAACGCTTGCAGGAGATTGTCCCGGATTATCATGCTTCGCTTACGGATGAGGGCAAATTGATCAATGACAACAAGGACGCGCTCGACAAGTACCTTGTTTCGCTCAAGCAGTCCATCCGCATGAAGATGAACCAAGAGAAATTGGAGGATATTGCAACAAAACAAATCCCTCTTGAAGATGAGATGAAGCGGCTTCAAGCGCAGGTTGATGAATGGGAGGAAGCAAACCGCATCTATAAAGAAATGCTGCAAACCGGTGAGGGCTATAAGAGCGAAGAAAATGTGAAGAAAGCCATTCGGGAAAACAACCACATGATCAGCCAATATACCCACCATATACGCTCGCTCAAAAAGGAGTGGCAGGAGTTGGAGGATGTGGCAAACGGCATCAGTCTTGACATGCCCGAACCTACGGGCAGCCCCAAACCCAATGCAGCGGCTCCTCCTGCCGGTGGAGATGATAAGAAGGGCAAAACAAACAAATTCCAAGCAGAGGATGATTGGAAGGAGCGTGAGCAAGCCCTCAATCGCATTGCGTACGCCAAGGGTGAAGCCGATTACGACGCATACACCAAGCGTATGCTCGAAATCGAAGTCCAGTATAACAAGAAGAAACTTGCTCACACCGACCTTGCAGGGAATGAGCAGGTCACCATCGAGGCGGCGTACTATGAGGCTTTGAAAAAGCAGAAGAACAATGCCATTGAGGGAACAGTACAGCAAGAGGAAGCCGCTTACAAAGAGATCATGGCTGTCCTTCAGCAAAGGTATATGGACGGGGAACTATCGGCTCGGCAGTATCAAAACGCCATAGAACTTGCAGAACTGGAACACTTGCGCAAGGTTGCCGGTCTCTATGAAGAAGGGTCAAAAGAGCGTTTGAAAGCCGAGAAGAACTATCATGATACTTCCCTCAAGTACCAACAGAAACATTTGCAGGAGGACAAACGCCTGCAAGAGAAGTTCAGACAGGAGTTATTCACCAAGGCATACCAAACCACAGACACCGAAAGCTATGAGCGCGACCTTCACGCGCTGGAACTTGTGCAGGCGCAAATGCTCAAAGCAGTCGGTGACAACGCCAAGGACAGGCTCAAATTAGAGCGTGCCTTCCAAGAAGCGAAATACCGTCTCGGTCGCAAGTACAATGTCAAGAACGCCAAGGAGATGAAGAAATCCTACCGGTCGGCAATAGACGACATCGCCGATTGGCTCAAGTCTGACGGAGGTCAGGCTTTCACCGGTGCGCTCGAAACCATTTTGAGCGGTATGTCGTCTATCTTCTCGGGCATCTCCGATATGATACAGGCTGAACTTGACATTGAAACGGCCAAAATTCAATCGTCATACGACGCACAGATTTCAGCCGCAGAGGGCAATAAGTACCAAGAAGTACAGTTAGAGCAGCAAAAGCAAAAGGAGATGTCAAAGGCTAAAGCCGAAGCAAACAAGAAGATGTTTGCCATGCAGGTCATCCAAGCCGTTGCGCAGACTGCCATGTCTGCCATTTCTGCTTACTCCTCGGCTGCTGCAATCCCGGTTGTCGGTTTTATCCTGGCACCTATTGCTGCTGCAATGGCCGTTGCTGCCGGAGCAATACAGATTGCATCCATTAAAAAGCAGCAACAAGCGTCTGAATCACAGGGCTATGCCGAAGGTGGATTTACTCCTGCCGGACCGAAATACAAGGAAGTTGGCGTAGTCCATGCCGGTGAGTGGGTCGCTTCACAGCAACTGCTTGCAAACCCGCAAGCGAGGGCGATGGTGAACACGCTCGACTATGCGCAGCGCACAAACCAAATGGGAGTGCTTTCTGCAGCTGATGTTTCGCGACAAATAACAGCACCAACGGTCGTTGCACAAGCCTCGCAAGACGGTCGGCTTGAGCGGTCGCTTGCAGCTACTGCGTCGGCCATAGCAGCATATAGTTCTACTATGGACGACCTCTCCAAGCGTCTCAACGAACCTTTTGTAACGGTGAATACTGTCACCGGCGATAAAGGCATTATGAAGGCACAGGAAGAGTATGATCAACTTATGAAGAATAAAACCCCTAAATCACGTAGGCAATGATAATTCTTATAAACGGCATGGTGGCTGCCTTAAAGGAGAAATCCACCTTTGAATTTATCTCGGAGAACCGCTATTTTTCCGGTGCTGACAGTTACTCTTTAGCCATAACTTTTCCGCTCAAAGACTGCCCGCAAAATGTAGCTATTTTCGGGCATATTACTCGGAAGGACGTGGAAAAGGGAACGCTTCTCTTCGAGTGTGAATTGCGCGACAAATCCTTCTATAAGAAGGGTTCGATTACCGTCACAGAATTGGACGATGTGCAGGTCAGAACTCAATTCCTCGAAGGGCGTTCCGTAACTAATTTCGTGTCCTCGTTTGATGATGTTTATATCAATGAATTGGAGTTGGGTTATCCGGATACGACGCCCGCGAATAACCCTGTTAACACCGTTAATCGACGGAGCGATTACGTTGCTTTGCCTTGGGTCAATAACTCCAGCGGCAACATCCAAAACAAGATGAACTTGTCTGCAAACGGAGCATCTTGGAACTGTAATAAATTGTCGTTCCAACCTTATATGATTTACCTTGTAAAACGTATGTGTGATGTGCTCGGTTTTACGTACGATTTTACGGCATGGGAGAATAGCAATTATCGCTATTTATTGGTGTGCAACACCTTGCCTGCGGCTTGGAATATAGCCAATTTTGCACGTGCATTGCCCCATTGGACAATGACTGATTTCTTGGAGGAATTGGAGCTGCTGATGAACTGTGAATTTGATATTGACCGCTTGCAGCGGAAAGTTACATTCCGGTTCAGCCGTCATGTGATAGAGAGTTGTGGTGTGACACAACTCCAACATGTTTTGAATGATTACGAGATGGTAACGCAGGATGCCGGAGATTGTAAGTATAAAGGTTGTGTCAACCTCAAATATGCCGACAGCAGCCATCGTATGTGGAAATACTACCACAATCCGGAGTTTATTCGTTTTTGGAGGAATAGTGGTGGCTCATTGTATGAAGAATGTGAGACGGCAGCGGAGCTGTCTCAAAAGGGCATAAGTAGGAACTATAAAGTACGTGATAGTACAGACGTTTTCGTTGGGTCTATAAGCCGCCTTTGGTACTGCCGCGACATTAACCGGTACGTTATAGGTCGTGTGACCAATACGGAGAAGTTATATGACACTTCGGTTGGTGATGAGCCTTCTGCTGTGTTTAGATACTACGTTGCGCCTCAGATAGTGAACTCCTTTGAGCCTCGTATCGTAAGTGAGGAAGGAGAGACAAAGGAACTGAAGATTGTGCCGGCATGGTTAGATGATACAGGACCATTGCAGGGGCAGGTCATTTTCATGGAAATGCCGGATCTGAAGAACGAGAAATCAAGTCAGCCGTATAATGGCTATTCTGATTGGGTGGAAGCTATGGCGCACCTCGCTCCGGAAACCGACTATTGCATAAAGGGAATGGACTTCGCTTCGGAAGATGAGGAATTCCTTGATAAGATATACGTGGGATTTTGGTCAGGAGAGAGCATTTATAGCATGTATAAGCATCCGCATATAGATGTTGTGACGTTCTATCCGGACTGGTCGTGTACGCAGGGCGGATGGTCGCTTTCGCTCGTTTCCAATACATTCAACGACTATCAGGAGCCGGACAAGATAGACCCTACCAAGAAATACATCTTCAAGTTTTTAGCGGACGATATTCCCAATGTGCGCTCCGTATTCATTATCTTCGGTAAGAGATACGTGTGCGAGAAGATAACGGCCACTTTCACCGAGAACGGGATGTCCCAACTGCTGAAGGGGGTATTTTACCCCGTCCTCGATGAATGACAGTCATTAGCCCACCGCGAACTTTGGCGCCTTCTGGTTGAGGTTGTCAATCAGTTTGTCGTCGTGGTGGTTCGCATAGATGGTGGTCATACTCAAGTCCTTGTGTCCTGCTGCCTGCATGACGGATAGATCATCCACACCAGCCTTGAGCATGCTGTTAATAGCCGTATCTTTGAGGGAATATAGCTGATATTCTGCAGGGAGTTTCAATGCCGTTCGCATTCTGTCCCATGCCTTGCCATAGGTGCCATTGCCCATAGGTCGTTTACCACAGCGCCAGAGGCTGTCTGCAAAGAGGTAATCATCCGGCTTGGCACCTTGCACGTGTTTGCGGAGCATTTCTTCTAATTCTGCATCCATACGACCTTCGCGAGACTCCCACGTTTTGGTCTTTTCCTTAGGCATGACGATGCAATGTTTCACAAAGTCAATCTGCTTTACCTGTATGCGCGTGATCTCGATAGGTCTGAGTAGAGAGGTATATATCAGGCGGCTTATGATGCGCATCTCCGGCTGATTCTCCTCAAACCATTTATCGATACGCACTTGGTCTTCCGGCTTAATGATGGTACGCGTTTTCTCCAACACACGTTTGCGTTTCTGACCCTCAAACGGGTTCTCGCGTGCATAGCACTTCGTCTTGCACCAGAGGAAGAATACGCTACCCAGACGGATCATGTTGTTATAGGTGCTCGGCCCAAGGTTCTTGGCAGCCATAGCGTCAAGGAACTCAACGGCATGTGGTTTGCCGAACTGACTGCACTTGATGCCGGGGTAATTTTCATTAGCCCATTCACGCAGCATCTTACAGAAGCTTTTATAGCTACGCATGGTTTGTGGGCGTAGTTCCTTGGCGCGCTCTGTAACGTAGATTTTTGTTACCTCATCAAGGCTCTTATAGTAACGCACGCTCTCGCCCGTATTGGGTAGATTCTGCATTGCTTGCTGCACCGCCTTTGGCTGTTCCACTTCCGAAGTGCTTGTAGCCGCTGCTTGCTGGATAGGCGCGCCTTGCTGATAGACGGTAGGGAATCCGGCCTGCATTACGACTACAGGCTGTCCGGTCTGCTGCATAACTGTCATAGGCTGCATAGCGGGTTGGAACACCTCCATGGGCTGCATCATCGGCTGCTTGGTAGTTGCCAAGAACTGCTCCGTAATTTGGGATTGTGCTTGTAGATGACTGTCAATCGTGTGCATAATGTCACTAACTTGCATCTTGAACTCAATGACATTACGACAGCGTCGGCGCAGGAGATTTAGTTTAAGTCTCTTACGCTCTAACTTGTTGACGAGCGTGTTGAAAGCGTAGTACGTGATGTACCACCCATTACTGTCATGCCTTAAAGAGGCTGGAACGAAATTAGCAGAGGTCTGCTGAAAAGTTAGACTTGATTGCATTTTTTTTCTTCTGTTAGCGTCTCCACCAACAGAAGAAATGTGAATGCTTTTTTTTTATAAATCGGTAAAATCAGTTTGACCCGATTTTGACCCGATTTTGACCCGATTTTTTTCGGAGTTTGCCGTAACTTATTGATTTACAGCGTCTGCGGAGAGTGAGGGATTCGAACCCCCGGAACCACTAGCTGGGTTCACTGCATTTCGAGTGCAGCTCTTTCGACCACTCAGACAACTTTCCTTTTGATCGCTATGTAAATCAACGTTTTACCTGCTGCACCCCTTGTAAATCAAGGCTTTAAAGCGGAGAGTGAGGGATTCGAACCCCCGATACGACGTAATGCGTATACCGCATTTCGAGTGCGGCTCTTTCGACCACTCAGACAACTCTCCTCATGTACCATTTAGTCATTTACCATGTACCATTTGGTAAAAGCGGGTGCAAAGGTACTGCTTTTTTTTTATATACGCAAATTTTTTTTGCGAAATAGTGCATTTTTAGGTCAAAAAGTAGCACAAAATGCAATTCGGAAGTGTCATTTGCGCAGGAATAGATCGGTTGTTTTGATCTGCGGATGGCGGTACTGACGCTCTTTGAGGGTGGGGTTGTTTCCCGTTTCGATCGCTTGCTGCGGACAAGCATGCAAACACGCCAGACAGGCAGTACAATGCGGACCGATGGCAGCAACCTCCGCAGACCGATCGTTGGGCGTCTCGCGGTCGGTTAGCGCGATATTGCGCATCGGACAGACGCGGGTGCAAATACCGCAACCGATACATTTCTCTGCGTTGACCGAGGGACGGAAGGTGCGGATCATCCATTGTTGCATCCGCTCGGTGCCCATGATCCATGCCAGCGGACTCCACCAGCTATAGTGATGCGCGCGGCGCTCCGCGCGGATGTCCGAGAGAATGGTCTCCAAGCGTTTGGAGAAGCGTTCGAACTTCCATTTCTGGTCATTGGGATTGCGCCCGAAGACGATCGCGCTGTTATCCGGCACGCGGATCTTATGGATATATGCGACTTCTATCCCTTTCTGCTGCAGGAGTTTCCGTACTGTCCACGAGGAGTTGCCCGCCTGCGCGCCGCAAGGGATAATAATGAACACGTACGCCTGCGGATTGAGTTTCAGACGCGGAACGAGGTTGCGCACCGCCGGAGGCGCGTTGAAATCATAAGAAGGATAGACCAGACCGATGCGTTTTTCCTTACTCAGATCCTGCCGCACGGCTTCCACCAAGGGCAGAACCTGGTCTTTCGTCGCCTCTGCAATCGCCCGTGCGATAGCAAGACTGTTTCCTGTGCCGGAGAAATAAATGACCATAGTAGATTTGCTGAATTTCCGGCGCAAAGGTACTGCTTTTTGGCGAGATATGCAAGAAAATATACAAAAAAATCATGACGGAAGGCGCAGACGGAGGGGACGGAAGGTACTAATTACCAGGCACCTACCCCGAAAATGACGCACTTATCACGCACTTATCTCGCACTTATCACGCACTTATCACGCACTAATTTCAGGAAAAATGAAGGATTTTTCTTGTACTTTATATGGTATTATATACATAGTATATAATACTGGAGAGTGTGGGGTGTTCGGGCAAAAAGAGAGAGGTGTTTGGTCAAAAAGAGAGAGGAGTGTTCGGACAAAAGGAGAGAGGTGTATGGACAAAAAAACAAATATTTCAGTATAAAATATGCAAATATTTGCATATGTAAAAAATTTTTAGTACCTTTGCACCCAAATTGTAAATTAGGAGTAAAATGTTTGATAATTTAAGCGAACGATTAGAGAGAAGTTTCAAGATTCTCAAAGGTGAGGGTCGTATTACCGAGATCAATATTGCGGAGACAGTAAAAGACATCCGCAAGGCGCTGCTGGAGGCGGATGTGAACTACAAGACCGCGAAGCAGTTTACCGACCGCGTGAAGGAAAAAGCGATCGGTCAGAACGTGATCAACGCTGTGCGTCCGGGTCAGTTGATGATCAAGATCACCCATGACGAGCTGGCAGAGCTGATGGGCGGCGAAGCGCAGGAAGTGAACCTGAAAGGCAATCCGGCAGTCATTCTGATGTCCGGTTTGCAGGGTAGCGGTAAGACGACATTTGCCGCCAAGCTGGCGAACTACCTTCAGACGAAAAAGAACAAGCGTGTGATGCTCGTCGCCTGCGACGTGTACAGGCCTGCGGCTATTGAGCAGTTGCGCGTGTTGGGCGAGCAGATCAAAGCGAATGTGTATCTTGGTCTGGACGAAGCCAATCCCGTGAAAAAAGCGCAGGCAGCTATCGCTGAGGCGAAACGGATGGGGTATGACGTAGTGATCGTCGATACAGCCGGACGTCTGGCGGTAGATGAGCAGATGATGCAGGAGATCGCTGCGATCAAAGAAGCGATCACACCGAGCGAGACGCTGTTCGTGGTTGATGCCATGACCGGACAGGATGCCGTCAACACCGCGAAAGAGTTCAACGACCGGATTGATTTCGACGGTGTGGTACTGACCAAACTGGACGGCGACGCACGAGGTGGTGCGGCTCTCTCGATCCGTTCGGTAGTTGATAAACCGATCAAGTTCATCGGAACGGGCGAGAAAATGGAGGCGCTCGACGTCTTCCACCCTGCGCGTATGGCGGACCGAATACTCGGTATGGGTGATGTCGTTTCGCTCGTCGAGCGTGCGCAGGAGCAATACGACGAAGCCGAGGCACGACGGATCAGCAAGAAAATAGCTAAAAACCAATTCGACTTCAACGATTTCCTGGGTCAGCTGGCGCAGATCAAGAAGATGGGTTCGATGAAGGAGTTGATGGGTATGATCCCCGGCATGGACAAAGCCCTCAAAGGCGTGGAGATCAGCGATGATGCCTTCAAACCCATCGAGGCAATGATCAACTCCATGACGCCGGAAGAGCGTGCTAACCCTGCAATCCTGAACGGCAGCCGCAAAGCGCGTATCGCCCGCGGCGCAGGAGTGGATATAGTAGCCCTTAACCGTTTCCTGAAGCAGTTTGACCAGACCGCCAAAATGATGCGCAAAGTGCAGCAGATGGGAGGGAAGAGACGGTAATTGAGAATTGAGAATTGAGAGTTGAAAGAGGAGAAGACATATCAGCCGGGATGGGGCGAGAAGAAAGAGAAACATCATCGCCACCACATCCACCGATCGACCAATAACGGTATCGGCGGAGCTGTGCGGATGAAGGACAAACAGGCGTATTACGGACTGATTGTGATCTTGGTAGCGGTACTTGGATTCGGAGCGTACAAAGTGGTGCGGATGTTCGCCGCCGAGCTGCGCGCCATGCCGAACGACGACCCGGCAACGGAGATGAAAGTGGACGAACTGCGGATTCACAAAGCCGACGAACAGGACGCGATCTTATTAGGCGACAGCCTCGCGCAGGCATACAACGTGGATTCACTCAAACGCAATGTGCAGATCGAGACACGACCGGTGTATCGTCCGCCCAAACGCGAAGACAAATGGTACATCACCCAACGCGAATGGAAGAAGATATGGGAGGAGTTCAAAGTGATGCGATGGGAGAAAAAGCACGAGAAGGAACATGAAAGGTTGAAGGAGGAAGGCAAATGATTTTAGACGGCAAGAAAATAGCAGCAGAGATCCGCGGCGAGTTGCGGGAGCAGATAGAGGCGCTCCGCGTGGCAGGCAAGCGTGCGCCGAAACTGGCGATCGTGATCGTAGGACATAACCCCGCGAGTGAAACCTATGTGGCAAACAAGATCAAGGCTTGCGCCGAAGTGGGTATTGAGGCGGAGAAAATCGCGTTCGAAAGCGAGGTGACGGAGGCGGAACTGCTTGCCGAAGTGCAACGGCTCAACAACGACCCAGCAATAGACGGTTTCATTGTGCAACTGCCTCTGCCGGAACATGTATGCGAGACGAAAATCCTTTCCGCCATCGACTACCGCAAGGATGTGGACGGTTTGACGCCGGAGAATGTGGGCAGGACCGTTCAGGGACTGCCGTCTATCATCAGCGCCACGCCCCGCGGCATCCGCGAACTACTCGCGCGATATAACATCCCCACGGAGGGCAAGCATGTGGTGGTGATCGGACGTTCCAATATCGTCGGAAAACCCGTTGCTTTGCTGCTGATGCAGCGTCCGTATCTGAGTCTGCCTGGCATGAGCGCATCTTCTTTAGGCGACGCCACGGTCACCATCTGCCATTCCAAGACCCAAGATCTGGCTTCTATTTGTCGCACGGCGGATATCATCATTGTAGCCGCAGGCAGTCCCAAACTACTGACTGCCGACATGGTCAAACCCGGCGCGACCATCATTGATGTGGGAATTAACCGAGTGGACGATCCCGCTTCGCCGAAGGGTTACCGGCTCGTCGGCGATGTCGATTTCGAACACGTGGAGCCTATTGCCGGAGCGATCACTCCTGTACCCGGAGGAGTAGGTCCGATGACTATAGTCAGCCTGCTGCAAAACACCTTGCAGGCGTATGATTTGAGATTTGACATTTATTAATTTGTAAAACATTGGATATTTTATCAAAAATAGAAGGACTGGAGGCGAAGTTTCACGAGGTGTCTCTCTTGATTACAGACCCCTCTGTGATAGCCGATCAGGCGCGCTATGTGCGTCTCAACCGCGAATACCATGATCTGGAGCGGGTGCTGGAGTGTGCACGGCGGTACAAGAAAGCAGTGACCGACTTGCAGGCAGCCAAAGACCTCTTTTTCAATGAGTCGGATCCCGAACTGAAAGAGATGGCGAAAGCGGAGATCGATGAACTGGAGCCGCAGATACCCAAACTGGAAGAAGAGTTGAGGTTGCAACTCCTGCCGCAAGATCCCGAAGACGGCAAGAATGTGGTGATGGAGATTCGCGGCGGTACAGGAGGAGACGAAGCGGCGATCTTTGCCGGAGACCTCTTCCGCATGTACACTAAGTATTTCGAAATCAAGGGATTCAAATACACCGTTTCGTCATTCACCGAAGGCGCTTCCGGCGGATACAAGGAGATCATCTTCAATGTGACGGGTGTGAATGTGTATGGCACGCTCAAATATGAATCCGGTGTTCATCGCGTGCAGCGTGTGCCGGTGACGGAGACCCAGGGACGCGTGCATACCTCGGCTGCCACTGTAGCTGTGCTGCCCGAAGCGGACGAGTTCGAAGTGCATATCAACGAAGGCGAGATCAAATGGGAGACTTTCCGTTCCGGCGGTGCCGGAGGACAGAACGTCAACAAGGTGGAGTCCGGCGTGCGGCTGCGGTATAACTGGCGGAACCCCAACACGGGCGAAGTGCAGGAGATCCTGATCGAGTGTACCGAGACACGCGACCAGCCGAAGAATAAGGAACGCGCGCTTTCGCGCCTGCGCACGCAGATATATGATAAGGAGCACCAGAAATATATTGACGACATCGCTGCGCGGCGCAAGACCATGGTCTCCACGGGTGACCGCTCTGCCAAGATCCGCACGTACAACTACCCGCAAGGACGTATTACCGACCATCGTATCGGATATACGGTTTATAACCTCGCGGCGTTCATGGACGGCGATATACAAGGTGTGATCGACGCCCTGCAAGTAGCCGAAAACGCCGAGCGACTCAAGGAATCGGAATTGTAAACTACAAACTACAAATACGATGTATTTGTTTTATTGTCCGGACATAGAGACCAAGCAGACGCTCTCGGAGGAAGAGAGCGGGCATTGCGTGCGGGTGCTGCGATACAGCGTCGGCGATGAGATTCTGATCACCGATGGTAAGGGCACAACGTACACCGCGCGGATCACGAACCCGCATCCCAAGCATTGCGATTTTGAGATCCTCTCTCGCGAAAAACAGGAGCCGCACCATCATTTTCATCTGCATATAGCCGTGGCGCCGACTAAGAATATCGAGCGTCTGGAGTGGGCGGTCGAGAAATGTGTGGAGATCGGTGTGGACGAGATCACACCGCTCCTGTGCCGTTTCTCGGAGCGCAAACAGCTGCGTACCGACCGCTTAGAGAAAATCATCCTCTCTGCTGCCAAACAGAGTCTCACGCCGTACCTGCCGGTGCTGCATGAGCTGACATCATACGATGAGTTTATAAGCCGTCAGAAAGAGGACATTAGCACGCAGAAATTTATCGCCCATTGCTACAAAGAGGACAAGCGGGTACTGAAGAACGAGATAGAGCGGGGTAGGGACGTGCTGGTACTCATCGGACCGGAGGGCGATTTCAGCGAACAAGAGATCGCAGAGGCGCTTGCGGCTGGTTTTATCCCTGTCAGTCTGGGCAATTCTCGGCTGCGTACCGAAACAGCAGCGGTCGTGGCTTGCCATACTGCGGTATTAGTCAATGAATAAAGAATATTGAATATTGACGCAGACATATTACTATGGATCAACGGTCATTCGGCACCGTGGCTGGATAGCGCGATGTGGACGATCAGCCGCGCGAAGACTTGGATTCCGCTCTATGTACTGCTGGCGGGGTTGATCGCATGGAGATACCGCTCTTGGAGAACGGTCCTCTTGATCTTGATCGGTTTTGGTATAGCGGTGGGGCTTAGCGACTGGCTTTGCAGCGGGCTGATAAAACCGCTTGTGTGCCGCTTGCGTCCGACCCACGAACCGGCGCTCGATCCGTTGCATTTGGTGAACGGATACACGGGCGGAAGATACGGTTTTTGCTCCTCGCATGCGGCGAACACGATGGCGTGCGGATTGCTATTCAGCTTGCTGTACAGAAACAAAACAGCCACCGCAAGTCTGATGACCTGGGTGGCTCTGAATTGCTATAGCCGAATGTATCTCGGGGTGCATTACCCCTCGGATATCATTGTTGGTCTGCTGATTGGGGCGCTGTGGGCGGTGCTTGTCTTTGCCGCATTAAGGTATTGGCTCCGCGTGGACGTCGAGGCTGCTCCGCCGGGTGGTTCATAAACCGCTCAAACTCCTCTTTCGTCAGGAGTCGTTTCAACTCGTCGTAGATGGCTTGCATGCGTTCCATGTTCTCCGCGCGGCTCAAACCCTTCTGGCGATACTTGGCATACTTCAGGTGCATACGATAAATCGTGTCAATGCGCACTGAGTCGTGAATACCCAACTCGCGCACCAACCGTGTGGTCTGCGTCAAAGCCTCCTCCTCGGGCGTACGTTGAGGACGTTCACCGGCAGGCTCTTGTGCCCATAAACCGCCCGACATGAGGGCGATAAATAGAATAAAAGATAGTTTTTTGAACATAATTATAGGTTGTCCTAGGTACACCTAGGTATTCGTAAAATTCGCTACAAAAATCATGCCGAAGATACCCGAAATAGCGCTGGCAATGCGACTTTATTTTTCTGCCGAAGAAGAGGGACGTCATTCGCGTCCTGCTATTCGCGTTGCGTTAGCCGGAATGGTGGTCGGCGTGATGGTCATGATTTTGACAATCTGTATCGTTGTGGGATTCAAGCAGACGGTGACCCAAAAGGTAGCGGGATTCGGTGCGCATATACAGGTAGTCTCGTTCGACAATAACAACACGTACGACCTTCAACCGATCCCTGTGTCGGACTCGCTGTTGACGAAACTGGGGCAGTATCCCCATGTCGTAGCGGCGGCGCCGTTTGTGACCAAACCGGGCATGCTCAAGACCGACAGCGCGTTTCACGGCATGGTGTTGAAGGGCACGGACTATTGGGCTTTCTTTGCGCATAATTTAGTAGCAGGCGAGTTACCCGTCGAACCCAATCAGGTGCTGCTCTCCCGTGCGGTGGCGAGTGAACTGCAATTGGAGGTGGGGGATCCGGTCTTTGCTTATTTCGTGGATGAGAATGATGTGCGTGCGCGGCGGTTTAGTATATCGGGAATATACGAGACCGGTTTTTCGCAGTTTGATGACCTGTTCGTCGCAGCGCCTCTTGAAACTGCGCAGCGACTTTTGATGGTCTCTCTTCCTGCCGAAGGCGAGGAATCTTATTACTCCGGCGTGGAGATTCTGGTGGACGACACGCGCTATCTGGACGAAACGGCGGATCGCATCTATTTTGCTACGGTCAACCATCTGGACGAGGACGGATATAATGTATATTATGTGCAGACATTGCAGGAGCAGAACCCTGCTGTCTTCGCTTGGCTGGATCTGCTGGATATGAACGTAGTGGTCATTATTATCTTAATGCTTCTTGTAGCAGGATTCAATATCGTCTCGGGACTGATCATTTTGATCTTGGACGGTGTGCAACTGATCGGCACCCTCAAAGCTCTCGGCGCTACGAATCGTTTCATCCGTCGTATTTTCCTCACCCAGGCTGCACTCTTGATCGGCAAGGGTGTGCTCTATGGCAATCTCATCGGATTCGCGCTGGCGGCAATTCAATATTATACCCATATCATTCCCCTTGATGCCGCTACGTATTATGTCTCGTATGTGCCGATTGCGTTCCCTTGGGGATGGCTGTTGGCGCTCAATATAATGACTATTATACTGTCTCTGCTGATTCTTCTTTTGCCCTCTATGATCATTGCGAAAATCAGCCCTGCGAAAGTAATGCACTACGAATGAAACTGCAAACAATAGTAGATATCAAGCCATCGGAATGGCAGATCGGGTATGAGGACCGGATCCTCATGCTGGGTTCGTGTTTCGCGGACGAGATGGGGGAGCAGATGCGCCGTCGCGGTCTGCATGTCACTTCGAATCCTTTCGGCACGCTCTATAACCCGCTCTCTATCGCGCAAGCGATCAATCTTCAAATATCTGAATCTTCAAATCTTCCAATGATTAATCACGACGGGCTTTGGCATTCCATGGCGCATCACGGCGCTTTCTCCCGTCCGAATAAAGAGGACGCAGAGCAAGCCGTGCGCGGCTCTATAGAAACGATGCAAAATGCCCTCGCAGAGGCAACGGTCGTGATCGTCACTTTCGGTTCCGCGTGGGTGTATGAGATGGAGGGACACATCGTGGCTAACTGCCATAAAATGCCGGAGAGTTGTTTCTCCCGCCGTCGGCTTTCGGTCGATGAGATCGTCGAAGCCTGGCGTCCGATAGTGGACCGCTATCCCGACATACATTGGCTCTTCACCGTCTCGCCCATCCGCCATATACGCGACGGGCTGCACGAGAACCAACTCTCCAAAGCTACGCTTCTGATGGCGGTAGAGCAACTCGCCTCCCTTGGGGGGAGGTCGAGTGGGGTTTCCTATTTCCCCTCGTACGAGATTGTGCTGGACGAACTGCGGGACTATAGGTTTTACGCTGACGATCTCGTCCATCCCTCTGCCCTTGCGGTCAATTATATATGGGAGCGTTTTACGGAGGTGTACTGCACGCCGCAGACCAGAAACCAAATGCAAATAGAGTTCAAACGATGGAAGCAAGATCGGCATATTCCGTTGCATTAAACCCTAAAAAAATCAATCTGCATGAAAAAATGCAGATTTTTTTTGCATATATCAAAAATTATTTGTACTTTTGCGCGGAAAAATAGTTTATTACTTTTAATGGAAAAAACCTATGAGCGAATTTAATGACATTAACAGCAATGCTTTCGGTAATTTCGAGGGTACTGCAGCAGAGGAAGCCAGCCCTGCCGATATCTTCGGTAGAGCCGAACAAGCACCTGTTACCCCAACACCTCCGGTGGAGCCTGTAGAACCAGTTATGGGACCGAAAGGGTCCTTTGAGCCGAAAGACCCTGCGGAGTTTAAGGGCGAACCGGATAAGAAGGACAATAAGAAGTTCCTTTGGATCGGTATAGGAGTGGCGATAGTGGCGATTGTCGTTTGTGCCCTTCTGTTCATGCCGGGAAGCAAAGAGGAGCACTCTCCGGAACCTGCGGTAGAGGCAGTAGTGCCTGTGGAAGAGCCGGCAGCCAAAGTGCAAGCCGCCCAGCCTGCGGAGCAACCCGCTTCAAAGCCTGCGCAGACGAGCAATAAGTTAGACTATGGTCAGTGGTCCGGTGCGTGGAAGGGCGGAAAACCGAATGGAGTGGGCACGATGCGCTATACCAAATCGCATCTGATCGACTCCCGCGATCCGCAACATCGCACCGCCGAGAAAGGCGACTATATCATCGGTGAGTTTGTGGACGGCAAGTTGGTACAGGGCGTGTGGTACGACTCCGCCAATAATGTGAAGGGCAGTATTATTATCGGAATGTGATGCGCTGGAGCAGTAGCATATCGGCTCTCTTGCTGTTGCTCGGGCTGAGCGTCCGAGCGGCAGGAATGCCTTGCGCTACTGACCATCCGCAGATATGCGATTTCCTGGACCGGTATATCGCTTCCTTGCGTGCTTGGAACGAACCGAACGTCTCCGTTTATCAGAAGATGTACGACGATAAGTTCGTCGTTCTGTCCGGCTCTATCGAAGCGCTGGATGCTGCTACGGATACCACGGCTTTTTCCCTCCGGCGGTATGATGACAAGGCGTACGAAGTCACATGGGCGAATGGCGCTGATACCCTCCTGCGTGCCACTTTCCCCATCTCATACGAACTGATCTTGGGACTTTCCCTGCCGGAGATAGAGAAGCAAATGCCTTCCCGCATTGCGGCGGCGCCTGCACGCAGCCGAAGCATCGACACCGTTCATTTCCCGGAGATCAACCTGCCTTCGCCTTCCGCGCTCGATACTACTATCCTTCGCCTCTTCTGCGGAGAGGAGAGAAAGAACTATCTGCTCCAAATCACCCAGTCCCTCTATGGATTCAAGCAGACGCGCTATACCGTCTCTTTGGAGCAGTGGCTCAATTATCTGGCGGCAGAGCAGATGAGCTGTTTCGCCGCCATCGAGGAGGAGTCTGCCGAGAGCCTGCGAGTGCTCGTCATTGCGCAAAACAACGATTTGGCATACCGGCATGTCCTCTCTGTTTGGATTCCGATGAAGTACCTTTCTATGGACGAAGGAATACTGGAAGCAAACCTTACGGCATTTGTACCGACCCATAATATCAAACAATAAAACCCTGTTACTATGCGAAAATATCTCTTTTCTATTTTGATTTTTCTGCCCGTCCTTGCGATGGCGAATGTGCAACTCACTATCTCCGACGGCTTGGACGACGAAGCCGTGCGTGCGAAGATAGAGCGCGATCTGTCTGCGCTGCTGACCGAGATCAACGATGCCCAGAACAATGGACGCGCACTCAATTTAGCTGCTTTCCGGCTCACGCCCTCGATCCAGCTCTCCCTTTCTATGCTTTGGGAGAATGCGCCGTTCGTATGTACTGAGGAGACTATTTCGGAGCGCTGTATCACGACCGGAACCGGATACCAGATCCGTAATATCCCGCTGATGATGAAACCCCGCGAGGACCGCTCTTTCAACGAGCAGGAGTACCAGGAGGCTGTCGTCAGTTTCGACACCCGCGGAAACATGGAGTCTTTCTATCTCTCTCTCAGCAATAATCTCTACCAGGCGGTCATTAAATCCAATAAACAGATCACCGACCTGCGCCGCCGTCAATTGATCCTTGACTATGTGGAGCAGTTCCGTACGTCCTATAACACCAAGGATATCAATTTCCTGGAGCAGGTCTTTTCGGACGATGCGCTTATTATCACCGGCAGAGTCATCTCCCGCAAGAAGGACAATATCGCCCTGCCCGATAAGATCGTCTATAAGAAGCAGTCCAAGCAGGAGTATCTGACTAATCTCCGTCGGACGTTTGCCAACAATGCTTATATCCGCGTCACGTTTGACGATATCAAGGTGCTCCGCCATCCCGTGAATCCGCATTTCTACGGCGTTACGCTCCACCAGGGCTATACATCGTCCCGCTATCACGATGAGGGATACCTCTTCCTCCTCTGGGATTTCACCAACGAGAACCAGCCTCAGATCCACGTCCGTACGTGGCAGCCCGACCAACTCAACGGTTCGCGCATTCCGGACGACGAGATTTTCTCGCTTAATGATTTTGATATTTAATCGTTTCTATAAAGCCTATGAAAAAAATAACTCTCTTATTCTTCGCCTTGTGTTCCCTCGCGCTATACGCGCAGGAGGAGACCATGGCTGTGGTTTCGTTTAAACAGGATCTGCAGGACCTCGCTGCCCGTACTGCGCCGCGGTTTGACATGGACAGCGACCTCTGTGCGCTGGTTAAGATCCAAGTCCTCTGCGAGGATCCGATCACCTTTCAGGGCAGTTATATCTTAGGACCCGCAGAAAAGCACCAGAATGAATATTGGGTATATATGGCGAAGGGAGCGAAGAAGGTTTCGGTTTCTCATCCCCGTTATGAGGTGTTGCCGGTGCTCTTTGCCGAAGCGTCTTCCGGTGAGATCAAATCGCTGGAGATAGGTTCGACATACCGGCTCGTCATTTCTGTGCCGGAGAAGGAGGTGGACACCGTGCTGGTAGCCGAGTCTTTTGAGGCAAAGCTGGAAGAGGCAAGACGCCTGTATAAGGACCGCTTTGAGCATTCCGACTCGGAGTATTTCCGCAAGGCGGCAGGCATGTACGACGCGGCGATGAAGCATACCGACTGCCCGTCCGAGATGTTGCAGCCTCTGCAGGAGGAGTATGACAATATGCGGTATATGCGTAAATTCACCTTCCTCCATGAGAAAGCGAACCGCATCGCCTCGGAACAAGCTGCCACGTATGGCTATAACTCGGATTCGACTTATCACTACCTCCAGTTGGCGTATAAGGCTGCG
This sequence comes from Paludibacteraceae bacterium, assembly GCA_017464475.1. GTDB lineage: Bacteria > Bacteroidota > Bacteroidia > Bacteroidales > Paludibacteraceae > Colicola. Next base: position 22,538 of record JAFTZQ010000025.1, read on the forward strand.
CTCAAACTTTCCCAGAAATACCCGCAGTCCAAGCCTTTCAAACAGATGGCCTCTGCCGCGCAGGAGAAACTCACTTCCCATCCGCTCGGTCAGACCACAAAGAAAGTGACCGTTACCAAGTCCCGTCCTTCCGCTCATGGCATGGTGCGGCTCTATAAATCGTCTATGGCGCTCAATACCATCTCCATCTATGCTTGTAAGGAGGCTAAACCCAAATCCAAATCGCCGAAGAAACTCATTGGCTCTGTGCGCGCCGACGGGTCTTATTCTGTGATCCTGCCGGACGGATATGACTATATCATCTTTGACGGCGAGAAGACGGCACATCTTGTCCCCGCTGCTGACTCCGAAATCAACATTACTTTATAAATCCTTATAATTAATAAAATCCTATGAAAAAGATTTTTTCTTACCTTCTTTTGGCTACTGTAGCCATGTTCTCCATTCAAGTGTCGGCTGCGAAGCCTAAAAAAGAGAAAGCTCCCTATGTATGGGATTGGGATGGTACCCGAACCGGAAATCAGACGTTTGACACCTATCTGGACGATGTGACGAAGATTTGGAATGAGATCGAGGTGTACGAGAAGACGTTCGCCAAATTTACGTACCATGTAGATACGATGGCTTACAATAACAAGTATTATCTGCTGGCGTACATGACCGACTCGGCGGGCAATATCGTTACTCGTTCGCAGGTAAACTGGCAGGTCTATCACTCTGTCCTTTCGGCTACGAACATTGTGCTGGATGCCACTACGGCTTCTCTCTCTACTGCTACCGCTACGTTGGAGTTGCCGAACCTCGGACTCAATGCATTTACTTATGCCAAATATATCAAAGGCGGTCCGATGGTCATTGCCAAAGGTATGAAAGAGATCGGCGCGATTGCGAAAGTCAATAAAGCCAATGCCAGGTCGTGGAAGGCGATGAAGACCGCAGCCGTTGATCCGGCTACTTTCGGTTGCTTCGATGAGGAGACGGTGAAAGCGATGAACAAATGCTGTTTCTTCAAAGAGGTGGTAGAGACCGATCCCGAATATACGGCGATCGAGTCTGTGCAGGCGACCAAGACGCCGGAGGAGCTGAAGGCAGAAGCCGATCGTATCGGTAACACCTTTGCTGAGGCTACTATCCTGCCGGAGGACAAGAATCAGAGTCTTGACGACGAGTCCTTTGACGAGTTGGATACAGAGGAGACCGAAGCAGCATAAAAAATGGAGCCGTGTGGCTCCATTTTTTTTATCCTTTCAGCGCTTTGATCGCTTCTTCTAGGGAAGCGATGCGGGCTTCTGCGTCCGCTTTTTTCTTGCGTTCGAGTTCCACGATCTCGGGTTTCGCGTTGGCAACGAACCGCTCGTTGGAGAGTTTCGCCATTACGCCGCGGAGGAATCCCTGCTGGTGTGCGAGGTCTGCCTCCAGTTTTTTCAGCTCTTCCTCTACGTTGATAAACGCGTCCATCGGAATGGCATATTCGACAGTTCCTACAAGGAACGTCGATTTGTTATTTGACATTTGAGATTTGTCATTGGCGATTGCTACGTTGGCGAGTTTCCGGAGCAGATCGGCGTATTCGTACGAGTCGGCTCCATCGAAATAGAGCGTCAAAGCTTCTTTCTGCGGGATGTTCTTCGACGCGCGGATATTACGTACACCGGATACTATTTCTTTCAGGGTATTCATCCGATTCAGTACCGTCTCGTTTACGTCTCGTTTACGTCTCGTTTCCGTCTCGTTTACGTCTTTGACGGCAACCATAATACTTTCTCCATCTTTTCTGGTGTAGAGCTCGTGCCAGAGTTCCTCGGTAATGAACGGCATGAAGGGGTGGAGCAGACGGAGCAGACGGTCGAAGAAAGCGAGGGTTGCTTCGTAGGTCGCGCGGTCGATCGGCTGCTGGTAAGCGGGTTTGATCATCTCCAGATACCAGCCGCTGAACTCGTCCGTATAGAGTTTGTAGATCGCCATGAGCGCTTCGGAGAGACGGTATTTGCTGAACAGATCCGCCACTTCCGCTTCGGTCTCACCCAGTTTGGCATCGAACCAAGCGATCGCATCTTTTGCTGTTTTGGGCTGATCTATGTCTGCTACTTCAAACCCTTTGACGAGGCGGAAGCAGTTCCATATCTTGTTGCAGAAGTTACGTCCCTGCTCGCAGAGCGAATCATCGTAGAGGATGTCGTTTCCAGCCGGAGCAGAGAGGAGGATTCCCATTCGTACGCCGTCTGCGCCGAAGCGCTCGATGAGGTCCAGCGGATCGGGACTGTTACCGAGCGATTTGGACATCTTGCGACCTAATTTGTCGCGCACGATACCCGTGAAATAGACGTGCTTGAACGGCATCTTGCCCACGTATTCGTAGCCCGCCATGATCATTCGTGCCACCCAGAAGAAGATAATATCCGGTCCGGTTACAAGATCGGCGGTGGGGTAGTAATACTGTATCTCTTTGTTGCCCGGATTCTCGATTCCGTCGAAGAGCGAGATCGGCCAGAGCCACGAACTGAACCATGTGTCCAAAGCGCCTTCGTCCTGCACGTAGTTGCCTTCGGGTTTGGTCTCCGAAACGATGATCTTGTCGTCCGGGTAGTTCTCCAAGCCCGTCTGCGCCAGCAGATCGGCGTCGTAGTACGCCGGAATGCGGTGCCCCCACCAGAGCTGGCGGCTAATACACCAGTCTTTGATGTTTTCCAGCCAGTTGCGGTACGTGTTCTTGTATTTGGCGGGATAGAAGACGATGTCGTCGTTCATTACCGGCGGCAGCGCGATGTTTGCAAAATGCTGCATCTTCACGAACCACTGGAGACTTAACCGCGGCTCGATAGGCACGTTCGTACGCTCGGAATAACCGACCTTGTTGTCGTAGTCTTCGATCTTCTCCACGAGTCCGAGCGCCTGCAGGTCTTCCACAATCTGCTTGCGGCAGTCGAAACGGTCCATGCCGTGGTATTTGCGTACGTTGGGCTGCAACTTGTCCTCTACCGTGTCCATGTTGAGATGAGCGTCCGGCGTGAAGATGTCAATGGTCTTCAGGTTGTATTTCTGCCCCAGGGCGTAGTCGTTCACATCGTGTGCCGGAGTCACTTTGAGGCAGCCGGTTCCGAAACCGATCTCCACGTAACGGTCCTCGATAATGGGAATCACACGTCCTACACCCGGCACTATGACATGTTTGCCTTTGAGCCACTGGTTTTTCTCTTCCTTGGGGTTGATGCAGACCGCAATATCGCCGAAGATGGTCTCCGGACGGGTGGTAGCTACGATGGCGTACTTGCCCGGTTCCTCCGCTACGGCATAGCGCAGGTAGTAGAACTTAGAGTGCTCCTCGTGGTAGATGACTTCCTCATCGGAGAGCGCAGTCTGGCGCTCCGGATCCCAGTTCACCATACGCAGACCGCGGTAGATCAGACCTTTCTTATAGAGGTCGCAGAAGACGCGGATGACCGCCTTGCTGCGCGTCTCGTCCATGGTGAAAGCGGTGCGGTCCCAGTCGCAGGAGCAACCGAGTTTGCGTAGCTGCTTCAGAATGATGCCTCCGTGCTCGTCCGTCCAGTCCCAGGCGTGTTTGAGGAACTGTTCGCGGGTCAGATCCGACTTGTTGATACCTTGCTCTTTCAGCCGCTTGATCACTTTCGCCTCGGTGGCAATGGAAGCATGGTCCGTACCCGGCACCCAGCAGGCATTCTTGCCCTCCAGACGCGCGCGGCGGACGAGAATATCCTGAATCGTCTCGTTCAGCACATGCCCCATGTGGAGCACGCCCGTCACGTTGGGCGGCGGAATGACGATCGTATAAGGTGCGCGCCCATCCGGCTCGCTGTGAAATAACTTGTTGTCCAGCCAGTATTGATACCAGCGGGCTTCAATTTCTGTAGGATTGTACTTTGAGTCCATAAAAGTATTTACAATTTGACAATTTACAATTTAGCGATTTACAATTTGCACAAAATGCTTGCAAAATTACTGCTTTTTTCTGATATATGCAAGCCCGCGCGCATTTTTTTCATAAAAAACCTTGTTTTTATGTAGAAAAATTGACACATGGCAATTATTCCACAAGATTGTTGCAAAATGATAAAAAAATCAAGAATAATAGACGGACCGTAGTCGAACGTTACGTAGTGGTAACGAAGTGGTAAGGAAGGCGACAGGGAAAAGACTGCATTTTTGGCAGTGGAAGCCCACTCCTTAGTAGGTCTATCCCTATTATATAGGGAATAGACTACTCTACTAAGGGGTACCGGGCTTCCCGCTAAGGGTGGAGCGGAAAGAAGCCCCCAAAAACTTTTTTTACTTTTTTCTTGCATATTTGGCAAAGTTTTTGTACCTTTGCAGCGAATTTCATTTATATTGGCTAAAAATGCGTATATATTTGCAGAAAATGCGTAAAGGACTCTATATATTGATTCTTCTGTTGGGCGGCATGTTGGCAGCTATGCCCATGCATGCCGAGGAGACCAACTATACCGTGGTGCTCGATGCCGGACATGGTGGCAAAGATCCCGGAGCGGTCGGACGGTTCTCCAAGGAGAAAGATCTGAACCTCGCCCTCGTTCTTAAGATCGGCGAGCTGCTGAACGAACAATACCCGGATGTGAAAGTGGTTTATACGCGTTCGACAGATGTGTTTATTCCTCTTCAGACGCGCGCAGACATAGCGAATAAGAACAACGCGGACCTCTTTATTTCCATTCATGCCAACGCTTCGCCCAGCAAGGAAGCGAAAGGCGTGGAGACTTTTATTCTCGGAACTGAGAAGATGGATAAGAACCTCGATGTGGCGATGCGTGAGAATGCGGTCATGAAGCTGGAGGCGGATTACAAGACCACTTACCAGGGCTTTGACCCGAACTCGATTGATTCCTATATCATGTTCGAATTGATGCAGAACAGTTTTATGGATCAGTCGCTTCAGTTCGCGGAGCAGGTGCAGAAACGGTTTGTGGGACATTTGAACCGATCCGACCGGGGCGTGCAACAGGCTTCGTTCTGGGTGCTGCTGAAGACCGCTTGCCCGTCGATCCTTTTTGAGATGGGCTTTATCTCGAACCCAGAGGAGGAACGCTATCTGAACAAAGAGACTTCGATCGCGCAGATGGCCAACGCGCTGGTGAACGCCTTTGGAGCCTATACGCACAAGCAGGCGGTAAAAAAAGAGAAGCTGGCAATCGATACGGCGGCAGTCGCTGCTCCGACGCCGGATAGCCAAACCAGTCAAACTAGTCAATCTAGTCAATCTAGTGGAACTAGTAAGAAAAATGCAGAGCCGACGACCTATTATGCTTTGCAGGTATGCGCATCGCGGACTGAACTGGCGCCGGATGATCCGAAACTGAAAGGCTTGGTTTGCGAACATCGCAAAGTGGGCGATTGGTATAAGTATTATGCCATCATAGACACCGACCGCAACAAGGTCGTTGAGAAACAGAAAGAGATCAAGAAACTCTTCCCCGATTGCTGGATTACTAAATTTGAAAAATAATAACTGATTGAAAAATAATGAAATACGCACGTGAAATCAAAGTAGGCGCACTCGCCACAATCTGTCTTTTTTTGTTGTTCTTTGGATTTAATTTCCTCAAAGGCGTGAATATCTTCTCGCCGACCAATTCCTTCCATGGCACGTACTATAACCTGCATGGCTTGGAGGAGCAGGCGGCAGTCAAGATTCGCGGACACAAGGTGGGACAGGTGGACCGGATAAGTTATGATTTCACGCGCGACAGCGCTTTCACCGTAGATATTTCCATCAAAAAAGATATTGTTCTGCCGCAAGGTACGCAGATGGCGCTCGTAGCGGACGGACTGCTCGGCGGCATGGCGATTGAGTTGCAACTGCCGGAGGAGACAGCGGAGCCGATCGCAAAGGGTTCTTTCCTGCCGACCACATACGTGCCGGGACTGATGGAGAGCGTGCAGGGCGAACTGCTGGCTCATGTGGATGAAGCGATCCAAGACGTGGATTCGCTTGTGGCACAGCTACGCGGACAAGTGGAAGGCGACCACCTCAAAAACACGCTTCATAATGTGGACCGTATCTCCGGCGACCTCACAGGCGTTTCTGCGGATCTCAAGCGGATGATGAACAAACAGGTGCCGACGATCGTTAACAATGCGGACACGGCGATTGCGAATCTCAATGTGATCGTCTCGGATCTGAAGAAAGCGGACTTGGCAGCTACTGTGGCGCGCGTAGATACGGCAGTGGACGGCGTGAACGGGCTGATTGCCGACGTACGGTCCAAAGATGGCACGCTCGGCCAGCTGATTTACAACAAATCGCTGTATGATCATATCGACGCTACGGTCATTTCTGCGGACTCGCTTCTCGTCGATCTGAAGGCTCACCCGAAACGCTATGTTCATTTCTCTGTTTTCGGGAGAAAAGATAAATAAATCTTCCAAAAATGTCGCAAAAAAGAACTTGTGCTTGTTTGTGTGTTTTCTAAATAGCAAAAATTTTAAACACATTCTTTTCTGCTGAAAATCAAAGTGTTGTAAAACTTATCAACAGCCTGCTTTTGTGGAACAATTTTTGTAACAATACTAAAATCAGTAGTTTACGAGTTCCACGATTTTGTAAATGCTTGTCTTTTCAAATATTACTATCTAACTTGCTATAAATGCGATAGTTAGAGCAAGACGCATTTTGCTCATCGCAGTTGCGATTTGGTCATGTCAAAAAAAAGCAGTACCTTTGCACTCGATTTCGTACCAGAGGCACGTCACCCAGGCACAGTCCGGGTGTTTTTTTAGCCCCCAAATCGAAACACTCCTTATATAATATATATAATAAATGCAAACGATTCAACAACAATGGGCTCAATGCCAGACTATTCTGGCGGACAATCTGACGAGCAGCGCATACCGCACCTGGTTCGCGCCGATCGTGCCGTTGCAGTTTGCAGAAGGAGTGCTCGTTTTGCAGGTTAAATCGCAGTTTGTGGCGGAGTACATCGAGCAGAACTATCTGCCTCTTCTCTCCGCTGCCATTATTCGTGTTTTCGGGCAGGGGACGAAATTGGAGTACCGCGTTCTGATTGATTCGACTTCCGGCGCCGGTACGAGTCTTCCTTCCGCCGGAGCTCCCGTAAATTCCCAGCCAATGCCGGTTGCTCAATCGGCGCAGGCGGGGGCGTTTGACTCGCAGCTCAACGCGCTCTATACCTTTGATTCGTTCGTTGCCGGAGAGCCGAACAAGCTGGCGCGTACGGCGGGACTCGCGATTGCCAAACAACCCGGTTACACCGCTTTCAACCCTCTTTTTGTGTATGGAGGGAGCGGAGTGGGCAAGACCCACCTTGTCAACGCGATCGGAAACCAGGTGCGGGTCCTCAACCCGCAGGCGCGTGTGATCTATGTCAGCGCCAACACGTTCAAGCTGCAATACCAGGACGCGACGAAGAACAACAAGATACCTGATTTCCTGAATTTCTACCAGTCGGTGGATGTTCTGATCATGGACGATATCCAGTATTTTGCGGGACTCAAAGGAACGCAGGATACGTTCTTTCATATCTTCAATTATCTCCAGCAGAGCCGTAAACAGCTGATCCTGACGTCCGACCGTCCGCCGGTAGAACTGAAGGATATTGAGGAGCGTCTGCTGACCCGTTTCAAATGGGGTCTCTCGGCGGAGATCAAGGAACCGGATTATGTTTTGCGCAAGAATATCCTGCTCTCCAAAATGCGTCGTGACGGTATTTCTCTCAGCGACGAGGTGGTAGATTTTATTGCCCAGAACGTCCGCAATTCGGTGCGGGATCTGGAGGGTATTCTGGCTTCGCTTCTGGCGCACTCCACGCTTACGGACCGCGAGATAGACTTGGCTCTGGCGGAGCAGGTGGTAAGCCATATTGTTGCTATCCAGCCCCGCGCTATCACGATAGGCGATGTGATCGGCGCAGTGTCGGAACACTATGGTATTTCCGAGAAAGCGATCCTCTCTGCCAACCGGTCGAAGGAGATCGTCCAAGTGCGCCATATCGCCGCTTATCTATGCAAGGAACTGACCAATAGTTCGCTGACCGAGATAGGCTTCAAAATGGGCAAACGTACCCACGCCACGATGCTTCATTCGATGGCGATTGTCAAGAACCAATTGGAGTTTGACCCCTCGTTGCGGCAACAGATTGCCCAGCTGGAGTCCGCTCTTAGGAGTTAATAATGTGAATAAAAAAAAGCACCCGGATGGGTGCTTTTTTGATGGATTCAGGCCGGTATTACATCATACCTCCCATCCCTCCGGCAGGCATAGCGGGTGCCGGGTGCTCCTCCGGATGGTCCACAATGACACATTCGGTGGTCAGGAACATGCCTGCAACAGAGGCTGCATTCTCCAATGCCACGCGGGTCACCTTAGCCGGATCAACAACTCCTGCTTCGAATAGGTTTTCGTACTTGTCCTGACGGGCGTTGTAACCGAAATCACCCTTTCCGCTCCGTACTTTATCTACTACCACAGCGCCTTCCTTGCCTGCATTGGCAACGATCTGTCGCAGCGGCTCTTCGATCGCGCGACGAATGATCTCGATACCGGTTTGTTCGTCCTCGTTCTCGCCTTTGAGACCCTCCAGAGCAGCTTGGGCGCGGATGTACATTACGCCGCCGCCCGGTACGATACCTTCTTCTACAGCTGCGCGGGTAGCGCTCAACGCGTCGTCCACACGGTCTTTCTTCTCTTTCATCTCTACTTCCGATGCTGCACCTACGTTCAGTTGCGCTACGCCGCCCGCGAGTTTAGCCAGACGCTCCTGCAGTTTCTCTTTGTCGTAGGTCGATTTGGTGGCAGCGATCTGCGCTTTGATCTGCTGTGCACGCGCATCAATCGCCTCTTTGGCTCCGGCGCCGTTGACGATGGTTGTGTTGTCTTTGCTGACGGTGATCGTCTCGGCGGAACCCAGCATGTCGATGGTAGCTTGGTCAAGTTTGATACCTTTCTCTTCGCTAATGACTGTACCTCCTGTGAGGATCGCGATGTCTTCCAACATCTCCTTGCGGCGGTCTCCGAAGCCCGGAGCTTTGACCGCGCATATCTTCAACTGTGCACGCAGACGGTTGACAACCAATGCAGTAAGTGCCTCGCTATCAACATCCTCGGCAATGATCAACAATGGTCTGCCGCTCTGTACTGCCGGCTCCAAGACAGGCAGCAACTCTTTGAGGTTCGAGATCTTTTTGTCGTAAATCAAAATATACGGTTTGTCCATCTCTACCAGCATCTCTTCGGTGTTGGTGACGAAATACGGACTGATGTATCCGCGGTCGAACTGCATACCTTGTACCACGTCGATTGTCGTGTCCATACCTTTGGCTTCGCCGATTGTGATCACACCATCTTTGCTGACTTTGCGCATAGCGTCTGCGATCAGTTTCCCGATCTCAGCGTCGTTATTGGCAGAGACGGTAGCTACTTGCTCGATCTTGTCGAAGTCATTGCCTACTACTACGGCGTTCTTCTTGATCTCGGCTACAACGGCGGCTACAGCTTTGTCCATACCGCGTTTGAGGTCGAGTGGGTTAGCGCCTGCTGTTACATTCTTCAGTCCCACACCGATGATAGCTTGCGCCAGAACGGTTGCTGTCGTGGTACCATCGCCGGCTTGATCGCCTGTCTTGGACGCTACTTCTTTGACTAACTGAGCGCCTAAATTCTCTGCCGCGTCGGTCAACTCAACGGCTTTTGCAACAGTCACACCGTCTTTGGTGATATGCGGCGCGCCGTATTTAGCATCGATCACTACGTTGCGTCCTTTCGGACCTAATGTCACTTTGACTGCGTTCGCCAATTGGTCAACGCCACGCTTCAGCGCCTCTCGCGCCTCGGTATTATAGGTAATATCTTTTGCCATAGTTTATTGAATTTTTGCTAAGATTTCACTTTGTTTCATGATCTGGAATTTATCTCCGTCCAGTTCGAACTCGGTGCCGGCCCATTTGCCAAACAGCACTTCATCGCCTACTTTGAGAACCATAGGCTCGTCTTTCGTTCCTTCGCCTACTGCGATCACTTCGCCGCGCATGGGCTTCTCTTTTGGGTCGTCAGGAATAATAATTCCTCCTACTGTCTTTTCCGGTGCAGCCGCTGCCTTGATCAGCACGCGGTCTGCTAATGGTTGAATTTTGCTCATTGTTGTATGTGTTTTTTAGTTATTAATCCAGTTTATCTAGTTTAACTAGTTTATCTAGTAGAACTAGGCTCGCTATGAATATGACAAACGGCATGCCAAGACCTGCAAATATGCCATTTTGGCAGATTTGTCTGCAAAGATACAACTTTTTTTGCATATATCAAAAAAAAAGTGTACCTTTGCACCGCAAATGGAGCAAGAGAAACAACATATAGGTCAACTCTTCGATCGTATCGCGCGAACCTACGATGGTCTGAATCATGGTCTGTCGCTGAATATCGACCGTTCTTGGCGTTGCCGGGCTGTGCGCCGGATGAAGCCGTCCCGGCATGTGCTGGATGTAGCGATCGGAACGGCTGATCTGGCGATCGAGATGCTGCGCAAAGGCAAAGCCGAGCTGGTCACAGGGCTGGATCTGTCACGCGAAATGATGGCGATAGGGGAGCAGAAAGCGGCTTCGCGCCAACTCTCCTCCCGTGTGACGTTTGTCTATGGGAATGCCCAGCAGATGCCCTTTGCCGACGCCTCGTTTGACGCGGTCACTTGCGCTTTCGGTTGCCGCAATTTTAGCGACCTTGACGCCGGATTAAAAGAGATGTACCGTGTCCTGAAACCCGGCGGGCAAGTGACGATTCTGGAGTTCTCCTATCCCTCCAACCGCCTCGTGCGCGCGCTATACGATATTTATTTCACGCGCGTGTTGCCCTGGGTCGGACGGCTGGTGAGCCGTGATAAAACGGCGTACACCTATCTTAACAAGAGCGTCAAGTCATTCTGCTGGGGAGAGACGTTTGTGCAACATCTGCGCGACGCGGGCTTCGGGAAAGCGCATTTCGAAACGCTCACTTTTGGTATTGCAACGATTTATACAGCGATAAAATGGTAAAACACATTATTCTTTGGAAACTGCGTTCTGAACTGAGCGCAGAGGAGAAACGCGCAGCCGCGCAAGCAATCAAACAGGGTCTGGAGGCGCTCAAAGGACAAGTGCCCGGGTTGCTGGATATACATGTCCAGATAGACGGACGCCTCGAAACCAGCAATGCGGATATTATGCTGGACTCGACCTTGGAGTCTTTTGAGGCACTCAAAGGCTATGCCGTCCATCCTGCCCATGTGGCGGTGGCGGATGGTGTCGTCCGTCCGAATACCGAATTGCGTACTTGTCTGGATTTTGAATGTTAATACTATGAGGTTTCGAATCACGCTTCTTCTGCTCATGGCTTCGGCCGTGGCTTTTGGTCGTCCCCAGCGGCGCGGCGTCGTAGTGGATACTATTTGCAATGCCTCGCTCCCGGCGATGCTGGAAGCGGCATCCAAATACTGCCGCCAGTTCCAGATGCAGTCCGATTCATTGTATCAATGGGCGTACGTGGGGATCGATAAACGGGAGAAAGAGGACACCCTGAAAAAACAGACCAAAGAGAGCCGCAATGCGATTCTCCTAAACTATAAGGAACGCGTTTATGACCCGGTGCTCAAGACCGGAGACATTACGATTGATATCTATGTCCTGGGTGTGCGCTGGTGGAAGGACCAGCATCTGGGCACCAAATATACCCTCACGCGCCCTGCTTCCAGCCAATATCCCCTTACGGCAAGGATGGTTGCTACGTATAGCGGCTCGATCTTGGAGGGTGGGGAGGTTCTCTTCCGCTTGGACCCGATCGATCCTACCCACACGCGCGTACACTATGAATTCAACCTCACTTTCGGCAGAGTGCTCTCTGCTTTTATCTCGGACAAGACATGGAAAAACGCCATCGAGTGGCGCTTCCAAATAATCATTAAAAATCTCGTGGAGTATGCCGAAACCGGCACGGTGGAGCGGAAAAATTAACGTCTCCGGCCTTTGATACCCGAGTAGTTGTTCAGTATCCGGCAGTTCTCGCAGTTACGCCACTGGTACGTCACAGTAATACCCACTTGGAACCAACCGTCGTTCCAGTGGATATGCTCGTTGCCGTAGCGGTCTGTCCATTTGCCGAAACTGTTGCCTAATTGCTGACCGTCGCTGCTCTGCGAAGGAGCCAACGGGAACGCATCCAGGTTCATGTAATGGGTATCAATCAATCCTTCCTGCACCATGATCTCTGCACTCATCGACCACGATGGAGCTAACCGCCAACTATATCCGATACCCAACTGTACCATAGGCAGGATACCGAATGTCTTGCCCTCCAGTTTCGTGCGCACACGCTCTGCGCTGCCCAGCTGCTTGCGATAGGCGTAGAATTCATAATTGGTGATAATGCTGGCTGCTACAGCCACGCCGCCGTATAGATAGAACCCGGCGTTGGCGAAAGGATAGTATTGTACGCCGAAAGAAGGATGAATCAGAACCGATTGAAATTTACGGTAATCGTCGCGAGGCTCGGGCAGATTATCGAATTTTTCCTTGTTATTGCCCCGCAGCGTTCCTGCCATCAGTCCTACGCGCAGATTGCAATGATTACCTGCAGGAATATTGTATCCGAAATTCAAACCGCCGCCGTAACTCAAGTTCTCTTTGTTGAATCCGCCATGAAAAGCCAAGCCCTCATTGTCCACATCGCCGAAATAGTACATGGCGTTTACGCCGATGGATATACCTTGCGAAACGAAGAAATTCTTGGTCGTGTATAGACCCGTACGCGAATTGGCTTTCGACGCCCAAACCACGCGCTCTCCTCTCTCTTTCGCCTGTATAAAGACAGGGAGGAAAAGGAGACACAATGCTACAAGTACACTATTTCGGACTTTCATGTGCTTAGATTTCAAAATCGGGTACAAAATTACAACAAAAATGTTGAATATGCAAATATTTATAAAAAAAAATAATTTTTTAATAAAAAAGGAACCCCGGCAACACAAAAAAAGGAGCGCTCTTGCGTTCCTTTTAGTAGTGCTACCCGGACTCGAACCGGGGTTTACGGCGTGAGAGGCCGTTGTCCTAGGCCACTAGACGATAGCACCCAGCGCGTTCTTTTTCGAAAGCGGGTGCAAAAGTACTGCTTTTTTTTGAATTGACAAAATAATTTTGAAAAAAAATGCATTTTACCCCTCATTTTTTTGCATATTTGACGAAAAAGTAGTAATTTTGCGCCGTAAAATGAAAATAATGACCCCAAATGGACGAGAATAAAAAGAAATTAGCGAGAGCGGGAGGATTCTGGATTTTATTGGTAGCCGGACTGGTTCTAGAGGCAACGGCTTGTCTTCAATATTTCTACAGCCGCACAGCGATCCAGCATGAGGCGGAGAATAGGGCGCGTGCTGAACTGCGTGCTGCCGAGTTGGAGATCAATGCCGCGACTGCGGAACTGGAGGCGGCGGCGAAGATGCTGACCAACATGGTGGAGCTTAGCCTGGATAACCCGGAGGGCATGTACACCTGCACGCGTACCTTGGTTGAGACATTGGATAATGTGGAGAGCGCCGGAGTGGCGTTCATCGCGGATTATTATCCCTCCAAAGGCCGCTGGTATGAGATATGCAGCAGCCGGATCTCTTCCGGCGATAGCGCGCGCATATACACGCGTCAAATAGGTAATAAGGACCACGACTATTTCCAAGCCGAGTGGTTCAATAATGGACTCACGATTGACAGCACTTGGTGGTCCGAGCCCTATCTGGACGATGCGGGCGCGCAGGCGATGGTCGTCAGCTGCTCTTACCCTGTCCATGACAAGGAGGGCAAAGTGGTTGCGGTAGTTTGCGTCGATCTGTCCATCAGCCGTCTCCACCGCGTCTCGGAGTACCTCCAGGTCTATAAGGACAGCTATTATTCGATCGCTTCGGCTACGGGAGTGGACATCGTTGCCCGTCCGGACACCATGCCGGGGCGCAAGTATATGATCTTCGAGGAGGAGATTGATGCGACGGGGTGGCATATTTCAATCATTATTCCGGAGGACATCTTGTACGCCGACCTGCGCCATGTGGGACTTATCGTGACGATTCTGATGATTTTAGGCCTCGCGCTGCTGATTTTTATCATGTATCATAGCGGGCGTAATATCCAGAATCTGATCTCCGCGAACTCCCAGAAGGAGCGAATGATGAACGAACTGGAGATCGCTCAAACAATCCAGCGCGCGATGTTGCCGAAGGTCTTTCCGCCTTTTGCCGACCGTCTTGATCTGAATATCTATGGTATGGTCGATCCGGCGAAGGAGATAGGCGGCGATTTGTATGATTTCTATGTGCGCCACGACAAACTCTTCTTCTGCGTCGGCGATGTCAGCGGAAAAGGTGTTCCGGCTTCGCTTGTCATGGCGACGATCCGGTCCCTCTTCCGTAGCGTCACGGCGCACGAAGAGCACGCGCATCTGATCGCAACCCAGATTAACGACACCCTCGCTGAGCAGAACGACCAGAACATGTTCGTCACACTCTTTATCGGCGTCTTGGACCTCACGAACGGACATCTCCATTATTGCAACGCCGGGCATAACGCGCCTCTGCTCAACGGCGAGATGTTGACTGTCTTGCCGAATCTGCCGATCGGTGTCCTCACCGGCTTTGAGTATCAGTCGCAGGAGATTGACCTGCATCCGTCCGACCTCCTCTTCCTTTATACGGATGGACTGACCGAGGCGGAGAACACACGCCATGAATTGTTTGGCGAGTCGCGTATGTTGGAGGAGGTGAAAAAAATGCTTGCTCTCCGGCCGCGCCAAATCGTGGACGCCATGCGTGCTACAGTGGCTGCTTTCGCAGGAGACGCCCAGCAGAGCGACGACCTCACCATGCTCGCGATCCGTTTCCAACTCCCTGCGATCGTCATGCGAAATGATATCCAGCAGATTCCAACCCTCGCCGAATGGGTGGATGGGCTGAACGTGCCGGCGGAGTTCAATATGCCGATCAACTTGGCGCTCGAAGAAGCGGTCAGCAATGTGATGCTGTATGCTTATCCCGATCGCACGGACGGTAAAGTCTTCGTCGAGTATCTGGAGGTGCCGACCGAGCAAGGACGGCAAATGATCTTCACGATCTCCGACTCGGGAATTCCGTTCGATCCGACCCAAAAATCGGAAGCGGACATCACCCTCTCGGCGGAAGAGCGCGCTATCGGCGGACTCGGAATACATCTCGTGCGCCAGCTCATGGACCAAATCATCTACGAACGCATAGATGACAAGAACATCCTTACCCTCATCAAAAAATTGTAAATTGTAATCGTAAATTGTAAATAAAATTATGTCAACTCAAATTCAAGAATCCGGTGATCAAATTATTGCCTATTTCGACGGACGGCTGGACACAGCGGCAGCTGTTGCTACGGCGGAGCAAGTGAAACCTCTTCAGGAGGCTTCACACAAAGAGATCATCCTCGATTGTACCAAGCTGGAGTACATCTCTTCGTCCGGTCTGCGTATTTTCCTTTCTATCCGCAAGGATGCTGCCACGCACGGTTCCAAAGTGATTGTTCGCAACATCAACGCCGATATTCGCCAGGTCTTTATCATGACCGGATTTATCAGCCTTTTTGAGATACAATGATGGATTCGCTTGATCTACATTGCCAACTCATCTTGGACGAGTACCGTGACTCGCTGCCGCTCTTGGAGCAGATGAAAGAGGAGGTGCTTGCGAAGCTTCGCGAAGCCTTGGACCGCAACGGACTTTATGTCACGGCGATCGAAGCGCGTATCAAAACCGAAGAGAGTTTGGCGGGCAAGTTGGCGCTCAAGGGCGCTAAATACGCGACGCTCGCGGATATAACGGATGTCCTCGGCGCGCGAATTATCACGTTCTACACCGACGATGTGGACCGGGTTGCCGCGATGGCGGAGCAGATGTTTGATATCGACTGGGACAACTCGGTGGACAAACGCCGCCTCCACCAGCTTGATAGTTTTGGCTATAACTCGCTCCATTATATCTGTCGCTTGCCGAATTATCCGCTGCGTTTCGAGCTCCAGCTCCGCACGACCCTCCAGCACGCGTGGGCGTCGATCAACCATGACACGGGATATAAGTCCGGCATTGAGATTCCGCGCGAGTATCTGCGTCGTATGAACCGACTTGCCGGGATGTTAGAGATGGTGGACGATGAGTTCAGCCGTATCCGTACGGAGATCAACGACTACCGCCGCCGTGTCCAGCAACTGGTCAGCACAGGACGGCTGGACGAAGTGCTGCTCGATGGCGACACTTTCCAGTCCTACCTACAGGCGCGACCCTTTGACGCTCTCAATAAGCGGATCGCGGCGATTAACCAGGCGGAGATCCAAGATGCACCCCTTATTCGCTACCTGCGCGTCCTCAAGGAACTCCAATGCAACACCTTGGGAGATGTCAGCCGTCTTATCACGCGCTATGAAGAGGACGCTTATCGCTTGGCGAGACACCAGCTTGGTAACACCGACTTGGATATTATCTCTTCCGCGGTCGGGCTGCAAAATATCTGTATCGTTTGTGTCCTCAGCACGGGAGGAGGCAAGATCGGCTTGGAGCGGCTTTTCGACATCCTCAACGGGCATAACAGCCATAATGCCGAGCTGGCGGAACTGACGTACACCCAAGCTCTCAACCTCCCCTTCATGCAAAAATAATTTTTAATTTTTAATATTTAATTTCACATTCCCATGACCCAGATTGATCTCAACGACTACATCCGCACGGGCGAAGGAGCCAACGGTGCCAGTTATAACCACAAGTCGGACCCCAATATCATGCTCAAACTCTATTTCCGCAATTTTGATGCAGCTGCGTTGGAGTTGGAGCTGGCGCAAAAAGTGTACGCCTTGGGCATCCCTTCGCCGGAACCCGGAGACTTGGTGACGGACGGTAAGCAGGTCGGAATACGTTTCCGTCGTCTGGAAGGCAAACGCTCTTACTCGCGCGCTTGCGGAGACGAACCGGAACGCACGGAGGAGTACGCACGCGAGTTCGCGCGCCTCTGTATCAAACTGCACTCCATCCATGTTCCCACGGACCGGTTTGAGTCGGTCAAAGACCGTCTATACCACATGCTGGACACGAATCCCGACTTTACTCCCGACCAGAAACAGAAGATCCACGATTTCATTGCTGCTGCGCCGGAAGCTGATACGGCTATTCATGGCGACCTCCAGTTCTCGAACGGTATCTTCACCGAGAAAGACGGTGTGCGTACGCCGTATTTCATCGACCTCGGCGATTTCTGCTACGGCTATCCCATGTTCGACCTCGGTATGGTCTATCTCTGCTGCTGCCTCAATAACGAAGCGTGGACCATGGAGCAATACCACATGTCCAATGCCACCGCGCGACGTTTCTGGGACGCCTTTGCCGCAGAGTATTTCCTCTCGCCCGAATGTCCGCTCATTCCGTACGGATGGAAGGATAAGAACGGCAAACCGCTCTTCGGACCCGGAGCTGATCTCAACGAAGTGGAGCGCCAAATCAAGATCTATGCAGGGCTCAAAACACTCATCGTTGAGCGTGACACCCATTGCCCGATGCCCGAGTTCCGAGCTATGCTGGAGGGTACTATTTACTAATCATTCTTGCATCTATGGCGAATAAATATATAGATACCGACCTCTTGGACCGTGCAATCATCTTTGCGGTCAACGCCCATCATAACACGGAGCGCAGAGGCAAAGGTTTTCCGTACATCGTCCATCCTCTCGAAGCGGTGGAGATAGTAGCCACCATCACCTCCGACCAGGAACTTCTGGCGGCGGCGGCACTCCACGATACGATTGAAGACACAGACGTCACGATCGACCAACTCCGCTCCCTCTTTGGCGACAGAGTAGCGCAACTCGTTCAGGACGAAAGCGATGTCTTCATCGACGGCGTCTCCGAAGCGGATAGTTGGCATGCACGCAAAGAGGCGGCAATCAACCGTCTCGCGGCGGCGCCTTTTGACGCAAAAGTCGTAGCGATGGGCGATAAACTAAGTAACATGCGCGCGATATGGCGCGACTATCAAATCAAAGGCGACGACCTTTGGTCGATCTTCCATGTCACGGACAAGTTCTCTCACGAGTGGCATTACCGCGGACTCGCAGATGCTCTCTCGCCCCTCGCCGACACTTTTGCCTACCAAGAGTTCCTCCGCCTCATCAACGATGTCTTCTATCCGCATCTCTAAACACTAAACATTAATTGGAAGTCTCTTTTGACAACATAGTAAACGCCCGCGACTTGGGCGGCATGATCGGCGCCGGAGGGCACGCCGTACGACCGCATCGTATCTTGCGTACAGCGCACCTCCATGACGCTTCGCCTGCCGACTTAAAACGTCTCCATGACGAATTCAACCTCGTCCGCATCTTCGATTTCCGCTCTTTCGGAGAAGCGGAAGCCTTGCCGGATCAGCCTGTGGAGGGTGCAACCCATCATCTCCTGCCGACCATCGACCTTAGCGCCGAGAGACTGACAGAGCAGCCGATTCCCCAAGAAGCTTTCCTCGACCTCGAAAGCCATATCGTCAACTATTCCTTCTATCCCGAGGTGCAAGCCATGGCGGCAAACATGTACCCCTCGCTCATCCGTAGCGAATATTCCCAACTCCAGTACGCCACCTTCCTTCGCCTGATCGTGGAGAGCCCCGAGGACGGCGGAATACTCTGGCATTGTTTCCAAGGCAAGGACCGGACAGGGTGGGGAGCTGCGTATCTGCTCTTTGCCCTCGGGGTGGACAGGGAAGCGATCATAGCGGACTTTGACCTCTCCAACGCTGCGTACCGCACACTCGTGGATCGCCTCAATGCAGAGATCATCCGTCGTGGCGGAGGCGAACCCGAGATGGAAGTTATCCGCGCCTTCATGGGCGTTTCCACCAATAATTTCATCCGCACTCTCAACCTCATCGACCGTGAGTTTGGCGGCATGTCCTCCTATCTGGAGAACCAGCTCCTCCTCACCTCCGCCGACCTCCACCTCCTCCGCCGCCGATTCCTCCTCTAATCTGCCATTTTGTCAGCCTTATTCTGCCAAAAACCCTTTGGCACAAACTTTGTCTTACTCATAGCGAACCTGGTTCGACTAGATCAACTGGATCCCCTGGTTCGACTGGTTAAACTGGATAAACTGGATTATTAACTAAAAAAACATACAACTATGAGCAAGATTATTGGAATTGACCTCGGTACCACGAACTCGTGTGTAGCCGTAATGGAGGGTAACGAACCTATCGTTATTGCCAACTCGGAAGGTAAACGTACTACTCCTTCTGTTGTCGGATTTATTGATGGTGGTGAGCGCAAAGTGGGAGACCCTGCTAAACGTCAAGCCATTACCAACCCGACCAAAACTGTTTATTCGATCAAGCGTTTCATGGGCGAGACCTACGACCGCTTGCAGTCTGAGATCGCACGCGTTCCTTATAAAGTATCTAAGGGCGACAACAACACCCCGCGTGTGGACATCGACGGACGTCTCTATACCCCGCAGGAGATATCGGCGATCATCCTCCAGAAGATGAAAAAGACCGCAGAGGAGTACCTCGGACAGGAGGTTACCGACGCAGTCATCACCGTTCCTGCGTACTTCAACGACTCGCAGCGTCAGGCTACCAAGGAAGCCGGTGAGATCGCAGGACTCAATGTCCGCCGTATTGTCAACGAGCCGACCGCAGCGGCACTCGCGTACGGTCTTGATAAGTCCAACAAGGATATGAAGATTGTGGTCTTCGACTGCGGTGGCGGTACCCACGATGTTTCGGTCCTCGAACTCGGTGACGGTGTCTTTGAGGTAAAAGCAACCGATGGTGATACCCACCTCGGTGGTGACGATTTCGACCACCGTATTATCGAATGGCTCGTTTCGGAGTTCAAGGCGGAGAACGGCGGAGCCGATCTCTCTAAGGACCCGATGGCTATGCAGCGACTCAAAGAGGCGGCTGAGAAAGCGAAGATCGAACTTTCTTCCTCGACCTCTACGGAAATCAACCTGCCGTATATCATGCCGGTCAACGGAGTTCCTGCGCACCTCGTTAAGACCCTGACCCGTGCTAAATTCGAGCAGCTCATCGACGATCTGATCCAGCGTACGATCGCTCCGTGTCGTACTGCTCTTGAACACGCGGGACTCAAAACATCCGATATTGACGAGATTATCCTTGTGGGTGGTTCGACCCGTATCCCGGCTATCCAACAGGCTGTTGAGAAATTCTTCGGCAAAGCGCCGTCCAAGGGCGTTAACCCGGACGAAGTAGTAGCTGTCGGAGCTGCCATCCAAGGCGGTGTCCTCACCGGTGAAGTAAAGGATGTACTCCTCCTTGATGTCACCCCGCTGTCCCTCGGTATCGAGACCATGGGAGGTGTCATGACCAAGATGATTGAGGCGAACACCACCATCCCGACCAAGAAAACAGAGACTTTCACCACAGCGGTGGATAACCAGCCTTCTGTAGAGATCGTCATCTACCAGGGCGAGCGGCCTATGGCGGCGCAAAATAAACTCCTCGGACGCTTCCACCTCGATGGTATCATGCCGGCGCGTCGTGGTGAACCGCAGATCGAAGTAACCTTCGATATCGATGCCAACGGTATCTTGAATGTAACTGCAAAGGATAAAGCAACCGGCAAGGATGCGAAGATCCGTATCGAAGCTTCGTCCGGACTTTCCGATGAGGAGATCAAGCGGATGAAAGCCGAAGCCGAAGCCAATGCCGAAGCCGATAAGAAGGCGAAAGAGCAAGCCGAGAAACTCAACCGTGCTGACGCTACGATCTTCCAAACCGAGAAACAACTCGCGGAGATCGGCGATAAGATCCCGGCGGACAAGAAAGCTCCGATTGAGGAAGCACTCAAGAAACTGAAAGAGGCGTACGAAAAACGCGACGCAGATGCCTGCGAAGCGGCTAACAACGAACTCATGACCGCTTTCCAAGCCGCTTCCGCTGAGATGTACGCTGCCCAGCAGCAGGCTCAGCAGAATGCCGGTCAACCCGGTAATGCCGGAACCTCCGGCAACTCCGGAAACAACGGCAATAACGGCGACAACCCTTCCGCCGAAGACGTTGACTTCGAAGAAGTAAAATAATAACCCTCCCGCTTTCCCGAATAGGTTTCGATATATCGAAATCTCGAAATCTCGGAAAATCGGTCTATCGCCCCGCTCTTCATAGAGTGGGGCGATTTCGTTCTCTTTCCATCTCTTTACATATGCGCGCACGCGCGTTCCTTATATACGCGTATAGGCACGCGTGCCCAACACCATCATACCCCCAAATCTCCTTTTCTCACTCTTATCCCCCAAAAACACCCAAAAAATCTTAAAATTGCTATTATTGATTTTCAATCAGTTACAAAGAAAATGCATTTTTTATGCAATTTTTTTGCTAAAATATTTGGTCAGTTCAAAAATTTGTAGTACCTTTGCACTCGCTTTCGCCCAAAAAACGGGGCTAACCCAAAAGGACGCAAGCAACGATCTTTGAAAGAATGTCTATTCATAACAAGATGTAGTACAAGAACTGAATAAATGAGGTTTTGTTTTTGTGATTTGAATTTTTAAATCTTCAAATTTCAAATCTTTAAATTAATTTAGGTTCCCGAAAAAAATTCTACACTTGATAAATTCGATTATTCTGAGCTATCTTATAATTTCTTTTACAACGAAGAGTTTGATCCTGGCTCAGGATGAACGCTAGCGACAGGCCTAACACATGCCAGTCGAGGGGCAGCGCGGGAGAAGCTTGCTTTTCCTGGCGGCGACCGGCGCACGGGTGCGTAACAGGTGTGCAATCTGTCCATAGTCGGGGAATAGCCCAGCGAAAGTTGGATTAAAGCTCCATGTGAGCGAGTGCCGCAT
>JAFTZQ010000026.1 GCA_017464475.1 Paludibacteraceae bacterium
CGATTCTTAACAGTTTGCTTACTGCATGAGCGGATTCGCCGCTTTGAAGCATTTTTAACGCTTCCATTTTGACCTCCAAGGGCACTTTCTTTCTCATAATAAATCAATTAAAGTGTCCAAAAAACGGGGTACACTACAGTGACCAAGTGGGCAGGAATGCGGATGTGCGCAAACTGATGTTGCAGCAATTGGGTGTCATCAAAACGATTGCCGGAACACCTACCGAAGCCAACCAACAACTGCTTGCGCGTCTCATGGCGCAGAACGAAACAACAGCCAATGCCCTCATAGACTGGCAAAGCATTTACCAGACTATCGATTTGGTCTATGACGGCTTCTATACACGTCTCAGGGACAAATACAAAGACGTGCTGAACGAAAAGGAGCTGCAACTCTGTTGTTTGCTCAAAGCGGATTTCTCAACCAAGGAGATCAACATGCTCACTCGTCAAAGTCTCCAAACCATCTACCAACGCAAGACCCAGGTCCGTCAGAAACTCAATCTCGCCGAGGGCGACATCACAACGGCGATAATATAGCAATAAGGACGTAGAATTGCGCAAAATATGCACTCATAAATCATTTTTCATTCAAAACATTTGCACAATTCGCAAAAAAGCAGTAATTTTGCACGCACAACGATTTTATATATAAAATATGGAAAATTTAGTGGAAACGATGCAAGATTTGCTGATAGGTTTGTTCGCCGGAATGTCGGGATTAGCCATTGGAATAATTGGTGTGCTGGCAGGAATATTGGCATTGCTGGTAGTGTATTTTATTCGCATTCATATCGCTTATCGTATGGCTGTTAATAGGCACCGCGATCCGTTAGGATGGGCGTTGCTGTCGTTTTTTGTATCACCGCTACTTACATGGATCATTCTGTTGATTGTGGGCGATCAACGGTGATTTAGCGCATTGAGAAAATGAAAAAGTCTGCCAAAATAACCCTATGGGTACTCGGATCGCTGGCGGTGCTGGTGGTTGGTTTGTTTTTAGGCGCAGACATCATTGCGTCGCGGATCGTGAAGCGCGAGGTGAGCAAGACGTTTGCTCGTATGCCGGACGCGGACGCTTCGATCGGAGGGGTGTACCTGAACCTGTTGAGCGGTTCGGCGATCGTCAAAGACATCTCGTTCAGCACCCATAGTTTGCGCTTGGAGGACGAGGAGAGCCTCGACCGCGCACCGGGAATAGCAATGTACATCCCCACCCTCGCAGTATGGAACATCAACTATGCGGAGCTGTTCCGCCATCGGAAGTTGGTGATGTATAAGATCAGTCTGGACGAGCCGAAAGCGCTGGTTTATCTGGACGAGGAGCACCCGGAGAGTATCTTGCCGACGATTCCCAAGGATACTACGATCGAGAAAGCGGGCAACTGGTTGCGTGACATCGCGGTCAGCCATATCGAGGTGGACGATTTCAGCGGGCGCATGAGGAGCACTTCTTCGCCGCTGCATATCGTCATAGACAGTCTGAGCGTGGATCTGGCATCCATCAACTATCAGCTGTCAGACGTCAGCCATCAGGATTCAGCATTCCGTTTCGACGAATCGGATTACTCGGTTTCGATCGCTTCGGCGAAAGTAGAGACGCCGGACGGAATGGTGGCTATCGAGATGCGGGATTTCAGCATTCAGCCGTCAGAAGTCAGCGATCAGCCGTCAGGCGAAAGCGATCAGCTCTTCAACATCCAATGGGGTTACACGCGCGTGCAAAACCTGATCGACCATACCAAGATGGCGGAGATGGCGAAAGAGCCGATCACATGGATCGACATGGAGCTGAACAGCGTCAAGTTAAGTCCTTTCGACCCGATCAAGAAGATCGAGACGGAGGACTGGAGTCTGGACCGCATAGACGTAGATGTCAAGCGGATGCATGTATGTCGGGACGAGCGGTACAAGCCGAAGGAACCGTTTGGCACGCCCCAGGAGTTTCTGCGGAGTCTGCCGATCATGTTTCAGATCAAAGAAGTGAACGCGCTGGCAAGGATAGTGGATGTAGAGCTATACACGACGGCGAAGAACTGCGGCAAGCTGCACGTGAAGAACAGCCACGCATGGATGAAGAACGTGAGCAACAAACCCGGAATAGTATGGCACAACCGCGCCAAAGCGCCGTTCGGCGAGAAAGGCCATGTGGACGCGCGGTATGACTTCACGCTGGACAAAGTTTCATCGTTTGAGCTGTCGCTGCAAGGCGAGGGACTTGAGTTGAGCGACATGAACCCCTTCATCCGGCCGCTCGTGGGAATCACCTGCACATGCCATGTGGACAAGGTAGAGGCGAACTACAAAGGCGACAAGAATACCGCCAAAGGCACTTTCGGATTCCTATACCACGGGCTGGATGTGCGGGTGCACAAAGAAGACGACATCCCCTATAAGATCGTGACCCAGAACGCAGATCTGTTTACCGGTTTGGCGAACTCGCTTGTGCCGAAAAGCAACCCAACGACAGTAGATATCCATCCGCGGCGGTATAGCGTAGAATGGAAACGCGATGTATGGCAGCCGTATCCGTTATACCTCTTCGGACCATGTATCGACGGAATCAAAATGACCATGCTGCCGGGGCTTTATGTGCACAAGCAGGTGAATTGAAAAGCCCCACCCCGACCCTCCCCGTGAAGGGGAGGGAGAAGAAATTGAGATTTTATTGAATTATGATAACAATAGAACAATTAAAAGACGTTCAGCAACGGGCTGACAAGCTGAAAGCGTACTTGCAGATCGACGAGAAACGCATTCAGTTGGAAGAAGAAGAGTTGCACACGCAGGCACCCGGATTCTGGGACGATGCCAAAGCAGCCGAAGCGCAGATGCGCAAGGTCAAAGGTATCAAACGATGGATCGAGGGCTACGAAGGTGTGCGGGCGGCAGTAGAGGAACTGACGCTGAGTTTTGAATATTACAAAGAGGAGTTGGTCTCCGAAGAAGAAGTGGACGCCGCTTACGCGCACGCGCTGCAAGAGGTGGAGGATCTGGAGATGAAAAACATGCTTTCGCATGAGGAAGACCAGATGCCGGCTGTGCTGAAGATCGTAGCCGGAGCCGGAGGAACGGAAGCGCAGGACTGGGCAGAGCAGCTGATGCGTATGTACCAGCGGTATTGCGA
Organism: Paludibacteraceae bacterium; assembly: GCA_017464475.1. Lineage (GTDB taxonomy): Bacteria > Bacteroidota > Bacteroidia > Bacteroidales > Paludibacteraceae > Colicola. Next base: position 3,127 of record JAFTZQ010000026.1, read on the forward strand.
GAAGCACGATTACAAAGTGACCATCGCCAACCTCCAGGAAGGCGACGAAGCGGGCATCAAGACCGTGACCTTCAATATCGAAGGAGACATGGCGTACGGCTATCTCAAGTCCGAGAACGGCGTGCATCGCCTCGTGCGTGTGAGTCCTTATAACGCGCAAGGCAAGCGCATGACTTCGTTCGCTTCGGTCTTCGTGGTGCCGCTCATCGACGACACGATCGAGGTGGAGGTGAACCCTGCCGGACTGAGTTGGGACACGTTCCGCAGCTCCGGTGCAGGAGGACAGAACGTCAACAAAGTGGAGTCCGGCGTGCGCTTGCACTATAAGTTCGTCAATCCGCTCACAGGCCAGCCGGACGAGATCGTGATCGAGAACACCGAGACGCGCGACCAGCCGAAGAACAGAGAGAACGCTTTGCGGCACTTACGCAGCCAACTCTACGAACTGGAGCTGGAGAAACGCCGTCAGGCGCAAGCGAAAGTGGAAGCCGGTAAGAAGAAGATTGAATGGGGAAGCCAGATACGCTCGTACGTCTTTGATGACCGGCGCGTCAAAGACCACCGCACCAACTACCAGACTTCGAACGTCAATGCCGTCATGGACGGAGACATTGATGCATTCATCAAGGCGTACCTGATGGAGTTCCCAGAGTAAATACTATAACTATCGGGTCAACCCTAGGTGATACCTAGGTGATACCTAGGTTATACCTAGGTTATTCTCGGCACAAGAGTATGACGATAATAGGCTAATAATATACTTAAAATTGGATATGAAACGAATCTTATACACCCTTACCCTTGCCGCGATGGCGACCTTCGCTTTCGCGCAGACAGACACAACCAAAGTAGAAAAGGACACGACGGAAGGTTTCCGTTTTACCACCGTGGACAGCGTAGCCATCACGCCGGTGAAGGATCAGAACAGGAGCTCGACCTGCTGGGCGTTCTCGACGATCGGATTCATCGAATCGGAAGTGCTTCGCACGAAAGGCAAAGAGCTGGACTTGAGCGAGATGTTCGTGGTCAGCAAGACCATGATGGACCGCGCGACGTATTGTGTGCGGATGTACAACGAGCCGCGTTTTGCACCGGGCGGTAGCGCATACGACGTGATCTACTGCATGGGACATTACGGTCTCGTGCCGCAGGAAGCGATGCCGGGCATCCGCTACGGATGGACGAAGAACGACACCCTGCCCGTTCACGGCGAGTTGGACCGCGTGGCGGGAGGATATATCAAAGGTCTGACGGGTCTGAAGAAGTTAAGTCCCGTCTGGCGCGAAGGACTGCAAGCCATCTACGATACGTATCTGGGAAAATGCCCGGAGGAGTTTGAATACGAAGGCAAGAAATACACGCCGCAGAGTTTCGTTGAGAGCCTTGGTCTGAACGCCGACGACTATGTCTCTATCACCAGTTACACCCACCATCCGTTCTACGAGCGCTTCGCGCTGGAGGTGCCCGATAACTGGCGCATGGACCAGATGTACAACGTGCCGATGGAGGACATGATGCGGATCATTGACCACGCTATCGCCAACGGCTACACCCTCGCTTGGGGAGCCGATGTCAGCGAGATCGGATTCACCCGCAAAGGTATAGGCGTTATGCCGGACGACGACAATGGAGCGGACATCACCGGCTCCGACATGGCGAAATGGGTAGGCATGAGTAACGACAAGAAGAAAGAGGAGTTGACCAAGAAACCGCTGCCGGAGAAGACGATCACGCAGGAGATGCGCCAGAACGCGTTCGACAACTGGGAGACGACGGACGACCACGGAATGCAGATATTCGGTACCGCCAAAGACCAGAACGGCAAACGGTACTACATGGTGAAAAACAGCTGGGGCACGATGCGCTCCGACTACAACGGGATCTGGTACGTGAGCGAAGCGTTCATGCAATACAAAACCAACGACGTGCTGGTGCATAAGAACGCGATCCCGAAAGACATAAAGAAGAAACTGAAATTATAACCCCACCCGACCTCCCCTCAGGGGAGGAGATAAGAAATGGCTACTATTCCGGCCGAAGGCATATATAAGGACCGCGGGAGCAAGTTCCTCGCATTCGCAGAGCCGATCGCAGATGAGGACGCAGCAAAAGCCCGGATAGCGTGGTATAAAAAGAAATACCACGACGCGCGGCATGTATGCTATGCATACCGCCTCGGACCGAACTTATGGCGGACCAAAGACGACGGAGAGCCGCACGGTACCGCCGGAGCGCCGATCCTGCGATCCATCGACGCACGGGGACTGGACAATATACTGGTGGTCGTTGTGCGTTATTTCGGCGGCACGCTGCTCGGCACAGGAGGACTCATGGTCGCTTACCGCGAAGCCGCCAAAGCAGCATTGGACAATTGGGGGATTTGAAGATTTGAAGATTTGAAGATTTGAAAATTTGAAGATTTGAAAATTTGATGATTAGTGAAAGACGAATTTAAAGATATTAGAGCTTATCGGGTCGGATGGATACTATGGCTGACGGACTTTCTGATCGTTTTCCCGCTCCTGCAGATTTGGGCGTGGAAGCGGACGAAGAGTCTGAAACTGGACTACCTCGGCGACCGCAAACAGATAGAGAAAGACATCAAGCATGGCGCGTTCTTCATGACCAACCACCGCGATATTATCATGGACGCGGCGTGGCTCTCGTACCTGCTGCGGATCCGTTATTTCATCCGCCCTTATATGGGCGTGGGCGATAATTTGTTCGCCAAGCCGTGGATCGAACATCTGATGAAATACCACCGCTGCTTTGCGGTCAAACGCGGCGCGGCACCTCATGCGCAGTTAGAGAACGCCAAACAGCTGTCCGCATACATCCGCCATCTGCGCAGCCGCGGTAAGTCGATCTGGCTCGCGCAACGCGAAGGACGCGCCAAGGACAGCAACGACCTCACCCAGACTTCGGTGCTGCACATGCTGACCATAGGCGAAGGAGACCTGTACGAGAACGTGAAGGCGCTTAATATATGCCCCGTGAGCATCACGTACGAGTTTGACCCCTGCGACTACCTGAAGGCAGCGGAGATGCAACTCAAGCGCGATAACCCCAAATGGCGCAAGACCAAACGCGACGATGTCGTCTCCATGCAAACCGGCATTGAGGGCTACAAAGGCAGAGTGGTCTATCGCCTGACCCCGAGCATCAATCCTGAGATAGACGCGATGTTGGCTGCGCACCCCGAATACCGCGAGCAGCCAAGCCACGACCAGTTGCAGCACATCTGCGATATTATCGACCGGCATATCCATCGAGGATATGAGATCTATGAGCATGGCACGGATTTTGATACGTACATCGAGAGCCGGCTGGCGAAGATCGACATTCCCAATAAGGACGAAGCGTTCCTGCGGGAGAAACTATATGAGATGTATAGCAATCCGGTAAAGAACTACCGGCTTGCAGTTGAAAGTTGAAAGTTGAAAGTTTAGAGATATGAAAAGAGCAATATTCCCGGGATCGTTTGATCCCTTCACAGTAGGCCACTACGACATCGTGAAACGTGGTCTGAAGATTTTTGATGAAATCATCATCGGTATAGGACGTAACAGCACGAAGAAAGAGACCTTCCCCATTCGTGAGCGCGAGGAAGCGATCCGTAAGATCTTTGCAGACGAACCGCGCGTCAAAGTAGCGATATACGACTGCCTGACGGTTGATTTCGCGAAAGAACAAGAGGCGCCGTTTATCCTGCGCGGCATCCGTTGCGTAGAAGACTTCGAGTACGAGCGCAACATGGCGGAAGCGAACAAACAACTCGGCGGCGTAGAGACGATCATTCTTTACACCCGTCCGGAGTACGCACATATATCCTCTACCCTCGTGCGCGACCTCTATGCGTACGGCAAGGACGTAAGCGATTTTGTGCCGAATAAACTGAGGTGAAAACCCCACCCGACCTCCCCTCAGGGGAGGAGAAGAGAAATTGTATATGATAAAAAGAATTCTGTTAATAGCTATATTTTCCCTCCCATTATGGGGAGGGTTAGGAAGGGGCATCCTCTACGCGCAGGAGCGGAGCGCCACGACACGTGCAGACGAGTGCATCGCGATCTTCAACGACGTGCTGCGCCAAGTCGATGTCAATTATGTGGACACACTCAATTACGAGGACCTCACGGAGACCGCGATCAACGCCATGCTCCGTAAGATCGACCCTTATACGGTATATTATCCCAAGAAGAACGACAAGGATCTGCGCATGCTGACCACCGGCAAGTACGGCGGTATAGGTAGTATTATCCAGCAACGCCCCCTGCCCAAAGCGAAAGGCGAAGGGCGCAAGGGCAAAGTGAACAAAGACTCGCTGGCGACTTATGCCGTTAATCCCTACGAAGGCAAGCCGGCGCAACGCGCAGGAGTGGAAGCCGGAGACCGGATCTTGTCCGTGGACGGCAAGAGCACCAAAGGTCTGGTGGTAAGCGAAGTGAGCAACTTGTTGCGCGGCGTGCCGGGCAGTACGGTGGTGCTGGAGCTCGAACGCGAAGGAGTAGAGAAACCGTTTAAGGTCTCCATCGTGCGCGAGGACATTCACTTGGAGCCGGTGAGTTATTACACCGCTTTCCGCGCCGACAGTCTCAGAGAGCCGGTGGGTTACATCCGCTTCAACGAGTTCACGGAGGGTTCGGCGCAAGCCTTCAGCAACGCCTTGGACGAGCTCTATTACACCCAAGGGGCACGCGCCCTGATCATAGACCTGCGCGGCAACGGAGGAGGTATAGTGGACGAAGCGCTTCAGATCGTGAACCTGTTCGTCGATCGGGACACGAAAGTAGTGGAGACCAAGGGAAAGACGAGCAACAGCAACCGCACTTATAAGACCCGCAATACCCCGCGGTACAAAGATCTGCCGCTGGTTGTGCTGGTGGATAAGAACTCCGCTTCGGCAAGCGAGATCGTCTCCGGTGCGCTACAGGATCTCGGTCGCGCTAAGTTAATCGGTCAACGCACGTATGGCAAAGGTTTGGTCCAGAATGTGCGTCCTATCGCCTATGGCGGACACATCAAAGTAACGACCAGCAAGTATTACTTACCCTCCGGACGCTGCATTCAAGCGATTGACTATAGCGAGCGGCAGAAGGGACACGAGCTGAAACGCGACACCGCAGGAGGTATTCTGCCGGACATCGTGATGAACGACAGCGCGAAAGTAGATATCACCTATTCGCTCTATATGGATCATTATTTCTTCGACTACGCTACGCGCTACCGCCATTCGCACGACAGCATAGCCAAGCCGGAGGAGTTTGAGATCACCGACGAAGAGATCGAAGCCTTCTGCGCGTACCTCGAAGAGCGGGGATATAAATACGAGACGGAGACCAGCAAATTCTACGACGACATGCTGAAGATGGCGAAGCACGAAGACATAGACTCGGCTACCATCGCACAATTGGAGGCCTACGAGGAGATCCTGCGTCCGAGTTATAAAGAAGCCATCGCGCGGAACAAAGAGGGCGTCAAAGAGTTATTAGGTTCCGAGATCGTTCTGCGCTATTACTACCAGAAAGGGCAGATCGCTTACACGCTTCGGTTCGACAAGGAACTCAAACGCGCCCTGCAGGAATTGAAATAATTCATAGTGAAATAAACAACTACTGAAATAAACGCCAATAAAAAAGAGCACCCTGACGGATGCTCTTTTTCGTTAAAGGAGGTACTCCTTATTTCTTCGTTTCTACCTTGATACCGCGGATGTCGAACAAGTCGTCTCCCTTGCGGATGTAGATGTTGCCCTGATAGAGGATCTTCTGCACACCTACTTGGTCTGCGTCGGTGAACGGAATCGCTTCTTCTTTAGGCTCATCACCTGGTTCATCACCGGGCTCTTCCGTTTTCTCCTCTACGGTCAGATAGAGCACGTAGGTTGAGTCGCAACCATGGATCGTCTGGTATTCAGCTACGAGCGTGGTGTCGCCAACTCCGATCGTGCTGAGATCAACACTCTGCCATTCCTCTGCATCGCCCTCAGTGATCGTAAGGAAAGCCTCTACGGAGAAGGACTGCGAGAAGGAAACGACGAGCACTACGATCGAGTCGCCGCCAGCGTAGTTCTGTCCCGAGAGAACAACTGAATCCGTAGCGGACTGTCTGTAAGCTTTTCCTTCGTAGATCACTGTCTCGCCGGAGCAAGCATGAATCGTGTCTGCGCCGTAGGTGATGATAAGCGGTTTTACCGTCAGATGGAGCGTATAGGTCGAGTCGCAGCCATAGATGGATTTATACTGCTCAACGAGCGTGGTGTCGCCAATTGGGAATTCGCTCAGGTCAATTCCTTGCCAACTATGCTGCTCTCCGGTAGTGAAAGAGAGTACTTCTTCGGAGAGGAAGAGCGGGTTCACTGCCAGCGTGAAGGTGATAATTGAATCTGCTCCGTAGGTCGTTTTCAATGTGTCGGTGTACACGCCTGCCTCGGTCAGATGTTCGAAGTTCTCATCCGAGTAGAATTCCCCTTCACATATAGCTGCGCCATAGACAGAACCCGTCTCCGTAGGATAGATCGTAAAGGTCTTGGAGATCGGAGTAGCTGCATAATACAGGTCATTACCGGCTTGCGAAGCTGTGATCTTCACGACACCGGCAGAGAGGATATGGAATGCGCCATCGGCATAGGAAACCACGCCTTCCGGAGCAAAGGTGTATGCTACTTCAAGACCGGACGAAGCCGTAGCTGTAGCGATAGAGCCATCGGTGAAGAGCGTTGTTTGCTCTTCGTTCCAGGTAATTGTCTGCTCCTGCTTGGGCGCAACGCCGGTCACGGTAACAGTAGCTGTAGAAGTACCATCTGTGATGGTGATCGTAGCCTCAAAATCACCGCCTTTTTGCGGAGTGAAATAGATCGGGAACGCATAGTTAGCGATATTTCCGAGCGTACCGCCTTGTGCAGCTGTCGCCTTACCGTTCGCCGAAGCGCACGCATTAGCGCCTACTTCATAAGTAAGACCTTCGGTATTTTCTACATCACCAATGCGGAAGTTCTGAGGATCCGACGAAGTGATGTAGATGTCGCCATCGGTATAGAAGGAACGAAGGTTCACCATATAAGCCTCCGAAACGGCATCCACTTCAATTGTATCGAAGTTATGTGAATCCGACGTTTTGCCATACTCTCCTTCTGCCAGTAAAATGTGTTTAGCTAGAGGGATGTCAATATGCTGCATAATAACTTTATGCGTAGGACCTCCCAAATCAAAACCGTTAGGACGGTTGAATTTAATCCAGTTGATATTGGCACTTACATTGAACGACTCCGAAGTAATTTGATTCTTGTCTGTATGCTCTGCCAACATACCGACGATAATGGTAGTCGAGCCATTATCAGCGGATTCCAAAACCTCTGTGTTGACCTTTCGCGAAAATCCCAAAAGGTCAACCCATTCATATTTCCAGGTAGTGTTTAGTTTTCCTGCTGTAGGCGCAAAGATGCCTCCTGTTGAATAATCAGCCTGGGTACGCATAGAATGCTCAGTGTCGTCATAGAGCGAATACCAGGCGCCGTTTTTGTAGGTCTGTGCGGAGAGCGAAAGACTCATTGCCGCGCAAAATAATAATACATAAATTTTATTTTTCATATATCTAAAATGTTTAATTTTTACTACAAATTAACCACGATACAACCACGATGAAACCACGAAAAAACCTGCATCGTGAAATGTTCCATTTTACCGTCCATTATTTAACGCGTTTTCCCGAGGCGTTAAACCACACCTCGCCGCTACGGATATAGAGTTCGCCATTGTAGAGCACTTTCTCAAACTGAGCATCGCGGAGAGCGACATTCTCAATTGCCTCGGTAGGATCGACCAGCCCCTTTGTGTCGCTGTCGGTGAACTCCACGCGATAGAGCGAATAATTGATCGAGCGGCTGTAGTCGTCCGCGATCACATATACGAAGACGCAGCGGTGCGCCTCGTCAAAGGCGAAGAAGGTCTGGGTAGAAATACCATTGGTCATTGCGCTATAGAGATCGCACGAATCGCAGTAGGTCTCCTCTACGCTGAATGCACCGTCTTTATATCCCACAGGCTCCTCGTTGCGGACGAGCATGGTCAGAGCTTTATTATAGATCATTTCCACATCATCCAAATAAACAGAGTCAACGACATTGCGTTTAGCCTCCGTATCGGTATAGGACGAGCCTCCGCCTTGCAACATATTGGTGGTAAAGGTCGTCAGTACGTATGCCGGTTTGCTCTCCGCCGTAGCCTCATTATAGAGGAACGGCGTTGATATACGCTGCCATCCGAGGTCTGCTGTAGCGGCATAGTTGACTTCCGCTTTAGCGATCTTGACATCGGCATAGTAGTCTCCGTCCTCCGGATCCTGGTAGCGCGCATCGGTCGTAATGATCGTACTCATACGTGCCTTGTTTACTTCATTTTTCACATCGCGGTCCGCAGGGATATATTTTGCCCAAAAGACAATCGAGTCCGGACGGCCGTAGAACGGCGTATTAAATCCTTCGTTCGCCGGATCGGAGAAGTTATAATTCTTGGTAACGTCTGCAGCACTATAAGAACCGGCATTGATCTGACCATTGGTGCAGTTGCCATTCGCAGGTACTTCCAATATTTTCGTGGAAGAAATCAGTGCGCTTTGTTTGCCATCAGACCAAGGACGCACCTCCGTGGAGGGACCAAACTGATGCACGTTATTCAGCACGAAATCGTTCATAGCGCCGGTAGCCGAGCCGAAGGAATGCCATCCGGCAGGCTCATTATTGGACCAAGCGCCCTCGAAACCGCCGTTCACGACATCATAGTTCTTCTCCCGATCTGCTATACCGCGGAAGAAGACGAGAATACCTTGCGGCAGAGACGGTGCCTCGATATAGAGCACCACTTGTGCTTGCTCCGGCGAGAGCAAGGAATAATAATCCTCCCTACCTTCCTTCAGACCGTTAATCATCGTCACGGTAGCGCGTTCGCTGATCGTATCCATATAGAGCGATCTGTGCTCCAGCAGCAGCTGACCATACGAAGTTACGTCAATATTCGGGAGCACGATATGTCCCAATTTGCCGGCATTATACGTGAAGTCCGGCAGTACGAAGGTCACCGTGCTGTCCACAGTGCCCGGTAGGACATACACCTCTTTATCCGCATAAATAGCTCCGTCAATGACCAACTCTCCTTCGTATTTGCCACATAACTCGCGCACCGTATAGGTCTCGGTACCTTTGCTCCAAGGCTTGGAGGTCGAAAGGACAGTGAGATGCAGGATACAAACAGAGTCGCACTCATCTACCGACCAATATTGGGTCTTAAGCGTCATCATGCCGGGATCCATCTTGCTCAGGTCAAATCCTGCCCAGGTGGCTTCCTCGCCTTGATGGATGGTCATATATTCCTCGGTCTGGTAATGCGGAGCGGTCTCCACGGTCAGATGTATCACCGAGTCTCCACCAAAATGATTCGGTTTCGAAAGAACGACGTCGCCCGTGAAAGCAGAATGGTAATATACCCCATCGAACTCAACCGAGTCACCCTCGCACACGCGGGCTTTATATTCGCCATAAGTGCGCGGGATAGAGGTATAATAGAGCGAGAGACGATAGACCGAGTCGCAACCCTGCGCGGTTTTCAGACTATCGTAGAAGAGATAGGGTTTGTCGGAATACTCCAACCCGCTGATCTGCTTTCCTCGCCATTCAATGGTCGAATTTGCCGTCGAGATCTCTTCGTTAAAGAGATAAGTCGGCAGAACGGACAGCGTCAATGTAATAACAGAGTCCGCTCCGGCTGCATTTGGAATAGTCTTGGTATAAGCTCCTTCTTCCGTCAAGTTCTCGAAGTTGGCATCCGAATAAGGCTCATTGGCGCAAGTCGTAGCGGAATAAGTGTATTGCGTATCGCCGGGTTTGACAATAGGCTCAGCCATCTGAAGCGAATAGAGGCTGTAGTTCTTTGCCTGGGAATAGTTTCCGGCTACTACATAGACATGCACGCGGTAGTTAAATGGATCGTATCCGATAAACGATTTCGACGCCTTGCCGTTCGTTTGGGCGGTGAAGACGTACTCACTTTCACTGAATTGCGCATCCAACGAAGCGTTCCCGTTGGAGAAGGAAACCGCTGCACCGTTCATCGTCAGGGACGAGAGGCTATGGTTATAGATCATTTCTGCGTCATCCAGATAGATATTATCCACCGAGCTGCCGGAAGTAGTACCGCCACCGGGATTGGCATTGGTAGTAAAGGTCATCAACATATAGGCTGCCTTCGTCGGATCAACCGAATAATATTTGAACGGTACCGAGATTCGTTGCCATCCCTTTGAGGAGGTAGCCGAATAGTTGACCTCCGCCTCGGCGATCTTCACCGAAGAGTAGTTATTACCCGCCTCCGGGTCTTGGTATTTGGCATTCGTAGTGATCACTGCGTGCGCGCGAGCCTTATTATTAGAATTAGAAGGATTGCCGTCCGCAGGAACATATTTTGCCCAGAATACCATCGAATCCGGTTGACCCACAAAAGGCGTGTTATACGTATCATTCGCGGAAGGCTCGGAGAAATTATAGTTCTTCGATCCGTCCGAAGCGGTCATAGAGCCGGCGAAGATACGTCCGTTGGTGCAGTTACCGTTCGCCTTTACGCCAAAGATGGATTTGGATTTGATCACCGCACTCTGCGAACCGGTCGAACCCGGACGTTTATCCGTCGAGCGGGTGAACTGGTCGGTATTACCGGTGACGAAAGAAGCCATACCTCCGGTAGCCGAACCGAACGAATGCCATCCGGTAGGCTCATTACCGGACCAAGCGCCCTCGAAACCACCGTTCTCGAAATCATAATTGCCGGTGTTCGGTGTGCCGGAGAAAGCGACCGCGATAGGGTCTATTCCATCCACATCAATATTCAGATTGACTTTGGCGTTCGTAGCTGAAAGCACCGATCCGCTCGTCATAGATACCACAACATAGGTATCCAGCGCACGCATATATAACGGGCGATTCTCCAAGGTCAACTGCCCGTTTGTTGCCATCGGGATATTGACCAACACGATATCCCCCAACGAACCTCCGTTGAAGGAGAAATCCGGCAGGACGAACGTCACTGTGTTGCTCTCTACACCCGGCAGGATATAAATCTCTTTATTCGCATAAGGAGTGCCGCCGATTCGCAATGTACCTTTGAACGTTCCGACTACATTATCTACTGTTATTGCCATCACGGCTGTACAGCAGATCAATAAGTTTGCTATGATAAATACAAATTTTCTCATTTTCTTATTTTCTCATTTATTCATTTTCATATTTTAGAAATTAATATTCATTCTGCACACAAACGTACGAGGTGGAGCCAGCGCCATCGGGCGATAGCTGTACTCGGTATTGAGCAGGTTATTGACGAGGAATTGCATCTCCACATGCTCCTTGAAGCGAACCGATGCACGCAGGTCCATTGTGAAAATACCATTATTATGGCTCATCCAATAGTCATGCAGCGAGAGTCCGTCTTCGTAGCCGAAGATGAACATACGCGCATAGTCCATCAGGTCTTTTTGGTCTTTCACGCGCTCATCTACCATCAGGTAGTCCACCGCCAAAATCTTGCTGCGGTAAGACATGTTTACGCCGACAGAGAACCATTTATAGGTATAGTCAATCGTGGTCTTGAAGGAGTGTTTGTTGCGGTATTTGAGGTATTTCGTATCATTGGACTTGTTTTTCATTTGCAGCGGGTCGGTATAGGTCTTCTCCTCCGCGATGCGTCGATCATTGTCCAGATCCTCCGGCTCGGTGAACGTATAACCGATCGAATAGCGCAGGTTCATATCTTTTTTGATATCCACCATACCGGCGGTGCTGACCTCGGCACCGTAAATACGCGCATGGCTCACATTGACGAACTGCGCACCGATACCGATACCGGCATTCGCGAGCGATTTGGTCTGCGCGAAATCATTGATAATACCCTTCAACTCATCGATCACGTCGTACATTGAATTGATCATCGAGTAGTCCGAGTTGCGGAAGAGACCGAACTGGTACTCGATCATGTTCTGGTACTCGGTGTAGAACGCGGCTACGTCCAACGAACCGGATACAGGACCGAATTTATAGAGCTGTTTGTAACCCAACTCCGCATTAAATCCGGACTCCGGCTTGATGTTCTTATTCGGATAAACGCCGACGCCACCGATGTCCTTGCGGGCAAATTTCTCCGTGATAGACGGGTTACGATAGCCCTGACCGAAGGAAGCACGGAGGAATCCGGCTTTGTAGATCTCCCAGTTCAGACCGGCACGGAAGACAGGACGAACCGGACATAGCCAGTTACCGATCTGGATATTGGCTTCCTTGTATTGGTCGTCCATTCGGTAGTACTCAAAACGCACACCGGCGGAGAGCGAGAGACGGTTCGCAATACGGTGGTCGTATTGCAGGTATGCTGCCACGTTGTCCGTATGGTGCGTTCCGGTAATATTAGCCGTGTTGGTAATATGGTTCCAGTTAATACCGGTCGTCAGACGCACGCCGGATTCCCACTGTTTGGCGAATTGGTAGTCGATATATCCGTTGTAAGTCAACTCCGGACGAGTGGGAGAATTATCCGCCATCAGGTCCATCACGTAAGCGACTGCGTCTTGCATCTCTGCAACCGTTCCTGTATATCCCAGACCATTCTTCACGAGGTCAATACCGTTCACCACGGCGGTAAGCCAGTCTTCGTTGGCAATAGGCACGGTCACGTCTTTGAAGGTCAGCAAGAGCGCGTCCGCTACATCCATACCGTTCCCGATATTACCGGTCACGTCGTTCACATACCCCATTACCTTGTCCAGATCAAAGGACTGAACGCCCCATTTAAGCAGATCTTGGGTGCTGATCACGCCCGAAGGACGGGTGATATTATCCGAAGTCATATAGAAACGCGTGCGCAGCTTGTGCGAGATGCCTTTTTCTACATCGTCATAGTTGAAGAAAGGATCGATATTGAAGTTATGCTCGTTACGTCCCATATTGGTCAGCGGCGACGGACGAAGCGGGTCTTTGGGGCTTCTCCAGATGAAGAAATCGCCGTAACGGTTCGCTACATAGTTCATGTTAAGACCCATATTGACGTATTTGTTCGCCTCGGTGGGCATGTGATAAGTCATGTTTCCGCCGAAACGCACACGGTCGTTGAAACCCTGTTGACGGAAGCCCTCATCCTTGAATCCGCTGATAGCACCCGATACATCAAAATTGCCTACGCGGCGCGAATGAGAAGCCTCAGCGCCGTAATAGAGCGGCAGACGGGCACCGGTGTAATAATAGTTCTTGTAGTTGTCGTAAACACCCACATAGCCGGAGATCTTCGTCTCCGGGTCCGTTCCCGGACGCTGGGTACGTACGTTGATCACACCGTTGAGCGCGGACGAACCGTAGAGCACCGAGGAAGCACCTTTGACCACCTCCACTTGCGCTACGTTCTCCAGCGGAATGTTATTCCAGTTGATCTCGCCGGTCTTGGGGTTCAGGATCGTCATTCCGTCCATCAAAACCTGGCAACGCGAACCGACGCTATAGGTCCATCCGCCGCCGCCACGGATAGACGGCTGCTTGTCGATCACCTCGACACCCGGCAGGGTCTGCAACGTAGCAGAGAGGTCCGTCGGAGCCTGGCTGCGCAGCGCTTGCGGCTTGACCACCTCGATCGAAACAGTCACATCCGTCATTCGCTGCTCGAAACGACCGGCAGTCACTACCACCTCGTCCAACACCTCGTTGTCCGCCTGCATTCCTAAATTATAGACAGCAGGAATGGTTTTGAAAACCTTTTCCTCCGTCTGATAACCCACATACGAAAACTTGATTGTTGCTGGCAGAGAAGTCACCTCCAGCGAGAATGCTCCGTCGAAATCGGTCACGGTTCCGCTGTTGTTCGCGGTATTCAAAATCGTCACGCCGATCAGCGGCTCACGCGTAAAAGCGTCCGTGATAACACCGGTTAGGGTCTCCGCAAGCATAGCTTGAGAAACGCAAACTAATACCAATAAATTGTAAAAATGCTTCATATATTCAGTTCTACTCAAAAAACGGCGCAAAATTACTACTTTTTCTTCATATAGCCAATAATTTACTATAAGAAAAAGTTTACTATTTTTAAGCCTCGTAATAAAAGTATACTGAATATTAACGAAAATTATTTACTTTTGATATTTTCCGACAAATTTTATGGCAAGAAAAACGAGCCAGTCCGGCGTGTGTTTCAAGATCGGCGTCGAGAGCCAGTTGATGAACCCCGGCGTGTCGGCTTTCTTATTGCGGAACATTTTGCGCAGGGCGCGTTTCACGAGTTTCTCCGGCGGAATGGAAACCGTCAGGTTTACCGCCAGTTTGCGCAGGTTGGGCGCCAAACCGAAGAGCGCGGTGTCCACGGCTCCGGGCGCCATGACAGTAATACCGACGTTCTGCGGCTTCAGTTCGTACCAGATGGACTTGGAGAAATTATAGATAAACGCCTTGGTGGCATTATAGGTCTGAATACCGGGCATCGCCATCCACGCGGACATGCTACTCATATTCAGGATATAACCCTTCATTCGTTTATGTCCGCAGATGCGTTGCGCAGCCTCCTCTTCGGTCAATACTCTCTCACACATATCGGCGGCAAAAAGACGCGTCAACTTGGCTACCGTGACCACATGGAGTTGCAACATCAGGTCGATCCGCTTCATCGAGGTCTCGCAATAAGGATTGAAGAAGAACACTCCGGCGTTATTAATCAGCATATCAATCACATACTCGTTCTCCTTGCACCATGCGTGTAAGTTCTCCGCAGCGTCAGCAAGGCTGAGGTCCGCGAAATGCGCGATCGTCTTCACACCGTACATCTCTGCCAACTCTGCTGCTACTTGCTCCAGCTCTTTTTCCTGATTGCTGACCAGCAGCAGGTCGCAATGGTAGTCCCGCGCTAAGGCGGTAGCGTACTGCAGTCCTATGCCGGACGACGCGCCGGTCACTAACGCTAACATTTCCCCTCCTTCTGTGCAGCAACAGACTCCTTGGCTTTGCCTTCCAGTTTGGCGATCTCTTTCTGCAGACGCGCAGGGATCTTCTCGCCGTCGCGCTCTACGCACTCATGACATTTCATATCCAGCGTGTACATACGTCCCACACAGTAGTTGGACCGTCCGCAGCCGGCATGGTAATGCGGGTTTTCCTGCACATGGTGCACGAACTCCGGATCTTTGATCAACACGTGCGCTATCTGGAACAGTTCGAATCCTTCGTCCATGATCTGCCGGCAGTTATCGCCGCTCTGCACGCCGCCGACGTAGATCAGCGGCACGTCTTGGATCTCTTTCTGGAAGATCTTCGCTTTGTCCATGAAATACAGTTCCTTGAAGGGTTGAGTCGGCATCATAATAGGTGCCACTCCGGGTATGTTCAGCGCCGCTTTGAGCCACCAGAAAGATTTCATATTCATGTAGTGTGCGAGGGTCTTATAAGGCATGGCGCCGCCAAGGATTGTCATCGGTGAACGGCTCACGGTTCCGCCGGAGAGGACAATGCCGTGCACTTTGTGCTTGGCAATCTCTTTGGCGATCTTGATTCCTTCCTCTATATCCGATCCGTGCCAGCAGTCGTCCCACATATTGGTTTTGACCACTACCGCCATGTCGTCACCGGCGTGTGCCATGACCTCGTCCAGCACTTCGTTCATAAACCGCACGCGGTTCTCAAACGAACCTCCGTACCGGTCGTGCCGGTGGTTGGTGCGCGGCGAGATGAACTGCGAGATCAGGTACGCATGTCCGGCATGAATCTCTACGCAGTCGAAGCCGCAAGTGCGTGCCCAGTCCACCGCTTCACCGAATTTCTTCACCAGCCGGTGGATCTCCTCCACTTTCAGTCTCCGGTGGATCGTCGGGCTGTAGAGGTTAAACCACGTGTCGGCGCTCACCGGCATGCAATGACATGTGTAAAAATGGGTCATGTTACCGCAGTGCCCCAACTGAATGGAAGCTTTCGCACCCTCCGCATGGATGGCGTCGGTCATCTTCTTCATCTCGGGAATGATCTCCGGACGGACATAGAGCTGCCCGTCGAACGACACGCCACTCAAATCCACTGCAGCGTACGCTACGGTCGTCATTCCTACTCCGCCGCGTGCCACGGACACATGATAGTCCTGCAACGCTTGCGTCGGCGCATTATTACGCGCCATATTCTCGAATGCTGCGCTTCGTATAATGCGGTTGCGTAGCGTAATAGGTCCTAATTGAAAAGGAGTAAATAATTTGTCCATTTTAGTATATAAACGGTATGATTCGTTTCAGTTTCTTGCGGTCGAATTCATCGGGGAACTCTTCCTCGTATTTCTTGTAGATGGCATTGCTGCGCGGCACGAGGTTGCAGCAGCTGAACCAGAAGAACAGCAGTCCTGCCAGCGACCAAGTGAGGATCGCAAAACCGAGCCATTCTGTGATTTCCCCCAGATAATTGGCGCTGGTGACGTATTTATAGAGTCCTTTCTTCGGCAGGTAATGGTTCGTGTCGCCGGGCTTGCGCAGGTGGCGGATCACGTAGTCCGAGTGCATGTTAATGCACCATCCGGTGAAGAAAATAATCGTACCGATAATAAACTGCGGTTTCAACACCCACTCCGCCGTGTACATATCCGGATAGTACTGCGGCGCCAGATGGAACAGCCAATAGCCCTGGATGTAGCCGTTGATCAGGTTCCATACTACCGACAAGATCATGATCGCAAACGGCATTCGCCCGTTGCCTTTCAGCAGGAAGGGGAAGATGAACGACCGCTGGAAATAATGGAACTCAAAGAACAGGAAAAACAGCCAATAAGGCACGTTCTTTGTCACTCCGCCATAGAGCGGGAAAGACTTGAAATACATATAGAGCACCACCAGAAAAACCGGCACTTCCATCAAAAACCAGCCGGCTTTGTTGCTCATCGACGGGCCCCATTTCTCCGAACGCATCTTGCCGTAGCCTGCGTCCACAAAAAAAAGCGAAACAAACACGACCAGTCCCACGATAAACATGATGTACAGCAGGTCGTAGAAAAATTCGATAGTGTAGATGTTTTCCATATTATTGTTTGTTATATTTCAGTTTCGTTATAGCGCACAAAGGTACGAAATATATTTCGTCTGTACAAAAAAATCTTAATGACAGGAAACTTTTTCTTGCTTTTGGCATATAAACAGCCCTAAAATGATTAGTCCCATGCCGATCCACTTACCGAGCGGCAACTGTTCTCCGAAGAAAAGCAGCATCCATAGAGCCGTAAATCCCGGTCGGATATTGTTAAATGCATTCGCTTGCGACACGCCTACTATGCGCAGGGCGTAGCAGAAGAGGATGAACGCGATCACGCTGGAGAAGATGGTCAGATATCGCACGCTTATTACCGCGACGGAAAGCGGCGTGGATATATCTCCCAGATCGCTCCATTCGATCGCCGTCAATGCCCCCGCTCCTTCGCGCCAGAGCCACAGCGGAACGAAGAAACAAAGGCTCACTAACTGGGCATAGAAGATAATGGTCAGCGGGCTGTATTTAGCCGGTATTTTCCGCATCACAACGGAGTCCGCTACGGCAGCCGAAACGGCGGCAAAAGCCAACAGCACACCCCAATAACTGCCGATCGAGAAATCGCGGCTCCCGACCAGCACCAGCATAAACATGCCTATGGTAGAGACCAGTATTCCGATAATATTATTCCTCGTCACTCGTTCGCGCAGGAAAATAGCGGCGAAAACAGGTGCTAACAACGGGCTCGTGGACAGCAGCGCTTCGGCGATCGTCGGGCTGTTGAGCGCGTCGTAACTGAAGGTCTCCAAGAGGTAATAAAGGAAGGGCTGGCAGAAACCCGCTAACGCGAAAAGCGGCAGGTCGTGCCATTCCACTTTCTGCAAACGGAAAAGCTCGCTCTTACGACAAATCAGTCCGATGACAAGCATCAGAAAGACTGCCGGAGTGAAGCGCAGAATGATCATCGTCAGCGGAGGAAAAACGGTCATGGCTTGCTTGATCGCAATCCCGCTGGCGGACCAGATGATCATTGCAGCAATAAGGGCGAGGACGGCCATGTATTGTGTTTTATTCCTGCTAAACGGCATATTGTTTGGTGTGTTTCGTTTAATAATCGCTCTGTCTCCGCGGCGCGAGGCTGCGTCGTGTCGGGGTAAATCGGCTTGCCGATTATAACTTGGGTCAGCGGCTCGTCTTTCGGTCCGAAAAGGCGGTAAATACCTGTTCTCGGGCGATAAGTCACCGCAAAAGGAAGGATGGGTTTGTTGTATTTGTATGCCATCGTGAACGCGCCTTTCTGGAAAGGACGCAGCGGCTTGTACCAATCCCAGCGTTTGGCTTCAGGGAAGATATGAAACCAATATCCCTTCTCGTTGTATTGGTCAAAAGCGGCATTGAATGCTTTCATCGCGCTCAACCCTGCTTCCGCGTCAGGAATAGGTACTCCGCCTACGATACGCAGGTAGAACTGGTCCTTCGTCCGGAAATTAGGTGCAAACATCGGAATGCGCGTGTGGGAAGAAGCATGGAATGTAGTCAACACCGAAGCGCAATCATGTCTGTAACAATGATTAGCGATGGTAATCGCACCTCGCGAGAGGTCAAACTGCCGCAGCCATTTCCGCACAGGACACGAACTCCGATGCCATTTCTGCTCCCCCTCTATCTGCCAACGCAGACCGTACTTGAGACGCAGAACCCATCCCAGCAGACGAAGCACAAACGTGTACCCGAATGCAACCAAACGTTTGTTCGCCGGGGACTCGTCGAAATACGGATAGTTTGCGTCCACCGCAGGAAAATCGCGGTCATAGACCGGCTTATACAAGCCCACGTATGGATCGTCTTCGGGAAAATCCGTCTTCACCTGCGGCACGTACGTCCCTTCCGTCACTTCCAAATCTTTATATCGCTTATTCATTTTCAAATCTTCAAACCTTCAAATCTTCAAAAACCTTGCTCCGACGGCTCGTGCACTTGCTCCGTCTTTGTCATCGCGGTCGCCGATAAACAGTGTGGTCTCCGGCGTTGCCTCTATCATATCCAACACCCTGCGTGCACAAGGCTCGGAGGGTTTGAGTGCACCTAACTCCGGCGCAGAGATCAGCAGGTCGAACATATCGGGAGCTATTCCTAATGCCTCCAGTTTCTCCACCACGGCGCCGTAGTCGGAGTAGATCGCGACCTTCAGCCCTTTCGCCTTCGCTTCGCGAATCAGTTCAAGCACTTCCTTGCGCGGATGATGGTAGCGCCGGATAAGACCTACCATCGTCGGCAGATAGACCTCGAAATACCATGCGCGGGCGATTCCGGCTCCCCACCAATGACCGCGTGCCATCGTCTCAAAGAAAAAGCCGAAAAACTCCTCCTCCGAGGCGAATTGGACATAATGCGCATTCCTTCGCGCAAAACGCTCCGCTGCCAGCAACGGCAGACACCACCAAAGACGCGCTACTATACGCTGCGCCAGACCGGTCTTGTCATAGATCGTCCCGTCAAGATCCACCACGACGGCTTTGACGCCGTTTAGCACGTTGTTTTCTTCTTTCATCAATCTTCTCTGCTCTGTTGATTACACCTTCGCTGAAACGCTCGAAACCGCTCTCCAACCGCAACAGCAGGTTGAATCGGCTACGGCGTTTCTCGTCCTGCATCAGCAGGTTGAATTTGAATTGTCCGTCCCGGAATCCGTCTTTCAGGCACGCCGCCTTGAATCGCGCGTACGCGTTAGAAAGGAGTATATGTGTCTCCGGTGCATGCAGACGGAACGACTGACGTTTGGATTCGTACTCGATATTGATCTGCTGCAGTTTCTCATCCACTACTTTGGTAAATTCCTCCGCTTGCTCCTGCGTGATCTTCTCGTCCTCAAACTCGTAATAGAAATGGTATTTGGACTCCTCCACGTCTGCAAATCCGACAAAGAACTTGGTCTTGATTCCCGTCTCGTCTTCCGCTTGGTGAACCGCGTCCATGAATTGCGGTTCGTAGAGTTTCTCGCCCGTCAGCGACACGATTCCGTTCACTTTGGACACCATGTGAACCGTCGGCGTGTTATAATACTTGCCGCCAACTTCCACCAGGTCGTTCATGTTATATCGGAACAAGCCCGCGTAGGTCGTCACGTACGCGCAGTAACGCTTGCCGACCTCCAACTCGTCGATCTGCAGGAAATGTTTGCGAGGGCTGTCCAGCTCGCTCTCCTCCACGAACTCGTAGTAATGGAACTGCGGGAACAGCACACTCTCGTTCGTATCGTCCAGCGAGAAACCGAAACGGCATTCCGTGGCGATATATCCCAACTCCTGGTAGAACGTCTTGTCCCAATCGAACTGGTCCATGTATTTGTCCATGTAAATCTTGGTGTTGCCGCATTTCCAAGTGCTCAGGTATTGCAGCCACGGCCAGAAATCTTTCGGATACAGATGTCCCTTCTCCGCCAGGATCTGCCGCAACTCCGCAGCCCGTTCGGGTTTCGGAGAGACGTACGCGTCCAGCTCCGAACGGATCTCGTAAGGGATATCCACATCTTCGTTGATCGTGCCTTTCTCGATGTCGTTGATCATTTGCTCTGTGTTCTCGTTCAGCGCACGCAGCAGCTCCAGAATCGTCGAAGGGTTCGCAGTCGCCCACAGCGTCACGTCGCGGTATTGCAACGCCAGACGCATCAGCACGTAGTTGCGCGTGCCGTAATCCGGGATCGCCATGACCGACGCAGGAGCCGTGTAATGTTGCTTGATAATTGGCGGAATATCGCGAACCAACACACCGCTCACAGCCCCGTACAAAGTGCCGTCCGGCGCGTAGCCTTCGCACTCTTTGCCCACGGTCGTAAAAATATGTCCGCCGAAAATACGGTTGCGGTGTTTGACGAAATTCCATGTCCATATATGGCTCATCCTGCCGTAAACGTCCTTCAGGTATTTATGCGTCATAGGGATCCATTTAGGCGCAGAAGTAGTACCCGAAGTGGTAGCATACATATCCGGTTTGCCGGGAAATAACACATTCTCCTCGCCGTTCTTATGCCGCTCTACGTAAGGGCGCAAGCTCTCAAAACTGTCATTCACCGGCACATAGAGCCGATAGAGTTTGAATAAATCGTCCGCATTGGTGGCACTCAGAATCCGGTCAAAATGGTGTTCCTGACCATAAACCGTATCTTTGGAAATCATTAAAATATCGCGCAGTGTCTTCTCCGCTGCATGCCGCGGACGTCGGCTCCAGAACCGCAAACGAATGGTCTGCATTCCACCCACGATACACAGCATCGTATTGATAATCCAAGGATAAGGCAACGCTCTGCCGTTATTGTCTATATAGGGCTTCATATCTTATTTTTTCCCTTTATATTTTCTCTTGTGTCTTTCGACTTTCGACTAATTTTTACAATTTGAGCCTGCAAAATTACTACTTTTTTTGCATATATGCAAATAAAAAGAGAAAAAATCGCATGATTATTTTACTCGTGCGCCGGTAGCGTTGTAGATTTTGCCGTCGGGATGGATGAGATAGATATGGTCGTTGATAAGCACCTTCTGCACCTTGGTACTTGGTACTTGGTCACTTGGTACCTTTTCCACGCCTTGTGCGGGATTGAGTTGGATCACATATGGTTCCCACGGCGTGCCGATATGGTTGTCGGAGACGAAGGAGAGGGTCTTGTCTATGACTCTCTCTTCACCGTTGATGACGGTACGGAGCTCCATCGGCTGCCCTGCACCGTCGCCGGCAATGACGAGGTAATAGAGGCTGTCGGTATGCGCACGGACGGCACCGCGGCACTCACCGCCGACATACGCCGCTATCTCGCAGGTATCCACTACTGCCTCGCCGTCCATGAGACGGATTGTCATGGTCATGTTGGAGGGATAAGCGGTGTACGTTTGAGCGGCAAGCCGCTTGTTTGAAGTGGTTTGAGCACTGCGTGTTTGGCTAAGCTCAGACCAAGCCGGAGCCGCAAGGAGGGCATGGGGCTGGTAGAGGTCCTCCGGATAGAGGAAGGATTTGGTCGTGCTGTCCGCGCTGAAATAGAGGTATCCGTGACCCGGCTCCAGTGAGAGGAGCGTGCCTTCCCATCCGTAAGTGCCGTAGATAGACACCGCTGTCTGCGACTTGATCATGTCTCCTTTCTTCGGCTGCGCCCCTGCGAGTGCGACGCCTGCGCTTTTGGTAGTGAGCGGGGTGTACGGCAGCCAGTTCCAACCGGTCCGGAGGGAGACAGGTATCTCCTCGGGGGCAGGCTGACGGCCCGATACAGAGAGCAGCGGATCAAGCACCGCGTCCGTCGTCTTGGGGGTGCGCTGGATACGCAGTTTGTACATCCGGTTCACCGCGAGCTTGAGCGGACCGTTGAAGATCGAGCCGGAACTCTGGCTGAAGGTATTCTCATCCTTGACGAGCACGTTCCATCCCTTGTATTGCGGCGTGAAGACGAGGTCGCAATACTCGGACGGCGGCTCTACGCCGAAGGTGATCCAGTTCCAGTTCTCGTGTACCGGGATGAGTTGCTCCACGCGGTCGGACTTGGTCCAGATAGCCGGCGTGTCGAAATTACCAATCATCGTATCCTGACGGAAAATCACTTGGTCACTTGGTACTTGGTCACTTGGTAACTTGATATTGGCATCCGTGTAGGCAATACCTCTGGTAGCGTCCCAGATGCGGAAGGTGAGGGGCCGGTCTTTGTCCGCACCCTCGGTGTCCGAGCCATAGATAATCAAGGTCTCGTACGCTGCCCCGCGTATCTTCTGCGGTGTAGCCACACCGCGGCACTCGCTGCCGATGAAAGCCGCCACCATGCTCTCGGGGTTCTCCATGAGGATGCCGCCGAGATAGACCTGTCCGATAATGGTCATGGAGTGGTCGTAGAGGGCGGGGTCAACGGTCCATTCCGGCGTGTTGCCCGATACCTTCATCACGATACGCAGCGGTTCTATAATCCCGTTGTTGCCTTTCAGTCCGATCGTTACGTCGTAGTTGTTTACCGGCACGAGGGGATTGACCGCAAAGCGGAGGGTCTTTGCTTTGAGCGGCTGGACATCGCTGACAGCTGAAGGCTGATAACTGACAGCTTCATTCTCCACCAGCGTCAGCCATGCGGGCATGTTCTCCACCGTGTAGTACTCGATTTGCCCGCCTTTGTTCTCGATGTTTACATCGAAGGTATAGTCCTCGCCGTATTTCTTGAAGATATTGACGGAGTCCTTGCCCCATTTGAGCGTATTTTGCTGTACGTAAGCGGTCCACTTGATGGGGTTGGACATGTTTCCGTTGAGGTCGTGTACCTCCGACATGGTGATATTGAGCGTCGTGCCCTCAATGTCACTGAGCGAGACCTCCGCTTCGGAGAGGTTGATTACCACCTTACGCTCGGATGCTACGGGGAGGGCTGTGATGCGTACCTCGGAGGGCGCATTCTTGAGCGGAGGCGTTGCCGTACCGTTGACCGCCATGAACTGTGCAGCCTCCATCGCGCCCGCATCGGAGCGGGGTGCCATATTCTGCATGGTGAAGCCCTTGGTCTTCACGCCGTTGATGGTGCTGTCTTTCTCAAACGGATAGTACGCCGCGAGACCGCGCGAATAGACATCCGAGGTGTCGAGCGTGTGGTACATATTGCCCAGCAGCCGCTCCTCGGAGAGCGTCGCGTTCCATACCCTGATTTCGTCCACGGAAGAAAGGTCGTTCCCCTTGGCTACAGCAAACACCGCCCCTTTGAATACCGGTACATCCGTTTCGGCTATGACGGCGGTACGTTTGCCGTCGAGATAGAAGGAGGCCGCCTGCCCCCGGACTACATTGAGTGCCAGGTGATGCCAGCCGGTATTGATCTGCGGGAAATCGGCATAAGCAGCTACGGTCTGCGATTTCTTACCGTAATCGAGGACGAGGTTATGCAGCGAGTCGAAATGCAGGCAGAGGCTTTGTGTCTCAAAGACGGTGTCGCGTCTGACGTTAGCCGGCGAATACCACAACTCAACCGCATAACTGTCGTTCATGCCGGTGTTGATACGCGAGATATCGAATTGCGCCCCCGTGGTGCTATCAATACGCAAGGCGTAGTTGGTGTTGAGGATATCCCATGAGGCAGGCACCTTGAAATCATGGGTGTGCCGCGCATCGGCTGCAATGGTTCCGTGTCCCTCGTTCATAGGCCAGTAGTTCGTCAGACCATAGGTATAGGTGTCTTTCGACTCGTACTTCTTAGAGGCGGCATCCATTACATCCCGATAAGTGTTGTAGAGCGCAAGGTTGTGTATATTCGCATTAATGGGTCCTAAATAGAGGTAGTTGTCCATCGCATAGTCCGCCACTTGTATATCTGCCTCCTGCACAAGTTCGCCGCTGAAGAGGTAAACGGTGGCCTCGTCATACTGCGCAATCATGTTGAAGGTCATGGTGCTCGCTTTGTAGTTCATGGCGAAGAATGTCCATTTATCCTTCGGTACGGAGTTTTGGCTGGTGAACTGAGCACCTGCTATTTTGACGATGGCGTGTCCTTCGCCGTCAACGGAGAGCGCAAAACTGCTTCCTCCGGCTCCGTGACGGAGCACCGTTCCTTCTTCGTGCCGGTTTAACCAGAACTCCATGGAGAAATCCCCGTTGAGGAACACGGGATTGATTGTTTTGGGCTCTGTTCCATAAGGCAGGATTTGATAGGACACCTCATGGTCGATAGGCCGTCCGTTGAGTTTGGCGGTGACCATGATGTTCTTGTCGCCTACATAGCCGGGGACTATGTCCTCGTTGAACTCCACGGAGAGCTGTTCGCCTATTCCTAATATACCGCTCGCGGGCGCAGGCGTATATAAGGGGCGGGGTTTGGTCATGTCCTTAATAACCGTCGTCAACTCGCTGAAGACCTGTACCTGCTCATGCCCATAGGGCGTCGTGGTGAAGGCACGGAACTCGTATTCGCCCTCGCGATAATTGATATTATCGGACATATCCAAGGTAAAGTGCAGGTCTCCTGTCGGCGGAAGAAGGTTGAAACTCTTGTCCGTCGAGTCGGCTTGGTTCGTCACCCATGTATGGAGCGTCGTCCATTGCGTGCTTCCGGCGAAGCGGTATTGGATTCCCACGTTCCTGAGGTTCTTGAAGAGCCGGTTGAACCCGGAGACTTTGAGTTGCAGCGTACCGTTTCCGTTCGTGGGGTCGGTGTTGATGACGGGGTTGGTCACACTCAGCTCTACCGGCGAGGAGGACGGCACGAAATGAGCGTTGAGCGTCACCTCGTCGTAGATGGTAGCAGACTGGTATTGGGACTGGAAGCGAAGCTTGATACCCTCATGGTGGAGGATAGACTGGTCGGACTGGCTGATGGTGATGGTCTTCTTGACCGTCGTTCCTTGATCGGTCCAGATCGTGCGCCCGTTGATGGGCACGCCGTCCATGAGTATCTGCAAGCCTGTGGTGTCGGTGTTCTCTGCGATAGCTACATCATACCCGAACGGGAAAGCCTGATGGACGTCAGACATGTTGGAGCAATAGAGGGTGGCGGTAGCGCTCTGTCCGGCAGGGATGTCCGTCAGCGTGACGGACTTGGCGGGGGCCTCGTTGCCCTTGCTGATCCGGATATCCGGCTGTTCCATCCTTACTGAACCGTTGCCTAATGGCAGAGGCTTGCCCTCCGGCTTGTAGAAATGGGTCGAGTCCGCCGGCTCATAGGGGTTGTAGGTCTGTCCGCCGAAGAGAGAGAATATCTTGCTGTTATTGCCGCTCTCCGAATCGTACATGTTCACAGAAATCTCTGTGTCGCGGTTGCCGTCTTTGAGCACATACTCCCATTCGGTATAGCTCGTCGAGTCATTGCCCGATCCACTGATGCTGCCACCGCCTACCAAGTGCTGGGTATTGGTTTGAAAACCTACATCGATGTAATTTTTGATCCGCCAATTGTTTTTCCAACCAATTACCGCAAGAACCGAATAGTCGGTCAGTTGTTGGTCTATAGAAGTGGTGTCGTGGCGGAAAGTGAAAGTGCGGGAAGAACCGCCGTCTATAGAATAGTTCTGCGGGGATTTGTTGCCGTCCATGGCTTTGATTTTCGCCTCCTCGTTCTTCCGGATGCAGTTTTCCCACGCCTTAATCTGGTTGTTGCACCATCGTACGCTGTCTATCTCTGTTTTCTCCGGATACAGTAGTGTATCCTGAGGACGGACGAACACATAGGTGCCTGAGTCTCCATAATGTTCATAGCTTGGATCAAACCATGTGATGCACTTGACATGCTGGCCGGTGTTCACATAGTTGCGTGCCTCCTGCTCCGTTGCCACTTGCGTCAAGTATTGCCTGCGCTGGTCCTTCCATTTAGGTATCATGACGGTCTCCAGGTCATACTGCGTATAGGCGAATACCGTGTTGATGGTAGCGCCGGTTGCCAGCGCGTCTTCCAGCACGATGCGGTAACGACCGGTCTGTACGTCCTTCTTAACACACACCTTGCGGCATTTGCCGATGAGGATATTGTTCGATGTGCCGACATACACGTCTCCTTGGGCGCCCACATATGGGGTCCCCTTGTCGCTGGTAGAGATAGATTCGACCGTAGTGGTTTGGAAGATAGAGTCCTGCTTGTGCGTATATTTCCAATTGGCTTTTATCCCGCCGGTGAGCGTGGTAATTATATTGGATGAATTGATCAGTGCGACTCCTATTCCGACTGCCGTGGCTACTTCCGTTCCGGCGAACCAGTCCGAAACCACCGAATGGTCACCGGAGCGCTGGTAGGTGTAGTATTTGCTGACGGTTTTTACCGTACCTTTCTTCAGCGTCGTCTTGGATTGCGCCCCATACGGGTCACGCAGGATGAACTGTATGTGATCCGGTCCCTTGGTGACGAAGTTGTTGCCTGTGGTGAGGTTGCCCAGCACGATGGTAGTCATGCGGAACGGCTCATAGGTACGGTCGTCGCGTTTGAGCGTGATATTGAACTGCCGGGTGAAAGGACTGGTTATATTTGGCGCACCTACTGTCCACCGCAGCGTCGCACAGCCATTTTTGTCCAGCGTGACGAGGTCATGTTGCAACTGATAAATCTCGCCCGGCTGGTAGCGCGTAGAGTCCTCCGGCACTTTGTAAATAACGCCCTGTTCTGCACTCATCTCGTTACCTATGGTCAGGTCCTGGCCATTCAGGTTCACCGTGTCCGTCACAGGTTTCTCGCCGTCGTAATTGGTATATGCCTCATAGCCGTGGAGTTCGTATTCCACTCCGCCTAACATCTGGTAAACCGGGTACTCGAACATATATTGTACCGCTCCGCTACTGTCCGCTGTATAGACACCTCGGAGGGTATCGGTGTGCTCTTCGTCGATAGGCACGATGAGTGAATCTAAACCGAAAGCACCTACAGGATGCCCTTTCTCCCGGATGTCCACTATCGGCTTCGAGTAATGGGTAAAGACCTTCTTGGTGTGGTATTTGTAACTGCTCGTCAGCGTGTCGCCGTGCTCTGTGACATACAGGAGGGAGTCGGTCGATTCCTGCTTGGCATTCGTCAGATCAACCTCCGGCAGCGAGGTGAACTCTATATTGTCGTCGTTTTTGCTTATATCAACGCTCTTTATCACATATTTGAGCGGCGGCAACTTGGCGGAGAACTCGCCCGTCGCGCTGTCCGTAGTGATATAGATATATTTGGTTTTCTCCGTCTCTCCCGAACCGGTCCATGCGTGGCTCTTGATAGCTGCCGTGTCGCTCTCGAAATAACGGTCGGTAGTTGCCGGTGTCATATGGTCCTCTTCCGAGCAGTTGAAGGAGAACGAAGGGTTGTTGAGACGAAGAGTGATTTTCGCCACACCGATGTTGTTCTTTGACTTGGCGAAGCCCACAGGAATGGAGTCGTTGTACTTCGCTCCGGCTACGCGGCCGACGAAGTTCACCAATGTCGAGTCAATGAAATCGTGCTGCACGCGGTCCACAAAGTTATACGTGCCCTCTATCGGGAACCGCCCGCCGTCAATAAACTCATGCCCCATCAGTCGCGCTTCCACATAGTGCTCGCCGACAGGAACGCTGATGGAATAGCGCCCCTCCGCATCGGTCTTTTGCACTTCGCCGTTAGCGGTAACTACGATTCCGTCAATAAACAGTTGGATACCTTCAACCGGTATATTCGTACCTGCATAATAGATATGTCCCGTCATGGGGAACGAACTGACATCCTCAAAATCGATATTGTTCGCCGTCAGGCTCGTCGGGCTGATGAAAAGCGAGCGGGTGTTGGGGTTGAACCGGTGAATACCCTTTTCCGGCACGATCGTGTAGCCCGAACCGCTGCCCTTGAACGGAATACCGCGGATGAGGTACTCTCCCTTTTCGTTGGTCACCGCGTAGCGGGAGAGCTGAGCCTCCGCAGGCACGATCGTGGAAGAGGTTACGTTATTGCCTACCGTGGCGTGCCGTCCGTTGGGCTGGTCGCTGGCGTAGGAGGCATCGAAAGCGTACCGCTCCAAGCCCTCGTCGAGCGGCCAATAGAGCGCAAGCCCCTTCTCACGGCCGTTCAGCACGCGGTCGAAATAACCGGCTTTCTCCGCGTCCGTCAGCACATGGTCCCACACACGCACCTCGGCGAAGTAACCCTTGAAAGCTTGGGCTTCAGCAATGCCCTGCATACCGCCCAGAGAGAAAGGAGCGGACAATTCTTGACTTGAGACAGCAAGGGTCTTTACCTCGCTGCTGTCCACCTGTATGCTCAGTTGGTTGCCTTGCTTGGTCAGCGTCAGCAAGGAATACTTGCCGGCGGGGATGGTCACGCCGGTGGACGTGATGATACACTCATGATTGACAGGAGTGTATGTACTTGTCCAACTGCCGTTACCGGTATAGGTGTATGATTTTTGTTGCAGAATAGCTTTCCCGCCGTTCTGGTAGTTTGCGCCATCCCAATAAACAGTTCCTCCGATAGTAATTGCTCCACAGGAGGCAGCATGTGATTCGCCCAAAAGACATTCCTCTTCATGCTTGACTTCCACACGGCTGACGGTGTTCTCAATAGTGACTGTACCGCCTCGCACACTGCTGCCAGGTCCGATGGCATTTCCAAATATTCCATTACCTTCTGCATATATGTCGCCTCCTGTAATGGTGATATCTCCTCCGTTGCAGGAGAATCCTCCTCCTATACCGGTGAAACCTCCGATAGTACGGATGGTTCCGCCCTCTATGACTATATTACCATAACTGAGGGCTTCCTTGCCATTCTTAGCTCCGCCGCCGATACCACTGCCCATACCGTTACTTTTGGCTTCCAGCGAACCCATACCTTTGATGGTAAGCGTCTTGCCTTCCGGCACATGGATTGCGGGATTGAGTTTACCGAAACAGGTGACGGTATTCTCACCCTCCAAAATCAAGGTAGCATCTCCCAGACAGTTGATGCCCGGCCAATTGTACTGCTCGTCTTCAGTTCCTTCGATAGTGACATTCTGGAGTACAACCGTAGCGCCGTCGGCAATAGAAATCTTGTAGTTCTCTTCCAAAGCCCCGGTAAGAATGTAAAAGTTCTGCGCTGTGTAGTCACCGGTGAGCTCTGAGAGATCTATCGTAGGATTGTATCTCCGCAGTTCGAGTTGATAACCGTTGGTTGTGGAGGGACCCATTGTAATCATTTCTTCCATTCCCGGTATATTCGCCAGTACTGCGTCTGCGCTCAGTCCTGCATCGGGGCGGACGAAGAACTGCACGGTATAATCCTTGTCGCTGCCGAAGACCTTTGCCAACTCCGCCGAGTCCGCTTTCCAGACTATACCTTCCGACACGCCGTTCACGTATTGCGAACTGCCCGTGACGGTATTGTCGTCCCCTGTATCGGAGGGGCGGAGCCACATACGTGCATCCGGCACGGCGGTTCCCGTTCCGTATTTGACGAGTCCGGAGAGCGTTCCCCGCGACTGGCAGAAACCCACGTCATAAAGCGTGCTCTGAAGCGCAAGGGTGCTTGCCGTGTCCATCTGGTACACCTCTACACGGTACTCGTAGTAATAGCCCGGCTGGACGGTGTTGTCTTGGTAGGTATAGGTGGCATTCGTGCCACTAATACTCTCTACCGGTTTGAAATCCTCTGTGGAGTTGACATACCGGCGTGAGATGATATAGGTGCTGTTGTCGGTTCCTACTTGTCTGGTCGTCCAGTTGAGAGAGACGGTGCCGGAATGGGTGCCTTTGGAGGCGGTGAAAGTCTGTAGCGTTGTGCCTGCTAACAAGCCGGCTCGCACGGTTGCACTCTCGAAGCGGTAGCCGCCCGCCAGATCCAACCGCACTTTGTATTCGTATTTGACCGAGGAATTAGGCAGGTCGCTGTCTTCAAACGTAGCCCGGTACCCCGCAGCCGGATTAGCATCCGCGCTGATGTCACTTCGGTATTCCGTCCATGCGTCGTTAGCGTTCTTCCTGCGCATGATCTTGAAATTGACGGTAGCGTCGGTCACCGGCACTCGGCTGTACTGCCATGTGAAAACAACCTTGTTCTTAATGGTCGTGTCCTGCTGTAAGTCGTGGATTGTGACGGAAGGAGCCGTGGTCACTACCGCCGAGGTGGAAGAGCCGATTTTGGCGAGCAGAGCGTCCGAGGGGTTGTTGAGACTGCTCTCATCGACACCATTGCCGATATAGTCGGTGGGGACATTGACCACCATATACTTATAATAGGTGCCGATATCCGCCCCGTCGTCGGTAAAACCGAGTGCGCCGCCGCGGGTGCTTTTCAGACTGCCGCGCTGACTCCACGACGAGCCGGATTTCTTATTGCCGGTGCTGTCCGTTTCCATTCGATAGATATATGGCGTTACGGCTAAATAATTGGAGCCGGAGGGTGTGGTCCATGTCATTGCCGTCTGGTGGTCAAACTGGCGGTAGTCGGTCGTGATAGCGCCCGGAGCAGGGATGACGGGGAAAGCGTTCTCCTTCGTATCTGTCCTCGTCTGTACATTGAACCAGTTGTCGGGATCCTTCACACCATGGGTGGCAGTCACCCTCACATCGATACGCGCCGTATTGCCTACGCTGTCCGGGATAGCGCAGTTCTCGGTCTTCTCGGAAGAACCCGCTTCGTAACTCTTGCTGACGATAGCGGTAGTTCCGTCCTGTTTATGGAACGTATAACGCACGTCGTATGTACACTGGCGCATACGTATCCCTTCGAGTTTGCTGTCGATGTCATTCGGCAGTTGGGGTACGGTGAAAGTCATTTGGTCGATGCCCGTCCGCTCCACCTTGTATGATTTCCAGTCGAAGTCGCTCAGACCGAGTTGCGTGCTCGTCCCCACGCTCGAAGCAAGGGTCATATTGTACCAGGAGTCGTTGGAGTGCTTGAAATGGAAATAGATTTTCCAGTTACCTCCCGCCATCTCCGCGGAGTAGTAGAGGTCGATCTTCGCGGTCATATAGTGCTTGTCACTACCCCATTTCCGGAGCGTGAATGTCTGCTCGTTCGCAGTCAGTTCACCCCAGCCGTACACTTCATTGGTAAACCATGCCTTGGCGTTCGGCATCACTAACTTGGCTTTCACTTCGGCGTCGTCTTTGTCATCGTCGCCTTCGTTGATGTACTTGAGCGTCAGCAGGTCAATGCTCTTACTGCCGTTGGTTGCAATGAGGGTTCCCTCCTGACAGTAAGTGTTCCTGTAGTCAAGGTCGGCAAGGAAAACCTCCAGATAGAGGTGGTCGGTGTAATGAGTCGCCGAGTACTTGTCCTCGTTCAGCACCCAGTCACTTGCCATTACGGCGTTCGTTCCCGCTACAAGCAACAGTAGCATAGCAGCCACCCGCATGGTGTAAGTAATCAGTCTTCCGACTGCCGATTTAGTCTTCATACGTATTATCGCTTTTGTTTAATTCTCTATTATATTGCCGTTTTTTAGTTCTTCTTGAGTTGAATGGTTGCAGGCACAAACTCGCCTTCATTAAGGATGGCTTTCGCTGTGCCGGTATAGGTATTCCCTCCGCTGATGACGGTGAACTTGTAAGGTTGCTCAGGTTTCGGGAACAACGCTACATAGACCTTCGTCGGGGTACCGTCAGGGGTGACGGTGAGCGAGGTGCTTAGTGTTGCTTCGTTTGGTTCTACGTGGACACTTTCAACCGGTGTGTTATGAGCGATAGAAACTGTGCCATCTTGGGGGTACTTACCATCGTTGGGAGTGCCATTCGTGTAATAACCGATTTCAAGCGAGCTTATCGGGAGCAGCGTGCCCGGGTGGTCTTTGTCCTCAAAGGAGAACTTACAAACCGTCATCAGGCTTTTCATCTCAGCCAATTCCGCATTGGCGGTCGTCTCCGTAACAGACACCACGCTCGCGATACCGTAGATATGGTGGTATTTCTCCGCTAAGGTCTCTAACGAACCATCCTGTTCGGTTACGGAGATGGTGTAACTCGCTGTCAGCTTGCTCCCAACCTCAGAAATATCCATAGCCGACTTATCTATCTTTGGATAGATGAGTGCCAGTTGGTCGTCTTTCGCACACCATACGCGGTCCCCCGAGAACGATGCGATACGCTCCGCCTTGTCCGCATTGAGGACGCCGTAAAGGGGTTGCCCTTCCTTGCCGTCATAGTAATCATTACTATAGCTCAGATTGCGGTAGAACACCTCATCTCCAATGCTCCAAAGTGCATCCAGCACATCTCCGTTCTCCGTGATCGTCGCCTGCGGCATGCGCCTGATGGCTGACTCAGGTGTGACCTGGCTGACGGCTTGCTGCGTCACTATCAGCGTGCGGGGTTTGAGCTCCGCCTGCTGTTTGGGCTGGTCAGGGTTATTGGTAGAACAAGCCGTGCCTAAGAACAGCAAAGACGAGCACACCACGCCTGCCAGCCATATGTAGGGCGGGGTCTGGCTGAAGCCGCCGCCGGTGTTTTTTTTATAGCCGGAGATTTGCGCTTTGATACCTGCGCTGGCGCAGAGCATCTGCGGCGGAGTGGTTGCCACGGTCTTTGTGCACGGCTGAGTGTAGATTTTCTTCATTATTTTTATAGTCAAAATATTTTTATAGTCAAAATTATAACATTATATATAATATATGCCCGCAAGCGATACCCACGATTTGCCGGCACCGCGCCTGTGATGGCGTAAGCATTAGGCGAGCAAAAAAATGTACTAAAATCCGGTGCAAAGTTACTACTTTTTTTGCATATATGCAAATAAAAAGCGAAAAACTTGCACAATTCAAAAAAAGTTGTACCTTTGCAGCACTTTTTAATTGAGTGCTATGACCAATACCGATTTTTGGAAAAATATAGATACAATTATTGCCCAAGGGTTTAATACTTGCGGGCTTAAACAACTGGAAAAATATGCAGAACTCTTTATCTCAGGGCGGCTTGTATATCAACGATTTTCACCGCTCGAACAGCATGGCTGCGCAGCGGGAGGTAGCAATCATGTTATTGCATCCCTACTCGCGGGAGCAAGTATTGACCCAAGTAGCCTCTCTGCGCCGGAAGGCTAAATAGTTTTTCCGTATCAATACGCCCGAACTCAAATTGGGTGGCATCCGCCAACTAACTACTGAAGTAGCATTCATAACTGAATAACATACACGTCCTCTCCGTTTATATTTCTCCAAGCACGCAGAAAAAGGAAGAAAAAACAAGAAAAATACAAAAAAATGATGTACGCCCTTGCGTATGTCATTTTTTTGTAGTACCTTTGCACCGCAAAACACAAAGTTTTGTCGTATTGAGCCCACGCCGAGGGTGTATGTTCTTTGGTGTGGGAGGGATACAGGACATATTGCAAAAGGCGTCTTAAGCGCTTTGTTTTGGCTCTTCAGAATCTGGTAAATTCACAAATTCCAAAACATTGCGACACAAGATGCCCATTGGTATGTAATTAATGTACGCACATAGTGTGCGCATTTGTACATACGGCGTGGGCTTCAGTGTTGTTGTTTGGAATTGAGGGCAATACCAGAGCCTTGAAGAGCGGAACAGCAAGATTGCAGTCCCGCTTTTAATTTATATTCAAATATAAGCGGGAACACTAACGCAAGTGACCGCTTTTTGTTATGTCCCTTGGCAATAGAGAACCGCTACTCTCCAAACGGGGCAAGACCTGCGAAGCCGTCAGAGCAGGAAAACAATTAAATCTTTTAACAAAATGAAAAAGAAATTCTTTTTAATCGGCGCACTCGTTGTAATGTCCATGAGCGCCATGTTTGTTGCTTGTGGCGGAAAAAATGAACCAGAGTATGTGAATGGCTGTAGATGTGAAATTTTTGACGAAATCACTACTGCAAGTGGAGTGACTACGCGATCTACTACAGTAGGAGAATACCCTCTCGATCTTACTCTTCAAGCAGATGGTATTTTTACATGTGCAGATCTAGAAGATAGAATCATGTATGGGAACTCTGGTGTTAGAGAAAAACAGCACACAAGTGTTACATGTGTAGGTGCAAAGGTTGAGAAAACCAGTTCATATCCATATCTATATTAAACATTAGCATAAATGCAAGAAATCATTAAAGCCCTGCGCTTCCTCGTAGGGCTTGTTTTTCTTCTCTCCGGGCTGCTCAAAGCCATAGACACAGCCGCGTTTGCCGATCTCATATCCGAATATGGCGCAACATGGTTCGGTCTCGCTGCGCCGCTTATTATCTTCGCCGAAATCTTTTTAGGCGCAATGCTTGTCTTTGATTTCTATCCCAAGCATATTGCGTGGGCAACGGCTATTTTCCTTCTTGCCGTTTCTGCTATATATTTATATGGAGTTACTGCTCGCGGAATAACTAATTGCGGCTGTTTTGGCCCGATCACTTGGCTCAACTCCAAACCTTGGCTGACCTTTACTCGCAACGGCATTCTGCTTGTTTTGTTACTGCCAACTCTTGTTCGCCGGCAAGAAAAAATTACCGCAATAACTATTCCTTCAGTCATTTTTATGGCGTTTATTGCGGTTGCCGTTATGTTCATGTGTGGTTTTTCCATGCAGGGAGCCAAATGCTTGCAAAAGCAAAACACCTTTCAACCTATAGCATTGACTGACAGCCCTTTGTCCGAACACGTAACTACCCATCTGGACTCAACCTATTTGGTATTTGCATTTTCCTATAGTTGCCCCTATTGTCAAAATTCCATCGGTAATGTCAACCAATATGTACCAATGGGCATGGCGGATCGGGTTATAGGTCTGGCGGTGGAAGATAGTGTGGCGAGAGCTCGTTTTGAGCGTCTTTTTGAAACGGACTTTGAGATACGTGAACTTTCCGCCTTGCAGATGTACCGTTTGAGCAATACCATGCCAACGACCTTTTTCATCCGCCATGACTCCATTGTAAGCCAATACACCGGCATGGTTCTCTCCCCTGCTCTGTTACTTCCATAATCTAGCCGGTTCCGCTCGCATTTCCGCCATCCGTTTTCCTCTCGCTGATGTAGCGGCGAGCCCTATTCGTCTAGCCGTCTAGTCAACTAGCCCTCTCTCCAAAACAAAGCCGAAATAAAGCCCAAATAACCCCCATATAAGACCCGCATAAGGGTACCTTCGTGGTAGTCCTAGACTTTGTTAATTGATACTACGACACAGAAGACTGATTATCAGCATGTTACGCGCCATTCCGAAACACCCGAAAATTAGCCAAAAATCCGCTTTCATTGACCAAAATCTCCACTTTCCGAAATACAAAAATCTCTCAAAAAACTTGCAGAAAAAAGATTTTTCTCCCTGTGCACTTGCATATATCAAAAAAAAGCAGTACCTTTGCAGCAAATTTGGAGGACTATGAATTTTACACATTTGCATGTGCACTCACACTACTCGCTGCTGGACGGACTGTCCAAAGTGGATGAGATAGTGGATAAATGTATTGCGTCCGGCATGAACGCCGTGGCGCTCACCGACCATGGTAACATGTACGGCATCAAGGACTTGCTGGATTACTGCAAGGACGTGAACAAGAAACGCAAAGCGGACGCCGAGGAGAAAGGCGAACCCTTTGTGCCCTTCACTCCGATCGCGGGCTGCGAGGTCTATTGCGCCCGCCGCGGAAGGCACTCGATGAAGGATGACAAAGCTGTCAACGGCGAAGGGCGGACATACGTCATAGACCGCTCCGGATGGCACCTCATCCTGCTGGCAAAGAACCTCGAGGGCTATCACAACCTCTGCCGCCTCGTCTCCGCCGGATACATGTCTGACGCCTTCTACCACACGCCGCGTATCGACAAAGAGCTGCTGGAGAAATGGCACAAAGGCATCATTTGCTGCTCCGCTTGCCTTGGCGGCGAGCTGCCGCAGAAGATATTGGATAACCTCTCCCAAACCCTCCCCTCAAGGGAGGGCTTAAGCGTTGCTGAGTTGATCGAACAGGGTGTGTTCAAAGAAGCGGAAGAGACTGTCCAATGGTTCAAAAACCTCTTCGGCGAGGACTATTATATTGAATTACAACGCCATGAGACCCAGAAACCCGGTGGAGACCAAGAGGTTTATCAACGCCAGATGCAGGTCAACCCTGTCCTCATCGAACTGGCGCGCAAATACGGCGTGAAAGTCATTTGCAGCAACGACTCGCATTTTATCAATGAGGAAGACGCGGAGGCGCACGACCGCCTGATCTGTCTCAGCACGAACCACTACGTGAACGACGTCAACCGAATGCACTACGCCAAGCAGGAGTGGCTCAAAACGCCGGAAGAGATGTACGAGATCTTCCAAGACATCCCGGAGGCATTGGAGAACACCCGGGAGATCGTCGGCAAAGTGGAGATCTACGACATCGACCACAAGCCGTACATGCCTAAATTTGACATCCCGGCTTCGTTCGGCAACGAGAGCGACTACCCCGACCGTCTGGCGTTCGAGAGTGCGTACCTCCGCCATCTGACGATGGAGGGCGCGAAAGTGCGCTACGGAGAGAAACGGCTTGCGGAGGACGAGGAACTGAAAGAACGGATCGAGTTCGAGCTCAACACCATCATCAACATGGGATTCCCGGGTTACTTCCTCATCGTCATGGACTTCATCCGTGCGGCGCGCGAAGAGCTGGACGTCTCTGTCGGACCGGGACGTGGTTCAGCTGCCGGATCGGTCGTCGCTTACTGTCTGAAAATCACCGACTTGGACCCGATGCAGTACGACTTGCTGTTCGAGCGTTTCCTGAACCCCGACCGTATATCGCTGCCGGATATTGATACGGACTTTGAGGATTGCGGGCGCGGCAAAGTGCTGGATTACGTCAGCCGCAAGTACGGCGAGACGCATGTGGCGCATATCGTTACCTACGGTAAGATGGCTACCAAATCCGCTCTCGCGGACGTGGGACGCGTTCAGCAGGTGCCGCTGCCCAAAGTGAATGAACTGAAGGGTCTGATCCCCGACCGAGAGTTCCCGGATTCGGTTCTCAAGAAACTGCCGGCAGGCACGACCAAGAAACCCAAAGTGAACCTCCGCAACTGTTACCAATA
Source organism: Paludibacteraceae bacterium (assembly GCA_017464475.1). GTDB lineage: Bacteria > Bacteroidota > Bacteroidia > Bacteroidales > Paludibacteraceae > Colicola. The sequence goes on from JAFTZQ010000026.1 coordinate 40,541, forward strand.
CGTGGATGAGTTGGAGCACGAGTATAAGTTCGGCGATCCGAACATCCGCTCGATGCTGGACTACGCGGCGCGGTTGGAAGGCACGATCCGCCAAGTGGGTGTACACGCCTGTGGCGTGATCATTGGCGCAGACGATCTGACGAACTTCGCCCCGCTGAGTTCCGTGGAGGACAAGGCGACCAAGAAACGCGTCCTCGTCACCGAATACGACGGGCATGTAGTCGAGTCCGTCGGACTGATCAAAATGGACTTCCTCGGACTCATTACCCTGACGATTATCAAGGAATGTCTGCGCAATATCAAGAAAGCGCAAGGCATTGACGTGGACATAGACCATATTCCCATTGACGACGCCGAGACCTACAAACTCTTCCAAGAGGGACGCACGGTAGCGGTCTTCCAGTTCGAGTCCGGAGGTATGCAGAAATACCTGCGTGAACTCAAACCGACCGTCATTGGTGACCTCATCGCCATGAACGCGCTCTACCGTCCGGGACCGATGGACTACATTCCGCAATTCATCCGCCGCAAACAGGGAATCGAACCCGTTACGTACGACATCCCGGTGATGGAGAAATACCTGAAGGACACCTATGGTGTCACGGTCTATCAGGAGCAGGTCATGTTGCTGAGTCGTCTGCTGGCGAACTTCACCCGCGGCGAGAGCGACAAGCTCCGTAAGGCGATGGGTAAGAAGCAGATGTCTGTCCTGGCGTCCCTCAAAGACAAGTTCATGGAGGGCGGCAAGTCCAACGGACACGACCCGAAGATACTGGATAAGATTTGGAAAGACTGGGAGAAATTTGCCTCGTACGCGTTCAATAAATCGCACGCGGCGTGCTACTCGTGGGTGGCTTACCAAACCGGTTACCTCAAAGCGCACTACCCTGCCGAGTTCATGGCGGCAAACCTCACCGTCCATAAGGACGACATCAAAGAGGTCACCAAGCTGATGGACGAATGTCGTGCGCTCGGGCTGAGTGTGCTGGAGCCGGATGTGAACGAGTCCGAACTCAGTTTCATCGTGAACCAAGACGGCGCTATCCGTTTCGGTCTGGGTGGCATCAAAGGCGTCGGAGAAGGAGCCGCAGAAGCCATCATCCGCGAACGGGAGAAGAACGGCAAATATAAGGACATCTTTGATTTCCTGGAGCGCGTCAACCTCCAGTCCTGCAACCGCAAGACGATAGAGAACCTCGCGCAGGCAGGTGCTTTCGAGTGCTTTGAAGACATCTACCGCGAGCAGTTCTTCGGAACCGATGAATACGGCAGCACGGGACTCGACCTGCTGATGAACTACGGCACTAAATACCAAGCCGACCAAGCCTCCAATGCCAATTCGCTCTTCGACGATTTTGACATAGAGGTGGAGGTACACCACCCTGCTCTGCCGCAAGTGCCGCGATGGAACACTATCGAGCGGCTCAACAAAGAGAAAGAGCTCATCGGCATTTACCTCTCCGCACACCCGCTGGACGAATACGAATACGAAGTGCGCGAGTTATGCAACCTCACGGCGAACGAGCTGTCGCTCTTCGAAGGCTGGCGCAAACCCGAGGAACGCGACGCCGCAGAGAAACGTATCCGCGCCGAGATAGCGGAAATGACGCCTGCAGCGCCTGCGCAGGAAGAGGACGCGCTCGATTTCGGAGCACCGGACGCAGCCGAAGAAGATGCGCCGGTAGCCGTGGAGACCAAGAAAACAGAGACGCCGCCGCAAGAGGAAGAAGAGCGTCCGACCCTGCCGTCCGAGTTCATTGCCGCGCATAAGAACCAGACTTGTCTCATCGGTGGAATTATCACCGAAGCGGAACAACGCATCAGCCAGAAAGGCAACCCCTACGGACGATACACTATCGAGGACTACACCGGCAGTTACACCCTCGCGCTCTTCGGAAATGCGTACTCCCAGTTCGCGCACATGATGCTCAAAGACCTGTACGTCCTCATCACCGGCATCATCCAGCAGAAAGGCAACGGACAGCGGTGGTTCAAAGAGCAGCCGGACGAGAAAGCCGAATATGAGTTTATCGTGCAGAAAGTGGAGATGCTGAACGAAGCGCAGGACAAACGCACCGACGGACTGAATATAACCCTTGCGCTCAACCGCCTTACGCCGGAGTTGGCGGATGAGTTAGCGGAACAAATATCGAGCAACAAAGGTCAGGGACGGCTCCATGTATCGATCTACAACCCCTCCACGCGTCAGTCTGTCGCGCTCACCAGCCGTTCCCATTCCATCCATGTCACGCCGCCGCTCTACCGCTGGCTCGCGCGACGCAGAGGAGAAGGAATACTCGATTTCAAAGTAGTAGAGAAGAATTAATGAATTATAGCGAAGCGATCACATATCTGTATTCGTCGCGTCCGCCATTTCACATGGTGGGAGGCGCGGCGTACAAGCCGGGGCTGGAGAACACACTCCGTCTCATGGCGCATCTGGGTAACCCGCACGAGAAGCTGCGCGCGGTACATGTGGCAGGCACGAACGGCAAAGGTTCGACCTCCCATCTCATTGCTGCAGTCCTGCAAGCCGCCGGATACAAAGTGGGACTCTACACCAGCCCGCATCTGGTCTCGCTCACCGAACGCATCCGCGTCAACGGCACGCCGATCCCCGAAGAAGAAGTAGCGCGGTTTATCACGGAGAACAAGGCGTTTCTGGACGAGACCCAACCCTCTTTCTTCGAGACCATGACCGCGATGGCGTTTGCATATTTCGTTTCGCAACAAGTGGACATAGCGGTCGTCGAAGTGGGACTCGGCGGACGACTCGACAGCACGAATGTGCTGACACCCCTTCTCTCCGTCATCACCAATATCGGAATGGATCATACCGAGTTCCTCGGAAACACCCTGACGAAGATCGCCCGCGAGAAAGCAGGGATCATGAAGCCGCATGTGCCCTGTGTCATCGGAGAGACCCATCCGCAGACCATGAATGTCTTCCTCGACCGTGCGCGCGAGTGCGATATATTAGGAGACGGACCGGAGACGACCGACTGCCGTCTCTGGTTTGCCGACCAATGCGGATACATGCGCACCCGCAGGCTGCGCGAAGCGCCGGAAAGCGAACTCAGAGGGCTCTATCAGGGACATAACCTCCAGACCGCTTACGTCGCGCTGAAAGCTATCAGCTATCAGCATTCAGCATTCAGCATCCAGCCTTCAGCTATCAGAAAAGGCTTTGCGCATGTTTGTTCAATGACGGGTCTGCGCGGGCGTTGGGAGACGCTGCGCGAAAAGCCGCTCGTCCTCTGCGACACCGGGCATAACAGCCACGGACTGCAGTATGTCGCCCGCCAACTCAAGGAACTGCCTCACCCGCATGTGTGGATTGTCTTCGGCATGGTGAACGACAAAGATACGGACGTCGTGATGCGCCTCATGCCTACCAATCTCAAATCTCAAATCTCAAATCTCAAATACCACTATATCTTCACCACGCCGAACACATCCCGTGCGCGGACAGCGGAAGAGATGCTCACTTTGTGGCACCAAATCCATCCGGAGAGTCCGGTTCTCTCTCCCGAAGGGGAGATCGCTCTTGATAAGCCGCAAGACGCGTTTGCTTATGCCTTAGACCATGCCGCGCCGGAAGACGCGATCTTTATCGGCGGCAGCAATTATTTAGTAGGAGATGCGCTATCATATTTTGCACATTGAGACCTCTTTCGCCGAAGAATGGCAGAAAGACCTGTTCGACCAAGCGATTTGTGACTTGGGAGTGGATACGATCGACGCCGAGGATTACTATATCCCCACCGACCTTTGGGAGCAGAACCAAGAGGCGATTGAGTCCCTAATCTTATCTTCCCCCCTTCATGGGGGGATAGAGGGGGGCTTTTCAATTTCCCCCTGTCCTGACGAGAACTGGAATGCGGCATGGGAAGCGGAGCACCCTATTCAGGAACTGCCTCTGGGTGTGCGGATCGTGCCGCATTGCGCCTTTGGCGCAGGTTACCACGAGACGACCTCCATAATGATCAATGCCCTCCTGGAAAATGCCAAAATGCAAGATGCATCGTCCTTCGTCCTTGGTACTTCGTCACTTGGTACTTTAGGTGATGTCCTTGATAATGGCTGTGGAACCGGTGTCTTGGGGATTTTCGCCAAACGCTTAGGAGCCGAGACAGTAGTTGCTATCGATATAGACGACAAGAGTGTGGAGAATGCGCGGGAGAACGCTGCGCTGAACGGTGTAGAGATAGATGTCCGCTTGGGTGACCTGAGCTCCCCTCCTTTCAGGGAGGGGCTGGGGGTAGGCTCTTTCAATTTAATCCTCTCCAACATCCATCGGAATATTCTTCTTTCCCAAATGAGCCTGTACGCCCGCCTGCTGTGCGCAGGAGGAGAGTTATGGATGAGCGGTTTCTACGAGGCGGACTGCCCTGCTCTGCAAGCCGCAGCCGAAGCCGAAGGACTGACCCTTACGGACGTCCTTGCGAATGGCGAATGGCGGATGATGAAATGTCGAAAAGAGGAGCGCCCTCCAAGAACGTAACGTTCGGAGAATTGAGAATTGAGAAATAATCGTGCCCCTGAGGGGCTAAGAATTGAGAATTGAGAATTGATTTCTCTCCCTTCCGCGGATAGACAAAGATCCGGAAGTTCTCCAAGATATATTCGTATTCGCGCCAGCGGTCGAAAATCGCGATATTATCTTCTCCCATGATGAGTGTGAACTCATGCTCCGGGTAAGCTTTTTGCAGTTCCCGCAGCGTGTTCGCGGTATAAGACGGTCGCGGCAAGTGAAACTCAAAGTCGCAGGCTTTCAAGCCCGGTATGTCTTTGATGGCTTGTTGCACTCCGGCAAGCCGTTCCTCTTCGGGCGCAAGGATCCCTGCCGGTTTCAGCGGGTTATTAGGACTCACCATCAGCCATAGTTCATCAAGGTCGGTATGCTCAATGACCCATCGCGCCAACCCCACATGCCCGAAATGGACCGGGTTGAAACTACCGCCGTATATACCTATTTTAGCCATCAGATTTCAGCTTTCAGCTATCAGTTTATCCAGTTGTGCGAAGGCGTTTGGCAGGTCGTCGTTGACGATAACGCGGTCGAACTGCGGTTTGAAACTCATCTCGTACTCCGCTTTCGCCAAGCGTTTCTCTATCATCTCTGCACTGGTGTCTCCGCGTCCGACCAAACGACGTCGCAACTCCTCAATGGACGGCGGACAGATGAAGACCGACAGCGCGCGGTCGCCTAAGATACGTTTCAGGTTCAGTCCTCCTTTCACATCCACGTCGAAGAGCACTTGGTGTCCCGCTTGCTCAATACGTTCGATCTCCGCTTTCAGCGTGCCGTAATAGAGCCCTTCATAGACCTGTTCGTACTCGATGAACTCGTCTCCCGCGATGCGCTGTTGGAACTCTTCCACGGAGATAAAATAGTACTCCCGTCCGTTCACTTCTTCGCCTCGCGGCGCACGCGTCGTGCAGGAGACGGAGAGTTCGAACTGACCCGGATATTCGGTCAACAGATGCTTGACCATGGTCGATTTGCCGCTGCCCGAAGGCGCACAGAAAATGTATATCATGTTTAGTGGTTAGTGTTTAGAGGACATTTAAAACCTGTTCTTTGATTTGCTCGAGGATATCTTTCATCTTGACGACTATGATCTGCATCTCAGACTGGTTGGATTTGGAGCCAAGCGTGTTGATCTCACGCCCCATTTCCTGCGCGATGAACCCGAGTTTCTTGCCGACACCGACTGCATCTGCATTCTCCATCGTCTCGCGGAAGTACTTGATATGGTTCGCCAGCCGCACTTTCTCCTCGGTAATATCCAGTTTCTCGAGGTAATAAAACATCTCTTGCTCCAGTCGGTTTCGGTCTATCTCCGCCTGGGTCTGCGCAGACAGTTGCGCGAGGTTCTGCTCCAGCCGCTCTTTGATCTTCGCCACCCGCCCTTTCTCAAAGGGTTCCACTTGTGCCAGCAGCGCAGCGATGCCGTCCAGTTTCTCGGTGAACATTGCTTGCAGCGCGGCTCCTTCTTGCGTCCGGAAAGCGACAAACTCGTCCAATGTCCGTGCTATCTGAGTTTGGACCGCCTGCCATTCATCGTCCGTCAGGTCCGAGCCTTCCTCGCCGCTTTTGGTCACATCCGGGAAACGCAGGATAGCCCCCATCACCTCTGCCGGAACCGGTTCGCCAAATTGCTCTCCGTACTGCCGCGCGTACTCCTTCGCCGCGTTCCAATTGATCGCCGAAGGCTGAGAGCTGGCATCTGACAGCTGATAACAGATAGCTATTTCCACTTTTCCCCGCTCCACGCGTTGGGTGATGGAGTTTCGAATCTCCAACTCATGTGCCCGCAGTTCAGGCTGCAGACGAACGGACATGTCCATTGCTTTGGAGTTCAACGAGCGGATCTCGCATATCAGCTTGCGTCCGCGGAATTGGCTTTCGGTTCTGCCATAACCCGTCATCGATAAAATCATTTCCCTATACAGAATTTGCTAAATATATTACTTAATACTTCGGCGTTGGTGATCTGTCCTGTCACCTCGCCGATTGCCGCAAGGCAGTCCTGCAGGTCCATAGACAATAGTTCGCCGGACAGCCCAGCGCTCATTCCTTCTTTGACGCGCACGATAGCGTCGTGCGCACGAGTGATCGCTTCGTAGTGACGGGCATTGCTCAGCATCACGGCAGAGCTCTGCATGCCCTCTTTGGCGATACGTACCATTTCGCGTTTCAGCGGCTCTATCTCGCCGTTCTTGGCGGAGATACGGATTCCGTCTCCTTGGACGCCTGTATCGCATTTGTTCAGGACGCGGATGACCGTTCCTTTGATTGCTGCAATGGATTTGGCGAGGCTCTCTTCTCCTCCCCCTTCAGGGGGCTGGGGGGCTTTCACATACAGAATGATCTGGGCTTTCTGTGCGGCTTGCAAGGAGCGCTCGACGCCCATCTGTTCGATCGTGTCGTTGGTCTCGCGCAGACCTGCTGTGTCGATCATACGGAAGAGGATTCCGTCGAGGATCACCGTATCTTCGATTGTGTCGCGCGTCGTGCCTTGTATATCGCTCACGATCGCGCGTTGCTCGCCCACAAGAGCATTCAGCAGCGTCGATTTGCCGACGTTCGGTGCCCCAATGATCGCTACCGGAATACCGTTGCGGATGGCGTTTCCCGTGCGGAAAGAGGACAATAAGTTCGCCAGTTTCGATTCTATCTCGTCCGCCAAGGCACTTAACTCCGCCCTGTCGGCAAACTCCAGCTCCTCATGGTCCGCGAAATCCAGTTCCAGTTCGATGAGCGAAGTGAAATGCAGCAGCCGCTCGCGCAGAGCGGCTAACTCGGTCGAGACGGAACCGCGTAACTGACTCAATGCCAGATCTTTCTCCGCCTTGCTTTGCGCCGCAATCAAGTCTGCTACCGCTTCCGCCTGTGTCAGATCCATCTTGCCGTTGAGGAAAGCGCGTCGGGTGAACTCACCCGGTTCGGCAGCACGACATCCTGCGTCAATCAGCCATCGCAGCAACTCCTGCTGGATATAGAGACTGCCGTGACAAGCTATCTCCACCGTGTCCTCACCCGTGAAGGAGTGCGGTGCACGAAACACGGAGCATAGCACTTCGTCCAAAACCTCTCCCCCTTCAGGGGGCTGGGGGGCAACGATCCGTCCGAAGTGGACGCTGCTGCTTTTGGCTTCGGTCAAGCGAGTACGCCCGTGGAAGAGCGCATTGACGATCGCGATACTCCCTTCTCCCGACACCCGGATGACAGCAATACCGCCTGTCCCGAACGCCGTCGATATGGCACAAATAGGATCCATCATTCAAATTTGCTGCAAAGATACAACAAAAAATTCAAAATTCAAAATTCTAAAGCAAAAAATCGCCCCGAAGGACGATTTTTCCAATTCTCTCCCCCTTTAGGGGGTTGGGGGGCTAGCCTTGGTGGGCGGCATCGTACTCCTGACCGCAGACGCGCCAGAGGTAGGCGCGCATGGTCTTGGCACCGCCTGCGGTGTCTTTCTGCGCGAGGAAGGCCTGCTGGTCGGCAACGATCTTGGTGAGATCGGCGCGACGGGCGGTGACCATCGCTGCCACTCCGGCGAAACGCTCACGCGCTTTCAGCTCCTTGGTGGACGGCTGGGTGGTTCGCTCGCCATGAACGGAAGTGTACTTCAGTCCGGTGGCTTTCATGTAATTGTAAATCGTGCGAAATTTCTTCGCGATCTTGCCCGAGATGTGATGAATCGGGTCTTCAAATACTACTTTTCCCATAGTTAAGGTTGGTTTAATGGTTAATAATTTTAAAATATTTTTCTTATTTTTCTTATTTTTGTAAGGCAGACGGACGACATATTGATGTCGTGCGGAATGGGTTGTGGTTTTTGAACTCTGGGAGCTTGCTCACGAGAGGGCAAAAGCCGCTACCCATTAGGCTACATCAGTAGCCGTTCTGCCGCATTTTCGTTTTCTTTAATCAGAGTTTCTTCGAGGCATCGTAGGTCTCGACCGTTTTGGATTGGATGACGACAGACGTGTCACCTTTCTGCCATGCTTCCGAGCGGGTCGTGATCGTGCGCGTCACGTTGCAGGAACTCAGACCCAGCGAAGCAGCCAGAGCCGTCAGTGCCGCTATCAGAACCGAAACGATTACTTTAAGGATTTGCTTTTTCGTCATAACTTATCCTCCGAAATCTGGTTTGACGTATTTCTGCGCCACCGTGTATTGGAGCAGTGTGTCATACTTGCTCTGTTTCGCGAAGTTTGCCTCCAGCTCTGCCCGCTGCGTCGGATCGGCGAGAGCCGCTTTGGCGGCTTCGACGGCGGTTCTCAGAGCCGCTTGGCACGCAAGAACCTTCGCGTTCTTGCTCTTTCTGACCGGATTCAGCAGATCCACGCCCAGCTGCTCCTTGCCGCAGTTGCAGCGCTTGAAATACAAGGTCTCGGAACGGTTGAATTTGCCCTGCACGCGGGCAAACATTCCATGCAATGTGATTTTTGCCATTTTTGTTAAGTTTTAGGTTTGACATTTTGCATTTCTCGCGCATCATTGCGCGAGCCTTTTCTTATAGCCGGCTGGATTTCAAAACATATTCCTTTTTCGGACGATGAGACTGAGAATAGATTGCGGAACGCCCCATCTGCCGATTATAACCGCTGGTTTTCAAATCCGATGCAAAAGTACTGCTTTTTTGCGAACCCACCAAATTTCCGACCCTCCTCTTGCACGATAGCACCCTTTCTTCTGCACGATAGACCTTACAACCCCTCTTCCAGCTCGTATCCGAGCCATTCGCTCACGGCGCGCACCTGTTCTGCGTCCAAGGTCTTGCTCAATTTGTCATAATGAGGAATACCCTTCGTCTCGTCCATGATCTGAAGCCACCGGCCGAACTCATTCGCACTGATCTCCACACCCAACTGACGGGATATGGACCGCGCCAGCTCCTTCTTTGTAAAAATAATCTCTCTTGCCATACCGCTTAATTCTTTAATAATTTTTAATTCTGTTTGTAATACTTTCATTTTCCCTTCCTCCCCGTTCCATACCGTTTTCCGAACGCTATCCTGTTCGCAGCCTCCGCCGGGGTCGCTTTGTGCCTCGATCGGTCCGGCTTGGCTTGTACAATATACCGAACCTTCCCGTTCTTACATCGGTAGCGACGGATGTAGTATTTATCCGTTTTTGTCACGCTTCCGCGCAGGAACTCTATCCCTGCCTCAAAATTTACTTTTCCCATAATTAAAATTCTTTCTTCGTTCCGTCCGCGGGTCTTTAGCCCCGCGTTTTTCGTTGTGCATTTCTCGCGCATCATTGCGCGAGCCTTCCTTTCCCTCTCCCTCGTGTTGCCAACGGGATCATCACGCGATCATCTCGCGACCATCACGCGACCACCTTAGGACGACCCCGGCCCCACAGCGGCACAACGGCGGCTGTAACGTCCTGTTTCATGGTTCTTTTGTCTCCAACCCGTACAGCTCCACATCCGCTTTTGTATATGTTCCCCACCTGCCCTGCCATTTGGCGATCACTACCGGCTCCGATGGCAGGGCTCTTCCGTTGTAATTGGTCGGACCGTACAACCCTGTCCGCTTCGTGTTCTCCTTGAGCGCACGGATCGGATCGTAATGAACGAACCGGCCTTCTGCTACTTTCTTTGGAATGATTACCGCTGCCTGATGCTGCTGTTCGCCACTCAGGCTGTCCCAAAAACGCTGGGTCACCTCGCGGTGTTTCTTACTGGAGCCATTCTCTACCAATGCCTCCCATACTTGTTCAAATTCTTCCATAATAATTTTTAATTGCTGGTGCTGGTACTATGTCTATACTACGCTATTACTTAGTACCACCACCACCTTTTTCTTATTAATTTTCTTTTGCTTCTTTTCTTTTATTCCCTTTCTTTTTCGGCTAAGCCTCAACGATCTGCTGCGCCGTATGCTTTTTCCTATTCTTGGGGACCCCGAAAGACGCGACAAAATTACAGCTTTTAAAACAAAAGGTACGGAAATAAATTTCCGCTTTTGCTGAAAATCATGTTTTTTTCAAAATATTCCGTATTTGCCGTGTGGAAAGCCGGAAGGTTCTGGCGGTATTGGCTGTCGAATCAATACCGCGTGCCGATGACTGGTTGCGAATGAGTCTTACTAATCCGGCTAAAAGAGAAGAATGATCATGAGTGAGTGCCAGAAACTGCTCGTCGGAGAGCGACCGGACATAGCCCTTGGCTGCATCCAGTAAGAATAAATCTAATTCGGTATACATTGTGTCTAATCGGCAGGAAAAACCGCGGGCACCGCGCCCGCAGTGGGCTGCCTATAGACAAAAAAGCCCCGCTACGCTCACGCGCTGCGGGCACAAAAGAACCATGATTATTGTTAAGTTTAGGTCATCTTCCTCGCTGAGTTGCCTGATTTCTTTTTAGGAAGAAATAACACCCCGTATCCCAAGGCTAAAAGGAGCAACGGGAGCAGCGCATCGGTAAGAGGCGCAAACTGCGGGTTATTGGGATCGTATGCCGATTCACCGCCTGTCTCCGGCGGAGCTTTGCGAGGTCCCATAGCGGGAGTAGTCGTGCCTACATTGTATGCTCCGACCTCATAGACAACTGGGCTATGCGTACTGCCGGAAGACATATACGCACTATTGTTGACCGACCGCATGTCCATCATCGGGGCTTGCGTAAGCGGTATAATAGGCGCGTATTCCACTGCATAGAGCGATATGCAGAGGGCACTCGCTATAATAGCCAGAAAGCGTTTCATATTACTGTCCTCCTATCATTAGTTTGACACTCTCGTTTTCGGATCGCAGGATATAGATACCGCCGGCTTGCTCCGCATTCAACCGTCGTGCCGCTTCAGCGAAAGAGCAGCCGTCATAGCGGGCTACAGGAATGCCGGTGAGGGTATAAACGGTGATCGCGGTCATCGGTTCGCTATCCATAACCACTTCCCATCCGGTAGGTGTATCATCGGGTGTGGCGCCGCGCCGTAGGATGCGATAGCGGGTAGTAGTGGCTTCATTAGCCCGAATGAAGCATTCAAAGGGCAGCACGGTGCGATCCGTGCCGACAGCCGCCTCACGCAGCCAAGCGCCGGAGGGACCGTAATCCGGCTCCAGGAGATAAGCATCCCTTACCGTACCGCTATGCATCGTATTATTGCCATATATATTGACCACATCGTCCAATACAGGGGCTTCGCCGGCGGAGAAGTCAGTCGGTATGGACTGCCCGGTCGGGCTGAAGAAGGAGATATATTTGCCTGAGAAATAGGTATCATGCCACTGGATGATATAGGGAGTGTTCGCAGACGGCAGGTAGCCGGTTGGGCTTTCAGGATCCAGCCATTTCTCCTCGAAAGTCTCTATGGCATAGTTTGTAACCGTTTCCGGGGTACGGATGATATAATGTCCGGTGTAGAACTTATCGTTAGTACGGTAGAAAGGCACGATGTCATAGTAATTAGGTCCGTCATCCGGATCCCAAACCTGGACCGCGCTGACCGTGAACGGCAAACAGAGGGTGTACCACTGGTCAAGGGTATGCACTTTCATGCGGTACTCTATCTCCTCGGAGATCGTCCCTCCTGCATAGAACTCAACGTCATCCAAAGCCGCCCGATCATCCTCTGCCATATCGCCGGTACGATAGATAACGAAGTTGGTAGATTTGAACTTGGCGTAGGCATTGGAGTTGGCGGTTATGCCGCTATTGATCCAAGGATTGTTGTCGGTAAACTGCGTTGCATACGTATCATCGGTGCACCAGCCGGCGAAGGTGTAATATGCATTAGCCGCAGCGGCTGTATAGGTTACTGAACCGCCGCTACATACGTAGCCACCATTAGGCACAGAGTTGCCGTCACCATCCACCACGGAAGTGACAGAACCGCCTACGGAAGCACCATAGTTGACCTGATAGGATTCCGGATAAACAACAGTAACCGTCATATCTGTGATATTAAAGATGAACTTGTATGTCCCCTTACCGGCAGTTGTTATACCGCAGTTGTATGACTTGTCCTCACCAAACGGCCAATTGGTATGATTGATATAGGTCATATTATACACCGCATTTGCACCGTTTTTGAGCCATTTATTAGCTTCTGTAAGGTCTTGGATAGCAAATTCATAGGTAGCGTTAGCGGGTAAATTCATTTCGACATATCCTGTATCCTTGCTGCCGGCATTTGTACCGATATTAGCAATAAAATGGTCTGTTCCCCAATTCTCGTCATTCATTGTTCCTTTGATTGAATAGCGATACGTGAAGTTGGCAGTAAGTGTTTGTCCGGAGATGGCACCGGCACCAAGGCCTGTAAGGGTGGTCGGGTTGGTGCTTGTACTGGTTATTTCGATATCATCACCGGAGGTTTTTGTCCAACTGCTGAACATATATCCGTCATTCGGCACGGCAGTTAATTCGCGAGTAGTGGTTACGCAGACGGTGGTGCTTGCCGCCGTCGCGCCGCCTGTCTCCACATGCCCGTGCCCGTCATTGGAAAGGGTGACGGTAGTGGGAATTTCGATAAATTGGGCATAGGCGTTGTCGCGTACAATGACTGCATAGGTCATGGGGTTGGTAGTTCTATAGCTATCACCTGTAAAGGCATCCGAGCCCCACCAGCCGGCAAACGTATATCCCGGTGAAGCCGTGGCTGTATGCGTGACGGAGGTATTATATGTTACCCAGTCGCCGGAAGAAAGTGCACCTCCGGCAGTCTTGGCTACAGCCACTAAACCGCCTATAGTACCTTCGTGCAATACACCATCAACATCTTGGTATTTCTGCCCGAAATTGACTTGTTGGGGGCGGATAACGATAAGCGTGGGGTAATAATTGCCATCGTTAGAAATATTCGTGATTTTAAACGTATAATTGCCCTCTCCACCAGTTTTGATCAGCACGTTGGCATTGACTTTTTCTTTATAGGTGAGTGTAACACTATTCCCTTCCTCCAAAACGGCACTTCCATTTTCTTCAAGGCAGAAACGGTCACGTCCGATGGTACTACGATCGACAACTTGAAATTTATATTCCCTGTTCGCCAATAGGGAACACGTGCATTGCAGATCCACGCCTGTTCCATCACCTGTACCCAAAGCGGTAAAGCCGACAACTTCAAAATCCGCCTCATAATCAGCCGAGCGCTCGGTTCCCCAAGTCACACCATCTTTGTTAGGCATACCGCCGGCCGGATCGCCATCTTCGTTTAAGGATCCTATCAATCCGTAACGAGGCTCAAAGACAGCGGTGATCGTTTGCTCATCGGCAGTAGCCATTATTTCCATTGTGGTGCTTGTTGTACTATGATGCAACAAGTCAAAATGTACAGACGCTGTTTTCTGCCACTCTTTGAATACCCACGCATCATTAGCCGGTACAGCAGTCATCACAGGAGAGTGAGTTACATATCCGACATTCGCCACTTCTGTTATATTCTCACCGCTCACTTGCACGGAACCCGCTCCGGCAGGAGAGACAGCAACAGCTACGGTGTGTTTGATTTCTGTCCATTTGGCGTAGAGGGTGGTAGAAGTACCGGCGTGAATCCAATGTTTGGAGGCATCGGTGTAATCAGGAACGGAAGCAATCCAATGGCCGGAGGCGTCAATAACTTGTGTACCTGTACCATCCGAATTGGTATAAAAACCTCCGAAATCGTAATGAGTTTTCTCCGGTACAGTAGTCAAGTCTGCTAAAACATCTGAATTGAACGCAACATCCAGATGATTCGGCGTGACATCAGTTGTTGCTTCGAGGTCTTCCAACTGGATACGGACAGTGAAAGTATTCCAAACCCATGCGGAGCCATCGTATTTCATATATTTGCTATACCCTTCAGAAGGAGTTAAAGTTCCAGTTCTGCGTCCTTCATTATTATCATTGGGTTCACATCGATTGAAATTTCCTGCTGAGAAATAGTAATATTTTTCTCCGTCATATTCAAAATAATTAGGCATTTCTGTTCCCGGATAAGTAGTTCCTGCTATACTGATGTTTGGATCTGCCCAAATATTTATATATTTGTGCGCCCAATCATTATATCCATACATATAGCAATAATCAATGTTCGGGTGGTCTACTACAGGATATGCCACTGAAATTTGATGCGTACTATTATTATACGTAAACGTATATGTTCCTGCTCCGGCAGTACAGAGACGAAGATCATAACCGGTAGAGCTTAACGTATAGTTAGAAATAGAGCTTGTCCAGACGTTATTGTCCAGACCATAGGCGGTTGAGCCATCTAATATCTTGAATTGATAGGTAGTGTGTGCGTCTAATGTTGCGGTAAATACGCCATCGCCATCAAACGCCTGATTATGCGGATTATTGGGGTCTAAAAGACCGTCTATCGCCGGAGAGGGAGTCCAACGTTGAGCATAATCCCATTTGTATTTATCCAATGTTCCATCTTTCTCTGTTTCGTTCTTGATTTTGAAGTAGTTATTAGAGCCTATGTTCTCATAGTTAAAAGTCTTTGTCCACCATGCATTATCACTTCCGCATCTATAAAACATAATATTCGTCCACCCATCATCTATATCGCAATAGGCAAGATAATCCTCTCCCTCAACTTGGGACAACTCGTAATCTTGATCTCCCGTGCTGCCTCCCCAACAATGTACCTTGGCATGACCCTCACCTCCATTTAAGTTGGTAAAGTCTTTCCACATCGTTACTGCCGAATAATCAAAGTAGATTCGTCGCGTTCCCGCCCACGCATTTCCTACTCCGAATGTAATGAGAAGCGCAAAGATGGCAAACAGGCATTTATTCGCAGTTCGGTTAAGTGAATTTAATAGTGTTTTCATACTATTTTGGATTAAGATCATTTAGTAACCCTGCGGGAAACCAATCCCGCAGGGCCGGTATTGGGCTGAAGCCCTAAAGATTTATTTGATTTCAGCGCCGAGGACGTTGAAGGTTTTGCCGTCACGTAGGATACGCAGTTCGCCGTTGACGATACGTTTAACGGACTTGCCTTCAGCCTGAATATTCTCCACCGCCGAAGGAAGTTCCGGGAAGGATATCACCAAGTTCTGGCTTGCGAACGTCCATGTGAAGGTATAGTCACCGGCTTGGTCGGCGGTGAGAGCGAAGTTACGGCCTTCATTCACTATATTGACATTATCGGCATGATCCCAGTCACGATGGAGACCGAAGAGAGTCTCTCCTTCACCGTTGAGGCTGAGGAAGAAGCCTTCGAGCCATACTTTCATCTCATAGTTTCCTGCCTCCAGGGCGAAAGTCACGCTTGCGCTTGCCTTGTCTTCGGCAATGGTCATCGGGTGTGCACCGGATCCCCATGATTCGTCACCCGCGAAATTACCTACGATAGAGACAGCCGGTCTTTCGCCATGAGCGAGCCATGTTCCGTCCGTCCAGCCTACCAGATAGTAGCAGTCTTTTCCATCCGGAATTTCGAGATCTCCTGTTTTGGTCCAGAGGTTTTCGCTTTCCCATGGGATGGACTCGCTGTCGCCCTGTGCACGGATAAAAAGGAGGTTGTTGTTGTCATCGGGAATTTCGGCTGAGAAGAGATAATCCTCACCTTCTACGGCGGCTAACTTGGCGTCCGCATCCGCGGCTCCTCCCCATGAATGGACAAAGAAGACTGCCCCGAAGGACTTCCAATCCTCGTTAGCTTGGAGGTAAACGGTTTTCGCAGAGAGAGCCGATACAGCCATCAGTGCTACGAGCAAAGAGTAAATCTTTTTCATAATACAATGATTTTGAATGGTTAATAAAAAGGGTTAATTATCTATTGTTTCGGTACGATCTTGATTGCACAACCGCCACCGGCAGCGGTGAAGAGTTTGAGTTTGGTTTTGGAGGTTACCGTTTTGGTGGTGATGGTATATGCCTGCGGGTTGGACTTATAGTGTGCATTCTTGGCGTCGGCATAGATGGTAGCCGTATATTTGCGTCCGTCGGGCAGGAAAGAGAGGTCGATGAATGCGGTGCGCGGATCGTAGCCGTTGGTGGAACCGACAAACCAAGCGTCGGTATCTTTCTGCTTACGGGCGATGGTGACATACTCGTATGGTTCCGCCTCCAGATAATAGGGTTGGTCCCACTCGACCGGCACATCGACGATGAATTGGAAAGCGTCCAGGAAGCGCTCGTAGTTATCGGGTATGTCGGCTGCCATTTGGAGCGGGCTGTAGAGGGTGACATAGAGCGAGAGCTGGTTGCAGAGGGTCGTATTGCACCATGAGTTGGAATTGGGGTTGAGCTTGTGGATATCATTCTCGAAAATACCGGGTGTATAGTCCATCGGTCCGCCGATGAGTCGTGTGAAAGGGAGCATGGTGGTATGGTTGGGTGCCGAGCCTCCGAACGCCTGGTATTCGGTACCCTGCGCGGACTCGTTACCGATGAGGTTCGGCCATGTGCGGCATAGTCCTGTCGGACGGACTGCCTCATGGGCATTGACCATAATATGATATTTAGCTGCCTTCTCCACGCAGTACTGATAGTGGTTGTTCATCCATTGGGAGTAATGGTGCTCTCCCTTAGGCAGGAGGTTTCCTACATATCCGGATTTGACAGCGGGGTATTCGTATTTGTTCATAAACTGGTACGCCGTGTCGAGCCATCGCTCGTAATTACGGATAGCACCGGAGGTCTCGTGGTGCATGATCATCTTCACACCCTTGGATTTTGCATAATCATGGATAGCCTCTACATCGAAATCGGGATAAGGAGTGACAAAGTCATAGACGAAGTCCTTCTCGTTTCCGAACCAGTCTTCCCAACCGATATTCCATCCCTCAACGAGCACGCCGTCAAAGCCATACTTAGCCGCGAAATCGATATATTTTTTCACGTTCGCAGTGGTGGCGCCATGACGACCGTGGGGTTTGGCTTTGGAGTAATCAGTCACGCCAATATGGATGGAGGGGAAATCCCAAGTGTATGACCAATCGCGCATGCCGGCGATCATCTCCCACCAGACGCCGACGTATTTCATGGGTTTGATCCACGAGGTGTCCTCAATCTTGCATGGCTCGTTGAGATTGAGCACAATACGGGAGGCAAGGATGTCTTTCGCCGTTTCTCCGACCATGATGACGCGCCAGGGGCTGACGGCGTCGGTCTGGATATGTCCCTTTGTACCGTCGATGTCCGGCGTGAGATGGGAAGTAAATGTCCATCGAGACTCGTCCAAGTCAAGATGCATGCAGGAGTAGTTCACCAATGCCGCCTCGTGGATATTGAGCCACAATGTATGATCCTTGGTACTTTGTACCTTGTCTCCTTGTACCTTAAACAGGACGGGGGTCTGCACACCGGTAGTGGAGAAAGTGGTGGTAGAGAGATTCGCCTTGTTGGTTTTCTCCTGAATAGCGCGTATCTCGCTCAGTTTGGAGCGGGTGTATTCGTACTCCTGGGTGTCGTAATCCCCTGGAATCCAATAGGCAGTGATATCGCCGGGAAGGGCGAACTGGGTCTGCTCCTCCTCAATCACGAAATAGTTGAGGTTCTTCTGCTGGGGGAAGATATATCGGAAACCGAGTCCGTCGTCATAGAGGCGGAACTGGAGTTGGATATAACGGTCTTTGGCGGGTTGCTTGAGGGTAATGAGCATCTCATGATAAGAATTATGGATACGGCGTTCCTCCCCCCAGACGGGTGTCCACCAGTCGTCGTGGATAAAACGCTCGGATCCGGTCATTACAAAGCCGGAGAGTAACCCCTCCCCGCCCCTCCCCTCAAGGGAGGGAGAAGAAGATTCCTCTTTATAGTCATTGAAATCACCGCGTGAATGTTCTCCGCGAAGCTGCAGCCCCAGATAGGAGGGACGGATGACGGTGTCGCCCTTGTGGAGCAACCAATAGACGGGTCTGCCGTCCTGCACATCGAAATAAGCAGTCAGATTCAGCGAGGGGGACTCTACTTTCTCTATGGAGTACAAGCACCCCACCCGACCTCCCCACAAGGGGAGGAGAAAAAGACAAAAGACTAAAATGTACTTCTTCATAATTCTCAATTATCAATTATCAATTTTCAATTACTATCATGGTCCAATACCGAAGTGCAGGAAGGGTCAATGTGACTTGTCCTCCGGCATACTCGAAATCGACCTCCTGCGCATCTCCATGCCGGTCATCGGGGGTAGCGACCCATACACGTGCGGGCTGCTTATCGGTTGCAAAGGAGATGGGTATATCCCTCAGCAAACTTTGCGGCGCCTGATCTCCCTCGGAATCGCACCAGTCAAGATGGGTGGCATTGCGGTAAGAGAGCAGGTGAATAACGTCGCGTGCGCCGACATGGCGCCCCACCGTAGCGATCTGATTGAGTTGGGGACCCCATTGGTTGAAGACGCAACTGTCGTGCGGACTGGTGATCTCCACGCCGTACCAATCGCTGTAGAGAGCATCCGCCGGCACCTCCGGTCGCAGCAGGTTCTCGTATGCCACCGCGAAATCATAATAGCGGACCAGTGCCCGTTTGAGTTCGCCGGTCATCGTCAGGTTATCATCGGGGAAATACTCATGGCAGAGCATGTGTTCACCCATCTGCAGGATGGTACCGCCCCAAGCCGAAGCAACTGCCGTAGCCATCAGGATGCCGGGAGTATTGAAATAGCCGCGCCCCTTCTGGCCGTGGTTATAGTTGAGATAGGCAGCCAGCACCGTCTGTTTGCCGGAAGACCAAGCGGCGTTGTTGGTGAGGATATCCGAGAAGATCGAATAGCCGTTGGTGTTCGAGTGGTCCCATACCTCCGTATAGCAAAAATCGACGGGAGCGGAAGCTATCTGTCCCTGCTGGCCATACTGTCCCACGGCGTTCATGACAATCCGTTTGGACGGTTGCGCAGCTTTCTCGTTGGCGATAAAAGAGCCGAAAGCGGCTTGTACATCGACCTCATTGCCCTCGTAATCATAGACGGTCGTCGGGCGGGCGCCGAGTTGGTCTATCTGCCATCCGTCGAAATCAAAGATAGCATAGACCTCATCGTTCCGGGCACGCATATATTCCCGCCAGGAAAGGTTATGCATATTCGCCAGATAGATCGCACTCTTAAAAGGCGAACCCAAGGGATGGTTGTCTATCTTCGTATGGTTACGGTCGGTATAAAGCAGCCACTCTCGGCTCACATCGTCCGTAGCGAAATCTTCCAGACATCCGTACCCCAAGTTATAGAAGAGGGTCAGCATCCCGCGTTTATGGGCGCCGTCGATATAGGATTGCACCGTGGAACGATAGCAATTACGGGAGATGATATCCGTCCAGCTGTCCATCGGTTGCGTAGCCGATCCCGCCAGCGGGTGATGGTGTTTCCAATGCCAGTCCTGGAACTGGACATAGTTGATATGATATCTGTTGAGGTCGTCCAGGACGGTCTTGATCTCGCTCTCGGACATGCTGCCGTAGGACGAGAGGAAACCGTTACGGGGGAAGCGGCTCGGCTCGGACGACACATCAATACCGATAGTGGCTACCACAGAGTCGCGCCCGGATACGGACATATAGAGAGTAGCCATATAGCCTCGGAAATCGTCCGCCGGAGGTTGCCATGTCCATGACATGGCAGTCACGGGCTCCTCCTTGATCACTTGTCCGAGATAGGAATAACGCACGGTCACCGCCTCCTCGGGCAACGAATTGATGGATAGCATGACCGGCTCTCCCGGTTTATAGGCCGCCTTGTCGGAAGATAGGAGATAGGGGATATAACTCTCGCCGTAGGTAACCGGGTCATTCACAGGCGCAATCGTGTTGCAGGAGTATAGGAAAAGGGACAAAGTGACCAAGTACAAAGTACTAAGGATATTTTTCATAATTTGCTAAAACTTATCGTTGTGTCATTGATATTAATTCGTATGGACCATTCTCCGCTTTCCGGGATGAGCCATTTGTTATCGGGGGCGCCGGCATGCGCGTCAAAGGTACCGTTTTCCGCAGGAGCACAGTCCGGCTCAGGCGCATAGAGCATCTCTCCCGACCAATCGGATCGGATCTCCGTAGGGAACTTGATCTGCCCCGTATTCAGATGCCCCTCATAGGTAAAGATACCTGTTTCGGTGTGCTGCATCTCGGTCAGGTTGTCCCAGCTCCAGCCTCCGGGTGCTGCGTCGCCGATCATATAGATGTGGCTGTAAGCCTCGCCACCGAGATAGGCGACCTCTATAGTCAGCGCCTCTACATCGGCGGTGATGCGGTAGGAGCCGGTCTTGTCGATAGTCCATTTGAAGTCGGGATAGCGCTGCTCGGAGTCGCGATAGACCATCTTGCTGTCGTCCGTCGAATCCTTGACGAAACAAGGGATCCAGTCCTCCGTAGTGCTCATGAGTTTAAACTCGCCTTTGTGCATTGTTCCGCTCCAGGAGAAGGTAGTGAAATTCGTCATGTCCATGATCATCGCGGTGGCGCGGGCGAGATCCCATCCATGGGGAGTAGCATCTCCCACGAGGTAGAGATCGGTGATCATGGTGGCATTCCAGGCGATAGCTACCTTTGCGACAGCCGACACTTGCTCCTCACCGGTCTGCACCACTAGCGCCCGGACACGGCAGTCGAACACCACATACTCGCCCTCCTTCACCTCCGGATAGGTAAGATAAAGCGTATCGGCTAACTGCCGGTGGCTGAATACCATCGTTCTATTGGCGGTTCGCCCGATCTCCCATTTCAGACCGTCAGCGAAATTATTGCCCTCTCTGTCCATCTCCAGCGTATAAGCGATGGCAGAGCCTGTACCATGATTGGTACCGGGAGTCCAGGACATCTCCAACGCCGCCAGATCCTTATACACCGGCAGACAGAAAACAGAGTCTGCTGAGAGCGTGAGCGCCAGTTCTTTCTCCACTACCGGCTCTGCCGGTTTCTCGCAGGAGGTTAGGCCGCCTGCGGCTAAAAGAATAAAGACCGCTACGCTCAAAGATAAAAGACCGCTTACGTTCAAAGTAGAAAGATTCTTTTTCATATTACCAACCGGGGTTTTGAGTTAACAGATTATTGGCTTCTCGCTCCTGCATAGGGATCGGGAAAAGCAGATGCTTGGATGTAGCCGCCGTCTTACCGATAGAGTGCAGAAACGTGAGGGCGTAGTTATCGGGATAGCGCAGCATGTCAAACCAGCGGTGTCCCTCAAAGGCGAGTTCCACCCGTCGCTCATGGATGATTTTCTCCCTCATCTGTGCTTGCGAGAGTCCCTCTATCTGCGCGCGGCTGGTCAGTCCGGCACGCTTTCGCACCTGATGTCCCCCGATGAAACGGGGGAACGGGCGCGCAATGCGCGCAGAGGAAAGGGGGAAACAAAAAAAAGCGCCCCGAGGGACGCTTTTTTCGGAGCTCGCGCAATTATGCGCGAGAAATGCACAGAGAGGCGATTAGCCGTTGTGCGTCTGGTCGTACTCCTGACCGCAGACGCGCCACAGGTACGCGCGCATGGTCTTGGCACCGCCTGCGGTGTCTTTCTGCGCGAGGAAGGCTTGCTGGTCGGCAACGATCTTGGTCAGATCGGCGCGGCGTGCGGTGACCATCGCTGCTACAGCCGCGAAACGCTCACGCGCTTTCAGCTCCTTGTTGCCCGGCTGGGTCGTACGGTCGCCGTGGACGGACGTGTACTTCAGTCCGGTGGCTTTGGCATAGCAGTAGATCGTACGATGCTTTTTCGCGATCTTGCCCGAGATGTGGTCAATCGGGTCCAAAAATACTACTTTTCCCATAGTAATTGCGGTCAACATAACTCCTGACCGCTTGGAGGGTTTAACCTGCCCCTGTTTTGTTCTACGAATGTCCACC
>JAFTZQ010000027.1 GCA_017464475.1 Paludibacteraceae bacterium
GGTGGACATTCGTAGAACAAAACAGGGGCAGGTTAAACCCTCCAAGCGGTCAGGAGTTATGTTGACCGCAATTACTATGGGAAAAGTAGTATTTTTGGACCCGATTGACCACATCTCGGGCAAGATCGCGAAAAAGCATCGCACGATCTACTGCTATGCCAAAGCCACCGGCTTGAAGTACACGTCCGTCCACGGCGACCGTACGACCCAGCCCTCCAACAAGGAGCTGAAAGCGCGTGAGCGTTTTGGAGCAGTAGCAGCGATGGTCACCGCACGTCGCGCCGATCTGACCAAGATCGTTGCCGACCAGCAGGCCTTCCTCGCGCAGAAAGACACCGCAGGCGGTGCCAAGACCATGCGCGCGTACCTCTGGCGCGTCTGCGGACAGGAGTACGACCAGACGCAGGGCTAAATTTGAAGATTTGAAGATTTGAAAATTTGAAGATTAAGATTTGAGAATCTGAGAATTGAAAAAAGCGTCCCCCGGGGCGCTTTTTTCTGTTTCCCCCTTTCCTCTGCGCGCATTGCGCGCCCGTTCCCCCGTTTCATCGGGAGACATCACCTTCGGGGCGATTTTTTTTGCATATGTCAAAAAAAAAGCAGTACTTTTGTAGCCGCTTATGGATTTTTTGGATCAATTAAATCCGTCTCAACGGCATTCCCAAGCACACGAAACGCACCGCCCGGTTCTTCGGCATCGACCCCAAAACGGTCTATAACTACACTAAAAATGAGGGTTAATACAAAAAACCTATGAGCCAGAGGGGTAATTTGTTTCCGAATGGATAATCCGTATCATCCGCAAGAATGAACGAATTCGGGATGTCGGCTATCTGCTTGAAGTTCTTGCCGGCTCCTCCCACCTCAAACGTATAGCGACCGTCCACAACAAAATCACCGTGTTGTTTACCGTATTCCAGTTCGTGACCGACACTCAGATGGGAGATGGCAAAGGTCTCCCGCATCGTCCCTTCTTTCACAGGACGAGAAGCCAGCGCGCATAACATATTGGTGTCCTCGATATAGATCTTGTCCGGTTTCTGTAATTTCTTTACATTAACCAGGTCGCTGTACAATAAATGGATGAGTTTTGCATCGCTCAGGTATTTGAGATATGCCAGGATAGTAGGTCTCTGCAAACCACTCTGCACGGACATTCGTGTAATATCCACTTCATAAGGTTCGCTTGACGCCAGAATATTCATCAGTGCGCGTATCTTACGGGTGTTGCCCAATTCCACCTTGCATATCCGGGGCAGTTCGTCCTCAATGATATATCGCACCACATTGGCGATGGCGGCGTAATATTCCACAGGATTGTTTTTGTAGTAAGGGAAATAGCCATATTGCAAGTATTTGTCAAAGTATGCCATCGGTTTACACTGTTTATATACCTGTGCTACAAACGGATGGGCATCGGTTACCAATTCATCCATTGTGCAAACCGGTAATTCAATCCCTTCATAGAAGCGGAGATATTCGCGGAAACTCAGTCCTTGTATATCATAGTTGACGCAGCGTCGTGATAAATCCGCGTCGCCCTGCATCAAACTCAGTAACGAACTGCCGCTAATCACCACACGGAGGTCGGGATAAAAATCGTAAATCTCCTTGATCTCATGGCTCCAATTGGGGTATTTATGTACCTCGTCCAAGAATAGATGCTTACCTCCAATTCGATAGAACTGCTCCACTAAATCTAAAATGGAGTGCTCCACGAAATAATTGGCATCCAATGAACAATAAAGAGCCGATAGATCATTAGGGGCATAATGCTGCTTGATATACTGCCGGATGATGGTGGATTTGCCGACACCTTTCGGACCACGAATAGCTACTAACTGGCTGTCCCAATTGATTTTAGATGCGCAGTCACGTACGATTTCCATCGGCGTTAAACCCAGTAATTGTTCCTGAAGTTGAAATAATCGCTGCATAATAGTCTATACAATAAATACCATATTTTGTATAACGGAGAATACATTTTAAGTATCGTTCTGTATAATCCGTTATACGTTTTCGGCTGCAAAAGTACAAAAAAACTTTTGAAAGTGCAAATTTATTCACAAAAAAGACTTTAGAAAGTTTATTTTTTTTCTAAAATCACTTATTTGGGGTTGTATTATATGTTTTATATCAAAAAATGAGGGTTAGATGACGATTGTGGAAATAAATTCAAACACACTTGAAAAAATACAAAAAAACATCACGATTTTCTTGTGTGTTTGAAAAAAAAACACTACCTTTGCAGTCGCAAAGGTTTATAGATAGAAACGATGAAAAAAGCAACACTTATTTTGACTGCACTCCTGCTCTCTTTGAGCATGGCGGCACAGAAACTGAACCCGGATTATTTGGCGTATATCGAGCAATGGAAAGCTACTGCGCTCCAGAACCAGGCGGAGTACGGCATTCCGGCTTCAATCATCATGGCGCAAGCCCTGCTGGAGTCCTCTGCGGGCAGTAGCGAACTGGCGGTGAACGCCAATAACCATTTCGGCATCAAATGCACCAACGAATGGCTCGGAGGGGTGTATTACCATGACGACGACAGCAAAGGCGAGTGTTTTCGTCAGTACGGCGACGCGGCGGAGAGTTTCAAAGACCACGCGCTGTTCCTGCAACGTCCGCGTTACGCTACCTGCTTCGAGATAGCGATAGAGGACTACGAGGGCTGGGCACACCGCCTCAAAGCCTGCGGCTACGCTACGGACAAGAACTACGCCCCGAAGCTGATCAAGCTGATCGAGGACTACCAACTCTACGATCTGGAGGGACAAAAGCCCGCGCCGGAGCCGGCAAAAGCAGATAACAGAAAGCCCGCGGCAGAGCCGGCTAAAGGCGAAAGTGGAAAGACGAAAGCCACGGTCATCCACGGCACAGCTCCGATCGCTATTATCACGCATGACCCGGAGCCGGAGTACGAGGAGCCGCTTAGCGCACGGAACGAGAAGAAACTGTTTCTGCTCCAGCACCCTTCCCATAAATGCAACGGCGTGTCGTACGTGACCGCGCGCGAAGGCGACACGTACGCGAACATTGCTTTTCGCCTGAACGTGCGCGAACGCGCCTTGCGCGAATGGAACGACGCGCTGGGGCGAGAGTTGGCGGTTGGTGACCGCGTTTATATGAGCGCCAAGAAGAAACGGGTACCGCAGGAGAAAAGTATCATGTGGGTCCACCCGGGAGAGAGCCTCTGGATGATTTGCCAGCGCGAAGGAATCCGGATGGCGCAAGTGCAGAAACTGAACGGCTTTGCGCCGGAGCTGCGCGTCTTTCGTACACGCCAGCAGATATACCTTAATAAGGTGAAAGGTGAAAGGGAAAGGTGAAAAGTGAAAGTTCTTCATCGTTGACGGACGCGCTGGTGGCTTATTTGCGCGAGAGCGGACTGGAGCAATCTGTGCTGGAAGTGCAGGTGGAGGAGGTGTGGCCCCAAGTGATGGGGGATATAGTAACCAAACTGACCCGCTCCGTAGAGGTCAAAGACGGTATGCTGATCGTACGCGTCAACTCGGCGGCACTCAAGACGCAGCTGTTCGAGAACCGGTTTGAACTGGTTCGCAAACTGAACGAAGCCGTCGGAGCGGAGGTAATAAAAGATTGCAGAATATTGGGATGATTTATCCGAATAACATAGAGCAGAAAATAGATTTTACGGTCATCCGCGCGGAGTTGATGCAGCGCTGCAGTTCGCCGCTGGGACGCGAGCGCGTGGAGGCGATGCAGATGGAGACGGAGTACGAGACGGTAAGCCGTCTTTTATTGCAGACCGACCAGATGCGTGCGGCGCACGCGGATCCGATGTTGACTTTTCCGCGCGGAGAGATCCACGATGTGCGCGAGGGCATAGCCCGAATCCGGATTGAGGGACTCTTCCTCGACGAAGCCGAACTGGACGCCCTGCGCCATTCGATCTCGTACGCAGCCGAACTGGAGACTTTCTTTGCCGGTTTGGACGAGCAGCGCTATTCGCTCTTGAGATCATTAGGCACTACCGAAGAGCAGGGAATCCTGGGCTCGCTGGTGAAGACGATCAACCGCGTCTTGGACCGCTATGGCCGGTTGGCGGATAGCGCTTCGCCCGAACTGGCACGTATCCGGCGCGAGATCACCAACCTGCAGGGATCCGTGGGACGAACGTTGCAGTCCATCCTGCGGCAAGCCAAAGCGGACGGGTTCGTGGAAGCCGACGCGGCTCCGACGATCCGCGAGGGACGACTGGTGATCCCTGTCTCGCCGGGCTACAAACGCAAGATCGGCGGTATAGTGCACGATGAGTCGGCTACCGGCAAAACGGTCTATATAGAGCCGCAACAAGTGGTGGACGCCAACAATCATATCCGCGAATTGGAGAGTGCGGAGCGGCGCGAACGGATTCGCATACTGCAAGCCGTGACCGATGAGTTGCGACCCAATACCCATCTCATTCTGGCTTCCCAGCAGATGTTGGCGGAGGTCGATTTCCTGAATGCCAAAGCGTCGCTGGCGGAGAGCCTGAAAGCCATCCGTCCGGAGGTGTTGAACGAACCGCTGCTGGATTGGTCGGAAGCCCGCCATCCTGTGCTGTGGCTCCATTATACGCCGCAAGGCAAGACGGTTGTGCCGCTCTCGATCCGTTTGCAGGCAAACGAGAACCATGTGCTGGTCATCAGCGGACCGAATGCGGGTGGTAAATCGGTCTGTCTCAAGACCGTCGCTTTGCTGCAATACATGCTGCAATGCGGTCTCTTGGTGCCGGTGGCGGAGCAGAGCAGGGCAGGGGTCTTTGACCGGCTGATGATAGACATCGGCGACGAGCAGTCGATCCAGGACGAGCTGTCCACCTATTCGTCGCATTTGCGAAACATGAAGCATTTCCTGCGCAACGCCGACGACCGCACTCTGTTGCTGATAGACGAGATGGGAACCGGCACCGAGCCGCTGATCGGCGGCGCGATAGCGGAAGCCATCCTGCGCGAGTTGGTGAGCCGCCATGTCTTCGGAGTGATCACAACCCACTACACCAACCTCAAGCATTTCGCCGAAGAGACCCCGGGTGTGGTGAACGGCGCGATGCTCTATGACCGCGGAGCCATGCGTCCGCTCTTCCAACTATCTATCGGACAAGCCGGTAGCAGCTTCGCCATCGAGATTGCACGGCAGACCGGATTAGGCGAGGATATTATCCAATACGCAACAGACTTGGTGGGCGAAGAGCACATCGACTACGACCGCCAGTTGCAGGACATAGCGCGCGATAAGCGTTATTGGGAGCGCAAGCGGCAGCAAATACGCCAGCGCGAGAAAGAGTTGGAAGCGAAGATAGCGGAATACGAAGAGCGGCTGGCGGGCGTCAAGCAGCAGAAGAAAGAGATCTTGGAGGAAGCGCGGCAACAAGCCGAAGCCTTGTTACAGCAATCCAATGCGACCATAGAGCGGACGATCCGCGAGATCAAAGAAGCCAAGGCGGAGAAAGAGAAGACCAAGGCGGCTCGCGCGAGGGTGGAGAAGATGAAGACGCAAGTGGCGGCTCCCAAGGCGAAGAGCCCGAAAGCCCCCAAAGGTGAACCGGCTGCTCCGGCAACCAAGACGCCCAAAGTGCTGCGAGACCTGCGCGACCTGCGTGTGCTGAAAGGCGAAATGCCCGAGGCAAGCGCTACTCCCGCTGCTTCGTCCAGCGTCTCCATCGCGCATGCCCGCAAGGTGAAGTTCGAACGGACGTTAGACCTGCGCGGAATGCGGGTGGACGAAGCGACAGAGGCGTTGATCGCTTATATGGACGACGCGCTGATGGTGGGAGCAGGAGAAGTGACCATTCTTCATGGGACCGGAACAGGTGCGCTCAAACAGCTCACACGTGATTACCTGGGCGACCTGAACCGCCGGCGTCGCAAACGGGGACAAGTGCCTATTGAGTTCGGCGACGGAGATGTGAACCACGGCGGAGCAGGACTGACCGTAGTAAAACTATAACCCCACCCCGAGGAGTTCTACGGACGGCCACCGGCAGTCCGATCGAGCAGAGCTCTTCACCCGCTCAAGGGAGGGAGAAGGGATTTAATAGTTAAAATAGGAATGAAGAAAATTATTGTTCTATTATTCATTATGTGCCCCTTGCTGGCTTGGGGCGCTAACCAGCCGGGTTTCGGCGACAGGCGCTACAGCTTGAGTGCTATGGGCGAGTATAGTTATAATACCGTCTGGGGACACCATGGCAATCTGGACGTCCAAGCGTTGCTGCCCTTCAATCCCCATTTCGAGATGGAAGCCAAGTTGCAACTCTCGACGGCGAATGTCTATTCCGGTGCATTGCAGTTCCGACCCAAATTCGAACTGCCGGTAGGCGAGATGTTCATCGAGACGGATATTTATTACCGCGCGATCGCCCGCAACCGGATGAGCGATATAACTGCGGCTCTGGGTGTCGGCTACCGGATGGACTATGTCTCTGTCACGCTGGGCGTCTTCGGCCGTGTGCTGAATGACTGGAACCGCGACTGGCATTCGAACGACAGTTATATGGTAGAGCCCTTTAATATGCTCTACCGCGTGGAGGTCTTCTGCCGTCCGCAGAATAATAACTGGAACTTGTCCTTCATGATCTCCAATGCAGACGACTACCAGATGGAGCGAATGTGGCAGTTGCTGTTCCACGTCGGCGCATGGTACGACGTCAATGAGCACTGGCGGCTCCATTTCGGCGCGCAATGCAAACCCACAGGTATGTTCCATCTGAACGCAGAGTTCTACGGAGCTACCTTCCGCACAGGATTCACATATCGGTTTTAGTACGAAAAAGGAGGATAAAAGATGAAAAAGCAATTACTCTATATAGGCATCGCGGCATGCACCTTGCTTGCCTGCAAGAATGAAGACGCAACGCTCGACATGGCGGGTATGTTCTCTCCCAACGGCGAAGTGGTGAACACTCGTTTTGAGCAGTCCATCGCATATAATGACGAAATAGGAGAGGTGCACGAAGACATGGGATCGGACGAATATACGATCTATGTTTGTTCGGACAGTCATGTCACGCGCAAGGCGCACCGGAATCTGGATTATTTCATCGACCAGTACAATAGTGCTGCGGCTCCGAAGATTGCATTGCATCTGGGAGACCTGATTGATGCGCAGAAGAATTATCCTTGTGCCGACAGTATTCTCTCGCTGGCAAACGGACCGCTGTATATCGCGCCGGGAAATCATGACCTGTATTTCAAACAATGGTCTATTTACCGCTCCTATTATAATACCGGCACGTATTGGTTTGACACCCACAACGGAGGAAAGAAACTGGAGCTTTTCATCTGTCTGGACAGCGCGGATGGAACCTTGGGAACAAAGCAGATGCAGTGGTTGCGAGACCTCTTGGCGAAAAAAGCCAATGCCGGCTACCGCCGTATTATCGTCTTCACCCACACGCATTTCTGGAAACTGGATGGCTCGCAGGGACATACCTCCAACTGGGGGATCGAAGAGACCTACGAATTAGCTTCGCTCTTCTCCCAATACGGCGTAGAGTTCGTCTGGTGCGGACACCAGCACGCGCGCCAGTCGGTGCTTTTCAAGGGGGTAAACTATCTGGTGCTGGATGCGACGAAAGATAAAGAGCAAGGTCAGTCCTATATGACGGTAGAGATGGGACCGAGCGCTATCTATCATTACCATTCGTATCCGAAAGCGAAATAAGCCATTCCAATAGTGCCTGCATATCCGGGAAGATACGGTCTGCTCCTTCTGCCGCCAGATCCGAGTCGGGCAGCGGACCGGTGTTGACCGCACAGGTGAACAGCTCTGCGGCTTTTGCTGCGCGTACACCCAGAGGCGCATTCTCCACCACCATACATTCTTCTTTCTTGAACCCGGAGCGGGTCCATGCCTTGAGATATGGCTCGGGATCCGGCTTGCCGTGCTGTACATCAAAAGAGGAAATGATCCCTGTGAAGGCATGGTCAAACATGTCATTGAGATGCCCGATGAGGTTTCGCTGACCGGAGCCGGTCACCACCCAACATTCCACGCCCTGCGAACGGAGGTAACGGAGCACTTCGCTCACGCCCGGGATAGTACCCGGAAAACCTCCTGTCATTTCCGTGAAATGGGCGGTTTTGTCTGTATAAATAGTTTGGACAAGTTCCGGCGTGGCTTCCTTGCCATAGATGCGCTGATAGTATTCTTTGATGACTCCTGTGCCGGTTCGTCCTTCGTTGCGATAACATTCTTCGGGTGAATAAGGCAGCCCGTGTTTGTTCATCGCCCATACCCAGGCTTCTGCGTGGAAGGGCATGGAGTTATAGAGAATACCGTCTTGGTCGAAGAAGACCGCTTTCGGCATAGGACGCTTATGCCATTTAGCATTCAGCGAGAGCGCAGGGCGTTCGCCGAAGATAGAGGATCCGATGCGTACCATGTTCGCGCCGCAGGCGATTGCTATCTCGAAATCATCGCTCATTCCGGCGCTATAGATCGGCATGTTGTTCCAAAGTTGGTGCACCTCGCTAAAACAACGGCGAATCTCTGTTTCGTCCTCGGTATTTGTCGCCATGGTCATTAAGCCGCAGAGGCGTACATGGCGCAAGGTTGCAGCTGTATTGTCTAGAACTGACCCGATAGTATCAGGTAAAAAACCTGTTTTCGTTTCTTCGCGGGCTATGTGCACTTCGAGCAGGACATCTTGGGTGACTCCGAGTTTGGCGGCTTCGGCGTCGATTGCCTGCAGCAGTTTGAGCGAATCCACGGAGTGGATGAGCAGTTGGCGGGTAGAGGTTTGTCCTTCTGTGTAAAAAAGGCGAAGTAAATCCCGCACTTTATTGGTCTGCAGGTGTCCGATGAAATGCCAGTGAATGTCCTCCGGCAGTTGGGGGAGTTTGACCTTCAGTTCCTGCACACGGCTTTCGCCGAAATGCCGCTCGCCGGCTTCGTACGCTTCGCGAATAGCTTCTACGGGCTGAAACTTACTCACGCACACGAGCGTGACGCCCGCGGGTATATGCGCGCGCACGTTCCTTATGTTTTCTGCTATACTCATTGTGCGTTCAGCCAGTTTACGTAAGGGGTGATATATCGTTCTTTCTTCTCCTCGTACACGGCATTCAGATCGACCATGATGCCGGTCTCATACACGTTTGCGAGCTCGTCATTGATGGCATTGCCGAAGAACTGCAGGTCGTTCGTGATGTTGAGATAGGCGGAGAACATAGGGGGAATGACCGTTCCTTGTTCGCGCACGGCGTGCTGGAGAATATGGTAGTTCTCCTGCGGGTCTATACCGGTAAACGGTGTGTTTTCGAGCGTCCGGATAGCTACGGATTTATACGGCTCAATCAGTCCTTCTTCGCCTCGGTGGAAGCGCTGGAGGTAGTTATAGATCAGTTCGCGCGCGGTCTCATTGTAATCCGGATAGATCGTCACTTTGCCTATCATCCACCGTATATCGGGGTTATTATGCATGACCGCTCCGATGCCGTCCCAGATGTTATCCAACGCAAAGAGCGCTTTTACGCCCATCTCGCGTTTCTGGTACATCGGTTGCACGAAAGCCCGTCCGAACTCAATCGTATTAGGCAGGTATTCGCGGATGAACCGCTCGGAATAATGGAAGAGGTGGGCGGAGGTGATATAGGGTTGCAATTCACCTTTCTCGTTCGCCTTCATCACCACGTCTCGTCCCATGAGATAGCGGTAGCCGCCAATGATCTGGCGGTTCGCAGGGTCCCAGACGATGAGTTGGTGATAGGGTTTTGGCATCGTGTCCATATCATCCATGTCCATCTCCAAGCCGGTAGCTCCTCCGCCGTCGCGATAACTGATCTCGCGCAGGCGTGCTATCTCGCGCATCACATTCGGGCACTCGTGCGCCGTGATGTCATAAATCAAGTTGTCCGCTT
Organism: Paludibacteraceae bacterium; assembly: GCA_017464475.1. Lineage (GTDB taxonomy): Bacteria > Bacteroidota > Bacteroidia > Bacteroidales > Paludibacteraceae > Colicola. The sequence continues at coordinate 9,870 of JAFTZQ010000027.1, forward strand.
TGTTAGACGGACGAAGTAGATGCCCCTCCAGCTCTTTCTCCAAAAGAGCGGTTTCAACGGGTGGGATTATTGGTTGCATAGACAATTGATTTAACATATTGTGCCCATTGTTTGGGCGTTTTGGATGAGTCAAAGGTGGAGTAGGGAATAGGCGGCAGGACATGCACTTTGAAATGCTTGCCATGCGCGCCATACATCTCGTCCACGAGGTATAACATCTCTATATTCAGTTTAATATGCAGGATCTTGCGCAGGAGCGCCAGGACATAGAAGAACCGGCTGTTCTGCCCCTCGAAATAGATAGGTACTATATTCCGTTTATATTCGCGGGCGCGTTGGACGAAGTTCTTCTGCCATTCCAGATCCCGGATCTGCCATTTGCCGTCGATGCGTTGGAGACGGCTGCAAGCACCGGCAGGGAAGGTGAGCACATCGGTCTCGCTCTCCCACATCCGTTGCTGCTCCATCGCTTGCTCTTTGCTGAGCATGCCTGTTTTGCTGACGGGCGCCCATAAGCCCGCCAGAGGCTCCATGTACATGAGCAGTTCGTTGACGATCACTTTCAACTCCCGTTTCTCGGAACGGCTCTCATGGATCATTTGGGCAATGATCATTCCGTCCAGCCCGCCGAGAGGGTGGTTGGAGACGAAAATGACCGGCTTGCCGTCCGAGGGGATGTTCTCTGTTCCGTCAATGGAAGCCGAGCAGCACAACTCTTCGTCCAATACCAGACGGATGAAATCGTAGTTTCGCTCGGTCTGGTGTTTGCGCAGGAAGGCATTCATCTGCTTCACATGCGCAATACGCTCCAAGTAGCGGACCAGAAAATCCGGCACGTGCGCTTTGGGCGCTTTGCTCCTGAGTATAGCCCGTATGTCAAACTGCAGCGGCATTATTGCACGGCGTGAAGGATGTCCATAATAGGCGTTTTGGCGATCGAGATGAGCTCGCAGTCATAGGACTGGAGCGACTGTTTGAGCGCAAAAACAGCGTCGTCCAGCATACTGGCTTGTACGAGCACCGATACATTCTTGCGGGTCTCTTTATCGCCGTCAATGGTGATCATTTCAACGCGCGCTTTGTACCAGAACTCGCCGCCTTCGTTCGGAAAGACTTCAAAATACTGGCTGCGTTTGCAGTTTTGCACCTCGCAGTCGCCGAAGACGAAAGGCTTGATCTCCTCCATCAGGCAGTTTTCCGCATCGGCAAAGCTAACAGCGCCTTCTACCAAATACACTTCTTTTGCCTTGCCGGGATTTTCTTCTCCCGTCTGGCGGTCATAATGAACTTTAATCTCGTGAAAAATCATATCATTTACAATTTAATCATTTACAATTTGGTCATTTGAAGATGAGATCCGCCACGTCCGTAGCGTCTAATTGCCCTTGCGGCATAGGACGCAGGGTGCCCGTCCAGAAGAGCAAGGGCGAAGCGGGATTATCGTCAATCACATGGTCCACCGCCTTTTTCTCGTCCTGCATGAGTCTCCATCCGGGCTGCAGCATAAAGACCACGTCGCCGGTAAACCGCTTGTTGAGCGTAGCTCCCAGCAAGGGGTAGTGGAACGCTTCGTATCCGGGCATAGCAATCTGCACGCCCTCAAAATCCATCAGGAAATTGGCTACTTGGCGCTGGATGGTCTCCAGCGAGAGCCGCTTTTGCTCAATGAGCGTGCGGTTCAGATAGATGGATTGCCCGTACGCGCCGTCCACCCACCGCTCGTGACCGTATAGTGCCATGAGATATGTACCTGTGAGTGCCGCCGCGCGGTCGGCATTAAAGAGCTGAACAGGCATGTGAATGTCGCTCAGCGTCTGGGCGGAAGTGCCTAAAACAGGTCTTCCCACAACGAGGAGCTGGTAGTTCTCTCTGCCGATGCGGCGGTTCAACTGCTCCATCAGAAAACCCAAGTCCTGGTTCAGCCGCAGGTACAGATCTTCCTGTTCTGCGCTGGCGATCTGGTCCGTCTCCGCCTCGGGGGAGAGGGTATTGAGTTGCAGCATGATCAAGTCCGGCGTAGCGTCCGTTCCCAGTTTCTCCGTCTGTTGTATTGCCAGTGCCAGTTCAATCACGAGCGTATTGGCTTCCGGCGAACGCAGCAGTACATCGCCCACGGTATAGGCGAATCCTTTCTTTTTCTCTTGCGGCGTGGGAGCAGAATAGGTCAATATATCCATGCGTGGCGTCCATTGGCGCGCCGCAAGCGTAGCAATGCGGTTCGATTTGTTTTGCTCATACGCCACTGTGGTCAGTCCTTCGCTATACGCCGCCGTCGCCACCCATTGTTGGCTCTCCGGCTCTATCCAGCAGCAGGCATTGGCGGTATGTCCGGCGAGTAAGATACTGGTCTGCGGAGTGATCCCCACGGCGTATATTTTGGCGTTCGGATAGTTGAGTCTCATTCGGTCTGTGATCGTCTGTGCGAGGAGGGCACGCGGAGAGAGATGCAGCGGTGTCCCTATACCGTGCGTCGTCGCGTCTTCCAGCATGGGATGCGTGTTCCGGTCGCGCCTGAGGAAATAGGTGTCCATGGAATAACCATGCCTGTCCGGCGTAACACCCGTCATTAGGGTAGCGGTCGTCTCGTCGCCGCCATAGACCAGATGCGGATAAGTCACTGTGGTCTGAAACGCTTCTTCGCTCAACGTCCGCAGACCGCCTTGCTGCCAGTAAGGACGCAGCAGCGTGAGGTTCTCCGCCGTCATCCCATCTACTACCGCCACCACCGTTAGCCGCGGGGCAGCGAAAGCAGACGAAGCAACTATGCTGAAAATCAACGTAATATATAGATAAATCTTGCGCATAAATGGGTCAAAGGAATGATTAAAAGTCTCCATCCGAATCCGACGAGCGGGTGGCAGGAGAAGAATGTCAGGAAAGCAACGAGCAGCAGCAACAGACCATACAGGCATGCCATCGTTATATCCAGCCACCGAGAGCGTTTATGCCGCTTTCTGTCCCGATAACTGATGCCTGCTACCAGCAGGAAATAGATAATAAGTCCCAATTCCCATGAGGCATACCACGGTGTCTTGGCAATGCGGAACGTACCCGTATGATTGTATTGAACCAGCGGCGCACCATTGTTCCTATGCGCCGAAGCCATATATAGCATCAGTTCTTCCGGCAGGAAGAGCCGCTGTTCGTCGCTCATTGGGAGGTCGGCTTTAGGACCAAAGAGCAGGTTAATGCCGGCATTCGCCCAAGAGTGAGGACCTGTATAATGACGAATAAAACGGCGGTAGCTATCACCTGTGTAGCCTTTATAGTCCGAAATAGCAGAGTCGCCTATCACACTCTTGATTAACCGGTAAGGCCGTGTCGCGCAGTTGTCAAAAACGAAGTTATACAGATACTTGCGGTTCTCCGGCTCGTAGTTCTCTACGAGCTTGTCCCATAAGAGGTTCTGTTGTTCGGGAGTTAGATTCAGCACTTGTTCATAGACCGGGCGTTTCTCCCGCTTGTACTCGCGCATAAACCAATAGTAAGGCGTTGCGCCCAACTCGTACCATGTCTCGCCCCGTACGAATTTCCAATAGAAATGGTCGGTGTTGAAATCAAAAATACCATAGTTGAAGACGATATCTATTTCGTTCGGCTCGTCCAGCACGCGAATGGCGGTATGTCCGTAGCGCGCGTACAACTCTTTCCCCGGCGCACAGGTCAGCAGCGAGATCTGCGCTTCGGGACTCAGCGTCTGCGCTTGGATGCCAAGGCTTAAAACCAAGCAGAAGAATAGGATAGATGTCCGGAAATTATGCCACATACGAATAGATGCAATAAGGAACAGCGGTCCAGAACAGCCCCATCAGCCATCCTGCGGACACCTGCGCGGGCGTGTGTGCGTTCAGGCGCAGGCGCGCCCACATCAATAATAAGGAAAGTCCTGCCCATATACCTATTGTGCCCCATGTGGGAATAGCGCCAATACCGAGGCAATAAGCAAATATACCTCCAACCAGACCTCCAAAACCGGTGAGATGCGCGCTGATTTTCCATCTGCGATTGATCAGCGCTACGATCGCAATCGCTGCTGTGGCGCCTATCGCAATGAACGAGAGGAATAACGGTGCATGCAGGATCGATGCCAGAAAATAGCTCCAGAAAGCGAACCCCAATGCCGAATAGATGTAAGGCATGGTGCGCTCGTTCGGGTTCTCTATTTGCAGGTCTTTGACAATCCCCCGCTTCATCATGATCCATATAGCGGTGATGGGGAGCGCACAGGTGAAGACAAATGTCCCCAAGATAGCTACTGCTATCCAAATTCCGTTGAGCGGCGCTACATGAATGCCGTGCGCATAGCAGAAAAGCCCCATGCCGTACGTGGGGACAAAGAGCGGGTAGAGAATGATACTCAATGCTTTAGCTACTATGTTGAGGAAACGATTCATAGAATACTTTTTCTCAGCCGGGCTACAGGAATACCCAGTTGGTCTCTGTATTTGGCGATCGTGCGTCGCGCGATAGGGTAGCCATGGGCTTCCATGGCTGTGACTAACTGCTCGTCGGTCAACGGCTTTTGTTTGTTTTCCCCGTCCACTAACTCTTGCAGGATCTTCTTGATTTCGCGAGTGGAGACCTCGTCTCCCTCAGCATTCGTCATGGATTCGGAGAAGAAATATTTGAGCGGATATATCCCGAACCGCGTCTGCACATACTTGCTGTTACTTACGCGCGAGATCGTGGACACGTCATAGCCCGTTTTGTCCGCAATGTCCTGTAGCACCATAGGCTTGAGGCTGGTCTCTTCGCCGTCCAGGAAGAACTCATACTGCTCTTTCAGGATAGCGGTCATGGTCTTCATCAGCGTCTCGTTGCGCTGCTTGATAGCATCGATAAACCACTGCGCGGAGTTCAGCCGCTGGCGAATGAACGAAGTAGCCTGACGCGTCTCTTTGGTGTTGGGCATTTTGCTGTATTCCTCCAGCATATTGGAGTATTCGCGGCTGACGTGCAACTCCGGTATATCGCCGGTGTTGAGCACTACGTACAGCTCTTCATCGCGCTCCTCGATCGTGAAATCGGGTATGATGGTCTCCCGCTGGGTCTCATAGACATTGCCGGTGAAGGCATTGGCGGGTTTTTGGTTCAGATGAACGATCTCTTGAACCGCAGCTTGGAAGGCTTCTTCGGTGCACTCCAGCCGCTGGATGATCTTGTCGAAATGGTGTTTGGAGAAACTCTCGAAATGTTGGCTGAGAATCCGGTATGCCAGATCTATACTCTCCGAAGGAGCTTCTTCGCGCTTGACCTCCAGTTGCCGCAACAGACACTCCTGCAAGTTCGCCGAAGCAATGCCGGGAGGGTCAAACTGCTTAATCTGGCGCACGATGTCCTCCATCTCTGCGTCCGTGACGGAGATCTGCTCTTGGAACATAATATCGTCCACCAGCTGCTCTATTGTGCGACGCAGGTAGCCGTCGTCGTCTATATTGCCCAACACCCATTTGGCGATGTGGCGCTGCGGCTTGGTCATTTGGGTCAGGTAGATCTGCGATTTCAGTTCCTCAATCAGGCTGCTGCCTCCTATGATCGGTACTTCCCGTTTGTCATCGTCCGCCGGTCCGTATTGGGGTTGCAACATATAACTCGGCGTCTCGTCGTCCGATATATACTGCTCGTAGTTGAACTCATCGTTTTGCAGCGGGTCGCGCTCACGGCCTTCTTCATAGCCGTCTTCGGGCATATAACTCTCGTCGAACTCCTCGTAGTTATCTGCTCCTTCTTGTCTCTCTGTCTCATCGCGCCCTTCCTCCAATGCCGGGTTTTCCTGCAACTCTTCGTTGATCCGTTGCACCAACTCAATAGACGGCAACTCCAACATGCGGATCACTTGGATCTGCGTGGGAGACAACTTGGTCGTTTGGGTTAATGTTTGTTGAAGACCTACTTTTTGCATAATTCTAATACAGCAGAGGTGATATATTCCAATTGCTCCTCGTCCAGCTCGGTATGCATCGGCAGCGAGAGCACGCAGGAGGCTAATTTCTCAGCGACAGGGAAATCTCCGTCTTTGTAGCGCGGGTCGAGGTATGCTTTCTGTTGATGCAAAGGAACAGGATAATAGATCATCGCCGGAATACCGCGTTCCGCGAGTCCTTCGCGCAAGGCGTCTCTGTCTGCGCCCACTACGCGCAGCGTGTATTGGTGGAAGACATGCGTAGAGTGGGGTTGACGCCCCGGTATGAGCAACTGTTCGCAGCCGGTAAAAGCGCGGTCATAATAAGCCGCTGCGCGCTGACGAGCCGCGATATATTCATCCAGATGGGGTAACTTGGCATCCAGTACTGCCGCTTGAATACTATCCAGACGGCTATTGACACCGATCATGTCATGGTGGTAACGAACGACCATACCATGGTTGGCTATGGCGCGCATCTTGGCAGCCAACTCATCGTCGTTGGTGAAGATCGCGCCTCCGTCGCCGTAGCAGCCGAGGTTCTTGGAAGGGAAGAAAGAGGTGCAACCGATGTTGCCTATTGTACCTGCCTGCTTGGTCTCGCCGTTAGAGAACGTGTATTTCGCTCCGATCGCTTGGCACGCATCCTCTACCACGAAGAGCTGATGCTCTTTGGCAAGCGCCATGAGCGGCTCCATGTCGGCGCACTGACCGAACAGATGAACGGGTACGATCGCTTTGGTGCGCGGAGTGATGGCGCGACGAACGGACTCAATGGCCATGTTCATCGTCTCCCATTCTACATCCACCACTACCGGTGTGAGACCCAATAGAGCGACTACTTCTGCGGTTGCAATGAATGTGAAAGTCGGAGTGATCACTTCGTCGCCCGGCTTCAGACCCAGACCCATGAGAGCAATTTGCAAAGCATCAGTCCCGTTACCCACAGGGATAACATGTTTGGCACCGGTGTACTGCTCCAGATGGTTCTGAAAATCTGTTACTTTCTGACCTTTGACAAAAGCGGTGGTTTCAATCACCTCTTGTATGCCTGCGTCGATCTCTTCTTTGATACGCAAATACTGCGTATGGAGATCAACCATTTGAATTTTTTTCTCGTTTTTCATTATTGCTCTACCATAAATTCCACCACGCCCGGGTATGCCCATGCGGATGTGATATGGGGGTTGGAATACCGCAAATCAACATCCAGTTTGTCTGTCCTTTCTTTGCTGTAGTAGCAAACCGCCTTGACATCCGAAGCCTGCACTTGGGCGAAATGGCTCATCCCCACGCGCACACTCACTTCCACTTCGTTCGGGAAAAGCCGCAGGTGTACGCCTTCCGGCACGCCGATGACGTGCAGAGGGATGATGAATTTCTTCTCGGTGAACCGCTCGGTGATAACACGCATATCGATGCTGTCGGTCTCTGTGCGCACGCCCTTGGGTATGTCCAGCGCCAGACGTACGTCCAGCGTGTCGGTCACATCCGTTAATTGTTGCGTTTGGGTGTAGATGGTGTCGATATGGGCAATTGTTTTGTCACTTCCGTAGATTTTGACGGTCTTGCGGCTCAGTATCGGTTTGCCCACCATCTGAAATTCCTGCGCGGGGTGAATCTCACCTGCCATCGCTACTACCACGGTCTTCTCCTGCTCCGTGAAATACGGGCAACTGATCTCCTCCGGCTTGGTGTCAATGAGGCGGCTGGTTCCTTGCAAAATATCGCTGATGCTGCGTCGCAGCGCGTCCGAAGGCACATGTATCGTACCTTTCTCGCCGTGTATATACTGCCTCAGGTCGATGGTCAGATGCAGCGGCTCGCGATGATATGTGTTCAGTCGTGCACCCGCGTCGCGAACCTCGATCATCACGGTGTCCGGCAGTCCGGGATCTCCCAAACCGATATTTCCCGGCTTGCCGGTGTATTGGATCTTCACCGGTACGCGGGTGTTGCGCACCGATTGCATGGCATGACCATACCAAATCACTGCCGCCAATACGACAAACAAAAGAAATGTGAGTATATCCCGTTTCACTTCGTCCGGAAATCGTTATTTTTTCTCGTCTTTCGCAGCAGCCTGTACTGCATCGGTGGCGTCAGCGAAAACGCTGTCTTTGCTTACTTTGATGGTCACGTCTTTAGCGATGGTGATGATAAAAGTGGTGTCTTGTACCTCTTTGATCTCGCCGTAAATACCGCCGGCGGTTACTACCTTATCGCCTTTTTTCATCGCCTCGCGTTGTGCTTGCAACTCTTTCTGCTTCTTCGTCTGCGGACGAATCATAAAGAAATAGAATACGACGAAAATCAGGATCATCATGATCCAGAAACTCCATTGGCTACCTTGGGTTGCAGCGCCTTCAACGGCCTGCAGGAAAATTAAATTCAACATACTTATTTGTTATTTTTTTGTTAATAATTTTCTCATTTGACGCCGAGCGCTTTGAATAGCGATCCGTCATTTTTCATGTCGCGCAGGATCTCGGTCAAGATGCCGTTGATAAACATATAGCTCTTGTCGCCCGAGTAGTTCTTTGCCAACTCGATATATTCGTTCAAGGAGACGGTCAGCGCGATATCCTCAAATTCCGTAATCTCCGCCAGAGCGGTCTCAATAATGATGCGATCCATGTACGCGATGCGGTCTGCGTCCCATCCTTTGAGGTGCGAATTGATCAACTGTTCAAACTGCTCATGACCCTTAATGGCTTTCTCCAGCAGGGTAGAGGCGAACTTCACTTCATCCTCGCTGTCAAACATCTCCAGCAGCGGCGTGTCGGGCGTGCTGGATTCATTGAAACGCTTGATTGTCTTGATAATATAACTGATCACAACGTCGGCGTCCACCGCCCAGTTGGTTTTGTCCAGCACTAACTCCATCTCCTCCAGCGCGTCGTAGAGCACATCGTTTTCGGTCATCAGATGTTGGTAAATCTGCCTCCAGAGGCGCTTGTCATCCGCATAACTGCAAGTCTCGGCAGCCATGTATTGGCGGTAGAAATCGCTCTCGGTCAGTTTGCGATAGATGTCCGCCACAGCCGGCATGCCGCTGTCCCAACTCAGTTGCTGCTCCTGCATGCGCCTGCGCAGCGCGCGATTATCAAATAGTTGTTGCGCCAGTTTGTTTTGTACGAACCGTCTGTTGGGCGCCCATGAAGAGTGCGTAGCGCGTGCGCGCGCAATTTGCCCCTCCAACTCACGCTGCGCGTATGCCGTCAATTCGTTCGCGAAATCCAACAGCGTAAAGTATAAATCATACGTGTCCGCAAAACTTTTATTCAGCTCTTTGCGGGCAGTGAGTAGCGTCTTGTCTGTGTCCTTGTAATACGCGAACAACGTCTGGACAACTCGTGTTCGCACCATAGTTCTATTGATCATACCCAAAAATTTTGCGCAAAGTTACAAAAAAATTTGCACATGTGCAAAAAAAATCGTACCTTTGCCGCAGTTTTTCTAACAAATAAGGAGAAAATGGAGAAAAATCAAGAAGAAAGACGTGAACAGGAGATCGTTTACAGCCGTTCAATCAAAGCCGGAAAACGTATCTACTACTTAGATGTACGCAAGGCGCGTAACAACGACCTCTACCTCTCTATTACGGAGAGTAAGCGCCGTCAGGCAGAAGGAGAAGAAGTGCCTTCTTTCGAGAAACATAAACTTTTCCTCTATAAGGAAGACTTTGCACACTTTACCGAAGGTCTGCAGGATGTGATCGCATACGTGCAGAGCCAGCTGGGCGAGATCGAAGCCCGTCCGGAGTACACACCGGAAGAGACTGCAGAACCGGCAGCCGAGGGAGAAGAGCCCAAACGCAAAGGTTTATTCGGGATCTTTAAGTAAAAAAGGTGTCGATTATGTGAGCGGCGACATCCGCTTTGCTGAGCAATGGCAGTTCGGCTTCTTTGTTGTCGCTATTTATGATGGTTACCCGGTTGGTGTCTGTTCCAAATCCGGCTCCTGCATCGCGCAGCGAGTTGAGGACAATACCATCCATCTTTTTGCGCTCCAATTTGCGGAGTGCATTTTCTTTTTCATGCTCGGTTTCCAGCGCAAAGCCAATTAGTTTTTGTCCGGCGTGCTTGCTCTCGCCTAATGCACGGGCAATATCCGGAGTAGTGCGCAACTCCAGGTGCATTTCCGTCTGTCCGGGTTGTTTCTTGATTTTCTCTGCTGCCGGAGTAGCCGGAGTGAAATCTGCTACAGCGGCGCAAAGTATCGCGCCGTCCATGTGATCCCATTCGGCAAGGCATGCTTGGTGCATCGCTTCTGCCGAGAGAGCATCGATCCTGCGGATGGCTCCGAACGGATTGTATAACGGAGCGGACACATCGCCGCAAACAAGCGTCACTTCAGCTCCTCTCCGCGCACACTCGTGCGCCAGAGCCATTCCCATCTTGCCGGTGGAGTAATTGCTGATGAACCGGACGGGGTCGATCTTCTCTTGTGTACCGCCGGCGGTGATGAGGATTTTCTTTCCCGCCATGTCTTGCGGCGCAAGGATGTATTCGAGTGCTTCTTGCAGTTCTTCTATCTCAGGCATGCGTCCTTTGCCGCTCGTCCCGCAAGCCAGCGGACCTTCTGCCGGTTCGATCACCCGCACTTTCTCCCATCCGCGGATCGTTGCAATCGCTTGTCGGGTGGCGGGACTCTCCCACATCTTGTCGTTCATCGCAGGCGCAACCAAGATGGGTTTGCGTGCGACGCAAGAACAGATGGTCGTGGTGAGTGCATCGTCGGCAATACCGGCTGCCATCTTTCCGATCACATTGGCGGTAGCGGGCGCAACGATCATCGCGTCGCACCAATCCGGCAGGGAAATATGCTCGGTGGAGTGTTCGTTGATGGCGGCAAAGACATCCGAATAAACCCTGCTGCCGGAAACGGTCTGCAGGGTTAATTCTGTTACAAATTGCAGGGCATTCCGGGTTGTCGCCACCCGCACTTCCGCTCCGGCTTTGACCAGCGAACGGATCAGTTCAGGTATCTTATATGCCGCGATGCCGCCGCTGATGCCAACTAATATGTGCTTACCGCAAAGCCTCATCGCGGTTGCCGGAACGATAAACCAGTTCACCATCGATGAACTCCTGGGTAGCCATCAAAGTCGGCTTCGGCAGGCGCTCGTACTGGCGGCTAATCTCGATTTGCTCACGGTTCTCAAACGTCTCCTCCAGATTGTCCTGAGGAATAGAGAAATCCTGCAGTTTGGAGTCCAACTCGCGTTTGATACCCATGCTGATCTGATTAGCACGTTTGGCAATAATAGCTACGGTCTCATAGATGTTTCCCACCGGCTCCATGAGCAGGTTGATGTCCCGAGTGACCGTGTTTCTCGGCGCTTTTGAATTCTTGTAGTCCATATCTTTATTCTTTCGTTGTTTTCTTGATTTGTACGAGCATCTTATCGGCATCTTTGCGGTGCTTGGAGTTGGGATACTCGGTGATGAAATTGTAGTATTCATCTTGTGCGTCTCTGGCGCGTTCCAATTTTTTTTCCTCAAAAGAGTTCACCATCTGCTGGTATTTGGCTTGCAGAATGAGCCAACTGAAATCCTCCTGATAGGCATTGCTGGGATAGTCCTTCAATGCATTCTTCGCTACGATCTCGCAACTCAGATAATTGTTGCCTAAATAGGTTCCGAGGTTGTAATACAGTTGCGCACTCTTTAGTTCCTTGAGCGCCAATTTGTCGTATAGTTCGCTCATCTCGCGGTAGGCTTGTTCCGCATAGGGACTCTCCGGATAAAGCTCCACAAAGAGCGTGAACGCATCTATCGCATTGCGGGTGACAGCTTGGTCCAGGCGGGCGTCCGGCGAATCCAGATACTGGCAGTGACCGACCTGAAAATACGCCTCTGTAGCATATTTACCCTTTGGGTAATTGCGGACGTAAGCCTGGTAGTAATCCGTCGCAGACTCATAGGCTTTCTGACCCATATAACTGCGCGCAAGGTATGCCAGGATGTCTTCCGACCGCTCGGTTCCTTTGTAGTATGCCGACACGTCATCCAGCAGCGTTTGGGATTTGACATACTGCTTGTTGTTGAAATACCGTAGCGCCGCTTGGTATTTCTCCTCCGGGTCGCGGGATTTCAGCAGTTTCTGGTACTCGCCGCAACTCGTGAGCACCACCATCATCAGCAATATGATCAATCCTTTTTCGCGCATTCCGCCAAATTTAGCCCGCAAAGGTACGACATTTTTTTGAATTATGCAAGAGAAATCTTTATTTTGCTATCATTTTCTCCCATTTTGAGGAAGTAATGACCGTCAAACTGTCTTTTTTTGCGACGATCAGGTAGCAAGCGGCATCCTGTGCCCGTTCGATCATCGCCAGCGCTTCTTCGTCGCCGAGTACCATACAAGCGGTAGCAAGAGCGTCAGCTCTCATGCAGGATGAACTGACGACCGTCGCGCTCAATAACGAGTGTTGTACAGGGTAACCCGTGCGAGGATCGATCGTGTGGCTGCGGCGCTCTTCGCCGGCATAGTAGAAATTGCGATAATTGCCGGAAGTAGCCATGTGGATGTCGCTTACCGCCAGAATCTCTTGCAATTCCTCTTGCGCACCTTCGTTATTGAGATTCGGTTTGGTGATGCCGATACGCCATGGCTCGTTCTTGTCGTTCACCCCTCGTGCTACTACTTCGCCGCCTATGTCCACCAGATAATTGCTGCATCCGTGTTCGTATAGCAGCCCTGCAATCACGTCGCATGCTTGTCCTTTGGCTACGGCGCCGCCGTCTATCTGCACGCGCCGGTCGGATTTATAGACATGGTGATCCACCAACTCCACTTTGTCGAACCCGACGAATTGACGGATACTGTCTATCGTCTGAGGGCTGATGGCTGACAGCTGATCGCTTTTGCGACCAAAGCCAAAGGCTTTTACCAGCGGTGCCACAGTGATGTCAAAAGCGCCTCCGGAGAGCGCATAGACCTCGGTTGCTTCTGCCCACATCGCTTCGAAAAGCGCGTCTGTCGTGGTGTCGCGGTTGGCGTTGATAGCAGAGAGAACGGAGTTGGGGTTGAACATACTCAGGCTGTTGTCGAACGCCTGAAGTGCCGCTTTGATGCTGTCATGCAGGTCTGTCTCTGCCTCGTAACGGATGTTGTAATAGGTCCCGAAGATCTTGCCCTCGTTGCGATAATAGGTCGCATTTTCGTCCTTCTCTCCGACTCCCCAAATCAGCAGCGCTGCCAGGCCAACGCCCAGCAGTGCACTGATAATATGTCGTCTGCTAATATTTTTCACTTACCGAACGCGATCAAAACCAGAATCCGAGTCCGATTACGCCGTTCAGCTTCTGGTTGTATAGTTTCTCGTCGCCTGCGGCTTTCCATAGTACGGCATTATCCTTGTTCACGCCGTCCGGATTGAGAGTGCCTTGCGCGAAAAGATTCAGCGTGATATGTTCGAACTCCCATTCTTTGTCGATTTTCAGGCTGATGTTGTTTACCGCGAATTTGCTGTTGCCGTATATCGGGCTTTCCCACGGAGACATACCTACTACGGCGCCGATGGTCAGACCGATTGACTCGAACGTATGGTCGTAACCCACTTCGAAATACGAGCTCCATGCGCGCTTCGGATCACCGGTGTTGGCATCATACACCAAGTCTTGTCCGGCGATCGTAGTGAACCAATTGAAATACAGACCTATATCCGTCAAGTCGCCGAGGTGGTAACCCGCCCACACTTCGGTCGTGCTGGTGTTGTTGCTGCCGTCCAGTTCTGCTACAGGACGCCAGGAGAAGAAGTTCGATCCGCCGAAGTAATAATAGTGGTTGAATCCAAGGTTCAGACCGTAAATAGCGAACGATCCCACGATGTCCAGCTCCGGCATAAAACGGGTGTTCGGGTCGATCTCGTCGCCGCTTTCGGCATCAATGTACGTCGGCTGTCCTTTCCTGAACATCCAGTCCGATGCGCCGATGTTCGCCCATGCGCCGATACGGAATTGTATCTTCTCGTCATGAGCGTTAAAGCCGATTTCGACATCCGGCTGAAAACTGAGACCGCCGTTGTACTGGCCACGCCAGATATAACTGCTCACAACCTCAGCTCCTGCGTCGTAAGCGAACTCTACTTCTGCTTTTGCAGACATCACTACAGCCACTATTGCGGCTGCCAATACCAATACCTTTTTCATTTTCTTTTAATTATTAATTATCAATTATCAATTATTTCAAGTACACTCCCACGGTGAGATTGGCGTTCACCGTCTGCGCATACGGCGTATAGGGTTGCCACTGTGCGCTTCGGTGGTCGGCTGCAAGCATAGTGGGGTTGATGGAGAGCTGCCCTTGCAGCATCATACCGCATCGTTCGCTCAGCGACCAGTCTTTGCGCAACCGTACTTCCACGTTCACCACTCCGGCATTGTGGACAAAGTGGGTATAAACACTCTTCCATGGCGTCATTCCCACCGCGCCGTAGAGGCTGATTCCGTACGGGAAAAGGTGGTTGTAACTGAGTTCCAGATAGCTGGAGAACGCCCGGATGGTGTCGCCGGCGTCGTTGACATAACTGTCTGCGGCGGCTACGCGGCTTGCCCAGAGAATCTTAAGCGGGATCTTAGGACTCAGCGTGTAACTCACATCCACTTCCAGCCTGTTGCCTATGTACGGGTCATTTCTGAAATCAAAGAACGGACAGTTGAAATTATGGATAAAGAGCACAAACGCATTCAGTCCCCATCGGTCAAAACCGAGCGTCAGATCCACCTCCGGCTCGAAGGCGTTAAACCGCCAGTCTAACGTGCCTATGTTCCACCACATATCGACGTACAGACCTCCGTAGCCCACATTAGCCGAGGCTTGCAGGTTCGGTCCTCCGGCGTATAACCCACGCCATAGATATGTGGTTTGTATTCTCGCTTGTGCGCCGTACGTCAGCTTCACGGGTTTCTTGTACTCGTCCCATAAATAACTGACGGCAGACGCAGGTGTGACCTGGCTGACGGCTTCTTCCGCGTGCGCGCTCGCGTTAAATACAATAGGTAATGCTCCGATGCATAACACCAGAGCAATCACCTTTCTGAAATTGTCAATTCTCAATTGGCAATCCGCAATTATAAAGCGTTCTGAACCTCCCATGCTTTGCGCAGGGCAACCTCCAGAATGCGAGTGTTGGTAAAATCAACAATACCGCCGTCAGGACCTGCCTCCATGTGGTAATCTGCGGTTCCTTCTCCGTTGAAATAAGCTCTTACCTCATCTCCGGTTAATCCCAATTCAGCGGCGATGGCGTCCATTGTACCATGTGGAAGACTGTCTTTTACTGCACGAAGGCGATTGAATGTTGTACGCATAATTCAGTAATTTTTATAGTGTTTGTAATGTTAATTATTCCTGTCTAATCTTGCGAAATTAGCATCCGTTTGGGGCATAGTTTCCCAAATTTTGTGCAAAGATACAACAAAAATTGCACATATGCAAATTTTTTAGCGATATTTTTTCCCCAAAATATTTTTTTAAGAAAACTTGTACTTATCTTTCATGCCCTTTGTGACTAAAATACAATATTACGGTTTGAGGAGATTTATAGGAATTACATACACTCCATCCGGACGTTGGTACGCATAAGGAGTAGGCAATAGTTCGGTGATGGATAACAGATGACTAAGAATATACAAGAACAACTAACGGTTTATCCGCCAAATGTGGCGGATGCAATAAAAAAAATGACATGGCAGAAATGGCAAAAGTGGCAAAAAAAATGACATTGCACTATTTGCACTATTTGCATTTTGATGGGCGAAAGTGCAAAAAGTGCAGAAAGTGCAAGGCAAAAAAATGACATGACCGAATTGACCGGATTGACCGTTTGGGGTGAAACGGTCAAAAAGGTCAAAACGGTCAGAACAAAAAATTATATGTCAGTTTTGCCACTTTTGCCAGTTTTGCCATGTCAAAAATTAAACAAAATTTGCGCACCAACAAGTTGGCACACAACAGAGGCATTGGAAAGGTTATCAGGAGCGCTGTCAACAAAATCAGTACAACATCTGTCAACCAATTTAGGATGGATGTCAACAAATTTAGTACAACTGTAAACTCTTTTAGGAAA
>JAFTZQ010000028.1 GCA_017464475.1 Paludibacteraceae bacterium
CGCTTGTCGATGTCTCCTGTCCAATACCGCCAACAACATACAAACGACAACTAAAAGAACAAATACCCCACATGTCAACGAACATGCATACATCGAACAACATTTACTAACCCTGTCCAACTTTTTGGGGACACCTCAAACCGCAACAAACAACCCTGTATCCGCCACATTTGGCGGATCCTTAAACACTCAAAAATATGGCTAAAGCACAATTATCGCACCCCTTCGATGAAATACACGGGGCGTTAGGAAAAAACGAAAAGATCATCAACCGCCGGAAGAAATTCCGCGATGACAAAGGTCGGGTCATAGCGGAAGGCAGCCAGGAAGCCTATGTCGTCAAACATCCGCGCAACTGGAAGAAGAATCCTAAACAAGGAGCGGAACTCGCTAATCATAACGCTTGGACAGAAGTGTGCCGCCGATCCTCGCAGATCCTTTTTGTCGCGCGCCTTGACCAAACGCCTGCCGACCAACAGCAGCACATGCTGGACTTGGAGCTGCGTATCCGTAAGATGAATCATGTCCCGGAATACTATACCTTGGACGAAGCGCGTCTGCTTCTCGCGGAGTACAAGACTCGTTTTGCAGCCCAGATTCCGGGCAAAAGAGGCTCACATCCCGACCCGCAAGCACCCATCGATCCCCTGAAAGGCTCCGGAAAACGCTATCTCCAGTTCCCCGCCTTCCTCCGCGCTATCATATACCACACCCTCAAAAATCAGTAGATCTCGACGATGTCGCGTTTGACGCGGCGGGTGATTTGAGAGGGAGTGAGGGGATGGATGTCTTGCGTTTGAAGAGAAGTGACACGCTGGGTTGCCTTGACAATCAACGGGATCTCCGCTTTCTTGGAACCCAAGATATGCGCATCGCAGATCATGTTCTTCTCCAAAAGATAGACATGTCCGTCCTGCCGCTGGTAGATCGTGTTGAGATCGACCGACCCGCGCAGTTTCTTCAGTCGGAATTTTTGGATCTGCTGCTCGCCCATATTGACCAGATTGAGCATCTGGAGTTGCTCGGCATTCAGTTTGATACCAAAAGGAATGGTCACTTTGACCTCCGCATGTTCGGAAAAACGGCGCACGGCAAAGGTTTCCGAGTCCACGATATAATGGCGGGAAAAAGTCATTTTGAATAGACCAAGGTATTTGGAGACCTTTTGGGTATGGGTGAGAACGGTCTCTCCTTCCGATTCATTGGAGACCGTCCAATGCCGCGTGTCGGTCATGGTCTGCTCAAAATCATAGCGCATATTTCCCATCGCAAAGAGCGCCCGGTGTACGACGACGCCGCTGTCCACGGCATTGGCAGCCTTGCGCATGAATTTCTCTTTCTGCTTTTTCTCCAGCCGCTCGATCGCGTCTCCGGCTAAGATCGAATCCGCTTGCGCGCGTTTTTGCGCATCAAAGAAACGCTTGCAGTAGCGTCCCTGGAACTGCACGGAGTCGCGTCCCTCTCTGGCTTGCTCGGGCAGAACGACGATATTGGCAATCATCTGCTCCATTCCCCATGTGCTGTTCTCCGCATTCTTAGCCTCAAGGGCACGATCTGCCGGGCAGTACATACGCACGTCGGAGACCACTTGGTATTGGGCGTTATTGTCAGGAAACTCTTCCTCCAGCTTGACATAGACGGCGTGGAGTAGAGCAGCCATCTGTTTGCGTTTGTTCTTCTGCTTGGAGGGCTTGGCGGCTATGACGGTCTCTTGGAGCGCGATGGGCTGTTCCTTGAGGACGAAGGTGAAAGGTGAAAGTTGAAAGGAGGAAGGATCGTCGGAGGGGGAGAGAACTAAACATTCGTTGGCACGAATGGTCAGTTTCTCGTAGCCGATAAAGGAAATGATAATTTTCATATCCGGCACGAGGTTCGCTTCGAAAGAAAAGAAGCCGTCGTTGTTGGTAGCCGTTCCCCATTCGGGCGCAATCTCCGGATAGACCGTAGCGTAAGCGATCGGCGCTCCTTTCTCATCCACTACGCGACCGGAATAGGTGGCAGCGAAAGAATTGAGAATTGAGAATTGAGAATTAGCAGGAGAAGAAATATATGCTTTTTCATTACTCTAAACTATTGATATCAACTAAGTTATTGACGATGGCATAGATCGTCAGACCCGCGGTGGAATGGATATTCAGCTTGCGGGTGATATTCTTACGATGGGTAATAACGGTATGCGGCGAGATGAAGAGTACATCCGCTATCTCTTTGTTACTCAATCCCTTGACGATCTGAACGAGGATGTCTTTCTCGCGGTCGGAGAGTTGTTCGTTGGAAGGTTTGATGGTTTGAGAGTTTGAAGGTTTGTGTGCGGATGATTGCTGCAAAACCGGACGGAGGATATCATCCTCAATCGCACAATGGTCCGCAAAATCCTGCTCTGTATGCCATAAATCGGACATGACGGAAACAAGGGAATGCGTGGTTAATGAATTCGTGTTGAGGGATTGAGAGGGATAATATTTGATGATCAGATTCTTGATCTCCGTCAGTTTGTCAGTAATACGTTGGTCGTCATGTTCGTGCTCCTCGTACAGACCTGCATTTTCATGCTCAATATGCGTGCGTATCTCGTCCACGAATTCATCATAGCAGCGGAGAATGAGGGTCGGTATATGGCTGGAGAAATCATTGGGACGAATCGCCTCCATCAAAGACTGACGCAGTCTCGGAAGACGGAAATCCAAGAAATACGAATGGGCATTTCGGAGGTAGCATTGCAGCGTGTCCAGATCAATCTCCGCAGGCTGCACTTTGATGCGCGAGACTTTATAATTCACCACCGCCAGAAAAGTAGGCGTATGGATACCGTGCGACTCGCATACCTGCGCGATGGTTTGCTCTCCCACACCCATTGACAGACCGAAACGGCTGATGATTTGGATGGCTTCTTCCTCATGCGCCATCAAATCGCATATTTTGTCCGAGGCTTTGTACACGACGAAATTAAAAATTAAAAATTACGAATTAACAAATTTAACGGCGCAAAGGTACGAAAAAAATCTCATGTATGCAACACAAAACGACAAATTTTATGCCAAAAGGGGCAAAATACCGCAGTTTAGGTATTGCGTATGTGAGAAAAAAGCAGTAATTTTGCACCCGTTTTTGAAAAATGAAAGGTGAAAGGATGAAATTGAAAGGGATAATATCACTCCTTATTATATTATTTACGTGCGTGTGTGTCCATGCGCAGGTAAGCGGTGTGGTATTGGATGATCGGGGAGAGCCGATGATCGGCGCAAATGTTTATTGGGCAGGGACAAACAAAGGAGTAGCAAGCAATATTAACGGAGAGTTCACCATTATGCCGGTGAAGGGAAACCGGACGTTGGTCATTTCTTTTGTGGGCTACCACAACGACACGGTGGAGGTCGCGAACCGCGAACCGCTGACGATCGTGTTGGTGGAAGATGCGATTTTGGACGAGGTGACGATCACCGAACGCAAGCAGGGTGTGCTCAAGAGCCGCACTTCGGCGTTTGATACGCAGACCATCGGAACGGAAGAGTTATGCCGCGCGGCGTGCTGTAACTTAAGCGAAGCGTTTGAGACGAATGCGTCGGTCGATGTGGCTTATTCGGATGCCGCAACGGGCGCCAAACAGATCCGTTTATTGGGATTGAGTGGCACGTATGTGCAACTGATCCAAGAGAATACACCGGCAGTGCGCGGCTTGGCGCAGAACTTCGGACTGGAATACATTCCCGGTCCGTGGATGAGCAGTATTCAGGTGAGCAAAGGTACTTCGTCCGTCATCAACGGTTACGAAGCTACTTCGGGTCAGATCAACGTGGAGTTACTCAAACCGCAGACCCAGAATCCGCTTTCCGTCAATCTGATGTTTAATTCCGAAGTGATGGCGGAAGCCAATATCATGGGCGGATGGGAGTTGCTGAAAAAAGAACATGACCACGCTAACGGACATCACCACCATGAGTCGCTTTATACGGGGCTTTTGGCGCACTACGGCGGCAGTTACATGGCGATGGACGGCAATCATGATTCGTTCGTGGACATGCCGAAGATACAGAATGCCAATATCGCCAACCGCTGGTTCTACAAGAACGGCGAATATACGTTCCAGGCTTTTGTGCGCGGTTTGTACGACCGCAGACGAGGCGGACAGTTGAATGTACATAGTGACCAAGTACCAAGTGACCAAGTACCAAGTGACAAAGGTAATACACCGTATCTGATCAATCTGAATACATGGCGGGTAGAGGGATTCTTGAAAAACGGCTATGTGTTCGATGAAGAGAGCGGGAGTTCGGTTGCTTTGATCACAGCGGTCAGTTACCATAACCTCAATAACCAATATGGTCTCAGGGAATGGAAAGCAGACCAGCTGAATGCATATCTCAATGCCATTTACCAGGGCAACTGGGAAGGCGGCGGACTGATTGACAACGACCATCGTTTGAGCGCCGGAGCAAGTGTCAATTTTGACAAATACGGCGAGACGCTGCGTCTGCCTGCAATTCTCAATTCTCAAATCTCAATTCTCAATTTGGATAGATGGGAAGTGACGCCGGGTGTGTTTGCGGAATATAGTTACAAGTATGCGGATATGCTGTCTCTGGTGGCAGGTGTGCGTGCGGACTACTCAACGCGATACGGATTCTTCTTCACGCCGCGTATGAATATCCGCTATACGCCGTTCCAATGGTGGACGCTGCGCGGAAGCGTGGGAATGGGTTACCGCAGCCCGAATGCGATTGCGGACAATGCGTTCATGCTGCCGTCGAGCCGCGAGCTACATCTGGCGAACGAGATCAAGCAGGAGCGGGCAGCCAATGCCGGTATCAGCACGACCTTCTATATCCCGATGGGAAGCAGGGAACTGCAGCTTTCGGCGGAGTATTACTATACGCATTTCCTGAACTCGCTGATCGTGGATTTAGACCAAGATCCGCACGCCGTGCATGTCTATAACCAGACCGACATAGCGGGTGCGAAATCCTTTGCCCATTGCGCACAGATAGAAGCTTCAATGGAGGTCCTTCGCGGCTGGACATGGACCGCTGCTTTCCGTTGGACGGATGTCAAACAGACGACGAAGAATGGTACCACGGGCAATTATGAACTGCGCACCAAAGCGCTGACTAATCGGTTTAAGGGAGTGATTAGTACCAGTTACCAGACGCCGCTGAAGAAATGGCAGTTTGACGTGACCGCACAATTCAACGGCATCAGCCGCATGCCGGACGGATTTACCGCTTACGGCGATATGCTCGGCGGCTACGGTACGCCGAAACCCATTACCTGGTATCCGCAACTGATGGCGCAAGTGACCAAGTATTTCCGTACGTGCAGCCTCTATTTGGGAGCAGAGAACATGACGAATTTCAAGCAACACATGCCGATAATAGACAGTTTCCAGCCTTTCGGACCGGATTTCGATGCGTCCATGGTATGCGGACCGACCACAGGATGGAAAGTGTATGTCGGATTCAGATATGATTTGGAAAAAGCTGAAGATTGAAAGCTGAAAAAAGAAAGGAATGAAAAAGATATTAGTTTGTTTATTAACCGTTCTGGCTATGCCTATGCTGGCGCAATACGATGCGCACTTGACGGGGCACGTGCTGGACGAAGCGACCGGCGAACACATGGCGTTCGTCAATGTGCAACTGAAAGGAACCAACATCGGAACCGTTACCGATGAGAGTGGTCACTACCTGCTGAAAGACCTGCCGATCGGACGGCAGACGATCGTGTTCAGCTTCGTGGGGTACGAGACCTTGGAGATGCCGATAACTATCATCGAAGACAAGACAGTAGAGCTGAAGATGTCTCTTCGCGAAGTCTCACAGCAGTTAAATAATGTGGTCGTGACCGCCAACCGGTATGCCACCAAACGGCAGGAAACATCGACGATTGTCAATGTGTTGAACCCTAAATTATTTGAGACAACTGCGGTGTCGTGTGTGGCAGATGTGCTGAATTTCCAACCCGGTTTGCGGGTGGAGAACAGCTGTTCGAACTGCGGCAAAACGGATCTTCGTATCAACGGTCTGCAGGGACAATACACCCAGATTCTGATGGACAGCAGGCCTGTGTTCTCTTCGATGGCTTCGGTATATGGACTGGAGCAAGTGCCGGCGGCGATGATTGACCGAATTGAAGTCATGCGCGGCGGCGGGTCAGCTATCTACGGCGCAAACGCGATTGCCGGAGTGGTGAATATCATTACCAAAGAGCCGGTACGTAATTTCGTCAATATCGCCAACACCAGCAATATCAACGAACATGCGGGCTATGACATCAACACGGACCTGAACGGATCGGTCATGAGCGAGAACCGCAAAATAGGCGCGTACCTCTTTGCTTCCCATCGTACCCGCAGCGCGTACGACCGCGATCTGGATGGGTTTAGCGAACTGCCGCAGTTGCGTTCTACCACTGCCGGCGCACGGTTGTTTTTCAAGACCAGCGCGTACAGCAAGATCACCATGGAATACCACCACACGACGGACTATCGCCGCGGAGGCAACAGACGCGATGAGGAACCGCATAAAGCGGACATCGCGGAGCAGTTGCGGCATAACATTGACGCCGGATCGGTGGCTTTCGACTGGTACTCGCCGGACGAGAAGCATTTCGTATCCGCTTATTCGGCTATCCAGCATATCGGTCGAGACAGCTATTTCGGAGCAGGAAGAGACACAGCGGCATACGGCAGAAGTACGGATTTGACTTCCAACACCGGTCTGCAATACCGTTTCTCGTATCCCTGCGGTCTGATGAAAGGCGACCTGACGGTTGGAGCGGAATATAATTACAACGGTCTGCATGACAAGATGCTGGGCTACAACCGCGATATGAACCAAAAAGTGCATGTGGTGGGTGCTTACGCGCAGAACGAATGGAAAAACGACCATTGGAGTGTACTCATCGGTGCTCGTTTGGAGAAACATAACTTACTGAAAATGCCGGTGGTCACTCCGCGTGCCACATTCCGATATACGCCTATTGAAGGTTTGGTCTTCCGCGCAGGTTACAGCAGCGGTTACAGAGCGCCGCAGGCGTATGATGAGGACTTGCATGTAGCGGCGGTGGGAGGTAGTGTGTCGCTAATCACATTAGACCCGAAACTGCGTCCCGAATACTCGCATAGCGCAACGCTTAGCGCAGACTGGTATCGCCAATTTGGCAAATGGGAAGTGAACCTGACGGCGGAAGGATTCTATACGTATCTGCAAGACGTGTTCTTCCTGCGCGAGGACGGAATGGATGCAGCGGGTAACTTGTTATTCACGCGTACGAACGCTCCCGGTGCTTGGGTGGGCGGATTGAATATAGAAGGCAAAGTGGTATATGGTCCGTGGGTGACATTCCAATTAGGATATACATACCAGCAGAGCCGTTACACCGTAGCGCAGCAATGGAGCGCGGATGTAGCGCCGCAAACGCGGATGTTGCATACGCCGGATAACTATGCGTATATGTTGATTGACGTTGAACCCGTGCGCGATTTCACCATCTCCATCAATGGCAAAGCGACAGGATCTATGTTAGTGCCTCACTTGGCAGGATATATTCCGCAGGACGAGGAAGTGAAGACTCCGAGTTTCTGGGATTTAGGAATCAGACTGGCTTACGACATACATCTCTACAAGCATTATTGTCTGGAAGTGAGTGCAGGAATCAAGAATATTCTTGATCAATTCCAGCGCGATATAGACAAAGGCGAGTTCCGCGACGCAAACTATATCTACGGACCTTCCACGCCGCGAACTTATTTCGCCGGACTGGCACTTAAGTTGTAAAAAACGGTACTCTAATAATAGGAAATGGGCTTAAAGGGCATTTATTTGCGTTTTAAGCCCTTTTTGTTTCTCTACCGACACCCCCTCGGAAACGAAATAAAAATCAAAAATATCGCAGAAAAATTTGCGTATATCAAAAAAAAGCAGTAACTTTGCGCGGAATTTTGAAAATCTATTAATCACAATTATACAACAATGGAAGAAAACAACGATTTGATTCAAAATGATCACATTATTCCCGTGAAGATAGACGAGGAAATGAAGTCCTCGTATATCGATTATTCGATGAGTGTGATCGTGAGCCGTGCATTGCCGGATGTACGCGATGGCTTCAAGCCGGTACACCGCCGTGTGTTATTCGGAATGAACGAATTGGGTAACACCAGCGACAAACCGACTAAGAAAAGTGCCCGTATCGTCGGTGAGGTAATGGGTAAGTACCACCCGCACGGAGATAGTTCTATCTATGGTACGTTGGTTCGTATGGCGCAACCGTGGGCAATGCGTTATTGCCTGGTGGACGGTCAAGGTAACTTCGGTTCAGTCGATGGAGATGGAGCTGCAGCTATGCGTTATACGGAGGCACGTCTGTCCAAGTTGGCAGAAGAAATGCTGCGCGATCTGGACAAGGATACCGTAGATATGCAGAATAACTTTGATGACTCGCTCAAAGAACCGGTTGTGCTGCCTTGCCGTTTCCCGAACTTGCTGGTGAACGGAGCAAGCGGTATTGCTGTCGGAATGGCGACGAATATGCCGACTCATAACCTGAGCGAAGTGATCGACGGCTGCTGCGCGTACATCAATAATATCAAAGCCCGCATGCACGATGAGTTCGTACCGGAGATTACGGTAGAGGATTTGATGGAGTATATCAAAGCTCCGGATTTCCCGACCGGTGGTACGATCTATGGCTATCAGGGTGTGCGTGACGCATTTGAGACCGGACGCGGAAGAATTGTCATTCGTTCCCACGCAGAGATTGAGACCGATGATAATGGGCGTGAGCGGATTATTATTACCGAGCTGCCGTACGGCGTAGTGAAGAGCGACCTCGTGAAGAATATCGCCGAACTCGTAAGCGACAAGAAGATCGAAGGTATTGCTGATATCAATGACCACTCGAAACGCGATATCCGTATCGTAGTGGAGGTAAAACGCGATGCCAACGCACAAGTTGTGCTCAATAAACTCTATAAGTTCACGGCATTGCAGTCGAGTTTCGCTGTGAATAACATTGCGCTGGTGAAAGGTCGTCCGATGCTGCTGAATCTGAAGCAGTTGATCGGCAATTTCATTGAGCACCGCATGGACGTTGTGACCCGCCGTACGCGCTATGAGTTGCGTAAGGCAGAGGAGAAAGCGCATATCTTGGAAGGTTTGATCATCGCGGTAGATAACATCGACGAAGTCGTTCGTATCATCCGCGCAAGCCGCACTCCGGCTGACGCACAAGCCAACTTGGAGAAACGCTTCGAGCTGGACAACCTGCAATCGAAAGCCATCGTTGATATGCGTCTGTCGGCTCTGACCGGTCTGCGTATCGATGAGTTGAAAGCAGAGTATGCCGAGATCGAGAAATTGATTGAGCATTTGAATGAACTGTTGGCAAGTGAGGAGATGCGTTATGACGTGATCAATACTGAACTCATAGAAATCAAAGAGAAATACGGCGATGAGCGTCGCACGCAGATCGTGAAGATGGCTACCGAGTTCAATCCGGAGGATATGTATGCCGATGACGATATGGTAATCACTATCTCGCATCTGGGATATATCAAGCGTACTCCGCTGGCTGATTTCCGTCAACAGAGTCGCGGCGGCATCGGTTCGAAAGCCGGTAGTGCACGCGATCAGGATTTCATCGAGTATGTATATCAGGCAAGTATGCACTCAACCATGATGTTCTTCACCGAAATGGGACGTCTGTACTGGCAGAAAGTATATGACCTGCCGGAGGGTAACAAGCAATCCAAAGGTCGTGCTATCCAGAATATGATCAACCTGCAGAAGGGTGACAAGGTACGCACCTGTATCAACGTCAAAGGTTTGAACGATCCGGAGTATGTACAGAACCACTATCTGATCTTTATTACCAAAAACGGTTTGATGAAAAAGACGACGTTGGAGGCTTACAGCCGTCCGCGTGCAAATGGTATTATTGCACTCGGTCTGCGCGACGGCGATGAACTGATCGGCGTGACGCTGACCGACGGACAGAGCGAGATGTTAGTCGCTTCGTACAATGGTAAAGTCGTCCGTTTCAACGAAGGCGGCGTTCGTCCTATGGGTCGTGGAGCAACCGGCGTGAAAGCCATTACTTTGGAAGATGACGGTCAAGATCGCGTAATTGGCACGGTTTGTGTAGAGAAGGGAACAGATAAGACCATTCTCGTGATTTCGGAGAACGGATTCGGCAAACGTACGCCGGTGGACGACGAAGAAGGCAATCCGATCTATCGTGTCACCAACCGTGGCGGTAAGGGCGTTAAGACCATTGAGATCACCGAGAAAACCGGACATCTGGTAGGTATCGAGGCGGTAACCGATGAGGACGACCTGATGCTGATGACCAAATCCGGAACCGCAATCCGCATGGACATCTCTACTATTCGTCAGACCGGACGCGCTGCACAAGGCGTCAAACTGATCGAACTCCAGAAACGTAACGATAGCCTCGTAAGCGGCTGTATCGTTCCGAAAGAGGAGGAAGAGAATGCAGAAGAAGGAAACGATGAAGGAATGAGTGAAGAAACTAATAACAATGGAACAAATGAATAATAGTATGAAAAAATCTTTGTTTTTGGCAGCATTAGTGCTGATAAGCGCAGGCTGCTTTGCTCAGAAAAACCCGCTGGTAAAGAAAGCAAAAAATTATGCGATGGCAGAGACTCCTGATTTTTCTGCCGCTCGTGCAGCAATCGCAGAGGCTCTTGAGGCTGAACCGACCGCTGAGACCTATTATTGGGCAGGTATGATCGGTTATCAGGAAATGACCCAAGAGAACTACAACCAAATGATGGGTAAAGGTGCTAACCAAGCGAAAGCCGGAGCTGCAGTAGAGGAGAGTTATAACTACTGGCTCAAGGCTGATGAGTTGGCAATGATCCCTACGCTGGACAAGAAAGGCCGCGAGGTTGTGGACCAAAAGACCCGCAACAACATCGCCAAGAAAATGCTGGAGTACTACAAACAGCAAGAACTGGTGAAATATGGTATTTATCTCAACGAGCAGAAAGATTTCGAGGGCGCATACAATGCATTCAAGAAACATATTTCTATTCCTGAGTTGGCAATGATGCAGGATCCGAAACTGCAAAAAGAAATGCCGCGTGATACTACTTATACCCAGTATAAGTATTATGCAGCTATCTTTGCCGTTCAGAGCGAATTGCATCCGGAGGCTATCGCCCTGCTGGAAGAGATGAAAGACGGCGATTACGAGGCTATCTCGGTAAACCAATTCCTCTATCAGGAGTACGTAGCAGTAAAAGATACAGCTCATTTCGTAGCTACGCTGCAAAACGCTGTAACCCGTTTCCCGCAAGAGCCTTGGTTCCTCCAGAACCTGATCAACTACTATATCTTCTCAGGTCAGGAGCAAGTAGCCGTTGAATACTTGTCGCAAGCTATCGCCCGCGAGCCGAACGTAGCACAATACCATCATATCAAAGGTAACCTGGATGAGAGTTTAGGTAACTACGACGAGGCACTCAAAGATTTCGACGAGGCATTGCGTTGCGATCCCACGCTGGCTGACGCTATGGCAGGCAAGGGTAGAGTATATTACAACCAAGCTGTGAAACTGAACGAAGCAGCGGCTCTCATCAATGACAATAAGGAATACAAGAAAGCTCTGGAAGAGATGAACGAGGTATTCCGCAAATCATTGCCGTTCTTTGAGGAAGCTCACAAAATGGCTCCTGAAGAGCGTCAATACATGCAAATCTTGAAAGGTCTGTACTACCGCTTCCACATGGATGCCGAGTACAATGCCATCAATGAGAAGCTGAATAATCTCTAATGGGCAGAATATTAGCAATAGACTTCGGTCGTAAACGCACAGGATTAGCCGTAACGGATGTTCTCCGCATTGCGGCTAATCCCTTGCTTACGATCGAGACAAAAGATCTTATTCCATGGTTGACCGACTACATTGCGCGAGAGCCTGTGGATGAAGTGGTGATCGGTCATCCCACCCAGATGAACGGAACCGAATCGGAGAGCATGAACTACATCCGGCCGTTTATGGGAGTATTCAAAAAACATTTTCCTAACGTACCTATAACTATGTATGACGAGCGCTTTACCTCCGTGTTGGCGCATCAAGCAATGATTGCCGGAGGCATGAAAAAGAAAGCCCGGCAAGACAAAGCAGTAGTGGATAAAATCGCTGCATGCATTATTTTGGAAGGCTATTTGGAGAGACTATGATTTTACCTATATATTTGTACGGTCAGCCGGTACTCAGAAAACAGGCTGAAGAAATAGAGCAAACGCCGGAACTGAAGCAGTTTATTGCGGATATGTATGAGACCCTGACGCAAGCAGAAGGTTGCGGTTTGGCGGCTCCGCAAGTGGGCAAGCCGTGGCGGCTCTTTGTAGTAGATGGAACGGAGTTGGCAGAGGACTATCCGGAGTGCAAGGATTTCAAACGCGCATTCATCAATCCGGAGCTTGTTGAGGAAAGCGAAGAGACTTGTACTTATTCTGAAGGATGCCTTTCGCTGCCCGGAATAAGCGAGAATGTTATTCGTCCTAAGACGATCAAGATGCGGTATTTGGATGAGGATTTTAATGAACACGAAGAGGTGTTCACCGGCTTCCAAGCGCGTATTGTGCAACACGAATATGACCATTTGGAGGGCCATGTGTTCACAGACCGTATCTCGCCAATTCGCAAGACGTTTGTCCGCAATAAATTAGCCTCTATTGCCAAAGGCAAAACGGGGGCACGATACAAATATAAGCGGCAATAAACAGGCAATGAGTATATTCACAATCATATTGATGGCAATAGGGCTGGCGATGGATTGTTGCGCCGTGTCTGTGGTGCAAGGATTGACAACCGACATCCATAGTTCCGTCAACCGCCCTCGTCCTGCTCTAATGGCACTAATTTTCGGACTCTTTCATGCCGGCATGCCGGTTATAGGTTTTTATGCGGGAAACATATTTGACGATTTCTTCCATACTTATGCGCCTTGGATCGCTTTGGTAATACTGAGTTTTCTTGGAGGCAAAATGATATGGGAGTCGTATCATGAGTCGCACGAAGAGAGCCAAAAAGCGAATTGGACGCTTCGCCATCTGCTGATGCTGGCGGTGGCGACCAGTATGGATGTGCTGGCAACAGGAATGCTTTTTGTGCCTTATCCCGACCAACTTTGGTGGTCGGTGCTCACGATCGGCGGTATTACAGCACTATTCTCTCTCGGAGGATACCTGCTGGGCGTTTTTGTAGGCAGACTGAAGATCAACATGGAACTGGTCGGCGGGTTAGTACTCATCGGTTTGGGAATTAAGATCTGGGTAGAAGGATGTTTCTGATACAAAACACATTAGTGAGTCTGGATGTGCTGGAGAAAGAGTTCTGCTGCGATCTGGATGTCTGCCGCGGATGTTGCTGCATCGAGGGAGATGCAGGTGCTCCATTGACCGCAGAAGAGGAGGAGAAGATACAAAGTATCTTACCGATTTTGCTGCAGGATATGACCAAAGAGGCAAAAGCGGTAGTAGAAGCGCAAGGAATAGCATACAATGATCCGTCCGGCGAGAGAGTAACCTCTATCGTCAATGATAAAGATTGTGTGTTCGCCCGTACGGACCATAACGGCTGGTGCTATTGCCTGATAGAGAAAGAATACAATGCCGGCAAGATTGATTTCAAGAAACCCATTTCGTGCCATTTATATCCGATTCGCTTGACGCAAGTGGGCGAATATATCGGCGTGGAGTATCATCGATGGGATATATGCCATTGCGCACGAGTGAAAGGAAAGAAACTGCATCTGCCGATCTATCAGTTCTTAAAAGAACCGCTAATCCGGCGATTTGGCGAAGCATGGTATAATGAATTGGAACTAACTGCAACAGAATGGAAAAAACAATGCGCGCAGAAATAATAACTATCGGCGATGAGTTGCTGATCGGACAAGTCGTGGACACCAACTCCGCCTGGATGGCTCAAAAACTGAACGAGAACGGAATTGAACTATTCCAAATCACTTCCGTCCACGATGACAGGGAACATATCATCGCAGCGATTGACGATGCGTTTAAACGGGTGGATATAGTCTTGACCACAGGCGGATTAGGTCCGACCAAAGACGACATCACCAAGCAGGTCCTTTGTGAGTATTTTCAAACGCACCTTATTGAAGATGAGCGCGTGCGTGCGCATATAGAGCATCTCTATCAAGACCGACCGGATGTCCTAAACCGACTGACGGCAACGCAATGGATGGTGCCCGAATGTGCGGTTATTTTGCCCAATAGAGTGGGGTCTGCTCCGCTGATGATTTTTCCGCACGGACAGCAACTGCTCGCCTCTATGCCCGGTGTGCCGTACGAAATGGAAATCGCCATGGAGGAGCAGATACTGCCTTATGTGACGCGGTTCATAGCAGAACAGACAGACGCTGACATTCATTACGGAATCCAGCATCGTACTTTGCAGGTAAGCGGTATATCGGAATCGGCTTTAGCTATCCGTTTGGAGACGTATGAACGATTGCTGCCGAAGAATGTTCATCTGGCGTATTTGCCTAAAGACGGAATCATCCGCCTGCGTCTGTCTTCCTATGGCGATGTGTGCAAAGGAAGTATAGATCATTCGTTCTGGCATCTCAAGTATAATGTTCGGGACTACTTGTTCGACGAAACGGGTGATTCTCCGGAGATAATAGTCGGCAGATTGTTGAAAGAGAGAGGAGCTACGATCGCTACAGCAGAGAGTTGCACGGGCGGCAGATTAGCCTCGCTGTTAGCCAAACATGCCGGTAGTTCTGCCTTCTTCTGGGGCTCTATTGTGAGCTATGACAACTCGGTGAAAGAACATCTTTTGGGTGTGCCGGAAGAAGTATTAAAAACGCACGGAGCGGTAAGCGAAGAAACGGTGCGTATTATGGCGGAGTCTGTTCGCAAACAAATGAGCACTACTTATGCCATAGCCACAAGCGGCATTGCAGGTCCCACAGGAGGCAGCGACGGTAAGCCTGTTGGAACAGTCTGGATTGCTTGGGCGACGCCGGAGGGCACTACGGCGGAGTGCTTCCATCTGGGCAAATTGCGGGAACAGATAATCGAGCGTGCCTGCGCAAGGGCGTTGATCGGTTTGATTAAAATAATTGGTCCTAAATTTGATGTACTGAATGAGTTCTGTTGAGTCGTTTATATTCACTCCGTCTATTACGCAGTCGCTGCTATGGCTGACGATAGTGATGACGATTGGTCTATGGTTAGGCGAGAAAGCGAAAATTAAACAATTCTCGCTTGGAGTGACTTGGGTGTTGTTTGTTGGAATAGCTTTGGCTTCCGCGGGCGTCATGATAGACCATTCCGTGGCGCAATTTGCCAAGGATTTCGGTCTGATACTCTTTGTTTATTCAATCGGTCTGCAGGTCGGACCTTCTTTTTCTCCGTTTAAGAGAGGTAGTCTGCAGCTAAATATGTTAGCCGCTGCCATCGTGTTGCTGGGATGCGTGTGCGCTATTGTGCTGCATTATATCACCGGCATAGACATGTCCACAATGGCTGGCGTCATGTCCGGCGCAACGACTTCTACACCTTCTCTGGCATCTGCACAGCAGGCTTATTTTGATATAACCGGCACTACTAATCCGGATATCGCTACCGGATATGCAGTCGCTTATCCGTTGAGTATCGTTGGAGTGATTTTGGCGTTTGAGTTGATACGCAAGTCTTTCCGCATTCAGCTGCCGGAGGAAGAGAAACGACTGAAAGAGGCTGCTCAAGCCGCTACGGAAGAGCCTGTATGCGTTGATGTGACGCTCAATAATCCGCAAATTAGTACTTTGACTTTGCCTGAATTGCAACGTCTGTGTCCGGTGAAGGAGATGGTCGTCAGCCGGGTGATCCGACCGAATGGATCGGATGAACTGGTGGATGAGCAGACCTCATTCAAAAACGGAGATACGCTGCGTATTTTAACGGACAAACAGCATATTGATGGTTTGCGTCTGTTGGGGCAAATGAAGAATTACGACCTGCGCGTGCAGATAGAGAAATCGGATCATTTGATTTCCCGTCGAATAGCAGTCACTCGCCCTGAGTGCAACGGCAAACGGATCCAATCGTTCAATCTGAGCCAGCAATACCATGCAACGATCACGCGCGTCAACCGAGCCGGTATTGATCTGTTGGCTACGCCGGATATGATTCTGCAACTGGGTGACCGCCTGATGGTCGTGGGCGATAAGAATGACGTGAGCCGAGTGGCAGACACGTTTGGTAATGAGTTGAAGAGGCTCGATGTGCCGCATCTGTTGCCGGTATTTTTTGGTATGGTATTGGGTATCTGCGTCGGTTTGCTGCCTATTCCGATACCCGGCATGGGAACTACTTTCAAATTAGGACTTGTGGGAGGATCGCTTATCGTAGCTATCCTAATTGGCCATTACGGACCCTATTATAATATGGTCACTTTCTCTACCACTTCCGCGAATATGATGTTGCGTCAAGTGGGATTGACTTTGTTCCTTGCGGCGCTCGGGCTCTCTGTCGGAGAGACCTTCTTGCCGACCTTGGTCAACGGCGGCTATCTATGGATCGGCTACGGCTTCTTGATTACGATTATTCCGTTGCTGATCGTTGGTATTATTGCCTATAAATGGCTGCACATGAATTATTTCAATGTAGTCGGACTGATGGTGGGTTCTATGACTTCGGCTATGGCATTGCCGTACGCGCAATCCTTGTCGAGCGAGAATAATCAGGCTTCTGTGTGTTATGCCACGGTCTATCCGTTTACTACGTTCCTGCGGGTGATGGCTGCTCAGTTGCTGGTACTTGTTTTCTGCAGTTTTACGACTCCGGATTCTATTCAGCCGCAGATCCTGCCACAAAGCGTAAATACCATTGAGGGCGAAGAATACGGTCCGACGCTGACGATTGATGATAAGACTTTGTATTTCGTAGGGCTGAATCGAGAAGACGGTTCGTATAGCGAAGATATTTATGTCTCTCGTCGGGACGCTCGAACAGGCGAATGGAGTGCTGCGCGACGAATTCCGGAGTTGAGCAATCCGTATCGCAACGAAGCGCCCACTTCCGTCAGCGGCGACGGCAAGACCATGCTGCTGTTTATCGAAGGGCGGATGTATTTCTCCGTTCGTGGAGCGTACGGCTGGTCGGAACCGCGACCGCTGCCTGCCCATCTGCAATTGGGTAACTGGCAAGCGGACGGACAGATAAGCGCAGACGGGTCTGTGCTGCTTTTCGCGGCTAATTATCCGGCGGAAGGAGAAGAGCAGGCGAGTCTGAATATCTTTGTTTCCGAACGGGACGCACAAGGCCGATGGGGCAAACCGTACTCGATCGGACAAACGATCAATACAACGGGCATGGAGCGTTCGCCGTTTCTGCATCCCGACATGAAGACCCTGTATTTCTCGTCCGATAGGGAAGGAACAATAGGCGATTTGGACGTCTGGGTGACCAGAAGACTTAGCGACACATGTTGGAATTGCTGGTCGGAGCCGGAGAATTTAGGACCGCAGATCAATACTGTCGGACGCGATTGCTGGTACAAGATCACCGCGGACGGTAAGACGGCTTATTATGCGCAGAAATATGGACGGAGACATGATATTTATTGCATCGCCTTGCCCGAAGACAAGCGTCCGGAGCATATCACGGTATTGAAGACCAACGAAGCGGTCGCGATCAACAATTTGCTTTTCGAGACCGGAAGCGATGTGATCCAAGAGAGTTCGCTGCCGGAGCTGAAACGAATCGCGGCATTTATCGCGACGTACGGCTATAAAGTGCGTCTGGCGGGGCACACGGACAATATCGGAAAACCGGAGGACAACAAAGCGCTCTCGCAAGCGCGAGCCGAATCCGTGCGCAAGCAACTGATCGCTTTCGGCTGTGCGCCGGAGAGCATCAAAGCATTCGGCTACGGCGACACCAAACCGATCGCGTCCAATGAAACAGAAGAAGGACGTCAAGAAAACAGACGAGTAGAGATAACTATCCTGCCGTAAATGTATTATTTTGCTGAATTATTGCTAAATTTTCATAAAAGTGGCATAAACATTTGTTTATGTCATTTTTTTTTCGTAAATTTGCAGCGGATTTTATGGGGAAGAAAATTTGATAACCCGAAACAACCACGAAACAACCACGACAAAACCCCGATTGAGTGGCAGAAAATAGAGTACATAATTAAAAAATCAACTATATGAATCTTTCAGAATTAACAGACAAGATCTACGCAGAGGGCGTAGAGAAAGGCCAAGCGGAAGCACAACAGATCGTTGAGAAAGCGAACGCGAAGGCTGCAGAAATCATTGCCGAGGCAGAGAAAAAGGCTGCTGCGCTGGTAGCCGAAGCAGAGAGCAAATCGGCTGATTTGGACAAGAAGACTCGCGCAGAGTTGAAACTGTATGCCGAGCAGAGTGTGAATGCCGTGAAGACAGAGATCGTGAACCTGCTTTCCGACAAGATCGCTTCGGACAGCGTGAAAGCTGCTACGGCGGACGCCAAGTTCATGCAAGGGCTGATCGCCAAACTGGCAGAGCAGATGGCGAAAAACGGCGAAGTACTCATCGAAGCCAAAGATGCAGAAGCGCTGAAGAAATATTTTGCAGCCAATGCCAAAGGTTTGCTGGAGAAGGGCGTGAAGATCGAAGAGGTGAAAGGTATCAAAACCGATTTCACTATTCAGCCGGCGAAAGGCGGTTACAAACTCGCTTTCGGCGACGCGGAATTCATCGCGTACTTCAAGGAAATGCTTCGTCCACAGTTGGTTGAGGAACTGTTCTGAATCAACAAATGGAAAATGACAAAATAGTAAATGTCATGACTTACGAGTATTTACTGTCGGGACTTCCGGAGTTGAAAGCCGGATCGGACGCACCGGTGTCGCTGGAGAAACTGGACGAACTGCTGGACGAACAATTGCAGGAGTCGGACAAGGCGATGCTGGATCTGCTTCGTGTGCCGATGGATGAGGCTACGCTGGAGACGGGATTGAAAGCGAAGAATCGCTTCATCCGTGAGTGGTTTGCCTTCAACCGCGATATGAACAATGTGCTGGTCGCGCAGATTTGCCGCAAACACGGTTTTGACTTGAAAACGCAGATTGTGGGCAACGACGAAGTAGCCGAGCAGCTGCGCACGCATACTTCGCAGAAGGATTTCGGACTAAATGAACTGTCGGGTGACTATCAATCGATTCTGGCTTTGGCGCAGATTGAGGACCTGATGGCGCGCGAGAAAGCGATGGATGCCATCCGTTTTGAATGGCTGCAGGATCGCACGGAGTTTGATTTCTTCTCCGCGGAGATGGTGTTTGCTTATTATCTGGAGGCGGTAATGCTGCATCGCTGGAGCCTGCTGACCGTTGAGGAAGGCGAACGGGTCTTCCGCGCAATGGTTGCAGAGATGAAGAAAGGAGTACGCATCGACGCATAAATGAACAAATTGTAAATGAATAAATCGTAAATATTTTTATGACAACAGGAAAAGTAAAAGGTATCATCGCCAACCTCGTCACGGTGGCTGTCGATGGACCTGTAGCTCAAAATGAAATTTGCTACATCTTTGTAAATGAGACGCGGCTGATGGCAGAGGTGATCAAGGTCATCGGCGCCAACGTCTATGCGCAGGTGTTTGAATCCACCCGTGGTCTGAAAGTGGGTGACAAAGTAGAGTTCACCGGTCACATGTTGGAGGTGACTCTCGGACCCGGTCTGCTGAGCCGTAACTACGATGGTCTGCAGAACGATCTGGACAAACTGACCGGCGTGTTCCTCAAACGAGGAGAGTATAATTTCCCGCTCGACGAGAAGAAAAAATGGGCGTTCACTCCGATCGCCAAAGTGGGCGACAAAGTGGAAGCCGCTGCTTGGCTGGGCGAAGTGGATGAGAACCACCAGCCGCACAAGATCATGGTGCCGTTCGTCTTTGAAGGCACTTACACGGTCAAATCGATCGCCAAAGCCGGAGAATATACCATCCATGAAGTGATGGCTGTTCTGACCGATTCGGAGGGTGTGGACCACGAAGTGACGATGGTTCAGAAATGGCCTGTGAAAAAAGCCATCTTGGCGTACCGCGAGAAACCGCGGCCCTTCAAACTGCTGGAGACAGGCGTTCGTACCATCGATACGGCGAACCCGCTTTGCGAGGGCGGAACAGGCTTTATCCCCGGTCCGTTCGGAACAGGTAAGACCGTGCTCCAGCACGCGATCTCCAAACAAGCGGAAGCGGACATCGTGATCATCGCTGCCTGCGGTGAGCGTGCCAACGAAGTTGTGGAGACTTTTACCGAGTTCCCGGAACTGGAAGATCCGCACACGGGACGCAAGCTGATGGAGCGTACCATCATCATCGCCAACACCTCCAACATGCCTGTCGCTTCTCGTGAAGCATCTGTTTATACCTCAATGACCATCGCGGAATACTATCGCTCGATGGGTCTGCGCGTGCTGCTCATGGCGGACTCGACCAGCCGTTGGGCACAAGCTCTGCGTGAGATGTCAAACCGTCTGGAGGAGCTCCCGGGACAGGATGCCTTCCCGATGGACCTCTCCGCAATCATCGGTGCCTTCTATGCCCGCGCGGGTTACGTGTACCTTAATAATGGTGCTACGGGTTCCGTTACTTTCCTCGGAACCGTTTCGCCTGCCGGTGGTAACTTGAAAGAGCCGGTTACGGAAGGAACGAAGAAAGTGGCTCGCTGTTTCTATGCTTTGGAGCAGGCACGTGCGGACCGCAAACGCTACCCGGCTGTCAACCCGATTGATTCGTATTCCAAATACGTGGAGTATCCGGAGTTCGAGGCATATATCGCGGAGCTGATTGACAAAGAGTGGCTGCCGATGGTGAATGACATGAAGACCTACCTGCAGCGCGGTAAGGAGATCCAGGAGCAGATTAACATCCTCGGTGACGACGGCGTGCCCGTTGATTACCACGAGGAGTTCTGGAAATCCGAAGTGATTGACTTTGTGATCCTCCAGCAGGATGCCTTTGATAAGATTGACGCCGTTTGTCCGCTCGAGCGCCAGCAGTACATGCTCCGCCTTGTGATGGACATCTGCCGCCATGATTACAGTTTTGACATCTTCACCGATGTGACGGACTATTTCAAACGCGTCATCAACCTCTGCAAGCAGATGAACTACTGCGAGTTCCATTCACCGGAGTTTGAAGATTACCGCAAGAAACTCGATGAACTATTGGCTGAAAAACAAATTAAAAAGTAAGTATTATGGCTAAAGCATTTCAAAAGATATACACGCAGATTACTGCGATCACTAAAGCCACTTGTTCGCTGAAAGCAGAAGGAGTGGGTAATGACGAATTGGCTACCGTGAACGGTAAGTTGGCGCAGGTGGTTAAGATCATCGGCGATGAAGTGACGCTGCAGGTGTTCCAAGGAACGGAAGGTATTCCGACCAACGCCGAAGTGGTCTTCCTTGGCAAAGCGCCATCGCTCAAAGTGAGTGACCAATTAGCGGGTCGTTTCTTCAACGCCTATGGTGAGCCTATTGATGGCGGTCCCGAGGTAGAAGGCAAAGAGATTGAGATCGGTGGTCCTTCTGTCAACCCCGTGCGTCGTAAGCAACCGTCTGAGTTGATCGCTACCGGTATTGCCGGTATTGACTTGAATAACACGCTCGTTTCCGGACAGAAGATCCCGTTCTTCGCCGATCCGGATCAGCCGTACAACCAAGTGATGGCAAATGTGGCACTTCGTGCGGAAGCGGACAAGATCATCTTGGGCGGTATGGGTCTGACCAATGACGATTACCTCTATTTCAAGAATGTGTTCTCCAATGCAGGTGTGCTCGACCACATCGTTTCATTTGTCAACACGACCGAGAACCCGCCTGTTGAGCGACTCCTGATCCCGGACATGGCGCTTACCGCAGCCGAGTATTTCGCAGTAGAGAAACACGAGAAGGTGCTTGTTCTGCTGACCGATATGACGCTCTATGCCGACGCGTTGGCAATCGTCTCGAACCGAATGGACCAAATCCCGTCCAAAGATTCTATGCCGGGTTCGCTCTATTCCGACCTCGCTAAGATCTACGAGAAAGCGGTTCAGTTCCCGGAGGAAATTGGCGGCGGTTCGATCACCATCATTGCAGTCACAACCCTTTCCGGCGGTGATATCACACACGCTATTCCGGATAACACCGGTTATATTACAGAGGGTCAGTTGTACCTCCGTCGTGACTCCGAGATCGGTAAAGTCATCGTGGATCCGTTCCGTTCGTTGAGCCGTTTGAAACAATTAGTAGCGGGCAAAAAGACACGCGAAGATCATCCGCAGGTAATGAATGCCGCTGTTCGCTTGTACGCCGACGCCGCAAACGCAAAAACAAAGAAAGAGAACGGTTTCGACTTGACCGACTACGATATCCGCTGTCTCGACTTCGCGCGCGATTACAGCCGCGAGATTCTGGCAATCGATGTGAACATCAATACCGTTCAGATGTTGGATGTGGCTTGGTCACTCTTCGGTAAGTACTTCAAACCGGAAGAGGTGAACATCAAAGCAGCCCTTGTGGAGAAATACTGGCCAAAATAATAAGAATATGGAAACCAACCCAATTATCACCATCAAAAGTTCGACCACAGATTGGAGTAATCTTGGCTACACCGTTTGTCCGTCAGAGGATAAAGGAACGATAGAGGTCCCCATTCATTTAGGTATGAACCGTATAGATACTTTCCTCGAAATGGAAGTGACTGAGATTACCGAAGATGTGATTCGTTTTAAGGCTTCATATTACACCTACGAATTGCACAAAGGCGGTAAGAACCAAGTCTGTGTCACCTATACGGTTGGCGGCTATACCGACCACGATGGCTGTGATTGGGACGGAACCGACTTCAATTATTATTTGACCTGGAAATAAAAGATAAATTGTCAATCGTTAATCGACATGGCTATTCAATATCAATTTAATAAAACATCGCTGCAAGGTCTGGAGAAAGATCTGAAAATGCGGCAGAGGACCCTTCCGACGCTCCAAAGCAAGGAAACGGCGCTTCGCCTCGAGGTGAAGAAAGCCAAACAAGAATTGGAGGAACTGGACGAAGAGGTGAACCGTCGCATCAAAGATTATGACCAGATGATAGCACTTTGGGGCGAATTTGACACTACGCTCATCCATGTGGACGACGTGCGAATGTCTGTTAGGAAGATCGCAGGCGTGCGCGTGCCCGTGTTGGACGAAGTGGTCTATTCCACCAAAGAGTTCTCGCTCTTCTCCAGTCCGAAATGGTTTGCAGACGGCTTTGAGCAACTCAAAGCTATCGCCGATGTGGGAATCCGTCAGGAGTTTGTGCGACGCAAAGTGGAACTGCTTGAATATGCGCGAAAGAAAACAACGCAGAAAGTGAACCTCTTTGAGAAAGTGCAGATTCCGGGCTATCAGGATGCGATCCGTAAAATCAAACGATTCATGGAAGACGAGGAGAACCTCTCCAAATCCAGCCAGAAGATCGTTAAATCCAAACGCGAAGCAGAAGCTCGCGCAGAGGAAGAAAGGAGGGCTGAAGCATGATTACGCAGATGAAGAAATACACCTTCCTGGTGTTCCATCGTGATTATGAGCCGTTCCTGACTCAATTGCGCGAGTTGGGCGTAGTAGATATCACGCTCAAATCAGCCGGCGACATCGAAAATGACGAAACGCTTCAGGCTGCGCTGCAGCACGAAGATGAACTCCGTCGCTTGATCAAACAAGGTGCGCCGGATCAGATGCTTCAAGAGCGTGCAGCTATAGAGCAACGTATCGCGGACGCAAAACAAGAGGCTGAGAAAGCCGCTGTATGGGGAGATTTCGATACCAAACGCATCGCGGAACTGCAAGAAGCGGGTTACAAGCTGCGGTTCTTCTGCTGCTCGGAGAAGGCATACAAGGAAGAGTGGGGTATCGTGGTCGCTAACGAGGGAGGAAAGACCTATTTCGTAGTAGTCGATAACTCGGCATCCCAAAACATCGATAAATCGGATCTGCTCGAAAACGCTACGGAACTTCCGCAGCCCGCTAAATCAGCTGCTCAATGGGACCAAGAGATAGACCACCTGAAAGGTCTTCTGGCGGCGGCTGACGCACGTATCGAGGCATGGAAAGTAGCGAATCTGGAGCGCTTGGAACAGGAACTGCAAGAAGCGCGCCAACAGATTGATTGGCAGCGAGTTCAGCTTTCTACCGACAAGTTGGCAGATGGCTCATTATGCCTCATCGAAGGTTTCTGCCCGATAGACAAAGAGCCAGAACTGAATGCTATGTTGGCTTCAGCCGAAGTGTATTACGAAGAGACCGATCCGACAGCCGAAGATGCTACGCCTGTCAAACTGCATAACAACCGCTTCGCCAAACTGTTTGAGGTCTTCACGGGCATGTACGGATGGCCGACTTATGGCGAGTTTGACCCGACTCCGATACTTGCGCCGTTCTATCTGCTCTTCTTTGCTATGTGTATGGGAGATGCGGGATACGGACTTGTGCTGATTATCTTCGGACTCCTCACGCACTATAAGAAGGTGAACATAGAGATGTTCGAAGGACTCGGACCGATTATCACGACCCTCGGCGTCGGAACAACGATAGTTGGTTTCTTCCTGGGCACATTCTTCGGCATGCCGCTGCTCGAAGCATCTTGGTATCCCGAAGCACTCAAGCACTTGATTATCAGCGGCAATGTGATGGGATTTGATGCACAGATGGTTCTTGCTATCGGCATTGGTGTCTTCCATATCTGCCTTGCAATGGTCGTCAAAGCGCTGTGCTACACCAAGCGTTTCGGTTTTGCGGAAACACTCTCTGTATGGGGATGGGTGCTGCTGATTGTGGGAGGTTTGATTGTAGTGTCCGTAGCGGCATTGCTCAATCTTCCTGCGCAAGTGACCAAATGGACCATCATTTCGATAGCTGTCGTTTCTGCTCTGGCAATATATATCTTCAATAAACCCGGACGCAATCCGCTTCTCAACATTGGAGCCGGTTTGTGGGATACCTATAATATGGCAACCGGATTATTGGGAGATGTTCTCTCGTACGTCCGTCTGTACGCACTCGGATTGGCTGGAGGTATGCTCGGAGGCGCATTCAATAGTATCGCGCTCATGGTACTCGGAGAACATCCGACATGGCAGTGGCTGCCATTCCTGCTGATTCTCCTGTTCGGACATGTGCTGAATATACTGATGTCCGCGCTCGGAGCATTTGTGCACCCCTTGCGTCTTACTTTCGTGGAGTATTTCAAGAACTCCGGATATGAAGGCAAAGGACAATTATATCAACCTTTTAAGAAATAACTCGATATATCGATACTTCGATATCTCGATAAATCGAATCATATTAACAATAAAAAATCAATAAACTATTATGGAATTAATTCTTGGTTATCTCGGTCTGGGCCTCATGTTGGGTCTCGCCGGTATCGGTTCTTCGTATGGCACAACTATCGCTGCCAATGCAGCAGAAGGTGCACTCAAAAAGAACCCTGCTAAATCATCTTCGTACATGGTTCTTTCCGCCATGCCTGCAACACAAGGTCTCTACGGCTTCGTTGGATTCTTGATGTGGTTCTTGGGTAGCACCCCGGAATACATTGCAGCACACGGAGCAATCTATTTCGGTGTCGGAACGCTCGTTGGACTTACCTGCCTTTTCTCGGCTATCCGCCAAGGTATGGTATGCGCTAATGGTATCGCCGGTATTGCAGCAGGACATGACGTGCAGACCAACACGATGATTTATGCGGCTCTTCCGGAGTTCTATGCTATTTTGGCACTGGTTGCCGCTATCATGGTTAAATAATGAAAGCATTTGTTTTTCCGGGGCAGGGAAGCCAATTCCCCGGCATGTGCAAAGACTTGTACGATGCGCATGAAGAGGCGCGCGAGATGTGCCAGGCAGCCGACAGGCTGCTTGGCTTCTCGCTCACCGATGTGATGTTTGAGGGCTCTGCGGACGACCTCAAGCAGACCAAAGTGACCCAACCCGCAGTCTTTCTCCATTCCGTTGTTTCCCAACGTCTGATGACGATTGAGAAACCGGACATGGTAGCCGGACATAGTCTGGGCGAGTTCTCGGCACTTGTGGCTTGCGGTGTATTGCGTTTTGAGGACGCCTTATTATTAGTGTCCGCGCGTGCGCAGGCGATGCAAGCCGCCTGCGAGCAAAACCCCGGCACGATGGCAGCTGTCCTTGGCTTGGAAGATGAGAAAGTGGTGGAGATATGCAAGGTTCAAACGGGTGGGGTAGTCGTTGCGGCGAACTTCAACTGTCCGGGGCAAGTAGTGATCTCCGGCGACTTCGAAGCGGTCGAGGCTGCGTGTGTGGCAATGAAAGAAGCCGGAGCACGGAGAGCCTTGCGTCTGCCTGTCGGCGGTGCGTTCCACTCGCCCCTTATGGCTTCAGCAGCAGAGGATCTGAAGGCTGCTATACTGAAAACGGAGTTCAGAAAACCTTTCTGCCCGATCTATCAGAATGTGTCTGCAAAGGCAGAAACAGAACCGGAGATTATCCGCGAAAACCTCTTGAAACAACTCACGGCCCCCGTTCGCTGGACGCAGTCCGTCCAAAATATGATTGCGGATGGCGCTACAGAGTTCTATGAGTTTGGTCCCGGAGATGTCCTCAAAGGACTCATCCGAAAGATCAACCCGGAGGCAATCGTCGGCTAAAAAAGTATCCTATGAAACGTACCTATTCCAAATGGGTCAGCGTTGCGCTGATAACCGCCATTTACCTCCTTGCCGGTATAATCGGCTGGTGGGTGTTTCATTTTGTTATGCAAATATCTCCTTCCCTTGAGGGGAAGGATGAGGTGGGATTATTCCTCGCCGATGTAGCAGCTACTATTGTAGTTTGGGTATTTGGATTGATCTATGAAAATGTATCGGTGTACGACCCATATTGGAGTGTCTTCCCGCCGGTGGCTTTTCTTGCATGGGCGTTTTATACGGGCGTATGGTCGCTTCCCGTCATCCTGCTGCTGATCGCTTCATGGTATTGGGGATGGCGGTTGACGCGTAACTGGGTAATTACCTTCAAGGGCATTGCGCATGAGGATTGGCGCTATACGAAGTATAGAAGTCTTCATCCGGTCTTGTTCCATCTGATCAATTTCTTTGGTCTGAACATGGTTCCGACGCTGGTTGTATTTGCCGCTATGTTACCGGGCTTGAAGTTGTATGAAATCCCCGTTAACGATACTCCCTCCTTTGCTCTCTTCTTCGGCTGTATAGTTTGTATCGCATCGGCTACGATCCAACTTATTGCAGATAAGCAGAGTCATGATTTCCGTGCAGCGAACCCGGGGAAAGTTTGTAATGTGGGACTTTGGAAACACGGAAGGCATCCTAATTATTTCGGAGAGATTCAGTTCTGGTGGGGTATTTGGATCATGTATGCTGCGTTGAATGGGTTCGATTGGTTCATTCTGGGACCGATAGCCATGACCGCGCTTTTCCTCTGTATCTCTGTTCCGCTCATGGAGCACCGCCAGCTGGCAAACAAACCCGATTATGCCGAGTATAAAAAGAATACCCGCCTATTGATTTAAAGTCCTTCTTTCTACGGATAAAATAATCAATGTATTCCACATCGTGTATGTAAAAAAATCGCACTCAGTTGCGATTTTTTTTGCATATATCAAAAAAATGTAGTACCTTTGCAGCCGCAAACTCACGCTGGGATGTCTGCGTGATATTTCGGAGTGAGGGAGCAGACATATTTAATGGCGTTTACTAACGCTTGTTTTTGACTGGTAGAAACCTGAGAAATTTCCAAACAGTCGATAATTTCAAAACAAGTAGTGGTAGATGCCCATGGGGTGTTTATACGCCCACGTGTACTATTCGGTACACGTGTGTTCGTATATACACAGCGTGGGTTTCTACATTGCTTATTCGAATTATCGGGTTTTCTCAGGACCTCTACCAGCGGATAAGCAAGAGAAGAGATCCGCGTTTTCTATTTCTCTCGATTTCTTTTAAACTTATTCCTCTCAAAGACAATCGCTTTCGCCTTTGTCAATGTCTGCATGTGCTCATAAATGAACAGATTGCAAATAAACGCATCAAATGACAGCTATAGAATTTGAACATGTCAGCAAGCAGTATCGTTTAGGCTTGGTATCTACCAAGACATTAAGTCATGATATCCACCGATGGTGGGTAACGAATGTCTTGCGTCAAGAAGACCCTTATTTGAAGATCGGCGAAACAAACGATCGTTCAACCAAAGGAAATTCAGATTACGTTTGGGCACTACGCGATATTGATTTCAAGGTAGAGCAAGGCGATGTCGTTGGCATTATTGGTAAGAATGGAGCTGGCAAATCTACACTTCTTAAACTACTCTCCAGAGTAACTGGCCCTACCACGGGCATCATTAGGGCTCATGGTAGAATTGGCTCTCTCCTGGAAGTAGGGACAGGTTTCCATGGAGAGATGACCGGGAGAGAAAATATCTTCATGAATGGTGCTATACTGGGAATGACGCGCCATGAGATTCAAGCCAAATTGGATGAGATTATTGATTTCTCCGGCTGCGAACGCTATATTGACACTCCGGTAAAACGTTATTCGTCGGGAATGACCGTCCGTCTCGGCTTTGCCGTAGCGGCATTCTTAGATCCTGAGATTTTAGTCGTTGATGAAGTTCTTGCGGTTGGTGATGCAGAATTCCAAAAGAAAGCCATCGGTAAGATGAAAGATGTCTCTACCGGTGAAGGAAGAACGGTATTATTTGTGAGCCATAATATGGCAAGTATCAAAGCATTATGCCATAGTGGAATCGTATTAGAAAAAGGAAGTGTTGTTTATTCTGGCGACGCAAAAGATTGTGTCAATTGGTATGTGGGCAGCAATATCTCCGAGCTA
This sequence comes from Paludibacteraceae bacterium, assembly GCA_017464475.1. Classification (GTDB taxonomy): domain Bacteria; phylum Bacteroidota; class Bacteroidia; order Bacteroidales; family Paludibacteraceae; genus Colicola. Next base: position 28,879 of record JAFTZQ010000028.1, read on the forward strand.
TCATGCTATGAAGAAATTACAGAAAGCATGAGAGAAATAAAAGCTGAAAGTAGAAAAGTGGAAATAGTAAGTGTTGGGCTAAAATCAGATGAAACAATGGAATTCGCAACGAACGAACCGCTTGAATTTACTATTAAACTTCGCAAGAAAGATCCCAAAATAGATCATGCGGTAATGGAAATTATGTTCAATAACCAGTACGATGTTAGAATTGGGTCATACATATCCGAAACAATTGATTTGTCAAATATAAAGAAAGAAGAAATCTTTACCTTAAGTGTTGTTATTCAAAATCACAATCTTGCGAAAGGACGCTATCATGTATGCTTCAATATTTGCCAAAAAGACTTGAATGCTGTTCCTGTGGATTATGATATTATTCACAATGTATTGGCATTTTGCGTAGAGTATAATGACTACATCAAAAAAGATGCTATTATTCGTTGGCCAGAGGATTGGGGTAGTCAACATTTTGCAGGACAATATATTCTTTCGTAATTCTCATAGAGCTTCACTTAAATTTCATAATTATGTTTAAGAAAGTCAAAAGATACCTTCGCGATCCGTATTATTCATTCGGAAATCTGTTTTTAGAAAAGTGCCCCAATTTAATGCCAGATAAATGGTTTCTTCAAATTATATATAGGGCTTATATGGGGAAGGAGTTAAATTTAGAAGAACCTAAGAATTTTAATGAGAAATTAAATTGGTTAAAACTATACGATAGGAAAACTCTATACACAACTCTTGTGGATAAACTAGCAGTTAAAGATTATGTGGCAAATAAGATAGGAGCGGAGTATATAATACCCACTTTAAAAGTATATGATTCTGCGGAAGGAATTATCATAGAAGATTTGCCGGAACAATTTGTTCTTAAATGTAATCACGATAGTGGTAGTTTTATAATATGCAAAGATAAAGGCTCTTTTGATTTAGAAGCCGCAAAGCAAAAACTAACCGCATGTCTAAAACAAAATTTCTATCTCCTTGCTCGCGAATGGCCATATAAAAATGTACCTCGAAAAATATTCGCGGAGCGATATATGTCTGATAGTTCACAAAAGGATATTTTAACATGTTGTAAATTCTTCTGTTTCAATGGCGAACCTAAAATATTCCAATTGACAGACAAATCAGATGATATATTTGAAAACTTCTATGATTTAGACGGAAACCTCCTCGACTTGAGTTTAGGATATAGACGTGATGAGACTCGTCAACTTCCTAAGCTATTTGGAGAAATGCTTTCTTTAACAAAAGAGTTACTAAAAGATATTAATGCTCCGCATATTAGGGTAGATTTGTATGAAATTGGCGGAAAGATATATTTTGGTGAATTTACTTTCTTTAATTGGGGCGGTTTTAATTCTTTTGAGGACGAGCATTGGAACGACTTATTGGGAAGTTGGATAAATCTTAAGCAAAAATGAACCTGAAATCAATAACACGATCTATTTACGTTCGAATAATCTGTTTTTTTGTAAAAATAGATCTGTTATTGTTGCGTCCTTTATTTCTAATAGAAGACGAGTCTTTGAAAAGGTTGCTATGCAAATATAATTATATTGATACAATAGTGGAACACCCCTCTATAATGTTTGCCAATTATGAATACAAAGAAGGCACAAATAAGGTTTGGGGTATAAGGATTTTAGTGTGGTTCTTCCACCGCGTAGTAAAAAAACAGTTACTAAATAGGGAAAGAGCAACGAAAATGTTATTAAAATTAGGTATGCCTAAGTACTTTTCAAACTATCCGTCATATCTATTGAAAGGTAATGATAATTGGAATATAGTAAGATATCAGGTCCCTAAAAAAAACGAAAGAATAGCAATCTATACTGTCATGACGGGTGATTATGACGACATAAAAACACCTCTATATGAATCTGTAAATTGCGATTACTTTCTATTTACGAATAATGCAAATATAGTTGAAGTAAAAGGGTGGAAAGTGATACATATAAAGGAGTCAATAGGTAATCTATTGCTATCAAGAAAGGTTAAAATGCTTCCTCACATGTATTTGCCAACAGAGTACGAAGTGAGTGTTTATGTAGATGCATCTGTGCTGATTTGGGGCAATATAGTTGAACTGACGCACTATCTGAACAAAGATATATCTTTTGCTGTAACGAAACATAGCGTTCGCAATAAAGTCATAGATGAGCTGAATGTTTGTTACGAATATAACATCATAAATAAACAAGCATATAATCAGGCCTTAAAGCGCTATGATGAATTTACAAAAGAAGGATTTAAGGATGATATGGGTTTGGCAGAATGTGGTATACTAATAAGAAGGCATTCGGATAGAGATTTACAGAAGTTAATGGAAATGTGGTGGTACGAGTTTCAAAATGGATGTGGTCGAGATCAAATCTATCTTATGCCAGTAATTCATAAAATGAAATTTAAATCGTATCGCCTTATTGATGGATTTGTATTTTCCAATCAATTTTGCGTAGTAGAAGGTCATAACAAAGAACGGAAATGAAACTGCTGATTACTGGAGGAGCTGGCTTTATCGGTAGCAACCTCTGTGATTTTTTTGTAAATAACAACTATGACGTAGTGTGCTTAGATAATCTAAGTACAGGGTTCATGCATAACATTGAACCTTTACTATCGAAGTCAAACTTTCGCTTTATAAAAGGAGATATTCGAGATCTAAACACCTGTCGTGACGCAGTCAAAGGCTGTGATGTCGTGTTGCATGAAGCCGCTCTGGGTTCTGTACCAAGGAGCATAAACGACCCGATTACTATAAATTCTACAAATATTAGTGGCTTCCTAAAAATGTTGGTTGCAGCAAGGGATGAGAAAGTGAAACGATTTGTTTACGCAGCATCTTCATCAACTTATGGTGATAGTAAGGAATTGCCGAAGATTGAGCACAACATCGGACGCCCTTTGTCTCCTTATGCTATTACAAAGTTCGTAGATGAGTTATATGCCAATGTATTTACGTCGCTTTATGGTATAGAGACCATAGGATTACGTTATTTTAATGTTTTTGGACGTCGTCAGAATCCATATGGGGCATATGCTGCAGTTATTCCCTTGTGGGTGAAGACTCTTATTAATCATCAATCACCGTTCATCAATGGAGATGGTTCATATTCACGAGACTTTACATATATAGAGAATGTGATTCAAGCCAATTTCCTAGCAGCCACAATATCGCATGAAGAAATAGTACAACGTGCGTCGTTGTATAATATGGATTTGCCGCAAAATGCCCCTATAGATTTAGTGTTCAATGTGGCATATGGAGGCAATACCACTTTAAATGAGTTGTTTTATTGTTTAAGAGATAACCTCGCAAAATACGATTCTAAAATAGCTACTATAAAACCGACTTATCGTGAGAACCGTGCTGGAGATATCCCGCATAGTCAAGCATCAATTATTAAAGCTCAGCGCATACTTGGGTATCAACCAAAGTTTAGTGCAATACAAGGTTTTGAACATGCGTGTGAGTGGTACTACAAAAATATTAAAGGATAGTATATATAGAGATTATGATGCATATGAGATGCAGATACGATTAATTCTCTAACTAATCCAAAGCATATCGCATTGGCAAAAAGTTACTTAAGCCATTTAACTTCCTAAAACGTATTTTGAAAGGGAAATAAAATCAAAGGGTGGGGCAGTGCCTCACCCTAATTGGTTGAGATGCATGATTAACGTTCCTCTCCCAGAATTTGTAGCATCTGCGCGGGAGGACACCCTGAATCTCAACTGCCTAAAGATTTGATAGTGCGTATAATGGAAGAATGTCTATTCCATCATTCTCTAATTGAGAAAAATTCTCCATAGAAGAACGGATTGCATGTGTAAGGTGCTTTTTCTGCATGAATAATCGGAGACTTTTCATCTTGCCGCTTGTGCCGGATTTGATTTCTAGAGGCAGGACGGTCATGTTTCGCGAAAGGATATAATCGACTTCGGCTGTGGCACCATTAGCAAGGTTCTCCCAATAGTACAACTCTGCTTTACGTTTAGGAGAAGCATACTTAATCAGTTCAAGACCTGCCACCATTTCTGCTATAGTTCCTTTATTCACTAGATCAGAGGCTGCAGTTGTAAGTATTTCTTGCGTAAGCAGATGCGCACCTTGCGTATCCATATTGAGCAGGCATAGCAAAAGTCCGCTATCCAACAAAAGGTATTTTGTAAATTTCTCGTTTACCTCAGCCCCTAATGGGAGACCATTGGCGGCAGTGTGTTTGACGGGAATAAGAATACCTGCATCACTCAAAAAGCCCAATGCTTTTTTTACTTCAGCAGTACTATATCCCCCTTCTACATGGCTATAAACAAATTTCTTTCCGCTCTGAAGTACTGCACTTTGCAGAACAGCCTTTAATAAATCCGGAGATATTCGCTTTGCGTACTTTTTAAAATCCTCATAATAACTATCGGCGATATCTTCTATTTCGTCTTGGCAAGCGAGATAATCATTATGATCTATCCAAGCCACGACACTTGCCGGCATTCCTCCTGTCATTAAGAATGTGCGAAAACTATTCGAGAGTTGTTCATGCAGAATAGGTAATAATGGTTTTTGAGGAGTAGCTTTGCGCTTAGCTTCCAACCACATTGAATGGCTTGTAGCAATTAAAAACTCATCAAAAGACAGCGGATACATGAATAAGGACTTTATTCTTCCTACGCCATAGGTTTGCGAATCTTCCTTGAGCGCTAATTCCAAAAGCGATCCTGCGGCTATGACATGCAGTTCAGGAAAATCTTCTTTGAAGAACCATAAACTATGAATAGCCTCCGGGCAGGCCTGAATCTCGTCCAAGAAGAGCAACGTATGACCCGGTTTAATAGGCTGATTGTATAAGTTTCCTATTCCCGCAGCAATGTCACGGACAGACAGATTGGAGGAGAAAAGAGTCTTCAAAGAGGGATTTTTCTCAAAATTGGCTTCAATGTAGTAATCAAACTGCTCACCCAAATGACGGACTGCAGTTGATTTACCTATCTGACGCGCCCCTCGAAGTAAAAGAGGCTTGCGTTGAGACTTGTTTTTCCACTCTACTAATGAGGCATCAATCGTTCGTTCTAAGTACTTCATATATTTCTATGTTATGAAATCCGGTGCAAAGGTACAAAAAATAAACGAATTACGCAAGGTTTTACAAAAATAAAGACGAATAAACAGCATAATTTTGAAAAAATCAAGAGGAATAATAAGTTCCGAATCTAAAAAATCAAGAGGAATAACTCCTGATTAAATCCGAACGCAACAAACAAAGTACAACAGACAAAATAGGCAAATGCAAAAGGCAAAATTGCAAATAATGACCGATTTCATCGGGAAATTTGCATATATCAAATATTTTTTGTACCTTTGCACAAGTTTTTGAGATATTACGTATAATTATGACCTACGACGAATACATAGCACAAACACAACAAGCCATAGAGGAAGAACACAACGATGAGTCGTGCTTCCTGATCGACACGCCGGAATGTCAGTTCGTTCGAGGACATTAAGGTCTCAAAAAGCATGTTTGTCTCATAGCAGCGTATGCTGAATCACCCCCTAATAACCCCCTAATAACCCCCTAATCACCCCCTAATCACCCCCTTTTGAGAGGAAAAAAGGAGGAAAAAATCAGGAAGGAGAGTAGGGAATGAAAAGGAGGGGAAATAAATCACAGGTAATTAGGGCTGTCGCAAATATGCGACAGAAATGCACAACGTACAAGAAAGAAAGCATAAATAAGGATATAGGGCTGTCGCAAATATGCGACAGAAATGCATGATGTAAAAGAAAGAAAGCATAAATAAGGATATAGGGCTGTCGCAAATATGCGACAGAAATGCAAAACGTACAAGAAAGAAAGCATAAATAAGGATATAGGGCTGTCGCAAATATGCGACAGAAATGCAAAACGTACAAGAAAATGCAAAATGTAAAAGAAAGCATATAAATAAGAAAACATAAAAAAGAAAACATAAATAAGAAAACATAAATAAG
>JAFTZQ010000029.1 GCA_017464475.1 Paludibacteraceae bacterium
GACCGCTCCTTCGGACACGGATAAGGCGCATCTGGATGTACTGTCCGCTACGCGTGCGTATGCCGACAAACTCGGTTATTTCGACGCGGGAGTGAAAGTGGCTTACCACTTCAACTTTCCGAAGAAGATGAAATACAAAGCATCGAAGCTGTAAACGCGCTAAACGCGAAGCATTAAACGCGACTTTTAGTCGCTCTAAACAGAAAAAAGCGTCCCTCGGGGCGCTTTTTTTTGCATATATCGAAAAAAAGCAGTAACTTTGCAGCCGCAAATTGTGTGGAATTTAAAAAAACACTTGATATGGAATTCAAATACGCACCGATGTTTCAGCTCGGAAAAGACGAGACTGAGTATTATCTGCTGACCAAAGACTATGTGTCTGTCAGCGAGTTTGAGGGTCATGAGATTTTGAAAGTAGCGCCGGAAGCACTCACGCTCATGGCACAACAAGCCTTTCATGACGTTAGTTTCATGCTTCGGAGGACTCACAACGAGCAAGTGGCGAAGATTCTGCGCGATCCGGAGGCTTCTGCGAACGACAAATATGTAGCGTTGACCTTCCTTCGCAATGCGGAAGTGGCTTGCAAGGGTCAGTTGCCTTTGTGCCAGGATACAGGAACGGCAATTATTCATGGCGAGAAAGGACAGCAGGTATGGACAGGATTTGCTGACGAAGAGGCATTGAGCCGCGGTGTGTTCAATACCTATACGGAGTGCAATCTGCGTTATTCGCAGAATGCGCCGCTCACTATGTACGAAGAGGTGAATACCAAATGCAACCTGCCTGCGCAGATCGACATCGAGGCGACAGAGGGAGCGGAGTACCGTTTCCTTTGCGTGACGAAAGGTGGCGGAAGTGCAAACAAGACGTATCTGTACCAAGAGACGAAAGCTCGTATTCAAAACCCCGGTACGCTGATTCCTTTCCTGGTGGAGAAGATGAAGAGTTTGGGCACGGCTGCTTGTCCGCCATACCATATCGCGATTGTGATCGGCGGCACGAGTGCTGAGAAGAACCTGCTGACCGTAAAACTGGCAAGTACGCATTATTACGACTCGCTGCCGACGAGCGGCGACGAGACGGGACGCGCTTTCCGAGACGTGGAGCTGGAGAAAGAGTTGCTCAAAGAGGCATACAAGATCGGTCTTGGTGCGCAATTCGGCGGCAAATACATGGCGCATGACGTGCGTGTGGTTCGTCTGCCGCGCCACGGAGCCAGCTGCCCGATCGGTCTGGGCGTGAGTTGTTCGGCTGACCGAAATATCAAATGCAAAATCAACAAGGAGGGTATCTGGATTGAGAAACTGGACAATAATCCCGGTTCGCTGATTCCTGCCGAATTGCGCGAAGCCGGCGAGGGCGACGCAGTACGGATTGATCTGAACCAGCCGATGAAAGATGTATGTGCAATCCTGACACAATACCCGATCGGTACGCGTCTGAGTCTGAACGGCACGATTATTGTAGGGCGTGATATAGCTCACGCGAAGATCAAAGCGCGTCTGGATGCAGGCGAGCCCATGCCGGAATATCTGAAGAACCATCCAATCTACTATGCCGGTCCGGCGAAGACTCCGGCAGGCATGGCGTGCGGTTCGATGGGTCCGACGACCGCTGGTCGTATGGATCCGTACGTAGATGAGTTCCAGGAGAATGGCGGTTCGCTGATCATGTTGGCGAAAGGCAACCGGTCGATTGACGTGACGAATGCCTGCAAGAAACACGGTGGTTTCTATCTGGGTTCGATCGGCGGTCCGGCTGCTATCTTGGCGCAGAATAATATCAAGAGTATTGAGTGCGTCGAGTATCCGGAACTGGGTATGGAAGCGATCTGGAAGATTGAGGTGGAAGATTTCCCTGCGTTCATTCTGGTGGACGATAAAGGAAATGACTTCTTTAAAATGCTCAAGCCTTGCGAGGGATGCAGTATTTTGTAGTTTAGAGTTTAGTGTTTAGAGTTTAGAGTTGGGAGAAAAGAGAAGGAAATATAGGTTAGCGATGCTGGATGACCTGACGCTGCGCGAAGTGTTTCATTTCCGCGTCAGTATGTTGGGTGCCATCAGCGTCATTACGATAGCCATCATCTCGCTGATTGTGCTGCTATCGGTTCTGATCGTCTATACGCCGCTGCGGAATATTCTGCCGGGTTATAGCGCAAGTCTAAGGCAGCAGCTCGTGCAAGAATCAGCGCGAGTGGATAGCTTGCAAGCCGATCTGGTCTTGCAACGGCAGTATTTGGATGTGATCCGCCAAGTGGCAGCCGGCGATATTCAGACGGACAGCGTAAAGAGTCTGGATAGTTTGCAGCGGGTCGAGCGTGAGCAGATCGCTGCGCAGAGCAATGAGGCGACAGAGGCTTTTATGGCTCAATACGAGCAGAAAGAGCGCGACCGGCTCTTGCTATTCGAGAACGTCATGCCGACCGGTATTCGCAAACTTTACCGTCCTGTGAAAGGAACGATCGTGCAAAGCGTGCGACCGGATATGAAGATGTATGGCGTGACCGTTCATACAACGAAAAACGAGAACCTGTTAGCCACCACAAGAGGCATCGTCGTCTCCGTTGAACGCATGGCGGACAATACATTCTCCCTGATATTACAAGACGGCGCCTATGTGACGATTTATCGCCATGTGGGACGCGTGCTCAAACCGCAAGGCGCCAAGGTGGAGAGCGGTGAATCGCTCGGCATGGCGGACGGTGAACACGATATAGAGATCGAGTTATGGGACGGAGGCAAACACGTCAACCCGGAGGAGGTGATCGTATGGTAAAACAATTATGTATATTAGGTTCGACGGGTTCGATCGGTACACAGACGCTTGATGTCGTACGCGCGCACCCGGACCGGTATGGAGTATATGCCCTTTGCGCCAATAGAAGCATAGACAAGCTGGTGGCGCAAGCGCAGGAGTTCCGTCCTGCGGTCGTGTGTATCGCGGATGAGGCGCTCTACGAGGAACTGAACCGGCGCATAGAAGCAATCAGTCCGGATATCAAAGTCTGGGCGGGATCAGACGCTATCGCGCAAGTTGTCGCGATGCCTTCGGTAGATGTCGTAGTAGCCGCAATGGTGGGATATGCCGGCTTGCGACCGACGATAGAAGCCATCAAGGCGGGCAAAACGATCGCCTTGGCGAACAAAGAGACACTTGTTGTGGCGGGAGAAATCATTTGTGAACTGGCTGCCCGATACCACACGCCGATCCTGCCGGTCGATAGTGAGCATAGCGCAATCTTTCAGTCGCTCGTTGGCGAAGACCGGAATGAGATCGAGAAAATCCTGCTGACCGCCAGCGGAGGACCTTTCCGCACCTTCTCGTTGGAGCAAATGCGCAGCGTGACGGCTGCAGAGGCTTTGAAACATCCGAACTGGGATATGGGTGCCAAAATTACCATCGATTCCGCCAGTATGATGAACAAAGGATTCGAGGTGATCGAAGCCAAATGGCTGTTCGGCGTGGAGGTGGAAAAGATCCAAGTGCTGGTCCATCCGCAGTCAATCGTCCATTCGGCGGTACAGTTTGCCGATGGTGCTATCAAAGCGCAGTTAGGCGCGCCGGACATGCGGCTGCCGATCCAATACGCGCTCTCTTTCCCCGAACGACTCGCCAGCGATTTTCCCAGAGCAGACCTCTTGGCGCTTAAAGATCTGACGTTTGAGGAACCGGACTTGAAGCGTTTCCCGAACTTAGGGCTTGCGTACGAAGCGACTCATCGAGGCGGCAATATGCCGTGCGTGCTGAATGCCGCCAACGAAGTGACGAACCTGGCATTCCGCGAAGGACGCTGCGGGTTCCTGCAGATGAGCGAAATTATAGCCGAAACGATGGCAAAGACGGCGTTTATCGCCAAACCTACTTACGAAGAATATGTAGCTACTGACGCCGAAGCACGACGCATTGCTGCGGAATTTATATAATATTCATTAATTATTTATTAATATAGTGATACAAGCAATCCAATTGATATTAGCCCTGTCGTTTCTCGTGTTGATTCATGAGTTGGGGCATTTTACCTTCGCGCGCATTTTCCATGTGCGCGTGGAGAAGTTCTATATGTTCTTTAACCCCCGTTTCAGTCTCCTTCGACTGAAGAAGATCGAAGGCAAATGGCATGTGAAATTTTTTGCCAAGAACGAAGATCCGGAGTGGGACGTTCATCCGGAGAACACGGAGTGGGGTATTGGCTGGCTGCCTTTCGGAGGTTATTGCGCTATAGCCGGTATGGTGGATGAGACCCATTCAACCGAAGATTTGGCTTCCGAGCCGCAAGAATGGGAGTTTCGCTCTAAACCGGCATGGCAGAGACTGCTGATTATCCTCGGTGGTATATTAGTGAATTTCCTGGGAGCACTGGCCATTTTCTCGATGCTCCTCTGGCAATACGGCGAGAACACGCTCCCGTTGCGGAATGTGACCACCGGACTGTATTATTCGGAGATCATGCTCAATGAAGGTTTCGAGCAGCAGGATCGAATTTTGACGATTGACGGTGTGGAGCCGCAGACGCTGAGCGATGTGGTTCAATCGATCATTATTGAGGGCAAACGCGATGTAGTGGTGCTTCGCGGCACGGACACGGTTGCTTTGACCATGAGCGAAGATCTCGGCACGCGCTATCTGGCGCAGCAGAATGCGTTCGACAAATCCGAGCGCGAGAAACACCGTGCGGACAAGAATTACCAGAAACGGCGGTTTGTGCTGGTTTCGGAATGGATTCCTGCTGTCGTGGACTCGGTAATCCCAGGCAATGCTGCATACAACGCCGGTATTCTTAAGGGGGATAGTATAGTGGCTGTGAATGGGGTGCCGACCCCCTGTAATGTGCTGATGACAGAGGAATTACAACGCCATCCATGCGACTCCGTAGCGATTGATTTCTACCGCGCAGGAGAACTTCAAACAGCGCGGCTCTTCATCGGAGACCAAGGCACGATAGGGGTTGCTATTAAATGGAATATATTTGAGTTTGCGCACAAGGACTATTCGTTCTTCGAAGCCATTCCGGCGGGCATTCAATACGGATGGGATATATTGGCGATGTACGTGAAACAATTCCGTCTGGTGTTCACCAAAGAGGGCGCACAATCGCTTGGCGGATTCGGCGCTATCGGATCCATGTTCCCCTCCTATTGGAGTTGGTACGCCTTCTGGCACATGACCGGATTCCTCAGTATCATTCTTGCCTTCATGAATTTCCTGCCTATCCCGGCTTTGGACGGCGGATACATACTATTCCTATTGGTGGAAATAATTACTCGCCGCAAACCGAGCGACAAGTTCCTGGAGAAAGCCAACGAAATAGGCTTCTGGCTCCTGCTGGCGCTACTGATATTCGCCAACGGAAATGATATTTTGAAATGGTTCTTCTGATGGAAAACAAGGATTATTTTGTACACGAGTCCTCCTATGTGGATGAGGGCTGCACGATCGGCAAGGGCACAAAAATATGGCATTTCAGCCATATCATGCGCGGTTGCACGATCGGCGAGGATTGTAATATCGGTCAGAACGTCGTTATTTCACCCGATGTGGTGCTGGGACGTAACTGCAAGATCCAAAACAACGTCTCCGTCTATACCGGCGTGCGGTGCGAGGACGATGTGTTCTTGGGACCATCAATGGTCTTCACGAATGTGATCAACCCTCGTGCGGCGGTCAGCCGCAAGGATGAGTACCGCGAGACGATCTTGCGTCGCGGGGTGTCTGTGGGTGCCAATGCTACCATCGTTTGCGGGCATACATTAGGAGAGTATTGCCTCATCGGAGCCGGTTCGGTTGTGACCAAGGATGTGCCGGCTTATGCGTTGATGGTCGGAAATCCGGCGCGGCAGATCGGGTGGGTCAATGCGCATGGTGATAAATGCGCTTCCCTCGAAGAAGCTATGAAACCGTAATTAGTAAATGACCAAATTGTTAATGAGCTTATGATACAGAGAATACAAACTATTTATCTCCTGGTGGCGGCAGCGCTTGGGATTACATTGATTTTTATGCCGGTAGTGCAACTGGTTTCGCCGGAGGAGGCAGCCGAACTGCAAGTATTTGAACTTTCAGCCTTAGGCGGAGCACCTCTTAAGGGATTGTGGGGATTAACGCTTACAACGGCGCTTATTCCGCTACTTGCCCTCGTGGACATCTTCCTCTATAAGAAACGCATCCTGCAGGCGCGACTCAATATCTTCACGGTCATGCTTTGCCTCGGTTATTACGGAGTGCTGGCTCTTTATATCTGGCTGGCGAAGATGAGTATGGGGCTGGAGTGGCATTTGATCCCATGGGCTTCTATTCCTCTGGTATGCATGATATTAACCCTGATGGCGACACGTGCGATCCTCAAAGACGAGGCACTCGTGCGCGCAGCCGATAGAATACGGTAGCGATGAATACACTCCTTACTATTCTCCTTCAGGCTCTTACTGCAGAGGAAATACAGGCGCGGCAAGACTCGGCGCGTGCCAATGCGATGAGAATGATTGAACTTGCGAAGGAAAATCCTGATACTTTCTGGCAAGAGGTCGGTCAGTCCATGCTGCAATTCGGAATCAAAGTGCTGGCGGCACTGTTGATCTTTGCCATCGGTATCCTGATCATTCGATGGGTACAGAATATCCTCAAGCGTTCGTTCGCCCGCCGCAAGACCGAACCGACCATCGCTTCGTTTGTATCCTCCTTCGTCTCCATCTCCATGACCATTCTATTGGTCGTGATCTCGATCAGTACGCTGGGCGTGAACACCACCTCTCTTGCGGCGCTCTTAGCCGCCGGAGGTATGGCAATCGGTATGGCGCTCTCCGGTACGGTACAGAATTTCGCAGGAGGAATCATGCTTCTGGCTTTCAAACCGTTCAAAGCAGGCGATTTTATTGAGGCGCAAGGAGTGTCAGGAAAGGTAGTGGAGGTCAATATTACGGCGACCAAGATTTTGACGACGGATAATAAGGTGGTGATTCTGCCGAACGGCGCGCTCTCCAATGGGACGATACATAATTACAACGGACGTCCTCTGCGGCGCGTGGAGTGGTCTGTTAGTGTCTCATACGGCGTAGATGCAGCCGCTTGTAAGGAAGCCATTCTCGCAATCGTCAATAGTGACAAGCGGGTGCTTCAGGCGAAGACAAATATGAAGAAGCTGTACAAGGAGCTGAATATCTCCAATTATCAGCTCTCAACGGTCAATTATCAAATGGACGCTATTCCTGCGCCCTTCGTAGGACTGAGTTCGCTCAATGCAAATGATATCACCTTTGTGGTGCGTGCGTGGGTGAGGGCTAATGATTACTGGGATGTGTTCTTTGCTCTCCAAGAGCGATTCTATACCGAATTACCGCAGCAAGGCTTCACATTTGCATATCCGCACATGGACGTTACTATGCTCCCAAACGAATAACCCTTGGAAATCTTATTAGGTAAAACATTAGAGGAACTGCAGGCCGTGGCTATGGGAATAGGTCTGCCTAAGTTCGCCGGCAAGCAGCTGGCGGAGTGGCTCTATGTGCGTCGGGTGCGCAGTTTCGACGAGATGACCAATATCTCGCTCAAAGGTCGCGAGTCGCTGAAAGATCGTTATTTAGTAGGACGCCATGCGCCGGTGAGAGAAGCTGTTAGTGCAGATGGAACAAGGAAATACTTATTTGAAATCTCGGATTTAGGAGCCTCCGGCTCGCAAAGCGAACCTCAGTATGTGGAGAGCGTTTATATTCCTGAGGAGGATCGCGCAACGCTATGCGTCTCTACCCAAGCGGGATGTAAGATGGGATGCCGTTTTTGCATGACAGGCACGCTTGGCTTTCATGGCAACCTCTCGGCTGCGGAGATATTGAATCAGGTCTTCGAGATAGACGCTATGGCAGTAGCCGACGGGCGCGAAGCACTCTCTAATCTCGTCTTTATGGGCGAGGGAGAACCTATGGATAATATCGATGAGGTGCTGCGGACTTTGACGATCATGACTGCCTCTTACGGCTGCGCTTGGTCGCCCAAACGCATTACGGTCTCCACCGTTGGAGTTCCTGCAATGAAGCGCTTTTTAGACGAGAGCGAATGTCATCTGGCGGTGTCGATGCACAACCCGTTCAGCATTGAGCGGGCCTTGATTATGCCGGCAGAGAAGATCATGTCTGTTACGGAGGTCGTTTCGCTCCTCAAACAATACGATTGGTCCCACCAACGGCGAGTCAGTTTCGAATACATCTGTTGGGCAGGAAAGAATGACACACCTCGTCATGCGAAAGAACTACTGCGCCTGCTCAAGGGATTGAACTGCAGGATTAATCTGATACGTTTTCACGAGGGAGTGGAGGATGTGGCTCGTACGAATAAGGATGAACGCCATTTCCCCGGCTCTGACGAGAAACAGATGGAATGGCTGCGGGATTACCTGACCGGTAACGGGATTACGACTACTATCCGCCGCTCCCGCGGCGAAGATATTCTTGCCGCCTGCGGCATGCTTGTCAATTCTCTCCAGCATTGAACCTAAGTCAGTCAGATCTCATGCTGACGACTAACTAATAAGCTTTATATAACCTAGGTATAACCTGGGTATCACCTAGGCTAACCAGGTTCTTCTGCTACAGCATTCTGCTGAGTTGCTCGTAGTATTTAGGCGAGACCGGAACAGGTTTCGCATTAGTTATATCCAGTTCGGCTTGAATCATTCCTTCTTTGTCTCTGCGCAGTACGGACACATGGCGCGGATTGACGAAATAAGACCTCTGGCAGCGGACGATACCGTGTTTTTCCATTAGTTCCTCTATCCCGCGCATGGACTGGCGCAGGGAGTATTCTTTCATCTGCGCATTCTCCATATAATGAATGGAGACATAGTTCTCTTGCGCTTCGATGTACAGAATCACATCATGCGCAATAACCAGCTTGAGTCTGCCTGTATTGTCGGCAAAGCGGACTAGATCTTCTTCCGCAGCCATAGGTTCATCCGGTCTGATAAGCGCAAAGAGGATAGCAAACGTGATATACGGGTAGGGCAGAATACTGAACGCCATACGCAAGCAGTGCCCCAAAGCGGGGAAATAGCCTATGTCGCCATATACCAACGCCATGTACAGGGCTGCAAAGCATGAGAAGACCACTATTTCAGCAAAAGAAATTAGACTATACTGCCACCATGTCAAATGAGGTCTATTCCGAACGGCAGTAAGAGGAATGCGAACGGCGCATAGCACACCGATCAAGATACAGGTCAACATGAGTGCATTAAAAACCACTCCGTGTCCTATACTCATGAATTTGACCATCCATTGACTCTCGTAAAGGAGGATAAAACCTAAAAAGAATACCGGTATGGTGATTACATGCACCAGCATGGTCCATACAGAGAGGATAGAAGCAGGAATTTTAGTCATAATTTAGTCTCCTTGTTTAGTGTGACGAAACTGGAAAGTGTCTGTTTTTGTCACTATATTTGCATTTTAGTCATCATTTTGACAAAAATCGTCACATTTTTTAGTCCCTAATCACTTTTAGTTGTCTGCCTGCGCCAAAAGCAGTAATTTTGCGTCGAATTTGAAACAAGATTGTATAACCTAAAACAATTATAACAGATATGAAAACTATTAAACGTATTGGTTTGGACCTGTTGGTCGCAATTTATTGCCTTCAATTACCGGCTATTATAGCCTATTTAGTTATTCACTTATAATTAAAACCCTATTCATTATGGACAAGACAGTTGTAATTCAGCCTGAGAGCGGTCTTCTGTACAATTGGAAGGCCATTGCTTCAAACCCGAGTGCCCGTCATGAGCCGCAAATAGATTTAGTGGCTTATAAGGCGCTATATACCAATAGGATCGCGCAAGTGCGCGCAAGCGGGCAAGAGCCTGTATTGGTGAGTCTGCCAATTATAGACGAGAACCGCTATTTCGCCTATATTACGCGTGGAATGACTACCCAGGAGCGCAAGAATCTTCTCTTCTGGTTAGGAGGAAATATCGAGCGTCTGCGTAATATCCATGCGTTGTATAATTTGGCATTGTTCCGCTTGGCAGCACAACAATGTGTGCATCTGGTGGACATCACTTCCCCCATGCTGGCAAGCACCCATTTTGATGAGTTGCTTGACCAGGATGGAGTATCGCTCTCTCCCGCCGGAGAGGCATTAGTGAACAGCGAGTTAGCGTCGCTTGCCAGCCGCCTTAGCGTTCTCGCGAGCTAAACGTTGCTGCTCGCGCTGCATCTGCTCTAATCGAGCCATAAAGCCGGACTTGGGTTTGCCGGCTTTTTTCTTTTTATTCGCTTCGATCTCGGCTAACATCTTTTCGTCATTCAGCGTCCAGCGGAAAATCATGGTCTGGAGGATGGTGAAGAAGAGCGAAACGAGGTAGTAATAACTCAAACCGGCAGCATAGTCATTGAATATGAAGAGGAACATGAGCGGCATAGCGTACATCATGTATTTCATAAACTTCATATTCGGATCCGTTGCTTGCGATTGCATAGTGATATAGGTATAACCGATGTTACATACCGTCATCAGCAAGCAGAAGAGGGAGAGGTGGTCGCCCAAGAGAGGTATATTGAATCCCCAATGGAAGACGGCATCGTAGGTGGATAGGTCGTCCGCCCAAAGGAGCGATTTGCCACGGAGTTCAATCGCGGTAGGCAAGAACCAGAACATAGCCATCAAGACAGGGAACTGGAACAACATCGGCAGACAGCCGGACATCGGGCTGACTCCTGCCTGCTGGTAAAGTTGCATCGTTGCTTGCTGGCGCTCCTGCATTTTCTCCGCCGGATATTTCTCGTTGATCGCGTCTATCTGCGGTTTCAGCGCTTTCATTTTGGCGCTGGATTTATAGGATACGAAGACGAATGGCAGAATGATCAGTTTGATGACAATTGTCATGAGCAGGATCACAATACCGATATGCAGTCCCCAGCTGGTAAAGAGGTCAAACATCGGAATGACCAGCCATTCGTTGATCCAGCTGACGATCTTCCAGCCCAGCGGTACCAAGGTATTCAGATGCAGGCGTTCGCTGCGATCTACGCCCTCGTCATAGGCTTTGAGCGTGTGGTAATGGTTCGGACCGCAATAGAAACGAAGCCCGGTGGGAGTCTTTCCCGACAAATCGAACGGGATAGAGGTATGGGTGCTGTATTCCTTGATATAGCCGGACTGTTTGCTCTGCACCGTAGAGGAAAATTGCGAAGAGGAGAAGGCGTCGTCGGCGATCAGGACGGTAGAGAAGAACTGGTCTTTGTATCCAATCCATTTGACGCGTGCGCTCTCTTTTGTATTGTCATCCTTGCTCTCGCTCAATTTCTCTATGTCGCCGCCTACCAGCATGTATTGCAACTGCGCATAGCGCTCCTCGAATTTGCGTCCTTGCTCTTGCTGTGGGATCAACTGGCGCCACTGCAACTCCAGGGAATTGATGTTTTGCGCCAGTTCGGTCTGCATGTTATGCGGTTCAATGGCGAAATGTACCATGTAGTTGTCCGACAACTCATATACGAAGTCCAGCCATGCATCCGCAGAGGTCGTCTGCAGGCGCATGATGGCTTTGTTTGGCTCTTCCGAAGTAATAGGGGTAAAGAAGAGGTTGCCGGTCTGAATAATGCGGTTATTGGCGGTAATGAGGGTCAGTCCAAAGGCAGACTCGTCGCCGCGGAAGAGACTAAGCGGGTTGATGGTGTCGCCTGAGGCTTTGTATTCCAATAACTCTGCATGCTTAATCACACCGCCTAAAGTAGAGAGGGTGAGACGTACTTTCTCGTTTTGGAGAGTGACGAAGCGCTCTTCTCCTTGTGCTGCATTAGCGAATGTGCCGTAGGCGGCTTGAATGCGCTCCTGTACTTGCTCCGGCGAAACCGTTTCCTCCTGAGCGGATTGACCTGCAACGAGTTGCAGCGAGTCGGAGAGCCTCTGCGCCTCTGCGGCGGTCATACGGGCAATGTTAATAGAGTCTTGTACGCGTTGGCGCTCCGCCAATTCTTCTTTCGACGGGCGCTGAATCCATGTGAATCCAATTACGATAGCGGCTATAAGAAGGAAGCCGATCCAAGTGTTTTTATCCATTCTGTTTGTGTGATATATATTATTAATTTCTATTAGTTGTTAGCGATTTAGTTGGCCGAACATCACTCCTACATAGAGTCGCGGTCCGCTTGGCGTCATGAAATTGCTCCATTTGACGTCGTTGCCGAGGTTGGTAAGTCCGCTACTGGTCCGTCCGAAAGGTAACATATAGTCAATTCGGATCATGAGAGCAATATGGTTGGTTAAGCTGATTTCTAATCCTACGTATGGATCCATATAAAAGAACGGGGTCTTGACGTACGAAGAGTTGTAAGTAGTGCTCTCTTGAGGTGTAGAGCCGGGATTTTCCACGGGTTTCTGGTCTGGCACGTAGAGCCTTTTCATCGTTCCTCCGCCGACCGACAGACCTATCATAGGACGCACTTTGCCCCAGTTGGCATAGAAATCGGCGAAAGCACCTCCCCATCCGGTCCGTATATTCGAGCCGGTATTCATAAGCGGCATCGTGCTCATGTGTCCCTCGCCGCCTAAATGGATATGATTGATAAAATGTATGCGCAACATACCACCGAGACCGAAAGCGGCTCCGGCTCTGGGCAGATTTTTGACGTAGTCAGCACTTCCCAAACCGGTGTTGCTAAACACTTTTGTCGGGTCATCGGAGAAGAGGTAACCGGCGTGCAGAAGCATACCGCCGGAGATACCGGTGAACACTTTAGAGCCCGATTTCTTCTCTTGGGCGGGTGCGGCATCGGCTTCTTGCCCTTGAGCCGTGAAACTCAGGGGCAAGAGAGCTAATACCACCAGAATCCATTGTTTTTTCATCCTTAAATAATATCAAATGCAACATCCATCATGTTGGTGAATGAGTTCTGGCGTTGTTCTGCAGTGGTCGCTTCGCCGGTCAGGATATGATCGCTTACAGTGCAGATCACTAGAGCTTTCTTTCCAAAACGGGCAGCGTTCATATACAGTGCAGGAGCTTCCATCTCGTCTGCCAGAACCCCCATCTTGGTCCAGTTCACCTTGCGGGGATCCTCGCAATAGAAACTATCAGCCGAGAAGACATTTCCTACATGGTAGGTGTAGCCGAATTTCTCGCATGCGTCCACCGCGCGGCGGCAGAGATCAAAGTCAGCGATCGGAGCGAACGTACCATTCAACTGGTATTGTTCTGCCCAGTTGCTGTCCGTGCAAGAGCCCTGTGCGATCACCAGGTCGCCCAGATGAACATACATCTGGCGCGCACCGCAAGAGCCTACGCGGATGATGGTCTCTACATCATAGAAATTGAATAACTCGTAGGTATAAATGCCGATCGACGGAATACCCATTCCATGCCCCATGACGGACACTTCTTTCCCTTTGTACATGCCGGTAAAGCCGAACATATTGCGTACACTGGTCACCATTCGTGGATTCTCTAAATAGCGCTCTGCCATTAATTTAGCGCGAAGAGGGTCACCTGCCATGATCACTGTCTTTGCGATCTCACCGTACTGCGCACCGATGTGCGGAGTAGGACAATTTTCTTTTGCCATAATTGTTGTGTTTTTAAAGGTTAATATTTTTTATCCATTATATTTATACCAGTTTATTGCTTTTTCGAGGTCTTGCGGTGTGTCGATCCCGATTGTAGGAACCTCGGTCACTCCGACGCGGATGGTGTAGCCGTTTTCGAGCCACCGCAGTTGCTCCAGCCTCTCAGCTATCTCCAGCGGACTCTGATCCAGCCGGGTGATCTGTGCCAATACATCTGCGCGGTAGGCATAGATACCGATATGCCGATAATACTTGCCGTCCGCTGCAGCGATCACCTTGCGGGAGAACATCTTGGCTTTTCCCGTTGCCGGATCCCAATCCACTTTAGGCGTATTCACCTCCTCCAGTTCTTCGTTACTGTCTTCGTCGGTGAAGGGACGAACGAGGGTCGCTATCTGGGTGTCCGCGGAGTCGAAACACGTCATGAGTGTCTCTATCTGCTCCGGCTGGATGAAGGGTTCGTCGCCTTGTATATTGATCACTATGGTATCCGCGTCATTCTGCTCCCGCCAAGTAGGTGTTGTGATGGCTTTATATGCCTCCAGACATCGGTCGGTGCCGCATTTATGATTCGGACTGGTCATTACCACTTTGCCGCTGAAACGCTCTACAGCCTCGTATATCCGCTCGTCGTCCGTAGCTACGACCACGGTGTCCAAGGCTTTCGACGCTTGTTCATACACGCGGCGGATGACCGTCTTTCCGCATATATCTGCCAGTGGCTTGCCCGGGAAGCGAGTAGAGCCGTAGCGCGAGGGGATAATACCGATAAATTTCATAATTCTCCTTTTTCTATTTTGGAGAGCAAAGTCATTGCTCCGTTGATTGTTTTTACATTCGTGATGGTCATGTACCGCCGTCCGGTCTTGAAACCTTTCTTGTCTCGCTCTTCTTGCATCATGCACCGTTCGGGTCTGGTCACGGCGTATTGGATCATATTGCCGAACTCTTTGGACTGCCAGTACGCGTCTTTTTTCTGCACCAGATAGAGGGTCATGTGCTCGCCTTTCAGCAATATTTTCTCTATTCCCAACCGGCAGCAGAGCCACCGTAACCGTACTACCTCCAGCAGCTCCTCTGCGGCTTCCGGGAGCGGACCGAAACGGTCTATCAAATGCTTGCGGTAGTCTAACAACTGGTCTTCGCTATGCAGACTGTCCAACTCGCGGTAGAGGGTGATGCGTTCGGATATATTCTCGATATAGTCGTTCGGAAAACATACCGCTATGTCCGTCTCTAACTGCGCATCGCTGCACCACGTCCGCTTGCTGTCATTCGGAAATATTGTACCGTCAAGATTGGACGAATTTGCATCGTTGAGTTCTCCTCCCATCTCTTCTCTCAGTTCCTCGACAGCTTCGTTCAGTATTCGCTGGTAGGTCTCGTATCCTAAGTCGGCAATAAATCCGGATTGCTCTGCGCCGAGCATATTTCCCGCGCCGCGGATGTCCAAATCTTGCATCGCCAGATTAAATCCCGCGCCTAATTCGGCGAATGTGCTCAATGCCTCCAGTCTCCGCCGTGCATCTTCGGTCAACAGCTCTTTCTCCGGCGCGATCAGATAGCAGTACGCTTTTCTGTTTGATCGTCCCACGCGTCCGCGTAGTTGGTGAAGGTCTGCCAGTCCGTATTGGTGTGCGCTGAAAATCAGGATGGTGTTCACGTTCGGTATATCCACGCCGGATTCGATGATCGTGGTGGAGAGCAGAATATCCGCGTCATAATTGATAAACGCCTCCAGCCTTTCCTCCATCTCACCTGCCGGTAGCTGGCCGTGCGCTACGATGATTCGCGCTTCAGGGCACAGCTTGCGGATGCGGTTTTCGATACGAGGCAACATCTCAATGCGGTTGTTGACGATGAAAATCTGACCGTTGCGCTCCATTTCCAGGTCTATCGCCTCTTTGATTATATCTTCGTCGTCGATGGTGATCAGTTCCGTCTGCACAGGGTATCTGTTGGGTGGCGGAGTGGTCATCACGCTCAGGTCTCGGGCGCCCAGCAACGAGAACTGCAGGGTGCGAGGGATCGGAGTCGCCGTCAGGGTCAGCACGTCGATGTTCGCCCGGAGACTCTTTAACTTCTCTTTGGCTGCTACGCCGAATTTCTGCTCCTCGTCTATGATCAGCAGACCTAAATCGTGCCATTTGACATTCTTGCCAATGATCTTATGGGTGCCGATCAGGATGTCTATCTTGCCTGCCTCCAGTTTCGCGAGTAGTTCTTTGATCTCTTTGGCGGATTTGAGTCGGCTGAGGTATTCTATCCGCACCGGCATGTTCTTCATCCGCTCGCGGAACGTGTTATAATGCTGTAGTGCCAATACCGTCGTGGGCACCAAGACCGCTACTTGTTTGCCGTCGGTCGCTACTTTGAAGGCAGCCCGCATAGCTACTTCGGTCTTGCCGAAACCGACATCTCCGCATACCAGTCTGTCCATCGGCATCGGGCTCTCCAAGTCGCGTTTTACGTCTGCCGTGGCTTTCGCCTGGTCCGGTGTGTCTTCGTATAGGAACGAAGCCTCCAACTCATGCTGCATGTACCCGTCCGGCGAGTAGGCGTAGCCTTGCTGCTGCTTACGGGTGGCATAGAGTCGGATCAGGTCTCGCGCTATGTCTTTGACTTTGTCCTTTGTCCGCTCTTTGAGTCGTTCCCATTGACCGCTGCCTAAACGCGCGATGGTCGGTTCGCTGCCTTCACGACCCTTGTATTTGCTGATCCGGTGCAAGTTATGAATGCTGACAAACACATTTGCTCCGTCGCGGTAATTGAGTTTGATCATTTCCTGCGGCTTGCCGTTTACCGGAGTGGTCACCAGACCGCCGAACCGCGCTATACCATGGTCGGAATGCACCACATAATCGCCTATTTGTAATTGGTTGATCTCCCGCAGGGTGATGATTGCTTTGCCGCGGCGGGCATTCTCGCTGGAGACTCTTACACGGTGGAAACGCTCAAATATCTGGTGGTCGGTGTAACAACAAATTTTCAGTCCCTTGTCCACGAAACCCTCATGAATGGTTGCATTGATCGGGATGAAGATGTCCTCGCCCAAGATCGCCTGCAAGCGATCCAGCTGTTTCTTCTGCTCGGCTAAAATATAGATCTTGTATCCCTCTGCCCGGTGTTTTTGAATATCCTCGGTGAGCAGATCAAACTGCTTGTGGAAAACAGGCTGGGGCAGAGTGTCAAATGCGATCTTGCTATGCGTGAGGAAATAACTCTTCTCCGCCATCTCGATCGTCCTGCGTTCCTGTAACCCGTCCGTCGTCATCTGTAATCCCTCTAATTTATACTTCACGACGCTCCACTCGTTGCTGACCCATATAAATTCGTCGTTCAGGTAGTCTATGATAGAGGTAGACGG
The DNA here is from genome assembly GCA_017464475.1 of Paludibacteraceae bacterium. Classification (GTDB taxonomy): domain Bacteria; phylum Bacteroidota; class Bacteroidia; order Bacteroidales; family Paludibacteraceae; genus Colicola. The sequence continues at coordinate 16,917 of JAFTZQ010000029.1, forward strand.
CTGATCGCCGGCTTCTGAGGACTGACCTACTATCTCCGCTTCTTCCACCTTGGTCTTGCTCAGTTGGTCCTCGATGTCAAACTCTCGGATACTGTCTATCTCGTCGCCGAAGAAATCCAGACGGTAGGGGATGTCGTGGCTGTAACTATATATATCCACGATACTTCCTCGGATGGCGTATTGCCCGGGCTGGAAGACAAAATCCACGTGCTCAAAGCCCAGATCGCTTAACTTCCGGCTGAGTTCCGAGTGCGGGATTTCTTGTCCCACACGCAGGGTCATGCTACTCTTCTCCAGCGTCTTGGGGCTGGGCACGTTCTCCGCGATGGCTTCCGGGTAGGTCACCACTATACTATTTTTATCCGCGCGCATGAGAGCGCCCAAGGTCTCTGTGCGCTGGATCGCCATAGCTTCGTCTGTCGTGCGCCGGCGGATACTGGAAGGGAAGAAATATACTTCTCCTTTTCCTTCAGGGGAAGGCGGGAGGAGGCTTCTGAGATCGCCGTAGAGGTATTGCGCCGCCTCTCCATTGTCCATAATAATGAATAAGGACGTGCGCAACTGCGCGAGCGCGAAAGCGCGTGCGCTTGCGTGCAAACCGCTCAGGAGAAGGTGGATCCCTTTTCCTTTCTGCAACTCCCGTCGAGCCAAAGCTATCTCTGGGTGTTGGGCAAATAATATGTTCAGATCCTCGATCTGCATTAATCCCTAATCCTTAATCATTACTCTCTTCGTGCCGAATGATATAATACGGTATATTCAGCGCCTGTATCTCCGATTCGTAGCGGTCAAATAATTCTTTTCGTATCTCGTCCGAGCCGTTGCTGCGCGCGGGGTCGGGTACCCACGCTATGTCCGGATAGGTCAGCAGATAGACGTCCATCGGGTAGGCTTTGATGGCTTCGTTGAGCCACTCCGGCACACGCCCGAAAGCATAATCAAACCACACTTTGGTCACGATTAGTTCGGTGTCGAAGAAACTGATATCTGATAGCTGATAGCTGACAGCTTTTATCTCCTCTATCTGCCGCCGTGCTATCTCGCATAGCTCCTCATAACTCACCTCCGTCGTACCTTTTTCCTCTACGTACCGCCGCGCATATTCCTCCACCAGCACGCCCTTGTATCGTCTCGCTAAGTACCGCGCCAATACGCTCTTCCCTGTGCTCTCCGGTCCTATGATCCCTACCTTGTACATCACCTCGTCAGCATCAACTTGATATTCAATCCCACATTGTCTGCCTTCACCGGATAAGAGGACGAGATCAGCGGCGTCGTACCTTGGTGGTCGTAGAAGAGTTGCAGGTTGATCTTCTGGCTCAGGACATAGTCCGCCGAGATCTTGATCGCCAGCACTTTGTTGCCGGACGAAGCTTGCGTGATGCCTTCTTCTACTTTGCGGAGCAGCATCTTCACGTCCTTGTAGGACACATCTACTTGCAGCTTCAAGTCGTTGCTCACTTTCTTTTGTCCGCCGTCTTTCTTCTTGGCGATGAAACTGAGGTTTTTGATCGTATATCCGGCTCCGATGACGAACTCGGATGTATGTCCTTCGGTCAGTTGTACGCTCGTCACGTTCAGCGCCAGGTTGCGCTGCTTGCGGTACTCGGCTTTGAGACTCAACGAGTTTTTCATCGTCAAGTTCAGTCCGATTAGCGGCGCGAAAGCTTCGGTCAGCGTCACATTGCTGATGTCGTACGCCGAGCTTGGACGCGGAGCGTCGGTCGTCACGTCGCGCACGAAACCGAGCATCTTGTTATTGCCGTCGCCGCCTACCCAGGTCGAGTAGCTGCCGTACGAACCGATGGCGTACTTACAGGTATAAGCGTGGGTCAGTGTCACGGACTTGAAATGGTCGCGCATCCACGGCAACTTGCCTAAACCGTCGTAGGTCACAGACCAGTTCGGCAGGATCTTCAGAATGCCCAAGAACGGGTTCAAACCGATCCTTCCGGCGTCTCTGCCGGTATAAGCCGCGAGGAAGGCAGGCACGAGTACATCCGCCGAGTTGCGGTTCACGGTGCCGTGTTTCGTCGGGTCGTATTTGGTGCCGAGCGGAATGTTGCTCATGAATCCGGTGCTTGGCAGGGTCATGCCGTTGTATTGCTCTTGCACGCGGTCGGTCAAGAGCGCGCGGTTCTCCAAGAAGCGGTCAAACGCGCTGTTGGCGAAGTTCTCCTCTTGGCTGCCGACGCGGCTGAAGATCGTTCCGATCGCTACTTGGGTGATGTTGAACGAACCCGTCATGTTTTCCTGCAGGTCGCCGTAGCTGTAAATGATCGAGGTGGATTGCGCCATATATCGTTTGCCGTTCAGCTGGATCTTGAATCCCGGAAGCGGTTCTAATGTCAGTTTGATGTCCAGATCGGAGGTGTGTGCCCTCGTCGCCGGCTGCACGATAGAGGTATCGCCGGAGAGCCAGCCGTGGGTTCTTGCGCGTTCCATAAAGTTATTCGGGATGAAACCGAAGGCGAAATCAAACCCCGGAGCATAAGCGCCGTTGGCTTTGCGTTGTCCCATAAATCCGGCTTCGGGCATGAATCCCGGTACGCTCAACGAGTTCGTCTCGCGGTAGGTCACTTGCAGCCTCCGGAACATCGTTCCTACGTAGGCGAACATATCGCCTGCGATCTGGGCGGAGGTGCGCTGGTTCGGATCCTTGGTCGTCACGGTCACGACGGCGTTCGCGCAGTCGCGCTTGGGGGTAATGGTCACTTTGGTGTTACCCGCCGGACGGAAGCTCACGGGCAGAACTCTGCCTGCCGAGTCGGTCACAGCCACTTGCAGCAACTCACTGTTGAGCCGGTGGGTGATCTCGACCGCTTCGCCTTTCTTCATATTGATAGTCTGGGTGTAAGTCTTGGGTTTGAAGGCACGCTGGCGCCCGCCACGACCTCCGTACCGCTGTGTCATCGTCTTCCAGTACTTGGACTTACCGTACCACGTCTCGAAATTGATTCCTCCATCGACCTGCCAGCTTTGGAGGCTGCTGACGGTGTTACCGCGGTCCACACCGTTCGTCGTAGAGGACGCCGTGCGGGTCCAGTTATAGGTCGCGTTGTAGGATCCGTTCGCAGTCAGCGCGTCCAGACCCGGAATGCGGTTCAAAGGCACATTCCAGCTGGCGGTGAAGACTTGTTGGTAGGTGTAAGGCGAACCCCATTTGGCGAGCGAACGCTGGATCGTATCACGCCATGCCTCGTATTTATCGTGGTTGAACTCCGGGTCGAAATACTGACCTTTCAGGATCTCCGGCGTGTATTTACCTTCATCAATGATGGCGTTCATTGCGCTCTGGAAACTGAATTTCATATTCTTCGTCAGGTCGTATTTGAAATCGACATGCCGGTCCCATGTGAAATCCTTGCTGTAGGTCAGATCCATCGCATCGCTTGCCCCTCCGGCGAGGTCGCGCATCTTCATGTGACTGAAGGTACGGTGCATGTTGGTGTTGAATGCCCAGGACTGGGGCAGGTAGTAGAAATTCATCTCTTTCAGGAATTTCACTTTCTGCACTTTCTCCACCTTGCTGAACGGCTCCCAGGGTTTGGGATTGAAGCTATAGGCGTATTGGAACGAACCCTTGTGGTCGGTGGTGTAGTTGGTTTCCATTTCCGGCGAGTGCTCGTTCTGTTTGTTGAACGAAGCGGAGATCGAGAAGTTCGCCGGATCGTAGAACATATCGCGTTTCTTGGAGTGGATGTTGACCTTCAGGTTGCTGACACTGAACGATGTGGACTCGTGTACGGTGTTGGTCATCCGTTTGATCGAGTCGCGTTCCTCTTTGGTGTCGTAGGTACTGAGGGTCTCGCTCAACTTGACGTCGCTGTCCAGAGGGTCGTAGTCGGGGCTGGTGGTCTCGTTGCTGTAGGAGACGTAGAGCGGCATCTGGATCTTCGCTTTCTCCGGGAAGAGACGTCCTCCTTCGAGGGCTGCGCTGACCGAGATCTGGTAGAAGTTATCCATGTTGCGGTCCAGCACGTTCGACTCGATCGAACCGTATCCTGCGGTCTCTAACCGTCCGGCTACGTTCAGCTGGGCGATGTCGCTGATCGCGAGGGCGGCATTCGCCATCGCAGCCACACCGCCTTGTTCGTTGAACTGGCTCAGACGCAGCTCGTTCACCCATATCTCACCCGAGGCCTCGTGCTGGCCGTTGTTGCGCACACCGATCATGATGGTGCTGACGTCTTCCAGCGTCGGGTTTCCGAGGACAGTGATCTTGTTCTGTGGTTTGTCGTTCGCGTCGTCGTAGATCACGTACGGGATCGTGTTGCTGACACCCTCGTTGCCTGCCCGTTTGGCTTTGTTGCGGGCGGTCTTGGCGTCTGTCAGCACCTTCAGCGCAAAGTCGAACATATTCTCCTTCGGCCAAACGATCTCGCGGTCGGCAGCAGAGTTGTTGTTATACAGACCCGGTGCGGTCAGATGTAGCGGGATCTCATATTCGTAGTAGTTGTTGCGCAGGTCGGAACCCAGACGGATGAAGCAGCTCAGGTCTCCGTCCTTCAAGTCCGGATCAACGGTACTCAGTTGCTCGGCATGGACAAACATCTGCAGGTTCTTGTATTGCCGCATGTCGTAACCGGAGTTCTTGTACATCGCTCTGGCGTCGTGCGGGCTGAGATGTGCTACGCGCAGCACCATCGCTTGCTCGTTCTGGGCAATCAGCTGTGCCTGACCCGGGTCGGTCTGACGGCTTACGCCCGGAGGAAGCACGTAGTTGATCGGGGTACGGGTGCTGTTCTCCTCGATGTTGACGGTCTGCACGTCGATGGACGCGCCGGTGTTGACCGGCGTCCCGACGGGCGCCAGATCACGCGTGTACTGCCTCCAGTCGCCGCGCACCAAGTCCAGCGTAGCGAAACGCAAGTGCGTCTCTTTCTCGAATCCCGTCATGTACATACGCATGAAACGGATCGATTTCCAGTTGCGGATCGAACCGATCTTCTGCACGCTGGCGCTGTCGCCGCGGAGAGGAATCTTGAATTGGTACCACGTCACCTCTTGCGTCTCGCCGTTGCGCAGCGTCACATTGCGCACTTTCTTCTCCGTGATATGCTGCCGTCCCACCTCCATCATATCCGGACGCAGGATGACCTTGTATTGGTAGTATTTCTCGTATTCGTTCAGGGTGTTATCGAGGTTGATATCCTCTATATCCGGCGTCAGAGTCGAAGCCGTACCGTAACTCTCGCTCTGCTGCTCTGTCGCGGGCGAGTTGCCCTCCGTACCGTTGTAGTGTTTGTAACGCTCCAGAATAGGCACTTCCTCGCGGTCGAAATCGGAACCTCTGTAGTAGTGGAAATCATCTCCCGCAGGGTCGTTCCTCGGCGAGAAGCGCTCGCCCTCCCAACGGTTCCAAACGTCTGCGGACACGCGGCTCTCCAGCTCCGTCAGGTACTGACGGTAAGCAGGCCAAGTCTTCTCCTGCTCGCTGTTCAGACCGTTCAGACCGACGTCCTGCATAGCGCGGGATCCGGTCTCGTTGCTGAAGGCAACAACGGTGCTGGTGGTCTTCGGGACATAACCCCAAATGGTGCTATCGACGCGACCTTGGTCGGCAGCGCTCACCGGCAGACCATGCTCAAACGCTTTCTTGCCGTCGCGCAAGATGTCTTCGCTGATGTCACCGAGGTTGATATATAGTTCGCCGTCGTAGCCCTCGGGGTTGGTCAGCGCCGGGTCCATCAGCCAGAACTGGATGTACTCGATGTTGGCTTTCTCGAAATCGGTGTTGTCCAGCCGTCGCATAATACCGCCCCAGCGCTTCTTGGGGTTGGTCAGCTTACCGTCCGTACCGATCTCGCTGGCGGAGATATTGTACTGTCCGCGCTCCTCGGGGTAGTACGCGAGGTTCAGGATCGGCAGCTTGGTATCGACATTGCTTGCTTCCTGGCGGTTAGGGTAAATCTCGTCCTGATAAACGATACGTGTCCTGTGGTCGCTCAGTGCCGCCAGGTCGTTTTTGATATGTGCCGGCGTGTTGGACTGGGGGTAGCCGAAAATAGGATCTACTGAGAACCACGACAGCAAAGCCCTGTTCTTGTTATATTCCGGTTTGTTGATTTCTTTCGATTCGTCGAAGACGGTCGGCGTGGAAGCGAGGAACCAGTAACTCGGATAGTGAATGTCGATATTGGTCGTGGTGCTCTCGAAATCGTCGATGTACGCTGTTCCGACGGCTCCGACATCGCGGGTGTGTCCCGGGATAAGGTGCGCAAACTCCGCATTGATCTGGAAGGTCGAAGGCGCGGTGGCATTGATCCAAGGAATCTTGTCGATGGCGTTGGTGAGCCACTGCATCTCGGTCTTCCAACTGCCGTTGACGCCCCAGATCGTGTTCGCCAGCGGCTCCGAACCGGTGTTGACCTTGGTGGTCAGAGGACGCTCGCGCAAGTGCATGATCGTACCGCCGAGGACGAGGTCTTTGTTGAACTCGTACTCCAAGTGTGCACCGAACAGGCTCTTCCGTTGCAGCGAGAACGTACTCTGGTTCTCCAGCTTCACATCCACGTTCGTGCCGCTCTCCAGGATCGAGGTGTTCAGGATCGTCACTGTTCCCATCGTGTAATCGACGGTGTAATCGACGTTCTCGATCAGGGTAGCACCGCCGGCTGTGACGGTCACCGACCCACGCGGCACGTTCATCGCGCCCAGACGGATCTCGCTGCCGTTCGTGCCTTTGTATTTACCCGTCAAGTGGAATTTGTTCTTCTCGCTCAGTTCCTGCGCCACGATCAGCGTCGAGTCGTAGAGCTCGGGGAAGCAGTATTTCTTCACCAGCCGCGGGTCGTTGCCCAGGGCGTCTGCCAAATGGCTGCCGAACGGCTCCAGCACAGGGAAAATGATCTTGCCGGACGAGGCATAGACGGTCAGTCCTTCGATGAAGTCGAACCGTCCGTCGGGGGACGCGTTATGTTTCTGGTCTAATCGGTCGAGGTTCATCACGCGCAGCAGCTGCTTGCCGTTGATCGCCTCCGGTCCTTCGTTCAGGTATTGCACGTCCGTTCCCACCGAGTCGTTGCGGTACGTGACGTAGAGTTCGAACTTGTCTTGGTTGATGCTGGTAGCGCCGAGGGAGTAGATGTTTTTCATCATCAGGTCCCATGTGCCGCGACCTTTTTTGTTGGGTGCGTTCGCGCTGTTTTTCAGCATCTTCAGTGCCAGCGCATTCGGCGCGTGCAACTCCTCGCTGCCGTCCGTCGAGAACTCACCTACCTGATAGACCTTGCCGTTGTACGTGTATTCGTAAGCCACCGCCAAGACTTCGTCTTGGTTCAGCGCGCTCTTCAGCGAGATGTAACCCAACGCGCTGTTGAGCGTATATTCGCTGCTGGTCAGCAACCGCGCACTCTCGATCTTCTCGAAGTCATTTCCGCCCTCCATGCCGTTCATCCCTTCCAGCACTTGGCTGGTCTGCTGCAGGTTGCGGAAATCGGTCGCGCGGATAGCGGCATAAAGTCCGTTGGTGTTGTTGTCCGGTGCCAGACCGGGAGCGCCACCCCACGAGGTGTTAAAGACGTGGTCGCTGTTCTCGCCGAGGTCCGCAAAAGCCACGATGTTACGCGCTTGGTCGTAGTTACCGCGTTTATTGGTGATCCAGACCTCGATCTTGTTGATCGTGATGCCGGAGGCTATGTAGGGCACGCTCGCCATCGCCGATTCGTAGCGGTCGCGGAAATAGTGGCTCAGGAAGAAATGTCGGTTCTCGTCGTAGCTGTCGCCGCTGATGTCGAACTTGGTCATCTGCGATCCGCCTTTGCTGCTCACGGTCTGCGCCTCGCTGTTCTGCTGGCTGATGAGCGCCTGAATGCGGAACTTGCCGAATTTCAGGTTCGTCTTGATTCCGAAAAGTGCCTGGCTGCCTCGGATGAGCGATGAGGGCAGGTCCATCGTCACGTTACCGGCTTCGATACTCTGGATGATGTCGTCCTCTTCGCCTTTGTAGTTCAGTTTGAGGTTCTGCTGGTCGAACGAGAAAGAAGCCTCGGTGTTGTAACTCATGTTGAAATTGAGTTTCGAACCGACTTTTCCTTGTATGCTGGCTTGGATCTTCTCGTCGAAATCGAAGATGTTGTTGTTGCGCGCGCGTACAGTAAGAGACGGGTTGGCGATGTATTGGTGCTTGAATCCGAATAGCAACTCGGCGCTTCCTTGCATCTTCAGTTGCACGCCGCCCGGACCGAACACTTTGTCCGCCGGACCGATATTGAATTTCATATCGGTGATGTCGAACTTGGACTCGTTGTTATGCTCCACCTCGCCTATTTTCTGCTGCCAGTACCGGTGCATGATCTGCCGCTCGGCGTAATGGTTATATTCGTCTTGCGTCAGCATATACGGCGTCGTGACGTCGGTCTCGCCGATGCGTGTGTGCAGCACATACATACCCGTCTCCGGCTGGTATTCCACGGTAGTGGATATATTACCCGGATCTTGCAGATCCAATGAACTCTGCGGCTGCACCAGCTCGCCGAAGTTCTCCACGCCGAGTTGCTTCACTTTCGTCGGCGCCCAGATAGCGCTGTCCGTCTCCGTCACATAATCCGCTGCGGCTTCAGGGCTCGTCCCGTCGGCGGTAACCGTTGCCCCGTCACCGCTCTCCCTCCCTTGAGGGGAGGGTTGGGGTGGGGTTTGTTTCTCTTTCTCGGCTTCTTTCCGTGCTTTCTCTTCCGCCACGAGTTCTTTCAGACTCTTGCCGCCGCGTTTGCTTTTGCCGTCGTTGTTCTGCGCATCAACCGCCATAGTCACCATCGGCAACCACAGCAACAGACTAACCAATAATATGTATAAATATCTACCTTTCAATTCTCAATTCTCAATTATCAATTCACAAGGGGCTTACGGAGTTTGGTACAATGTTTTAAGATACGTACGGACTTCTAATTTTGTACCAAAGCCTCTAGGACGCTTTGTACATTGTACATTGTAAATTGTTTAGTCCCTAAAAAATATTTTTCTTATTTTTTATTATTTTTGTAAGGCAGCCGGACGACTTATTGAAGTCGTGCGGAATGGGTATTGGTTTTTGTTCTCTGGGAGCTTGCTCACAAGAGGGCAAAAGCCGGTGCCCATTAGGCTACATTAGTAGCCGTCCTGCCGCATTTTCGTTTTTAATCTTCAAATCTTCTCAAAGCATTTTCAGCGCCTCGCGTATGACCGCTTCCACTTTGAGTGTCGGCTCGCCTTTGAGTATCTTGTCAACCGCCTTGCCGCTGGGCGCCGTAGCGAACCCGAGCATCGTCAGTGCGCTGATGGCTTCGGCGCGCACGCCGGTGTCCGCTTCGGGCGCTAACATCGGTATCTCCGTGGGGTCGCCTCCGAGATCCAGCTTGATCGCTTTGTCTTTCAGATCAACGATGATCCGTTGTGCGGTCTTGGGTCCGAGGCCTTTCACTTTCGCCATCGCTTTGGCGTTGCCGGTGGCGATCAGCATCCGCAGTTCCTCTGCGCTGAACGCGCTCATGATCATGCGCGCGGTCGATGCACCCACGCCGCTCACGGTCATCAGCAGCTCAAACAGCCGCCGTTCGCTTTTCTCCACGAAACCGTATAACTCATGCGCGTCCTCGCGTATGACCTCCGTGATATAGAGCTTCACTTCTGACGGCTGATGGCTGACGGCTGAAGGCTCTTCTTTCCCCACCATCGCGCTGTACCCTGGCAGCGTAATAGCGATAGCGTATCCCACGCCCGCTGCTTCGACCACTGCTTCCGTCGGATTCAGTTCCGTCAATATTCCTTTTATATAATCAATCATTTATATATTTCCCTTTGTGTAATTAAAATTCGTTTAATTCGCGTAATTCGTGAACGAAAAGCAAATAAATTTTTGAATAATTTTGGGTAATTTTGGACCAACTAAATAAATTTTATCTTTTTTTATGGCTTTTAAATGCTTTACCCGCAGGGTGTGGATTTTGGGGATAGAAACTATCCGGGTGCTTGCACACGAGGAGTTTATAGCCCCGAAATACACATAGAGCGAAGCTCAAAGCATTTAAAAGTGTTTATCTATGTTTATTTACTTTATCAAAGATCTTATACGCGAAAAAGCGCACAAAATTACAACTTTTTTTTCGAATACGCAAGAAAGTACGCATTTTTGACGATTTTTCCACCTTTTATTTTTGTTTTTGATTGAAAATGATGATATTTTTTTGAAAATTGATTGAAAATGATGATTCATATATCAAAAAAAAGCAGTACCTTTGCAGCAAAATTCATATAATTATGAAACGCACATCTGTTTTTCTTGCATTGTTGCTCGCCTGCTGCTCCCTGTGGGCGGCTGATCCGGAAACATCGCTGGCGGCTTTTGACAAGAAAGTGACGCCGGCTAACGCGGCTCTTTTCTTCTCAGCCCTGGAGGAGCGGGAATTCCTCGACGAACCGATCGTGGTTTCTGAAACCACCTCGCATGACTCCCTCTGCGCCTGGGTCTGGTATTGGGCGGCGGAGTATTACTATGACGCCCAGGATTTCCTCCGCTCTGCCGGCTATGGCGAACGCGCACTGCCCCTATGCGAAGCCATCGGTGACAAGACCATGGAGGCGGACTGCGCCTCTCTCCTCGGTCTGATCTATGTGCGACTCGGCGATTTCGACAAGGCCGCGCTCTATGCCAAACGATGCAACAGACTGGACATCGAGAGCGGTAATCCCAATAACATCGCCTCCTCGTATAACACCCTCGCGGGCATTTACATGTCCATGCGAAAGCCGGACGAAGCGGAGCAATATATCCTGCGCGCCATCGAATATGTGGAGAAAACGGATAATCTGCCGCGAAAAGCGGTCATCTACGGCATGGCGTCCGAGGTGTACCAGCATCAGAGGAAGTTCCCGCAGACGCTGGATTATGCTACACGCGCTTGGGAAATCGAGACCCGGCTCGGACGTACGGACAAAGCGGCTATCCGCCAAACCCAGCGCGCTGCCGCGCTCATCGCTATGGACCGGTTCGACGAAGCGGAAAAGATCTTGCGGGAAGCCATTCCTGTCATCGAAGCCTCCGGCAATTACCACTCGCTCGCTATCGCCTATAACCATCTGGGAGACCTCCTTTATATCACAGGGCGAAACCGCGAAGGAGCCGATTACTATTACAAAGCCCTGCCCATCTTCATGGAGCAGCATGATATTTATAATGAAGCGCACACGCGCAAGGGCTTGCGCGAAACACTACGGGGCATTGATCCCGAAGCCGCGCTCGAGCACGGGGACCGCTTTGAGCACTTGCGAGACTCTATCTATGATAGCGAATCGAATGCCAACCTCACGAGGCTGGCTGCCGAGATGGAGAACGACATACTCCGGCAGATCAACCGGAAGCAGCAGATCCGGACGATCATCCTGATCTCGGTCATCAGCGCGATCTTCGTCTTCATGGCGATCGCTACCTATGTCAATTATCGACGCAGAACACGCAGACAGGTGGAGCATTTCAGCCATCTGCTCAACGAAGTCCAGAAACTCCGCCATGCCGAGCGTGTCAAGCACGCCATCGCCAAGGCTGAACCCGCAACGGAAGAGAAGGAATTGCTCGCCGAAGCTGATGACGATCTCTTCATGGCGAGGGTCATTGATTATATTTCCGCACACCTTCCTAATGGAGATCTCGGTATTAACGGAATGGCGGAGTCGCTTTGCATGTCTTCATCCACCTTCCGGCGCAGAATGTATGCAATCACAAAGGGTTCGCCGAAGATGTTTGTCCGTGTCGTTCAGATCAATAAAGCTAAAGAACTTCTGTCCTCTACCACCTTGACTATCAAGGAAATATCTGCCCAATGCGGCTATAAGGAAGTCAACTCTTTCATCCGTGCTTTCCAGAGCGACACAGGCGTCACGCCCGCCAAATGGCGAGACCAATATAAAACCGAATAATGGACCCAAAACGCCAAATTTTCTACAATTCCGTCATTTTTTACACATCGCAATACAGCTCTCTTTTTTCTTCATAACCGCATTTTGATTGAAAATGTAGATATTTTCTTAAAAAATGACGGAAAATGATGACTGCTGTTTCAAAAAAAAGATGTACCTTTGCACCGTGATTTGATACAAATCATCGCGGTGCTTTTTTATGCTCGCTCGTGTTCTTTCACCTTTCACCTTTTTCCTTACAAAAGGGGGTGATTAGGGGGTGATTAGGGGGTTATTAAGGGGTGATTAGGGGGTTATTCCTATGACGCAAGAGGGACAATAATGAGCCATAACAGACCTTTTTTATAACAAACAACATATTATTAACCCTTTAAACAAATGCTATTATGAAGAAGATCTTTCTTTTTCTGTTCGCAGCTTTTTTGGCTGCTAACATGCAGGCTGAGCTCAACAGCCTATCGTTCCAGCAAGTGGACTCTTTGCCTTACCCCCGTTACATTAGAAATATCCGGGTGGACAAGGACGCCAAAACAGTCACTTTTGATGTGTACAACCCTGTTTTCTTTGAGGACGGAGACCCCTATACTACGGGGGATGATACCTACCTTCCGCACGAAGCGGCTCTGAATCACCAGTTTACGGTAATTATTTTCAACAGAGCGCCTTATGACCGTTCGCACACATGGAAAATAAAGGGCAACGGATGGCCCGAAGGTACTTATAACTATGGTGAGCTGGTAACAAACGACGAAGGCAAATTGACTTTGCGGTATGCTTCTCGTATTTCGGAAAGTGAAGAGGTGGAAAATACGCTGAATCCGCTGGTCGTATCCTATGAGAAAACGATGGATATCTCTGCCCCGCTGGATACCATGCTCGCAAGAGGATATACGGACCTCCGTGTCGCAATAATAGGAGAAATCGCAGCTGGACCTTTCTATTCGATTTGGGCGCCTTTCGAGACACGTTCTACTGACGATAATGGTAGAAGACTATACCTCAACAACTATGTGGACATCTCCTATCCCACTGTTACAGAGCACGATCTCTCTGCCTCCGCTGCCGAGGTGAAATACGGCGAGAACTTCTCGCTCACCGGTACAATCAAAGGCACCAACAAGACCAAGATCACGCTCCAATACCGGCAAGAAGATCAGACCTGGAAAGGCGTGGAAGCGAGAGAGATCTCTCCCTTGCAGGCGCAGGAGGGTTATACCTATACCTATAAGCGCGTCATGCTCAAAGACTACCCCGCTGCGCGGACATACCGCCTCAAGATACAGGACATCCTTACCGGCAATATTTATTACTCCAATACGGTGGACGTCACTTTCAAATACCGCCTCGATAAGCTCAATTTCTCATCGACCTATTACTCCGCCGGACACCATATCACGCTGCCTTATCCGGCTCCGGAAATGCAGTATCATTTCTCCTCGGACTACCCTGTCCAGACCGAGCAGACCAGCAACGGTATAGAGTTCGACATGCCGGCATGCAATGTGCTCTACCGCGAGACCTATCCTATGTACACCGTCAAGTTCTATGACTACGACCACACGCTCCTCAGCACCCAGCAGGTGGAGGAGGGGCATGCTGCCTATGCGCCGGTCGTTCCCACACACGAAGGAATGACCTTCGACCGCTGGAACGGTGACTACTCCAATATCCAGCGCAACTGCAGCTTTACTGCCCTCTATAAGATAGAAGGTGTGGAAACCGAACTCAGTATGGTTGATTATGAGGAGAACTATATCACGATGGGAGAAAGATACTCCTTCAATGTCTATCTGAAGGCTCCTAATACCGCCAAGGTTTATCTCCAAGTCGCTTATCAGACCCATGACAACGATGAATTGGCATGGGCTAACACAACCTATAACTCTGTATATACTGTGGCGGAGGCTGCAAACGGTACTAATAAAACCTTCAGCGATGTGCTCATTAAAGACGGCGTGGATAAATACCGCGCAATATATTTCCGGCTCAAAATCCAGATGCATGAATCTTCCGAATTCATCTATTCCAATGTGATAGGCTTCAAGACCTTCTATCCGGTGAATATTTATAGTCAGGATCTCTCACTCTGGACGCGGACGAATGACTTCACTCTCTTTATCAACGGAACAATCCTCTCTCGTCCGCTTGACACCATTTGGATACAGGAAATTGGTTCGAATGTCTGTGCGCTAGACCTCGAACTCGCAATGGGTGAGGAGACGACAGGAGTGGATCAATTGGGAACCTATATCGTCATGCCCGAAGGGTACGGCGACAACACCATCACCGTTCGGCGTCATAAACATACCGTCCTCTTCTATGCCGAGGGACACATGGACGGATATTGGAGACTCATCCACGGAGATGGTGTCTATGAACCGCAGGAAATCCCCTGCGGTGGTGCTGCCACGCCGCCGGAGATAGAGGAAGAACTGACTAAAAGCGCCCTCTTCCACGGCTGGAAAGCACGCGGCGAATATGCCGACGACGCATACCTCAACGTGACAGAAGACATGGCGTTTGACGCTATCCTACAGCCGCAGGGCACCTTTGTTGTCACCTTCAAGGACTGGGACGGCTCTACTCTCGATATCCAGACCGTGGTGGAAGGAGAGAACGCCTGCCCGCCGGATACCTACCGACCCGGATATGAGTTCATCGGATGGGACGGCAGTTATACCCAAATCACCTCCAACCGCACCCTCAACGCCCTCTACGAGGAAATACCCGAAGACATTGAAAATACTCCCTCTCCCTTGAGGGGAGAGACGGAGAGGGGTTACAAATTCCTCCGCAACGGCGTCCTCCTCATCCTCCGCCCGGACGGCAAGACCTACAACGCCCAAGGCACACAGGTCCAATAAAAAACTAGTTGTACTAGATAAACTAGATAAACTAGATAAACTAGTCAGACTAGTCCCCCCCCCAAGCCATGCAGGGCTGACTACCCTGCATGGTTACAGATTTAAACTGAAGAGGCAACAGGATAAAACCGCCAACAAACTATTATGAGAAAACTTTTTACACTGTTAGCTGCTGCGATAGTAGCGGCAACAATGTTTGCCACCGAAGGCGCGCTGCCCGGGGCATTCACCATCAACAAAGACGGCGACAAAATCCAGTTCGCGCAAGGAAACTTGCAGTACCAAGAGAGTACCGAAGAGTATTATTTAGCAGATGAGCAATGGAAGGTCAATATGGTGTTAGAAGCTGGTGAGATTCTTTTGGCTGATGAAGCAAAGAAGGAGAAAATCTACAAGGATATATGGAGATTATTAACCATTCATGAATGGTATTTTCTCTTGGAAGGGCGTAATAATGCCTCTAATTTAAGAGGAGCTGCTACCGTTAATGGTGTAGAAGGGTATCTTCTTCTTCCTGATAATTGGACACTACCTCAAGGCCTCAGTTTCACCGCAAACGGCTCCACAACGGACAATATTTATACTTTGCAAAAATGGGCGACCATGCAGAATGCAGGTGCTGTGTTTTTACCGCAAGACGGCAGTCAATGGAAAGGTGAACCTCTTTATTCCTGTTATCTGTCTTCATCCACTAGCTTCTTCAGCTCAGAAATGGGGCATTATTCATCAGTGTGGTTCTTTAAATTTCAGGCAGATGGTTCATATGATACTGAGGTCCGAGGGTTTGATGGATATTATCACTATGAAAGTGATATTCTTGGACCCTATACAGAATACTATAGTACTACTCTCTATGGTTCCTTCCGCCTCGTGACGGAAGTGACTTTCAGCACTGTCACCTTCAAAGACTGGGACGGAACGGTGCTCAAGACCGAGGAGGTGGATTTGGGTGCAGATGCCACCGCACCGGCGGACCCTGTACGAGAGGGATGCACCTTCGTCGGATGGGATGCCGTGTTCACCAACGTACAGTCCGACCTGACCGTTACCGCCATATACAGCAAACCCTTGACCGGACGTTTCTCCGTCGCTGCCGACAAACAAATCATCTTCGCGCAAGGAAACCTGCAATACAAAGCCTCGGACAACAAGTGGGCGTTCAGCGACAAGCAGTATGATATGATCGGTTATGACAATGCGAATATCTCCTCTTCCTACAACGGCTGGATAGACCTCTTCGGCTGGGGCACGGCTGCCAACCCGACCGAGACCTCCAAAGAGTCGGCACCGTATACCTCTTTCACCGATTGGACTACCAAGACCATCATGAATGCGGCGAACCAGACATGGTACACCATGCCCGAAGACGAGTGGAACTACTTGCTCTCCACACGCGCCAATGCGGCTTCCAAGCAAGGTCAGGCACTCGTGAATAACGTGAAGGGATATATTCTCCTGCCGGACGAGTGGAGTTTGCCGGAAGGCTTGTCTTTCACCGCCACGCCTTATAACTACACGACGAATGTCTATACCGCCTCACAGTGGGAGAAACTGGAAGCGGCAGGAGCGGTCTTCCTGCCCGCAGCAGGATTCCGTTATGGTATAGAAATAAACGGATTGAGTGCCGGAAACGGCTATTATTGGACACCGACTCCCTCTTCCCAATATGACGATATGGCGCAGGCACTAATGATTTCCGAATATTCAAAAGCCAAGGTCAATTTCGGTATGCCCTGTTATGGCTATTCCGTCCGTCCTGTCCGC
>JAFTZQ010000030.1 GCA_017464475.1 Paludibacteraceae bacterium
GGTTCGGCAATAGTCTGTTCAAACTCATCCGGCGTCACGGTCGGATACTTTGGCGCACATGCCGCAAAGAGCATTGTGCTGATGGCAATAAATAACTTTTTCATACTATATCAAATCGCTAATTTCTAATGGTACATATTCTATCAAGTCCTGCGGCGTGAGGCGGAGTTGCATACCGCGCTGACCCGCAGAGACATAGATCTTCTCATGCAACAGGCAAGTCTCGTCGATGTATGACGGAAACGGTCTTTTCATCCCTATCGGACAACAACCGCCGCGAATATAACCGGTAAGCGGTAGCAATTCCTTTTGCGGAATGGGTTTGCAGGACTTGTTGCCGCTGGCGCGAGCAGCTTTCTTCAAGTCCACCTCACATGCCCCGGGCACAACGCACACAAAATGCTTGGTCTTGTCGCCCTCCAGCACAATGGTCTTGAAGACGGCATCGACGTCCTCGCCCAACTGCTGCGCGACATGCGTAGCGCTCAGGTCGGACTCATCCACCTCGTACTCAATCAGTTCGTAAGCAATCCCAGCTGCGTCCAGTAGCCGGCATACATTCGTTTTCTGGATCTTCTGAGCCATTATCTGATTTCCTCCAATGCACCGGTAACAGAATCGATGATGAAGCCGCGGACGGTGATGTCCTTCGGAATGAGCGGATGCGTTTGAATAGTTTTGACGGTCTTGCGGACGGAAGTCTCCGTGTCGCGGAAGCCTTCCAACCAGTGGTTGAGGTCTATACCACATTCACGAATAGTATCAAGCGTCTCATCTTTGATGCCTCGTGCTTTCATGACATGGTGGAAATGGCTGTAACTCATGTGGCACGCACCACATTGCGAGTGCGCCACTACCATAATCTCCTCTACGCCCAGTTCGTAAATCGCTACTATCAGACTGCGCATTGCCGAGTCAAACGGCGAGAGAATCAGTCCGCCGGCGTTCTTGATAATCTTCGCATCGCCGTTCTTCAGTCCCAGAGCAGCTGGCAGCAACTCCGTCAAACGCGTGTCCATGCAGGTCAGAACCGCCAGTTTCTTGTCCGGGTACTTGTCGGTAATGAACGGCTCGTAGCCTTTCCGCTCTACAAATGAGCGGTTGTAATCAATAATCTGGTTAATCATATTCTTGTGGAATCCGAGATCAAGCCCGTTATGTTAGTAAGCCTTTCCGCAGAAATAGATTTCCTCCGGTTTGATGAAGCTGAGTCCGGCGGGGTTGGCGGTCAGAAGATCGTTGTGGAGGACCAGGAAGTCCGCATCCTTGCCGACCGTGATAGAGCCCTTACGGGCTTCAATGCCAAGTTGCTTGGCTCCATTGATCGTATAGCCCAGGAGCATTTCTTCGATATTCATCCGCTCGCTCTCGGACGGGAAAGGAGCGATGGTTCTTGCCAGTTCGTCGAACCGAGTATTCTCGTTGATCCATCGTGTCATTCCGACTTCCATTCCCAGGAAGGGGCTCCAGTTCTTGAAATCGCCGTAGAAGACTTCGTCGCTTGACCATGTTACGACTGCTCCGCTATCCCAGAGCGTCTTGCAACGGTACATCGACCGAGCGCGTTTCTCTCCCAGCAGGGCGGTGTAGAGATCAATGGGATTGCCGCCGATGTTGCCGCCATGCCACCACGGGGTGAAATTGGCGGTCACGCCCAGTTTGGCAAAACGCTCCAGATCTGCATCGTCCTGAATCCACAGATGGGCGCACGTGACCTTCACGCGGTATTGGTCTCCCAACTCTTTTCGGGCTATCTCCACGCCGTCCAGCACAACCCGGGACGCAGCTTCGCCAACGGTATGCACATGCAGATCCAGTCCTGCCTCATTGAGTTCTTTCAGAAGCCCGGCAACCTGCTCCCCGTTGAAGGCGGGAGCGCCCAGCACGCCGCTATCCGCATAAGGAGTGACCATGGCAGCGGTCTCTATTTTCATCGTGCCGTCCATGAAGATCTTCAGCGTGTGTACCTTCAGGTGGTCCGTGTTGAACTCACGGTTGAAACGCTTGACTTCCTCCAGGGCTTCCTTCACTTTGCGCGGCTGGGTGAGTACATAGCATCCGTCGATATAGACCGGCAGTTTGCCCTGTCTGTCCAGATCGCGCAGCTGCGCGTAAATACGCTCATGGATATCGTTGTGCTCCGGGAAACCGGAGTCAAAGACAGCCGTCACACCATATTCTTTGCAGAATTCAATCCATCGGCAGACAGCGGTCCTGATTTGTTCGTCGGTCAGGTTTTGCCTCAATTCATCGAAGAGGAAAGGCCAGCACGCCGTTTCGAATGCTTCTCCGGTCAGGTGTCCGTCCTTGCGCACATAGAAGGCGAGTTCCGGAACGGGAGCCGGCGTCTCATCGGTGATGCCGTGCGCGGCAAGGAGTTTGGAGTTCACCCATGTGCTATGACAACCTATTTCCAAAACGACCAGCTCGGCATCCGGACAGATGGCGTCGAGGTCTTCTTTGACAATATTATCTCCTTTCAGGGCTGATTTCTCCAGCGCGAACCGGTAGCGTTTCAGCCCTGGATTCTTCTGAATATAATCCGCCATGAAATCCAAGGATTCCTGTTTGGAGGGGCATAGCACGAGCACGCCCAGATCCGTGTACTCAAAAGCGGTTCCTGTGGTTACATGCACATGGCTGTCAATGAGTCCGGGCATAATGAATTTTCCGCCCATGTCCTTCACCTCTCCTTCGTACCCGGAGAGCCCTGCTTCGTCGCCCACATAGACAAATTTACCGTCTTTCACTACCAGCGCACATGCCATCGGATTCGCTTTGTCCGCTGTGAAAATCTTTGCGTTTTTGATGATAAGATCTGCTTTCATAATGGTAGATTATTGAAGTTAAAATGTATAATATTTGGTCAGGAAGAATGTACGCTCCCAGTCCACGATGTGCACCTCGGACTCCTTGGACAGATGGATGTCCGGCTCGCCGTTCTTGTCCACGTGAACCAGATCATAACCCCATTTTGTTTCATGATATCAGAATAATTGTTTGTCAACTTTCAACTTTCAACTTTCAACTTTCAAATCTCTTAATCACTTTCGCCGGAACGCCGCCAACGATGGCGTTTGCTGGGACGTCCTTGGTCACAACGGCTCCCGCTGCTACGATGGCATTTTCGCCGATCGTGACGCCTTGCAATACCGTGACTTTATGGAACTCCATGTGCAACTCCGACCCGCCGATAATAGGCTCGCCTGTCGCCATTCGTTCACGGAATTGTTCTATTGTCATAGTTCCCTTAATTATACTAATTCCGCCAATTGATCCTCCCGAATAATCTTCGGTGCACTTTTGCCGGCCAACACCAGCACTTTTTTCCCGTCGCGATAAATATGCAACTGCCGCGAACGAACAATCGCCGTCAGCGTTGGGTCGGTCTCTATCTGTTCACGGATAGCGCGGTACTCGCCGTCCGGGGCGAATAACTTCCGTTGCAAATGCGAGCACATATTTCTGGTGTCAATGGATTTGGGCATATTTAATATTTTCTGCAAAGGTACAACAAAAGTTTCACATGTACAAGTTTTAATGTATTTTTCCTAACTTTTTCTGCCACATGCAACTTTAGACATATACCACTTTTGCCATATACCACTCATTTTCTACGCTCTCCCGTCTTTCTTCTCGTGCATACTCGCGCTCCCCCTTTTTCTTTGTCTATTGCGTCCAAATTTGATTTGGACATTTATTCGCTACTCACCCGACCGCCCCATTTTCTCGTCAGAATATACGTAAGTATAATCAATAACCTGTTCTAAAATACCACAATACCAAATTTCTACACTCCGAGGGTTTCCATATTTATCTAAGTCTTTCTTTATTTCTTTGTAAGCCTCTTTGGACCTTCGTTCGAACTCTTTTTGTTCTTCCGGAGACAATTCAGGTTCTTCACATCCATTCGTCATCTTGTACTCATATTCTTCATATTCTACTTGCTCTTTGGGGCGAACAGCCTCCATCATTCCCCAACCAAAACTCCCGTTTTTAAGCCTCCAGTTTTGTTCTCCATGTGAAATATTAACATTTCCATCGCTTATGGATTGTACGATAACACATTCCCCATTCGGCAGATCTACATATACCCATGATATTTCTGTAACACCATCCTTGTCCTCATTAAACTCATGAATTGGTCTCCCTTTCTTGTCATAATGAGTTTCGCTGTGTGTTTTCAATGCGAACGGCCATTTTTTCTTGCTTAAAATCATTGGAAAATACTCCCAATGCCGGTTTTTGGCAAATTGGTGTTGAGCTGAGAAGTAATAACTATAAGCCTCTATATCATTACTCTCTTGCGGGATACGCTCGTACATGCGAGCTATCTTAACCACAATGCGTGTTTTTTTCTTCTTAGCCATAGTAAACCTCCTTAGTTAATACGTTTCAGTTTCACTCCATTCATCATGATTACATCAGAAGATGGATAATAAATAAGATGCAGGAATAGTGTACCTCGTTTGGATTCAATCCAAGTGGTGGAGTTATCGAAATAAACATCAACATTGTTACTGCTGATGCGATATGTTAGTTGCGGCACATTCATATATGAGCCATCTATATCAGAGGTATATACGCAAGTGTATGTGTGCGCAAAATAAATACTGACATAATTAGAACCATCGTCCGCACGAAAAGTGTGTCCAATAATGGATGTTGCCAACTTGGGCTCGTTTTTGGAGCAACCTGCAACCACTATCGCAGCTGCGAGGAGAAGAAAATAAATAAATCGTTTCATGTTGAATAAAATTTTTAAATTCGCTGCAAAAGTACTGCTTTCGAGCGAAAAGTGCAAGAAAAAAGCCTTGATAGATTTGACTATCAAGACTATCAAATGAAAATGGTGTGAAACGGCTGTTACGAGGCTACGATTTTCTTTATCTGCTCATACAGATCTTCCACCTTTTGGTCTTGTAGGGATGCCTTTTTGTATGCTGCGTTAATATGACCGGTTGTGTCTCCGGGATAGGTTGTTACATATTCAATCCACAACTTCATTGTACGCGGAGGCAAGTTAGGATCTATAAATCCCAACTCTGTCATCGCGCGCATAAAATGCCCGACGCGAGTGGTGTTAAAGGTGCTCTTATCGGGGAGCGGTTGAGCAACGGATTGAAGTAACGCGATAATCTCCGCTTCGTGTTCAGTCGCCTTTCCTTGCAAGATAGAAGGTACGATCTTCTTATTATTGTTAATTGTATCCAATAAAGCAAAGTTATAAATGATGAGCGCCAGCAGAGTAGCCATCAGCAGAATCATCGTGGTAAACAAGATCTCCAACCTCGTGTCAAACCAAGGATTAGAAGTAATATCTTCTCCTGGGGAGGAAATAGAGTAGTCTATCCATCCGGCAAAAATGAGAATCATCATAACAATAGACACGGCCATTACGCCACATCCTATACCCAATATCCATTTCCCTAAGGTCTTGGAATAAATATCTATCTCAATTTTTTTCATTTCTTATTGTATAAAATGAAATTATCGTAGATTTCTTCACATTCTAAAATTGCTAAAATCCATAACAGATATAAAATCTTCGCATTGTTTACAAAATGGATTTTCTAATGTAATAGCATGTGGAAAGAGTTTGGTATCTTTATCATTGTATTCTCTTCCGCATAAATGGCAGTAATTGTGGTGATAATTAGTCTGTTGTTGAGTAAGAGTGAGTTTTTTGTATGCTTTGTATGCAATATATTTTTTCAGCCCGCCATCATCATTAGACCTCTGAAAATCAATATTCTCGCCTGTATGAATACAGAAGGCAATCATCTTCTGAGGTGTGAAATTGCCGGAACTATCAATCTGATTCATCATAGGGACAGACATCTTGCACAAATCGTTTACTTTGAGCAAAGCATCACTAAAAGGTTTCCCATCAAGATCATATCTGTTAATATGTACTCCTAACTCAAAGTTCTTCTCTTCAGACGATGGAAGCATGTTTAAGGAAGTTATTACCAAATCCGATTCATTGCAGTAGCATTTCGCGTGAAGATCTGGGCAATAATGCACAAAACAATTGTCTATCTCGCAGAACTTTTTTATTGCATTTTTATGGGAGGATACGTTAAAATGAATCTGTGATGGAGTTCTGGTTATCACGAAAATAGGAACAGAATATGTCTTTTCCTTTAGACTGGCAATATAATCAAAAATATCACTCTTCTCATCAATAAATGGCGAAATGAGAATAACTATTTTTCGTGCTTCACGAATGATGTCTCTAATTTGTGAAGCCAATCCATCTGTAGATAGAATACGTATCATAATAATTTTTTTTGCTTGCAAAAGTACTGCTTTTTATTTATATACGCAAATTTTTTTCTGCTCACTTACTAAAATCGTGCATTTTGAAACAAAAAACTCGTGTGAGACACCTCAAATCTCCGCAATAAAACCTAAAAGTTCGGAGTAAAAATGCAAAAAAGTTCGGAATACTACTGCTCGCTTATAATTTTAAGACCAGCCGTAGTGGGCGTTTTTCGTTGTAATCGCCCTTAAACTCCAACAAAACGGGGTCATCCGGCAGGGAAAGTTTGACGCCGACAAGTTCTGTTAACGGCGAGAGTTTACTGCGCACACGCCGACTTCGCTGCGTAGTGCGGACAGATGGTGTCCTTTTCTTTGAGGATAATTTGGATGGCTTAATCGCACCTTTGTTTATCGCGCTATCTACCTCCGCCAACGAAGCCACGGAGAGCGGTTTGTCGGCTGCTCGGCTGCATAATTCCGCAAAGCGGACACGGTCCTGACGGCTCATCCCGATTGCCAATCCTCGTTCCTTTTCCGGCGGCTCAAAGCCTGTAATCTTTTTCCATAGAGCGGCACTTACCTCCTCGGAAATATAATACGGTTCTTCTCCCGGCACAAGACTAAAAGCCAGCCTTCGTCCTTTGAGACGAATCTTCCGTGTCAAAGGCGGCTCCTCAGGAATGACTTGCTTCATCGGATCATCCGGCAGCGTCAAGGCCACACGGAAACCTAAATATCCGGCTGTTGCCTCCGGCTTGTACCACCGCCGTACAGACAGATGGCAATTAGCTTTTGCCTCATCATAACTCCCGCCTCGCACAATCCGATACGAACCGGTGTCCGCCCCGCAAGGGTCAGGGCGTGTCGATAACTGATACGGACCATATAGGTCTTGACACCACTCCGACACATTACCCGTCATGTCATACAGCCCTAATTCATTCGGCTGCTTGCGGGCGACGGGATGCGTCCATTGCCCTGCGATAGAGTAGAGCCAACCCACGCTGTCCGGCTCATCGCTTCCTGCAAAACGGAAACGCTTGCTTTTCTCTCCGCCGCGCGCAGCATACTCCCATTCCGCCTCGGTCGGAAGCCGGAATGGCATGCCGGTTATACTATCCAGCCGCCGGATAAACTCGTGCGCCTCATGCCACGAGACGAACGAAACAGGATGCTCCGGATACCCGGACAGATCCAGCATCTCCCGCTCGTTCATTACTGCGCGCCATAGACGGTTCGTCACTTCGGTCGTCGCAATATAATAAGGAGAAAGAAAAACAAGGTGCGCCGGTTTGTCGGTATAAGTGTCCGGGTCGTATTGTTCGGAAGTCGCGCCCATGACGAACGAACCGCCTTCCACCCGTTGCATCTGAAACGGCACGCCGTTTGCCTCCAACGAAAGCGTCTGTAGCGAATCGGGCACAAGCGGTCGCTTCTTCGCCCAAGCAGGCATCAGAAGAACCAAAAACAGAGTTATTACCAGATATCGATTGTGAGGCATAATTTTTTATCCGCCGTTCTTTTAGTCCACCGGATTCTTTAATCCGCTGTTCTAAAACAAATACTATGCCAAAGCCGTAAATCAAAGTTCAGAAATGGCTGGAAAAATGGTCGCATAAGGTGCGAATCAGGTGCGAATAAGGGGCGCGTAAGGGTGCTTTCGTGGGTGTTCTAGACTTTGTTCCTGAAAATTAGCACTAACTGACTGATATTTAACTATATACATAGATACGAAAAATGGCAGAAATTACCCATTTCTGCCATTTCATTTCAGTAATTTGATAGGTTTTGTGCCCTAACTATACCTCACACAAACACTATAGTGCGGCGAGGTTCTGTGGATTGAAGAGCTCCTTGCCTTCCGCGGTATAAGCGTATTCGATGCGGTCTTGGAAATAGGTCTCCACTTTGCCACGCACCACTTTCATCGTTGAGTTGACGAGGTGGTTCTGCTCCGTCCATGCTTCCGGAAGGACCGCAACGGTCGTCGGCAGCCATGCTTCGGGGAAAATGCCATCTCTCGAACCGCCTGGACGATACGCATCAATCTCGCTTTGGATCTTGAGCAGCATACACTCTTTTCCTTCTTGGGACGCCGGATCTTTGCCTTGCTCTTTTGCCCACGCCTGCAGCGCTTCTTTATTGGGCACCATGAGCAGGATCGTATAGGGATCTTGGTTATTATGGAGGATACACTGGTCCACGTAAATGCTGCCGTCGGTAAGCGAGTCCTCAAATCCCTCGGGACTGTATTTCTCTCCGTCCGCGCGTATGAGGAGCGATTTGAACCGTCCAACGACCCAGAGGTATCCCGGGTGCGCAGAGGTGACATACCCCATATCTCCGGTATGCAGCCATCCGTCCACGATTGTAGCCGCCGTGCTCTCGGGGTTCTTCCAATAGCCCGCCATGACGTTTTCACCCTTGATCACAATCTCTCCTCGTTCGCCATCGGGCACGATATTACCTTCCGCATCGCATATCTTCAGTTCCATCGGGCTGACGATTCGTCCGGACGACCCGAAGATGGCTCCTTCGGACGAGTTAGAACAGATGATAGGCGTCGCTTCGCTCAGTCCGTAGCCTTGGAACATAGGCATTCCGATCGCGCAGAAATAGCGCTGGAGGGCGATGTCGAGTAGTGCTCCACCGCCGACAAAGAACTTCATCCGTCCGCCAAAATTCTCACGCACTGCCTTGAAAATCAATCGGTCAAAGAGTTTGACGAGCGGGTATCTCCACGCGTTTTGCCATCCGCCGCGATTCCAATATTCGCGGTTATAGGCGATGGCGTTATTGAGGGCGAAATTATAGAGTTTCTCCACTTTGGGTCCTTTGGCTTTGATGCCGGCTTCAATACTCTTGCGGAAATTGCGGGCAAGAGCAGGAACAGAGAGCATCACATGCGGACGCACTTCTCGAATGGCGATAGGGATATTTTTGAGTGTCGCCATAGCCGTTTTTCCCACCGGAACGGTAGCAATACTGCCTCCGTATGACATCATCGTATAGAATCCCGCAACGTGTGCGAAACAGTGGTCGAGCGGCAGGATGATGAGCATGACATCATCGGTATCGCAATGGATGACTGAACCTCCTTGCTCCACGTTTGCAGTGTAGTTGCGGTGAGTGAGGAGGATTCCTTTGGGGTCCGCCGTCGTGCCGGAAGTGTAGCTGATATTGGCGTAGTCATCGGGTTCGACGGATTCATAGCGTGCTTGGAACGACGCAGCATCTTTCGCCAGCAGTTGGTCGCCCATAGCGATCACTTCGTCTATGCTGATCTCCTTGTCCTCATAATGGTCGAGCGGATCAAAGACGATGATTTTCTCCACGTTGGGGCAGTCGGCTATAATCTTGCGGATCTTCGGCAGTTGCTGCTCAGAGGTCATGATAAACCGTGCGTCCGAGTGGCGGATGCGGAAGAGCAGGTCGCCGGCTTCTTCCAACTTGATAGACAGTGGCACATTAACGCCTCCGGCATAGAGAATACCTAATTCCCCGGTGACCCATAGGTTTCTACCTTGGCTGAGAAGCGCAACACGCTCTCCTTTTTTCAAGCCCAAAGCCATCATACCGGCTCCGATACGATGGGCTAACTCTCTTGTTTCGCGGAATGTCGTCTCCGTCCATGCCTCTCCGATCTTCTCGCGGAGGAAGACATGTTCGCTGAATTTGTGGGTGTAATGCTCCACAAAATCAATTATTGTCGGTTTTGCTTTCATATATTAGAATCATTAAATATTTCCTTCATCGGTTCCACCACAAAATCCCGCTGTTGCCAGAGGGGGTGGGGGAGGGAGAGCAACGGGGCGTTGCTCATTTGTGATTTGTGATTTGTGATTTGTAGTCTGATTTCTTTGCCTTCGTCGTCGAAAGCGCGGATGAGGTCGATGTCGATCGTGCGGTCGTGGTATTCGCCATCGGAGGATTTTTCGGTTCGTCCGAGTTGGCGCTCGATCGCCTGTGTGGCGCGCAACATATCCAGCGGCGCAAGGTCGGTTCGGACTGCGCAGCAGAGATTGCAGAAAGGGTGTTCGCTTTCGAACCCCCACGGTGCGGAATAATACAAAGAAGAGCAGCGAAGAAGAGTACCAATCTGCCGCCCGATGAGATCCAAGGCTTTGCGGAGCGTGCGCTCCCGCTCGCCCAAGTTACTGCCGAGAGAAAGATAATAAAGCATTCGTCGCTTTCACGCAATAAGGATAAATGACGGAGGTCTTGACGACGGGCGATTCGTCCAGATAGTGAAACGCTTCGTTCGTCCGATCCATCACAAACACCACCAACAAAACCAACACTCCGTATTTGCATACCCCGAATGCTCCTCCCAGCAGCCTGTTTGCCCATCCGAGGTGTATTGCACGCAAAAAACGCGTAATTCCTTTTGCTAAAATAGAAAGAATGATCGCTATCCCAAGGAAAATGAGGGTGTATGCCACTACATCGCATACTCCTTGCGGCCAAGCGAATTGCGCCAGCAGCCAAGCGGAGAAAGCGGGAGCAGCCATTCGCGCGCCGAGGACTCCGAGGATCACTACTACAATAGCAATGACCTCGGAGATCAGCCCGCGCATCAAGCCTCTGACGAGGCCTACGAGAAGAGGCAGAAGGATAATTACATCCAGCCAGTTCATTCGTTATTTGATATATTGTTTGGGATCAAACTCTTTCGGAATCCACGGATCGTCATGATCGTTGGTCATGTTGATATCCGGAATGCCCACTCCGGGAATGCCGCGCGGAGTAACGGACCACTCGTATCCGTCCAGTTTGTTGGACGCCATGTCGGACGCTTTATCCAGATACCAGCCTAAGATACCGGTTACACTACCGCTATACTGCTCGCAGCCGCTCACGCCGTGGCGGTCCGCTCCCGGGATATAGTAATAGGCAAACTTGGCATATTCGGAGCAGGAGCACATCATCTTGTTGGTTCCTTGTGCGATCACGCGGCTTTGCGGGTAGCCGATGTTATTGGTCGTCGGCGCAAAGACATTGGCGTTGGACGAGCTGTCCGGATGGAGCGTGTCGCATTTAGCCAGCGAACCGTTGTCGTCGAACTCACCGGTGAAATGCACACCTTTGATGACCACCAGACGACCGTCCGCCTTACGGATCTTGTCCATTCCGGCTGCGTCAGCGGTCGGCTTGAGCGGCACTTGTGCGAACAGTTCGCTCAAGGTCAGTGTGTCGTATTTGAGTTTGGACTGATCCGGCGCACCGATCAGTCTCGTAGCGCGGCGGAAGACCGAGCCCTCTATACGTCCCGGACACCAGCCTACTTTCTGCGACGCATTCATCGCATAGATATTATTGTTGTAGGACGGAACACAGAGTTGCGGTTGGTTCGCATAGCGTCCCACAGCAAGCCCGTTGCAGCGGATGAGGATCTCCTGACCGAGCTGGTACATACCGCCGGATGAACCGAGGTCCACACCGATACGCAAGTTCTGCTGCTGACCATTTACAATCTGCTGAATAACAATTGATTTGTAGAAGTTGCCGGCATAGTCATCTGTCGTGACACGACCACGGATATAGATGCCTTTTCCAGCCGAGGGCAGGGTGTCCACGGAGTAGAGATAAAGCCCGTGGGTGGCGTCATACGAGCGCTCGCGGTAGGGCGTCGTGTCGCTGGCGTACGAACCCGCCTCTGTCATGAACGCATCGAGGAACTCATTGAGGGTATAGATCTGATAGCCCTCCGGATTCTCGTCCGCCAAGATTTGATCCAGCGAAGTCTCCTGCACAAAAGCGTGCTCTGCGTCTATGGCTTTCGGCTCACAAGAAGCCAAAGAAAGTACTAATGGACTAAGTACAAAGTACAAAAGATATTTGTTCGTCTTCATAGCGCTTAGAATTTATAAGTTACAGTTAAGAAGAAGTTCACACCCCAAGCATAGTAGTACTTGGACGGATATTTCCACGCGTTAGCCGTGATTACAGAGTTCTGGTAGTCTTTTTCTCCCTGACGTACGGCACGCGGCAGACGAGCCTGCTGGTATCCACCGGTTTTGAAATGGGTGTTGTTGGTGAGGTTCGTCACGCTCAGGTTGATCGACAGCGACTGACGATTCGGCAAGTACAGAAGCTTGCCGACCGAAGCGTCGATGAGGAAACGGTTGAGTGGGTTGGTAGCCGCAATATTCTCTTGCATGGTCATAATGTTATACGGATATTTGAGTACCGGCACGCCATTGGCGTCGAGCACAGCGTTCTCATATACAACATTGCCGTTTGCGTCGAAATCCCAACGGAGGAGTTGCCCGTCCGTAGTCTGAATAGCATTGGCGTTCTCGTCTGCGAAATTACCATTGACAGTAGTTCCGTCGGTTCGTGTACCTGTGTATAGACCCTGCATACGGCGGCTCGGAGCAACAGAGAGATAGTTCCAATCGTGATAGCTGACGGTCACGTCTGCGAACCACATTTTCGGGTGGAAGAACGAGAGCTTGAGGCTGGCGTTCACCTGCGGACCGGTAGCGAGTTTGACACCCTTCAGCAGCACTTTGTCTTCGGTCTCGAAGATGAGCTCTTTGGTCGAGAGATTCTGGGTCATCGGCATACCATTCTCCGCCGATTGGATCGCCCTGGCGTCGCTGGTGTAGCGGTAGTCGCCAACGGAAGCCACACCGGTGAGGGTGAAGTATGTACCGAGTTTGACTGCCGCTGCTGCCTCGATACCCATGTATCGTTTGTCAATGCCGGTGAGGGCTTGGTTCACGAAAGTACGTGCCTCGTCGTCGTAGTAGCCGTTCAACTCTGTGCCGTTCCAACTCTGTGTGAAGAATCCGGTGATGCGACCGCGGATGATCGGGTAGTTGAACTCATAGGTCAGGTCCGCAGAAGCCACTTTCTCGCTGGCAGCATAGAAATCCACAAGCGATTTGGCGTTGTCGTGGGTATAGATATTGGAAACGACGCGGTCGTGTACGCGCTGCGAGATATAGGCATCGCGTGCGTACGGCGCGCGGGTCTCTGCAATCGCATTGAGTTTCAAACGGTTGCGTCCGTTAATCTTGTAGTTGACACCGAACTTGAAAGCAGGATCAAGGAAATGGTGTGCGTCGCCGACATAAGTCGTTCCGGCTTTGAGTGTGCCGGCAGCCTCGGCTGCTTTGATGCTCTCATAGGCGTTATGGCCGTAGTACAGGTATTTGTTGCTGCCGTCGCCGATAGCGCGCTCTTCAGCCACTTTGGTCAGATACCAAGCACGACCGTTAAGCATGTTGGTCGTACGCTGCATGGACTTGTAGTCAAAGGCGATACCGTAGTACAGATCGACCTCGTTGAAGGTCCATTCGTTCTGGAACCACGCTTTGACGTTTCCCATGTTGATTCGGTAGTCGTAGCCGAAGCGGCGTCCGTCGGCTTTGACTACTTGGTTGTAGTCGCCTGCGATCTCGTTCTTGCGGACATTCGCAATGTCCTCCTGCGTAAAGCCGCTGTTGGAAGCCAGCTCCTTGATGTCGCGGTCCGCGAACGCATCTACGTCCAGCCATTGATTACCGCCCAGCAGGTCGTCCAAAGTCTTGTAGTGAATACCCTGCGAGAACTTGCCCTCTACGCCCAGCGTCATCTTCAGATGATCATATTGGGTGTTGACATAGTTGAAGGATGCGTTTGCCTCTTGGATGTCGTTATGGCGGCGTTCCAAGATATAACGAGCCGAAGCGGTCGGATCATTGGCATTGTTGGCGTAGTTGGACGCATAGATGTTCTCCCAATCGATCTGGGTCGTCTTGTTATCGCGCGCTTTCCAAAGGTCAACGAGTTTGTTGTATTGGTCTTGATCGACGGACGGACCAACGAGGTTGCCGTCGTTTCCGATAAAGCCGGAGCCGAGACTGTTACCCTTCAGGTCCTCGCCGATGAAGAGACCCCAAGGATAGTGGTTTCCGTTCTCGTCGAAGAGTTGTCCTGCGGACGCCTCGCTGTTCGGGTTCGCGATCTGGCCATCCCACATGAAGGAAGGCAGGTTGCGGTAGTAGTCCGGGCGAGGATCCGGCGCGTTGTAGAAATTGAGCGCCGAGTTGGAATACATCGAGTAGTGGTATCCCGCAGCCACTTTCAAGTGCTGTTGCTCGTCGATCTTGTATTCGTATGCGGCAATGACGGTCGGGTCATAGGACTTGACGATACGCGAGTTGCGCACTTTACCGTTCTGGTAACCCCAATAAGGGTTGTAGTTATTCGAGCCGGTCAGGTCATACACCTCTTGGGTCACGGCTGCGTTCTGGCCGCGCTCGGTAGGAGCACCGAAGGTGATCAGTTTGAGGCGGGCATTGTCCCAGATGCGCTCGGCTGTGAAGAAATACCCCAGCGAGTAGTATTTGATACCTTCTCCGATGATACCTTTGTTGTCCACATAAGGCGAGAAGCGGTAAGCCAACTGTCCGGTGAAAGCCCATCCGTTCTTCAGCACGCCGCTGGCGTACGTCGCGTTCACGCGGGCTTTGTAGTTGCGGTTAGTGCCTGCAACTCCCACTTTCCAACCCTGCGCATAGCGGCTTGCCCCCATCAGGTAGTTGGTCGATTGACCGAGTCCGCCGAAAGTGAAGTTGGTTGCTTCGATCGGGTTGAGCACCTCTTTGTATCGGCTGGCATCGTTCAGACCGCCCATAGCGGAGTAGTTGAACTGGCCGCGTTCAGCGGAGGTGAAGTTCAGACCCTCAATGTAGTAGCTCTCTGCCGTTGACTGGTAGCCGCGGTTGCGATAACGCGCGGTGGACCAAGCGAAAGAGGTGTTCGAATTGAACACATCGGTCGAGGCGGAAGAGGACGAAGCCTGGGCTTGCGAACGACCCTCATCATCGGTCATCTCTTCTTCCGTCAAGTTCAGCAGGATCTCGTCTTGCGTCTGCGTCACGATGTCTTGTTGCAGCACCACGTCGTCCATCTTGTTGGCTTGATCGGCTTGGAGGTTGATTAACTCGAGGGCAGCGACATAGCCGTCTGCCTCAATCATCACCTCTTCGTCCATTGCTTCCAGGTAGAGCAGTGAGAACTCACCGGCAGCGTTAGTCGTAGTAGAGATGTTTTGATTTGCGAGTGTCACTTTCGCTCCCACAACCGGAGTCTGGGTGGCTTCGTCGATCACTCGTCCCTTGAGAGATGTCTGTGCGAAAGCCGTCAGGCTCAAAGCCAGCACACACATCAGTGAAAAGAGTTTGTTTCTCATAACGATTGTTTGTTAGTGTTTTTATGGTTTTTCAATTCTCAAAATTTGACTTGTCAAATAATCGTGCCCTTCGGGCTAAGAATTCTCAATTAGAATTCCGCTGTCTTCGGTGTTCTGGGGAAGGGGATGACGTCGCGGATGTTCTGCATGCCGGTAACGAAGAGCATCAGTCGCTCGAAGCCGAGACCGAATCCTGCGTGCGGAGCCGAACCGAAACGGCGTGTGTCGAGGTACCACCACATATCCTTCATCGGGATATGGCGGCGTTCGATCTCTGCGTTCAGTAGGTCGAGGCTCTCCTCGCGCACGCTACCGCCGATGATCTCGCCGATCTGCGGGAAGAGTACGTCGGTGCCTTGTACGGTCTTGCCGTCCTCGTTGATCTTCATATAGAATGCCTTGATCTCCTTCGGGTAGTCGGTCATGATCACCGGTTTTTTGAAATGTTCCTCTACGAGGAAACGCTCGTGCTCGGAGCTCAGGTCATCACCCCAGTTGCAGGGGAACTCAAATTTCTTACCGTTCTTGATAGCCTCTTGCAGGATGCGAATACCCTCTGTATATGGCAGACGGACAAATTCGGTGTTTACTACCGACTTTAGACGTTCAATCAGACCTTTGTCCACGTACTGGTTGAGGAACTCCAGATCATCCATGCAGTGGTCCAATGCCCAGCGGACGCAGTATTTGATGAAGTCCTCTTCGAGGTCCATCAATTCGTCTTTTTGGATAAACGCCACTTCCGGTTCGATCATCCAGAACTCCGCCAAGTGTCTCGGCGTGTTGCTGTTTTCTGCGCGGAAAGTCGGACCGAAGGTGTAGATTTTACCGAGCGCCATAGCGCCTAATTCGCCTTCGAGCTGTCCGCTGACCGTCAAAGCAGCCTGTTTGCCGAAGAAATCATCGCTGTAGTCGATCTGACCGTCCTCGTTGAACTTGAGGTTGTAGAGGTTCTTGGTCGTGACTTGGAACATCTGTCCGGCTCCCTCGCAGTCGCTGGCGGTGATGAGCGGCGTGTGGAAATAGAAATAGCCGTGCTCGTGGAAATAGGTGTGGATCGCCATCGCCATGTTATGCCGGATACGGAAGACGGCGCCGAAGGTGTTCGTGCGCGGGCGCAAGTGCGCTACCGTGCGCAGGAACTCCATACTTAGCCCTTTCTTCTGCAGCGGGTATTTCTCCGGATCGGCGGTTCCATAGACCTCCAAGTCGGTCAGCTGGATCTCCACAGCCTGACCTGCTCCCTGGCTCTCTACCAGCGTGCCGGTAGCCGAGATACAGGAGCCCGTCGTGACGGGTTTGAGTTGCTCCTCGCTGAATTTTTCAAGGTCCACAACGATCTGGATATTCTTGATCGTCGAACCGTCGTTGAGGGCGATGAACGATACGTTTTTGTTGCCGCGGCGGCTGCGAACCCATCCGCGGACGTTGATCTGAGCACCGAAATCGGTACGCTTCAATGCATCTATAATTACTGTTCTTTCCATATTCTCAATTCTCAATTCTCAATTCTCAATTAGAACTTCGGGGTCAGGTCTTCTCCCATGTTATTGAGGACCGCTCCGTCGGGGTTCATCTGTTGTCCGAAGGACACAGCTCCCATGTCGTTGTTCATGCTGGATTGGATGGAGACACTTTCTCCGCCTCCGCCAATTCCTAATTCGTCCGGATCCACCGCTTCGTCCTCGTTCTGGAACTTGGCGTACTTGCCGCGGAAACGGAGCCATATACTGTCGGTAGCACCGTTACGGTGTTTGGCTACGATGATCTGTGCCAAGCCGCGCAGGTCTTTTCCTGTCTTGTCGTCGTTATAGAGGTGGTAGTACTCCGGTCGGTGGATGAAGCATACCATGTCGGCATCCTGCTCGATAGCGCCGGACTCACGCAGGTCGCTCAATTGCGGTGTCTTGCCCTCTACGCCCTGCCGCGCTTCGACGCCACGGTTCAGCTGCGAGAGCGCAATGATAGGGATATCCAACTCTTTGGCAAGTGCTTTCAGGTTGCGGGAGATGATGGACACCTCTTGCTCACGACTGCCGAAAGACGAACCTTGGGCGTTCATGAGTTGCAGGTAGTCGATGATGATCATCCGGATACCTTTTTCGCGCACTAACTTACGCGCTTTGGAGCGTAACTCGAAGATCGAGAGGGAAGGGGTGTCGTCCAGATAGAGCGGTTTGCCCTTCATGATGTTGATCTTCGTGTTCAGACGCTTCGTATCCTCTTTGCTCATCTTGCCGGTTTTGATCTTGTCGCCTTCTATCTCGCAGACGTTCATGATCAGACGGTTGACAAGCTGTACGTTGCTCATCTCCAGGGAGAAGATCGCTACCGGGATCTCGTGGTCCACCGCCATGTTCTTTGCCATCGAGAGGACGAAAGCGGTCTTACCCATTGCCGGACGGGCGGCAATGATGATCAGATCCGGTGTCTGCCATCCTGATGTGATCTTATCCAAAGCGTGGAAACCGGATGGGATACCGCTGATAGAACCGGTGTTCTTGGCGGCTTTCTCCATGCGCGCGAACGCTTCTTCAATCACGGGGTCTATCTGCGTCACGTCGCGCTTCTGCGCGCGCTGGGAGATCTCAAAGATGCCGGATTCGGCTTCTTGCATCAACTCATCTACGTCTTGGGTCTCGTCGAATCCTTTCTCTTCGATCTGTGCTGCGAGTGCGATGATGTCGCGTGCCGTCGCTTTCTTGGATATGATCTCCGCGTGGTAACGCAGGTGCGCGGTGGAAGCCACGCGGCGGGTCAGGTCCGCCAGATAAACGGCTCCTCCGGCTTTCTCCAGCGTGCCTAAGTTGCGCATCTTCTCGCCTACCGAGAGAATGTCAATCGGCAGATCTTTGACCGCCAACTCACGGATTGCTTCATAGACGAGTCGGTTTTGGTCCTTGTAGAACACCTCCGGACGCAGCAGATCGGCTACCGACCCATAGGCATCTTTCTCAATCATGATCGCGCCGAGCACCGAGTCTTCCAACTCTTGTGCCTGAGGGGGCAGTTTGCCCATCTCGTTAGCGCCCACTTTGATGATCGTCGTCGGCTGGGTACGTTTGTTATTTTTGCTTGGTCCTGCCATATTCGGTTAATAAGTTATGCGCCGCAACGAAGCTGCTGATCTCGTTGTTCAGCACTTGTCGTTCGGCTACTTCAATCTGGTGCTCCATCTGTTCGTTTTTGTAGAATCCGTCCAGCAGAGCCTGGTTGATCGTCTCGTACATCCAGTACTTGGCTTGTTCGGTGCGATGAGCGTCGAAGAAGCCGTTCTTTTTCGTGAAGGCGATGTATTGCTCTATGTTCTGCCATACGTCCATCACTCCGCTGTGGTCGATGGATGAGCAGCAGATGGCGTCGGGTTTCCATCCCGATTCGGAGGGTGGGAAGAGCGCCAGCGCGTTCTTGAAGCTCACGCGCGCAACGCGCGCACGTTCAATATTATTACCATCACATTTATTGATTGCGATGCCGTCCGCCATCTCCATGATGCCGCGTTTTATACCCTGTAACTCGTCTCCGGTTCCGGTCACTTGCAGCAGCAGGAAGTAATCGACCATGGAGTGCGCCGCCGTCTCGGATTGACCTACGCCGACGGTCTCCAGCAGGATGGTGTCGAATCCTGCCGCTTCGCATAGCACGATCGTCTCGCGCGTCTTGCGTGCTACGCCTCCGAGTGAACCTGCGGACGGGCTGGGACGGATGAACGCATTCGATTTGACGGACAGCTCGTTCATCCTCGTCTTGTCGCCGAGGATAGAACCTTTGCTCCGTTCGCTGGAGGGGTCGATAGCGAGTACTGCCAGGTGTTTCCCTTGGTCGCATAACTCGTTGCCGAGAGCCTCGATGAAGGTCGATTTGCCTGCTCCCGGCACGCCGGTGATTCCCACTCGGATGGAGTTGCCGGCGTATGGCAGACATAGTTCGATCACTTTCTGGGCGATGGCTTGGTCAGCGAGCAGGTTGCTCTCCACCAGCGTCACCGCTTGGCTCAGGATCGTCAGATCGCCGCGACGGATGCCCTCGAAGTACGCTTCGGGGGACAATACCGTCTTCTTCCGGCGGAAGGTGGCATAAGGGTTGACGCTCGGCAGGTTTTCCACGCCGGCATTCACCGTCAGCCCTTTGAATTCATCGCTATTTTCAGGATGGTCTATCATTCTACGAAGAAATCCACTTTGATATGTTTAACCGGGTTCTGGTAGTCGTTGGTGATGATCACTACCTCGCGGGTGTATGCGCCCGGTTGCAGGTTTTTCGCGTTCACCTCTATGGTGACTGCGCCTTTCTTGCCCGATTTGATAGGTTTCGGTGCTTTGATGTTGAGGTTGCTGCCCACGCTATACACGCGGCGGATCTCCAGCGGGTTAAAACCTACGTTCTTGATCGGGAACTGCTCTTTATGAACCTTGCCGGCTGCAATATTGCCGAGGTTCAGGTAATTCTCAACCTCCATGATCGGAGCCTGCTGTTTTTCCTCTACGGTCAGGTTGCTGAAATCCTCTACCACATTGGCTTTGACTACAATGCGGTACGGATCGGAAATATTCTTCTTTCCGTCCACTACCACGTATGCGAAAACATCGACCGGACCGTACAACTTCGCATTTTTGGTGTCCATCGCGAAGATAAACTTACCGATCTCGTTCGGCTTCACGGTCGGAAGCGTCACTTGGTTGATCACGAAATTGTCTGCCGGGCTGGTAACTAACTCAACCGTGTGGTCCTCTTTGGTCAGGTTGGCGTATTCCAGCTCACCGGATTTGGACTCGCCTTTTTTGATCGTGCCCAGGTCCAGCGTGAGGGTCTTCATGCTCAACTCGCCTACCGAAACGGTGTATTTGTTCGCCGGTTTGGCTTGCTTCGGAATCACTTCGCCTTTGATATAAACGCGTTTGGTGGGTTCGGTGGCGTTGGAGGTGATCGTCACGGTCTTCTGGAAACGACCCGGACGTCCGTTAGGGTTGTACGTTACAGTGATCGAACCGGTCTGTCCCGGCTCAATCGGCTCTTTCGTCCAAGTCGGAGTGGTGCAACCGCAGGATGCGCGCACATTGCTCAGGATCAGAGGAGCCATTCCCTCGTTCTTAAATTCAAAGACGGTGGAGACACGTCCGTCCGCTTCGTTGATTTTACCGAAATCATGCTCGGTCTTTACAAAAGTGATTACAGGGTTTTGACCCATCATGGCTACTGCTACAAGAGCCATGCAGAGAGTACTGAAAATCTTTTTCATTATTCTATTTATTAAATTTTAAAATTTATAACTTTCAATTCTCAAAATTTGACTTGTCAAATAATCGTGCCCTTCGGGCTAAGAATTCTCAATTCTCAATTCTCAATTCTCAACTCTCAATTCTCTTTACTTCTTTTATGTTGTCTATTTTGCGGATCGCTTTGAGCAGTTCGTTCAGCTCCGAGCGGTCATATACATATATCTCCATCGTGCCTTTGAAGATCCCGTCTTCGGAGGATATGTTGATGGCGCGCATGTTGATGTGGAAATCCGTTGTGATGGCTTGCAGCACTTGGATAAACACACCGAATTTGTCTATACCTTTTAGTTCGATCGTCTCTACGAATGACTGCACGCGGTGGGTGTTCCATGTCGCAGCGTAGAGGCGTTTGCCGTAACTGGTCTTCAGCAGCGCTGCCTCCGGGCAGTCAACTTTGTGGATATGCATTATTCCTTTCTCGTCGAGGTATCCCAGAACCTCGTCTCCCGGGATTGGGTGGCAGCAGTGGCTCAGCATGTACTCTTTCCCTAAGTTCTCGTCCGTCAGGACGATCGTGTGCGGACCTTTCTTCGGGTTCACGATCTCCTTTTCGCCCTCCTTTGTGGGGAGGGTCGGGGTGGGGTTTGTCTTTCCGATAAACGGGATGTATTCGCGCCAGCTGCGTCTGGGGAAGACGATTTCGTGGATATTATCCAGCCGGATAGAGCCTTGACCCACCTGCTCATACAACTCATTGGGTTGCGTCAGATCATAGTAGTTCAATAACTGTGCCAAAACCAAATCGCGGTTCTCCGTCAGGTCTTTATCCATCTGGATTGCGTCTTCCACTAATTTCTCTCCGTGCTTGATATAGTGTCTCTCTTCGCGGCGGAAATATTGGTTCAGTCCGTTCTTGGCTCGCGCGGTGGTCACCATGTGGAGCCATTCGCGCTGCGGATGCTGGCTGTTCGAGGTTAATATCTCAATCTGGTCTCCGCCGCGTAACTGGTACGACATGGGCACCAGCGAGTGGTTCACTTTCGCGCCGATACAATGTTCGCCCAACTCCGAGTGGAGCAGGAACGCGAAGTCCAGTGCCGTCGCGCCTTGGGGCAGGGTCTTGATCTCGCCTTTGGGCGTGAAGACAAACACCTCTTGCGCAAAGAGGTTCAGTTTGAAGGTGCCCAAGAACTCCATCGCGTCTTTGTCCGGATGGGCGAGTACCTCTTTGATCTCCTGGATCCATTTGTCCAATCCGTCGTCGCTCTCGCCGGTTTTGTATTTCCAATGTGCGGCGTAGCCGTGTTCTGCTATCTCGTGCATGCGGTCCGTGCGGATCTGCACCTCCACCCATTCGCCGTTCTTGCCCATCACGGTCACATGCAGCGCCTCGTATCCGTTCGCTTTGGGCGTCGAGATCCAGTCGCGGATCCGCTCCGGGTGAGGACGGTATATCTCCGTGATCGCAGAGTAGATCATCCAGCATTGGTCTTTCTCGCTCATCGACTCGTTGGGCGTGAAGATGATTCGCACCGCCATCAGGTCATATACGTCCTCGAAGGCGCATTGCTGCCTTACCATCTTCTTCCAAATCGAATAGACCGATTTGATGCGGGCTTTCATTGTGAAGGTGTAGCCCATGCTCTCCAGCCGCTCACGGATGGGAGCGGAGAAAGCCTCGTAGTCCTCCAGCTTGCTGCCCTTGATGGCTTCGAGCTTGTCGTGTATCTCTTGCCATGTCTCGGGGTGCTCGTATTTGAAACTCAGGTCCTCCAATTCCGTCTTGATGGGGAAGAGACCGAGCCGGTGCGCCAGCGGAGCGTATATATACTGGGTCTCGCCGGCGATCTTGTACTGCTTGTCTTTGGGCTGCGAACCCAGTGTCCGCATGTTATGCAGCCGGTCGGCAATTTTGATGAGCACTACCCGGATGTCGTCGCTGATGGTCAGCAGCAGTTTGCGGAAGTTCTCCGCCTGCTCACTGGCTTGCGGTCCGAACACACCGCCGCTGATCTTCGTCAGACCGCCTACTATCTGGGCGATCTTCTCGCCGAACAGACCCGCGATGTCCTGCTCCGTGTAGTCCGTGTCTTCGACCACATCGTGCAGCAGCGCAGCGCAGATGCTCGTGCTGCCTAATCCTATTTGTTTCACGCAAATGCGCGCTACAGCAAGGGGATGCATGATATACGGTTCACCGCTCAGACGGCGAACTCCATAGTGAGCCTTGTATGCAAAATTGAATGCATGCGTGATCAGCTCCACTTTCTGGCTGTGGAGCGTGTGGGCGTAGTCGTCCAAAAGGGCTTCAAACTCACGACGGATCATCTGATCCTCTTCCGCTGTAAATTCGCTTTTTTGCATGATTATTTCCTCTTATCGCATAAAAAACCAAAATACGCTGCAAAGTTACAACTTTTTTTGCATATATGCAAATAAAAAGAGAAAAAAGCGCCCCGAGGGACGCTTTTTTCAGCCGTCAGCATTCAGCTTTCAGCCTTCAGAGCGTTAGCCGTTGTGCGACTGGTCGTACTCCTGTCCGCAGATGCGCCAGAGGTAAGCTCGCATGGTTTTTGCACCACCGGCGGTGTCTTTCTGGGCGAGGAAGGCTTGCTGGTCGGCTACGATCTTGGTGAGATCGGCGCGGCGGGCGGTGACCATCTGTGCGACTCCAGCGAAACGCTCGCGTGCTTTCAGCTCCTTGGTGGAGGGCTGAGTGGTACGATCTCCCCGCACTTGGGTATAACGCCGATCGTTGTCTTTGCGACGATTATAGATCGTGCGGTACTTCCTTGATATTTTGCCCGAGATATAATCAATCGGGTCGAGAAAAACAGGTTTACCCATTGTTTTGTCCTCCATTTTCAGCGTTATACAACTTATGAAACACATAACTAAAAAGAGTTTTGCACTTCTTTTGTGCTTTCCATTCGGCTTTCAGAGTTGCTTTCTGGTCGGGATCCGCGAGAGCGGCTTTAGCCCGCGCAGCAGCGGCAGTGAATTTTGTCTGGGCAGCCTGTTGCGCCGAGGAAGGCGGGTTGTTGGTAACCGGGTGTTTGAGGCGGACACCAATCACTTGGTCATCGAACGTACGAACGCGAGTGTACACTTGATCCGTTTTTGCATATTTACCCGACATTGTATCAATGTGGGTCATTGGCGATATTTTTGCCATATTTGTCCCGAAGATTTCTTTGCGTCCGCTTCGGGGTCGGAACATTTTAAAGATTATCAATAATGATTATGCGCGCATGTCCGTCGGAGTTATCCCTTTTTCTGAACGGTCGACTGAGGATAAAAAGAAAAGCGCCGTCCGTTCAGATTATCTTTTCAATCCGAAAGACGGTGCAAAAGTACTGCTTTTAGTTGGAGGGGTCAAATAGAGATTGAATATATTCCCTCGGGGAGAAATAGGTGAATTATTTTTCCCCCGCAGTTGAATCAAGGTTTTGAGAGCAATAAAAAAAGTAGAGGTGGTATAATTATTTTTGGATATAGGCTCTAATATCGCCCATTAATCCATCAAAAGACCGGGGGTTCCGTAATATTTCCCCCATCTTGTTGGTAAAGGTTTTTTCCGTGATTTCAAACTCCATATGGCATGTATCATACATGAAACGGTATAGTGCAGCAGCAGACAGATCGCTGATATGTCCTAATTCTTTCCATCTCCAGCAGAAGCAAGCGATCGTTTTGTTAAGGGTATCATCTTTGGATCCTTTAATGGTTCGAGAAGATAGTTTATGCTGTTTGAGATAGTTAGTCAATTGCTCTTTTGCCTGTTGCTCGTATGACAGATTGACAAACAAGTTCTGTTTGGGTCTGCCGGGCGTTTTGGTATTGCCCAAAAGAGGCTCTGATTCCGCGTCCGGAGTCTCGACTGTACTATCGCAGGCAGGCTGTGCGTGGAGTTCGTGTCTTTTACTAATGTACGAATCTATTCGGGCTTGTCGGCTTAGATAATTATCCATTCGCTCCATAGCCATTTTAATATCTTCCAGTATGGTAGCGGCAACTCTACCATTTAGCATCAATGGGAAAAGATACTCGTTCCACAACGTGTCATCATGTTTGAAGAAATACAGCCATATATAGATTCTGCCCCATAGAACTTGATATTTTGCCATGTACGGGTATGTGCCTTGTATGGCAGTATTAAACGTATCCTTAATGGTACCAAAGGTTGCTAATATGTCATCTGCCAATTCACTTTCCGGTGTCTCCAGAAAGTGCTGTACATACTCCATTGAACGATGGCTGTCATGATCTAATTCGTTGCGTTCCGCTAATTTCAAAAAGGAAGTCCTATTGAGAATTTCCAAAGTGATGGCTTTACGTTTTTTGTCTGTTAATCTTGTAAATTCCATATTGATTGAATTGATAAAGGAGTAAATAACCTATAGGGAGCCCATCGCGTTTACCACATTTCCACTTCCTCTAAATCATCCAAAATTTCGATGAGTTTATGTCCTTCGATTTCAAGTTGTTCGATGAGTTCGTTCCCATTTTTGAAATAGATGCTTTTATCAGAAGGAGTAAAATGCATATCCTCGCATGTACAATAGTATTCTGAATCTGCCATGAGAAAATACTTCACTCCATGATATACAAAGGTTACATCATAGCCTTGTACAGCAAACTCAAAGAAAAACACCTCTTGATTCCAATTCGGATAGCCTAAATAGTGGTCTCCATATTTGCTAATCATCGGAGGATACTTTATGTTATAAGGGTAACCCATAAGGTCTCTCCCAACAACGCCTATTTCACTTTTCGTCAGTTCCATAATTTCTAACTTTTTTAAGTAGTGATTTCATTTCTGGTGTTAATTCAAATCCGTCTTTGGTTGGTTTTCCATCCTTCCAAATATGATAGTGGGGTTGTATCCCTTTGTGTTCATTCGTATGAATAGCCCAAACCTTTTTGCCATCCTTATCATATTTAGCAATTTCCTTCACATCTCGTCCATTAGCCATGAAAGAGACGTAAATTCTGTTTGGCGTGTGGCTTTCTTCTGGGAGTTTACCTTTCTTTTTGGGGTCTTTCTGCTCCAAAAACACTATGTTATCTCCCATGTTGAAGAGCAGCTTGTATGCTCTTCCTTCTTCGGTGTTCAGTACGCCGGAAGCGTGACTTCCATTAGCTCCCATGAC
Source organism: Paludibacteraceae bacterium (assembly GCA_017464475.1). Lineage (GTDB taxonomy): Bacteria > Bacteroidota > Bacteroidia > Bacteroidales > Paludibacteraceae > Colicola. The sequence continues at coordinate 25,824 of JAFTZQ010000030.1, forward strand.
GCATCCTCCTCAAATAAGTGTTATCATAATAGATGCTAATATCTTCACATTCGCCAGGCATCTTCTGACCATAACGAATGATTCGAGTAGGTTGCAATCGTTTTAATGCTCCCTCATAGCCTTTATACCAAAGATATTTAGAATCGCTATTGGCATTTACTCCGTTGCTGTTAATAGCGATAGTAGTACCACAAGGTATTCCGGCAAAGCAATATTCATAACTGTCAGGTAATGACCATGTTACATTAGCAATGATGTTGACACCTTGTCTCTGTAAATACTGTGCCATCGCTTTGTTATAGCAATTATTAGCATATCGGGTAAAATAAGGCATTTCAATGTATTGCGACATGTCAGGCGATAATACAAATCGGTAGTTTTTCAATTTAGGAACGTATCTTTCAGGATTGCGAAACAGACGCATGAATTGAAAGTCGTGTTCATAAAAATGAACGATGGCGTCAAAATCAGTCTGTGTGGCACACATAGCTTCATGGAATGCCAAAATGCGCGCAGGCAAATCCTCTAATACGTTGTACCTAAAAATGACTGGTACTTTTGTCCGGCTATCCACTTGTAGGTCTCCTTGCAGAAAACCTAACATTAACGCTTCTCGTTGGAGCATGCATGCAGAGCGAGAGAGCAAAGGTCTCCTTTTCTTCTCATTGTGAGAAATACTGTCTAAAACTAAAAAATCAGTTTTCATTGTTACTTGACTTTTGGAATTATGACAGGATGGAGATTTGCGTATTTGGATTTTTTTTTGTACCTTTGCACCAAATTCACAAAACAGTCCGTCCTATCAGTTATTATTATCGGATAACAAAAGGGCTGTTCGATCGCTTCTCAAAATGGTATCTTGGCGGGTTCCGATTGAGAGGCGATTTCTTTTAGCTCTTTATTAAAATTTCTTCTTCCTGTTTACTTTTCTTGTATTTCATACGTTCTTTCATATAATAGACTTCTCCATTTAGTTCTGCGTCCATTTCTTTTCTGCGGACGAGATCGAAAAAGTATGTTGCACGTTTGTAGTTGTACTCCAGAGAGTCAAACATCAGCGTAGTAGGCAAATAGAAGTAGTCTCCAGCTTTGGCAACCGCGAAGGCATCCTCCGGTGCTCCATTACTGAGGATGAGGTATAATTCGTTTTTCTCCTCGTCTTTTCCAAATTGTATCAGTTTGCCGGACTCAAGGCGGAGCGCTTTCGCTGTTTCCGCTGTAAAACCTAATTTGCCAGAAGACTGTAGCGTCACCTTGAGGGGTTTCGCGAAGTCTTTCGTACTTATAATTCTGACTGCCATGATTGTTGTTATTTTTGATTTCCGGTGCAAAGTTACTGCTTTTATTTGAATTGTGCAAATTTTTCGCAAAGAAAATCCGTAAAATTTTATGAAAATTTAGTGTTCTATCATGCAAATATCTGATAATGACTATTTTAAGCTAAAAATATTTTTTACAACTTTTTTGATATTTGAAAAACCAGATTTGTGTTTCTTGGTGCTCATTGTATTTGTATTATTTGTGTTATTGCACATGTTTATATTGTGTATTGTTCTAGTGTTATTCCATATTATATAAAAATATATAAAGATAGAGTTGCGATATATAGAAGTGTTGGTAATAATGGTGCATCTCGCGCAGGCGGAGGATGCGCACACAAGACACATCATGGGTGTATATCGGCAGCGCCGATGCCCGAATCAGATTCGGGCGGAAGGGACGAAGATACCGCCGCGCTAACGCACGGCGCACCAGACAAAGTTATAGTTAATTATGACCGTCCAGATTTTATTTCAAGAAACCTAAGGTATAAACCATTGGCAGCATCTTTTCTGATAGAGTTTTATAAAGGGCGTTGAATTCTTCTAAATGGCTTTTCCCATATTCTTTAGCAAGCGCCTTTATCTGATACCATCCGCAATCCCAGTTCATAATCTGATATTCAGGATGACTGCCATCAAATAACTCGCGATATTTGAAAGTTAATCTAACGATCTCATTTGCCTTATCAAGAACCGCCTGCGCCTCCGGTGAAAGAGTCAACGTCTGAAGTTTTAGATATACAAACCGATCTTTCGCCGTTCTCGCGTCATTATAGCACTCGTCCAATTGATGATTACTTGCTAACTGCAAAATTTCCTCCTTACTCATCCAGAAAAATTCGTTGTATATATTCCACTTCTTGCCTTTGAACTCGATTTGACGTAAAGAAGATTGATTACTTGAAGTATTAAAGAGCGAGTAAATAATTGAATCGTTCACAAATTCTTGGAACATCGAGTGTTCTTCATTTGGAGCCAGATATTCATCCTTTGAGTTTACCCAGTTTTTTTCAATTAGTTTGCGAGCAGCAAACAATGCTGTGCATCTTGTGAAATTATCATAGTTAATATCTATAGTAGAAACATGCCGCGATACTGGCATAGTCATCAAATATACGTCAGATGCGTTTGCATCCACGTTGTTTCTGTCATTGATAAAGAAAGCTATGTCGCAACTTACAGGTTTAACGGTATTCGAGATATTTAATGCAGATTTAGCAGTAATACAATCTCTTTTAGAGGGATTCTTCTGCATGGTTTTCACCCATTCCATCGCGGACTTGTTAGAATCGATATTATAGACAATCTTCATTCCAAGATGCATGATTTCTCCTGCGACATCATCAATTAATTCATAATTAAAGTTCTCTTTATCAGTAGTTTCTCCACTTCCCCAAATAGAAAATGAAATCCCCCAACTATCTGACACATCAGCAAAATGACTCGCTTGGAATTGACAAGCTTTAACAAAAGTGAAATTTGATAAAAACTTTCTTCTGAACGTTTTCCAACTGGGACCTGTTAGGAACAAGGATGGCGAATATAATGCAATATGACAATTCGTAAGGTTGAATACCTCTTTTATCCTATATATTCGATATAGAAACTGTGCATACAAATTTTGGCTACAAGCACCGATATTTTCATTTAGCATCAATTTATTAATCTTTGTTTTTGCAATTCCTTCCTTACTGCTACTCGTCGAGGCAAAACCATTTGCAGCCATTCCATAAGGTGGATTTATCAAAAACACAAAAGGCTTATTATTTACAAGAGCATCATATAGCCCTTGCGGAATTTTCGAATTAAATTGCACTAAGTCATTTGGGGCAGGTATATAATCATTCAGAAAGTCAAACTGAAATTTTGTTGCCTCCGGATTATAGTTAGCTCCCATGTCCAACTCGCTTTGAAATAGTGTCGAACAGTATAGTTCATTGAAATGATAGTCCCGTGTTAGATTACCGCTTCCCCAACAGTTATCCCATACTACATATTGCTCTTTCCAATCTTCTCCTAAGACACTTTCAATCATTGTGTGCGCATAGTCCACGAAAAGTGTCGGCGTCCAGAAATCACCTTTCATTCGTCTGTCGGCATCCTCTATAAGACGATCTGCGATACTAGTCATTCTTGCTTTTTCCTGTGGTGTATAGTTTCTATCGAAATAGCCAAAGAACGACTTAAAATTATTACCATCCATATTCACATTCGTGCCGTTGCAAACAAGGATGTTTGGTTTTGTAGGATGTTGATAATAATTTGTAGAATCATTCAAAACCCCCATGAAGATACCGACAAGATCATGTCCATTCAGTTTGTTTTTACCCTTCAAGACATTCTTGCAGAAGTAGTCAAAGATATTGGATATATTATGCTCGGTAACGCGCACATACCGTTGAATATTGCACGCTAGATCTTGTATCTTTTCGGCTACTATTTTAAAACTAAAATTCTCATCAACATTAAATACAAATGGGTTAATGTCAACATCATTGGCAATTTTAGCAACGATTTCGGGATAATTAAGGTGTGCCTGCGACGGTGCTGTTTCCCAATTCACGTCTTCATCAAGATATTTTAGCAGGGGATTGGTTTGGAGAGCAAAACACTCATTTTTGTCGCCAACAAGGCATACATTAGGGATGATTTTCCCTTCTAATTCAAACTTTTTCAAGTACCAAATGACTTGTATCAGCACTTTTGCTTTCCCGGACTTGTCATTTAGCAATTCATCCAGCTTGTACTCAATAATAAGCCGGAACTTATTTCCATTAACAACAGGTTCCATATACCCATCGCATTTGAATGGATAGGTATAATCGGTATTGGGAAAGTAGAGAGTTAATCCATTTTTATATGGAGTTTCAACACCTCTTTCATCAATAACATCCTTAATGGCATCGTAAAATTTACTTCGACTCATAGATTGATAGTTGTAATTTACGCATACTATCAATCAAAACGAAAATAGGTGGAATTTACCTATTCGTATTCAGGAAAAGCGTCGGATTGCAAACCCTCACCAAAGTAGATAAATTCACACCTAAAGGCATGAACATTTACCATTACTTTGGTTTAGCGAGCAATGCGCTCCTAAATACAACTATCCGTTTTTATTCAAAATAGTTTCCGACGCTTTTTTGAATACGAATAATAGTAATGCTTGTTATTTCAATATGTCGTTGCGATGACGGGATCGTCCATGTATGGCCGATAACGGCATTGCGGGTGCAAAGGTACTGCTTTTTTTCGAGATATGCAAGAGGAAAAGAAGAAAATATGCCAGAATATGCCACTTTAGGCAGATTTAGGCAGGAATAGGCATATTTAGGGTTCTTCCGAGAAATCGAGAGATTGATATATCGGGTTATCGAGAGGTAGAAAGAGGGTATACGCGGCACTAAAGTACCGCGAACGGGACGAAGAAACCGGCATCTGATGCCGGGACATGAGACGAAGGAGTTATTGCTCGGCTTTGAGTCGAGCATAGATGACGGCACGGACGAAGGCATCGAGGCGGTGGTAATGCTTATAATTGCCGGTTTTGGAGTCAATCGGAGTGTCCGCTGTGGCATGCTTGAGTTGCGCGTCGAAGCGTTTCTGCCAATCGGCTCTGAGCGTGTCGTCATGGAGTTCGGCATAAGCCTGTTGGCAGGCTTGTCTCCAGCGGTTATGATGCGCGAGTTCGTTGCCGGTAGCCGGCGTTTTGGTCCAGTCCCGAGGATGGCGGACGGCATATGCCTCCGGTGCTCCTTCGAAAATAACTCTACCGCGGTCATCGCGGAATGACTTGCGGCGGTTGATGATACCATGCTTGGTTAGTGCGCCCGTGATCTCCGTAACGGGATGTTCAAATTTAATTTTAGCCATATAAAGCGTATTTGAGGTGTCCCCCAAAAGTTGGACAGGGTTAGTAAATGTTGTTCGATGTATTCATGTTCGTTGACATGTGGGGTATTTGTTCTTTTAGTTGTCGTTTGTATGTTGTTGGCGGTATTGGACAGGAGACATCGACAAGCGGAGTTTGATGCGGTCA
>JAFTZQ010000006.1 GCA_017464475.1 Paludibacteraceae bacterium
GATGATCAAGCGCGAGTGCGTGGAGTACAGCACGGGTGAGCGTCCTTCCGTCTGGGTATGGGATAAGGTGCACACGGTGCGCCAGCTGGGCACAGCCAAGCATCCGGACGGAGTACTGCTGATGAATATCTATTCCTGGATCTGCGACACCTGCTTGATCCCTGTTAACGGCAAAGCCGAGGAATCGGCTCGTCAGGCAGCGATCGAGCAGAAAGACGACCGCGAAGCGTTCGAAGCGGAGCAGGCAGCTAAGAAAGCTGCTGCCGCCAAAGCTGCTCAGGAAGCTGCGGATAAAGCCGCTGCAGAGAAGGCTGCTGCTGAAAAGGCAGCCGCCGAGAAAGCAGCCGCTGAGGAAGCAGCCAAGGCAGCTGAAGAAGCCGCTGCCCGCGAAGCAGCCGAGCAGGCAAAGCAGGACTCGATCAAATCACAGCAGAAGTTCCGGCATAACTACGACCGCTTCACGATCGGTGTCCGCGGCGGTGCGTCCGCATTGATGCACCATGCCGACCAAGGTAACTGGACTTGCGGAGGAGACGTGGTTCTCGATCTTCAGTATGCTCACTATTGGGCAAAAGACGGCCGTCCTGTCGATCTCGGTCTGATCGTAGGTCTGGGCATTGGTTACCAGCAGAGCGGACTGAAGAAAGACAGCGACCTGACCACCTTTACGAAAGGCACGGTGGACTATACCGTCCTGGCGAAGGATGTGAAGGAGACGGATCACCAGCTTCAGCTGGAAGTGCCGTTGATGTTCTCCTTGATCCATGAGAGCGGTCTGTTCTTCAATGTCGGTCCGAAATTCATGATCCCGGTCTATACGCCTTATAAGCAAACGGTTAACCAAGACGGTACGCATATCTCCGCTGTCTTCCAAGAGACAGGCGTGACGGTAGTGGACGAAGAGGTTACCGGTGTCTATAAAGGCCAGCAGCCGGAGAGCAAGAACGGTATTCAGTTCAATATCAATGTGATGCTGACGGCAGAGCTTGGTTATGAATGGACCCTGAAGAGCGGTAACTCGCTTGGCTTGGGTGCGTATGCGAACTATAGCGTCTTCAATACATTCAAGAACACCCCGAATGCCGAAGGTCTGTTCAACCTGACCGCTCCTTCGGACACGGACAAGGCGCATCTGGATGTACTGTCCGCTACGCGTGCGTATGCCGACAAGCTCGGTTATTTCGACGCGGGAGTGAAAGTGGCTTACCACTTCAACTTTCCCAAGAAGATGAAATACAAAGCCTCGAAGCTGTAAACGCGCTAAACGCGAAGCATTAAACGCGACTTATAGTCGCTCTAAACAGAAAAAAGCACCTCTCGGGGTGCTTTTTTTTGCATATGTCGTGAAAAAGCAGTACCTTTGCAGTCCGATTACCAGTTGTTAATTACCAATTATCAATCACCAATCAAACTTGTATAGTTTTTCTTCATATTTGCCGTACTATAAACGCAACCTGAAGGTGGCGATGCCGGTCATGTTCTCCCAATTGGGGGCAGCAATGGTCGGTTTGGCGGATAGTATCATGGTGGGACACTATAGTACGGCGGACTTGGCGGCTGTCAGTTTCTCCAACGCTATCTTCTTTACCGTCATGGTCTTTGCTATGGGCGCATTGATGGGTGTCACACCGCTGGTGGGACATGTGCATGGACGGCTGGAGAAACTGAGTGAGAGTTATCAGCATACCAATTTCAGTTTTCAGGACTCAGAGATTGCTCATAAGCACGAGCAGATAGCGTCTTATCTTATCAACGGCTTGGTTTTCACGGCAATCATGTGTTTCTTTGCGCTGGTTCTGTTGGCTCCCTGCATCCCCTATCTGGATGCGTTTGGACAAGAACCCGAAGTCATCGCGTGTGCGCGCCCGTACTATATATTAATAGTGCTGTCTATCATCCCGTTTCTGCTCTTCTGCTTCTTTAAGCAATACTTGGAGGGCTTGGGAAATACGACGGTGGCAATGGGAATTACCTTGGGGTGCAACCTATTGAATATATTGCTGAACTGGGTGTTTATCTTCGGTCATTGGGGTTTCTCTCCCATGGGAGCCGAAGGAGCAGGATGGGCTACTCTGATCTCGCGGTTGCTGATGCCGGTTTGTTTCTTGGTCGCAATGGTGCTTAAGAAAGAATGGCGTCATTATTTAGCCATCAGCCGACAGAAGTCAGTTATCAGCCGTCGCGAAGTAGAACATCTCTTGACGATCGGAACGCCGATAGGTTTGCAGTCATTCGCAGAAGCGTTCCTTTTTACGGCTTCGTTTATTATCATCGGTTGGATCAGTAAGGAAGCGCTGGCAGCGCACCATATAGCGAACCAGATGTGCGATCTGACATTCATGTTGGCGCAAGGTATCGGAGCAGCGACTACAATCCGAGTCTCGCACCAATTGGGCAAAGGTGACCTGCAAGCCGTGCGTATGGCGAGTCGCGCTTCGATCCATCTATGCCTGCTGATGAACACCATCGGGGCATCAATCATGTTCTTTTTCCGGTATCAGATCCCGTATATTTTCTCCGACGACCCGCAGGTTGCAGAGATTGCTTCGACGCTGCTGATTTTCGGTGCGCTGTTCCAATACGCCGACGGTCTGCAATGTATTGGAGCGGCAATGCTGCGTGGCATCCAAGATGTGCGTGTACCGATGCGGATTGCGCTCTTTGCGTACATCGGCGTAGCTCTGCCTTTAGGGCTATACCTGACTTTCCCTGCCGGACTCGGAGCCAAAGGTATGTGGATGGCGTTCGTCATTGCACTCGTCATTCCTGCTATCCTGTTCCATATCCGATTCAACAGGCAATATAAGAAATTAAAAATCAAGAATTACGAATTAAAAATAGAGAATAATGAAGAATAGAGTCTTTGACATCTTTGCGGAGATCTGCAAAGTGCCGCGTCCCTCGAAGCACGAGGAGCAAATCAGCCGCTGGCTGCAAGAATGGGCAGCTGCGCATGGAATAGAGTGTTTCGCCGACGAAGCGATGAATGTGATCATGCGTGTACCCGCCACGCCCGGATACGAGGACCACGAAGGAGTGATTCTGCAAGCCCACATGGACATGGTGTGCGAGAAGAACGGCGATGTGGAACATGATTTTATGACCGATCCGATAGAGACCTATATCGATGGCGAGTGGCTCAAAGCCAAAGGTACAACCCTTGGCGGAGACGATGGTATCGGTATCTCCATGGCGTTAGCGGCTATCACGGATCCTGAACTGCAACACCCGGCTATCGAGTGTCTCTTCACCGTGGATGAAGAGACAGGGCTCACCGGCGCAATGAAGTTGCAGGACGGTGTGTTGCGTCATAAGAAACTGATCAATCTTGACTCCGAGGACGACGGTCAGATCTTCATCGGCTGTGCCGGCGGTATTGACACGCTTGCGAAGATGCACTATGAGCCGTCAGCTATCAGCCATGAGCCGTCAGACATAGCTATCCGCTTGTCTGTCAGTGGATTGCTCGGAGGTCATTCGGGTGACGACATCAACAAAGGCCGCGCGAACGCGAATCAGTTGATTGTCTGGTTCTTGGCGCGAATACTGCCACAAACGGACATACAGGTCGCTTCGATCAACGGAGGAAACCTGCGCAATGCGATTGCCCGCGAAGCGGAGGCAGTGATTACTGTTCCGATGGCGTACAAAGAGCAGATTCGTATTGAGTGGAATAGGTTTGTTGCGCAGATGGAGGGCGTCTTCGGCGAGGTAGAGAAAGATATGCGTCTGGAGTTGGAGACGACCGACATGCCGGAGAGTGTTATTCCTGCCGAGAAGGCATATCGGCTTATCATGGCGCTATGCGAGTGCCCGCATGGTATGATCGCTATGAGCCAGGACATCCCCGGACTGGTGGAGACTTCCACCAACCTCGCGTCAATCAAGATGAAGGAAGGTTATGTAGAAATCAATACTTCGCAGCGTTCGTCGAAAGAGGAGGCGAAGCACCACCTCAAATGGGTGGTAGAGCAAGCGCTGGCTATGGCGTGCGACGAAGTGACGCACGGCGACGGCTATCCCGGCTGGGCACCGAACACCAATTCGCCGCTCTTGGAGGTGGTTAAGAAAGCTTATACGGACCTCTATAAGTCCGAGCCTAAAGTGCTGGCTATCCATGCCGGACTGGAGTGCGGTCTTTTCCTGGAAAAATATCCGTATCTGGATATGGTGTCCATTGGTCCGCAGATGTATGGCGTCCACTCGCCGCAGGAGCGTCTCTCGATACCTTCGACCGAGCGGTGCTACGAATGGCTGTGTCAGATTTTGAAAACACTCTAACGCATAAATCACAATAAATGGGTATTGCGTATGTCGCAAAAAAACAGTAATTTTGCGGCGTGATTAGAATAGCGGTCATAGGACTATCTCAGAGCGGCAAGTCAGCGCTTGCGCAGGCATTGCAGAATTTGGCAGATAAGAGTGCTCAAGAGATGCAATTTGTCGAGGTGCATAACCCCGATGAATTGCATGGTCATTCTTTCGACGTGGTGCTCCAAGTGGTGGATTCCACCCGGCTGGAGGAGTCGTTGCTGCTGACGCCGCATATCATCGACGAGCATGAGAAGATCGTGCTGGCTATCGGGCGATACGACTTGCTGCTGGCTACCGACCACTCGCTGAATATACCGAAGATGGAGCAGTTGATCGGTGTTCCCACCTGCCGCGTGTCGGTTCGCAAGAACTACGGGCTGGAGGAGTGTCTGGCGTTAATAGAGGATACAGCGGCAAAGCCGCTATCTACGGCGCACCCGATCTACCACTTGCGCGATCGGGCAGATGACGAGGCATACCGGGCGTACGTACATGGTGTGCTGACGCAGACTCTGACCCACGCGCCCAATGATGCGCACCAGACGCGGCTGGAGAAGATAGATAAGGTGCTAACCAACCCTTGGCTTGGTTTCCCGATTATGATGGCGGTGCTTTATTTTGTGTTCTGGTGTACGTTCACGGTTGGTTCTTATCCTCAAGACTGGATCGAGCAGGGCATCAATTGGCTTTGCGAGACGGCGCACGCTCACATGGCGGACGGTTGGTTGAGCGGACTGCTGATAGACGGTGTTCTGCAAGGTGTGGGAGCGGTACTCGCTTTCCTGCCGAATATCATCATCCTATTCTTTTTCATCTCGCTGATGGAAGACAGCGGCTATATGGCGCGCGAGGCGTTTATCATGGATACGGTCATGCACCGTATCGGTCTGCACGGCCGTTCGTTTGTGCCAATGCTGATGGGCTTCGGTTGCAACGTACCGGCTATCATGGCGGCGAGAGACATACAGAATCCCAAGGACCGCGTGCTGACGATGCTCATGGTACCGTTCATGTCCTGTTCGGCGCGGCTGCCGGTATATATGCTCTTCGTGGACACGTTCTTTGCGAATCATAAAGCGCTCGTCATGATTTCGCTCTATGCAATCGGAATATGTCTGTCGGTGCTCTTTGCGTTTGTGATGAAGCATACCCGTTGGTTCCGGCAGGAGAAAGACGATACGGTGAATGAATTACCGGCATTCCATCTGCCCAAGGTGCGCGCAACGATAGCGCATATTTGGGAGCGCGTGGCGGATTACCTCCAGAAGATATGTACGGTTATTCTTTGGGCATCCATCATCATCTGGGCATTGGAGTATTTCCCCTCGCAGGATCTCAACGATTTGGAGAACTCTTATCTGGCGGCGATCGGAAAGGCTGTTTCTCCTGTGCTTGCACCGCTGGGCTTCGACTGGAAGATGTCGGTATGTCTGCTGACCGGTCTGCCGGCAAAGGAAGCCATCGTTTCGACCTTGGCGATCCTCTATGGCGGCGATATAGCTACTGCCGGATTCACGCCGCTTACGGCATTCTCTTTCTTGCTCTTTGTGCTACTATATTTTCCCTGCGTAGCGACGATAGCTACTCTCAGGAGAGAGGCAGGCAAGGTTTGGGCATGGTTCACCGTATTCCATAGTTTGGGTTTGGCATGGTTGGTGTCGTTCCTCGTCTATCAGATCGGATCACTACTAGTATAACTAGATAAACTAGATTAACTAGATAAACTAAAATAAATACAATTATGAAAAGATATCTATTTATAGTATTGCTGCTGTCCGTTTTCGGTTTTCAGTATTCAGCGTGTTTCGCCAAGGCGAATAAGCAGGTAGTTGTGCTCTCTTGCGATCTGCATTGCCAGGGTTGCTGCGACAAGATCATGAAGAATATCGCTTTTGAGAAAGGGGTAAAGGATATCGTTTGTGATCTGGAGACCAAGACGGTAACCGTCACTTTTGATGCTAACAAGACAGATGTGCCGACGCTGCTGAAGGCATTCGAGAAGATTCATAAGCCGGCGGAAGTGGTCAGCCAGCCGAAGTCAGCCGTCAGCCCTCAGAAATCAGACAAGACCGATGCAGAGACGGGCGCGTCCACTCCTTATTAAATACACGCGCACGCATAGCACAACAAAAAATAGACGCCCGAACGGACGTCTATTTTGTTACCCGCCATGCATGGCGGATTGCCTGATTAGTGGAGCTCAGCGAGGTACTTAATCGTACGTACCATCTGGCTGGTGTAGCTGTTCTCGTTGTCGTACCAGCTAACAACCTGTACCTGATAGGTGTCCTCGTCGATCTTAGCAACCATAGTCTGGGTAGCATCGAAGAGCGAACCGAACTTCATGCCGATTACATCGCTGGAAACGATCTCATCCTCGTTGTAACCGAAGGACTCGTTAGCAGCAGCTTTCATAGCAGCGTTGATACCCTCTTTGGTGATGTCTTTACCCTTAACAACTGCTACCAGGATCGTGGTAGAACCGGTCGGAGTCGGAACGCGTTGTGCAGAACCGATCAGTTTGCCGTTCAGCTCCGGAATAACGAGACCGATAGCCTTAGCAGCACCGGTGCTGTTCGGAACGATGTTCTGCGCACCTGCACGGCTACGACGGAGATCACCCTTACGTTGCGGACCATCGAGGATCATCTGGTCGCCGGTGTACGCGTGGATAGTGGACATGATACCGCTCTGGATCGGAGCATAAGCATTCAGCGCTGCAGCCATCGGAGCCAAGCAGTTGGTGGTACAAGAAGCTGCGGAGATAACTTTATCAGCCGGAGTCAGGGTCTTGTGGTTTACATTGTAAACGATGGTCGGAAGGTCGTTACCTGCAGGAGCAGAGATCACTACTTTCTTTGCGCCAGCCTGGATGTGTGCCTCAGCTTTAGCTTTGGAGGTATAGAAACCGGTGCACTCGAGCACTACATCAACACCCAGCTCACCCCAAGGCAGCTCAGCTGCATTCGGCTTAGCATAGATAGTGATTTCTTTGCCGTCCACCGTGATCGAACCCGGAGTAACAACAGTCTTGCCATCCTCAGCGAGAACAGCATCTTTGTAAGCAACAGTGTGCTTGCCCTCACCATACTTGCCTGCGAAACCACCCTGAGCGGTGTCGTACTTGAGGAGGTGAGCCAACATTTTCGGGCTGGTCAAGTCGTTGATAGCAACAACCTCGTAACCCTCTGCTTCGAACATCTGACGGAAAGCCAGACGACCAATACGGCCGAAACCGTTAATAGCTACTTTTGTCATAATTGTAGAATAATTTAAGTTATTTGTGTATTAATGTGTTTGTTTCTCTAAACCTTTGCGGGTGCAAAGGTACACTTTTTTTGCGAAATACAAAAATAAATCGTATAAAAATCTTTATTTTGTTATTTCTGCTTGTCAAAAGACCGCCTTTGCGCTATTTGCGACCAAAGTCGGCAGGTATTTCGCCCCACGCTTTGGTGTCCCATTTATAGATCGGCGTGGTCCATGTATTATCGTGGAGCCACATTTCCGCTTTGCGAACCATGAAGAAAAGGTCCTGGTTGGAGGCGTTCCATTCGATTTTTGTCTTGCACCGTTTCTGGCGCACCCACGCGAGTGCGGTGACGGAGTCGGTGTAGATGACCCAGTTCAGGTTGTACTTCTTGATATACGCCAACCCCAACACCAGCGCGAGAAATTCGCCGATGTTGTTGGTCCCTTGGACGAATGGACCGCGATGGAAGACCTCTGTGCCGGTGTCGGCTATGACGCCCCTGAACTCCATAACGCCCGGGTTGCCGGAGCATGCAGCATCCACCGCCAAAGCGGGTAATATAGGTTTTGTATTACTCATGAATAATAATTTTGCGGGTTTGGATACGCTCTCCTTCTATCGTCTGGACGATTTGCACGTGCGGTCCGACTCGGTATGTGCGAATGACCTGCGCCGGAGTGGAATCCGGCGTGGCGTCCGCGCTGCGCGGCACGTCGTCAAACGTCATCGGACAGGTGTAGAGCGTTTTGCCGTCGGTGGTGGTGAGGCGGCAGTGGAAGAGGGTGGGCTGACCGCTCATGCCTTCCGGGCGATAGAGGTATTGCTGATTCTCGTTCGCTATCGCCGAACCGTCCGCATACCATTGATAGCCGGTGTACGAATGGTCGTGGTTGTCGATAAAGAGGACATCCGTCCATTTGCTGTACATCTGTCCCGAGAGAGCGATAGTGAAGTGGAAAGAAGCGGTCGTCTCGCATTGACCTTCCCCGGCGGTTATATTCGCCGTATATTCACCGCTCTCCATCGTAGTAGGCGTGAAGACGATGTCTGTCCCGTCCGCCATACCGGCATAGTGAACGCCGTCTAACTCGATGTCGTAGCTGTCCGGCGCACCGTGCGTCACGGTAACGGGTATGCGTACCTCGCCCGCGTTGTCGCATGTCATTGCGACAGTACCGATACTAATACGAGGTGTGGCATTGACGGTAAGCAGAAGCGTGTCATAGACATTAGCGGGATTGGTGATTGTATCTATACCCACAGGGCGGCTGTACGTCATACCTTTCCATGTATAGGTCTCTCCCTCGCAGATAGTAGCTTCGTCTTTGTCGCAGCTGATACGTGTCGGCGGCGTGAGAGCGTCGGTGCTTTGGATGGCGCAGGCGGGAGCGTCCGTATAAGCGACCGTGATATACTGCGCCGCGCCACCTATGTTATGGAGCGTCAGCGTCGCTGTGGTCGTCGTTCCGGTCGCGGCGATAGTAAGGCTCTGTGCACCGCCGTCGTCATAGCGGACAGTGAACTCATGCCCCGTGGCATCGTACGGAGTAGTGATGGTCACTGTAGCCGGATATTCCTGTGTAGGACAGGTTATAGTAGCCGGTACGCCGGAGATAGCCACGTTGCTGATCACAGGCGAGTAAGGAACAATGGTCAGCGAATCCTTCGTGCAGCTGTTCGCTCCGTCGAATAACACGTGGAGCGTGTGTGCTTTACCGTCCGCTGGAATACCTGCAAAATTCAGCCCCACTAACTGTTGCTCCGTCTTGTCGGCTACCGAGTACGCGGCGGTTTGGGCGGGCAGACCGTCCACCCAATACCTCAGAGTGCCCTGCTGGTACGTGTATGCGAGGTCGAAAGTCAGTGTACTCGTCAAATCCGTACAACCGGGAGTGGAGAATACAAAGTTCTTGACCTCTATGCTCGGGAAACCCGGAATGACCGTAGTAGCAGTTTTCTTTGCTGTTGTCCAATCCTCAAAGTAGGCTTCCCATTCATGCGCCGGTTCGTTGGTAGTGATGACGATGTTGTCGTTGAGAGCCGCCGGTTTATCGTACGCAACGGCAGGAAGGGTATAGGGATACTCAGCCCCGGTGGTGTTGTCTTTGATAATAAGCCTTCCGTTCGGGTTTTGGTATTCCACATGCATAGCAACTGTATAATCCGTTCCGCCGCATGCCACGGGCTGTACGGTAGCCGTGAACACATCTACTGTAGGCTCGTGCGCGGTCACAACGAACTGCTGCTGGGATTTGACGACACGCGAGACACTACTGATCGGGTGGAACTGGATGTCGTCCAGCGCAAAATCATTTCCGATATGGAGCGTGTTGGTATTGAGGTTCACTACGGAAATCGTCACCTCGTCGCAATCCTCATCGGCGTAGAACGTCTCGGAGTGCTGGTGCCATATATTATTGCGGAATTCCGGTTTGCTCAGATCCAATACGGCTGAGTTCCATGTATGACCGTTATACTCGATACGGAACTGGAACCGCGCGGCATTGTCCATCTCGCCGTAGTTGTTGATATTGGCTGCCCAGAAAGAGAGTACATACGTGGTACCTTTCTTAAGCTTGAGATTCGGATTGTTGGTCGTATTGGCATACCACGCTTTTTTATTGCCTCCGGCAGCTCCGGTGGCAGCGTCAAAGAGCGCGAAATTACTTCCTTCGCGGGCCTCTACGGTCGCGTAAGAGGACGAGAAACAATGGGCGTTCTTGACAACGGCGAAACCATTCTCTTTCAGCTTGTTCGGGTTCCTCCCTCCTGCCAGAGTGTCGCTGTAGAAACTGTATCCTGTCGCTTCGTCGAAATATCCCCAGTAATTATAATCGCTTATTGTACTGACCGCTCCGTAAGTGCCATAACCCGTCGTGCTTTCGTAGTTGCCGTTGGACATCATATCGTCCATCGAACCGGAGATAGGATAGAACTCCTTATAGATATATGTCTGCGTTCCGGCAGTGCTGAATGCAGGAACCGCATAGTTCTGCGGTTGACCGTCTGCTTTTTTATGCTCTACTCCATTCACGATCCATACATAGTCGTTGGCGGGGTCTGCATCGGAGGGAATCAGCGTGAGAGGATCGCCAGTGAGGGTATCTATTGCCACGGTCTCCAACGCCTGCTTGGCGTTCGGCACATCAAAGACTATGGATGTCTCGCAACTCGTATTGCCCGTAAAGCGCGCCGTGGCGGTGTATTGCACGCCGTTGGTGGTCGCGGCGGGTACAAGGGGCAGAGAGAAAGATTGAGGACTTTTCGGGGCGGAAATGGTCACGGATTTGCCTTGACATTCAATCACCAACTGACCATCGGGTTCTCCGAAGGCTACTATACCGTCCAGCGTGAAAGTGTTATTATCGGCATTGACAGCAGAGATAGCGGTCTCAAAGGAAGTGATGGAGCAATCCAATACGCATCCTTCCGCGTCCGGCAGGACATGAACCAGATGTCTTCCTGCCGGGATAGTGGAGTAGAGGAAATAATATACTCCTCCGGCGGGTATCGGATTAGGAAGCGTGGCAAACAGGTCTTTGTCCAGATAGTACTCCTCGTCCCGCGCTGTTCCTGCGAATGTGCTTGCGGCACTCCAACTGATACCGTCCATAGAGTAATACCATGCATGGGCGATCACGTCGTCGTACAGGTATCCCGTTTTGGTGCTGTTCAGTTTCGGGCGAAGCGAAATAGGGTCGCCTGCCGCAGCTGCGCATACATGAATCTCATCGGCTGTCTCTCCCGCCGCTACGGTTCCGATGCCTTCGGCTGAAGGAGAATAGATACTCCATTTGTTGCTCTCGGAGGGATCGAAGATATTCAGCATATTGCAGTTGCAATCGCTGTTGTCCGGTATCTCTATATCGGACGTCTGGTTCCATTTGGTTGCTGTGCTCCATCCGGCGGCTGTACCGCGGACGATGATCACGCGGTCGTACCAGGCGGCAGCGGTGGACGGGATAGTGACCTTGTAAGCCTTGACAATACTCTCGTTTTCGCCCGGCACATGGGACGCTTCGAGCCACAGATTGGTTGTTGTACTGGTGGATTGCCAGAGATAGAAGAAGATCTTTGCCCCGTCTTTGGACCAATCGCCCACCGCATCGCTTTGCTTGACATTCACATAAATATCCTCACCCGTAGTGTATATACGTGCGCTGAGGCTCAAAGCCGCACTCAGCAGAATGCCTAAAACAATATATCGTGTTTTCATCGTTGCTCCTCCTTATTGAATTTCACTTTGTTTCTGTACTACTTTCACCTCTACGCGTCGGTCGAGCGGCAGTTCATGGTTGACGTTCTCCTCGTTCGGGATCAACGAACCATGGCCTATTACGATCACGCGGTCTTTATCCAAACCTTGACTAATCAGGTAATTAGCCACCTCTTTGGCGCGGTTGTATGCTAATATCTCGTTGAACGCCGGGTCTCCTTCCGTGGAGGCGTGGCCGTCGATAGAGACTTTCGCGTCCGGCACTTTATTCAGCACCCCAACGATGGATGAGAGATAATCCTTGGCTTTGTTGGTCAACTGATGACTTCCCAACGCAAAATAGATCTTGTTGAATTTCTCCACTTCTTCTGCTGCTTTGGCGATGTGCGCGCGGGTGAGCGTGTCTATGCGCTCCGTAGTATTTGTATCGCGGCGTGCAAGCAGACTAACGGTCGTGTCTCTGCGGGTGAAATAGTCGAAATAGTCCACCGTCTCATGTTTATCCGGCTTGACATGCCGCCAATGAACACCCACTTTGACGCCCACTTCGTAGGGGTGCGACGCCTTCGTGGTATTGAGCGCATAAGCTCCGGTGTAGTCCTCCATGAACGTGAAGGTATTGTCCTTCCATCCCAGCGGGTGTTTCTCGGAGGTGTTGACATCATTGGCGCCGCATTGGAAATAGCCGCCTACAAAGAGGTCTATTTGTCGTGTGAGGGCGATGATGGCACCGAGGTCTGCAAACACGGTCGCTTGCGGGTTAACAGCGATCTTACCCTTGGAAGATTCCTCTTGGGTGTAGTCTTTGGGACCAAACTCGTGGATATTATCGAGGGTCAAGTCCCAAGCGGGGTAGTAACCGGAGTGGGTTACTTGACCTTTCGTGACGCGGTATTTATTCATTACCGCAAAAGAAGGCGCAATACCCACAGCGGCGAAGACACCGGCTTTCTTGCCCTCTTTGCGGTATTGGAACTGGAGCGAGACCGGGATACCTATATTGAGGGTCGTTTGGCGTTCGTCCCATTCGGTTACTTGGGCATTGTGGTTGTAATGTTGCTCGGTATCGGTGTCAATCTGGTCCTCCCATGTATAGGTTCCTCCCAGATGAGCCACGGAAGTGTTATTAGTGAACCATGCACCGATTCCCACACCTATATTCCGGTGGAAAAAATAGGCGTACTGGAGTTGGACAAGCGGGCTGACAAACCCATTTACTTTGTTTTGAGTGTCTGTAAATCCGTAGCCCAAGGAGCCGTAACTGAGACCGACGTACGCCTCTATATAGTGGCCTCTGCGGTCGGCGGAGTCTGTGCGGGTGATCTCTTCGCGTTGTTTGGCTACGCTGTCGGGCGTGGAAACGATAGAGGTTAGTGTGTCTGTGAAATAATGGATAGTGGTCACTTCCACGCGGACGAGGCTATCCGGTGTTTTTTGAAGCTCCGGAGTGTCTTCTGTCGCGAACGTCTGTTCGTTCACTTCCGTCCGTTCCGGGGCGGTTGCTGTGCGCATGATCCGTACGGTGTCCGTTTGAGCGAACAATCCTCCGGAGAAGAATAGCGCCAAGACAAGGAATAATTTGTGTTTCATGGTGTGTGTTCGTTAAATGTGATCCGAGCGGGAATCGAACCCGCATTTGAGCTTTAGGAGAGCCCCGTTCTATCCATTGAACTATCAGACCGCGTGCTCTTGCTTCAGCACCTGCTTGGGAATTCGCCGTACTCCTCAAAGGTATAATTGAGGAAGTCATTCATCGGTTTAGCCGCCTTCGCGATTGCTGTTATTTTGTCGATGAAATCGGGCGAACATACTTCTTCGTCACTCAGCATGACGGAGAACGTATAGGTCTTGTGTTTGAGCCATTCGGGGTGCTTGAAGTCCGGATCAAAGCCGGCAGGTACTTTCTTCAATTGTCCCCAGTATGGATCAAAATCTTGTGCGAAATATTTCTTCCATTGTTTGGACGCCATGATCGCTTCCACTTCTTCGTAGTTGGCTTCTATCTCCGTGCGGAGTGCTTGGAGCAGTTCTTTGGAGGGATCCCAGATGCCACCGGCGAACATACACTGGCCGGGTTGGATATGTACGTAATATCCTCCGCGCATGGATTTCTTGCCCCATGTCTTGGGTTGCCCCGGAACACCGGCAGCCGGGAAGCAGCCGAACCACTCTTTATAGGGTCGTTTGTCCGCCGAGAAACGGATGTCGCGGTTAATACGCCAGATGCAGTCTTTGGGTTGGAGGGGTGCTAAAGCCGAGTCTATTTTAGCGAGCCGTGCAAGGTACTCCGTGCAGAAGGCGATGTAGCGCTCGCGGCAAGCCTGATACCAAGCGCGGTTTTCATCAAACCACTCCTTATTATTATTGAGCGCCAGTTCGGCTAAGAAATTCAGGGTATCACGCATGATGATTGACGATTTGAAGATTTGATAATTTGAAGATTTACAATTTTTGCATGCACCGATGCAGTCCGTCCATCCAGTAAGGGATCGCGACACCGAATGTTTTTTTGAACTTCGATTTGTCGAGTACGCTGTAGTGCGGCCGCGGTGTTTTATATTGATATTCTTCCGATAAAATCGGGCGAACCTGACATTCTGTGATGTTTGCGAGTGCGAGAATAGCGATGGTGAAATCATACCATGAGCAGACTCCTTCGTTGGTAAAATGGTAGATACCGGGATGCCATACGGGTGCTTCTACGACGGTGAAGACAGCCCAAGCGAGGTCGGCTGCATAAGTCGGCGTGCCGATTTGGTCAAAGACCACTCCCAGTTCTTTTCGCTCTTTGCCAAGACGCATCATGGTCTTAACAAAGTTATTGCCGAAAGAGGAGTATAGCCATGCCGTGCGGAGAATGACGGCTTCCGGACACGAAGCCAAGAGACGTTTTTCTCCTTCGTATTTGGTGATACCATAAATGGTATGCGGCGCGACGGGGTCCGATTCGCGACACGGGACATGTTCGTCTCCGGAGAAGACGTAGTCGGTAGAGATATGGATCACGCGTATGCCCTGGCTACCCAATACAGAAAGAGCCTCCGCATTGATTTTCATCGCAGTCACTTCGTCTTCCTCCGCTTTGTCCACATTCGTATAAGCGGCACAGTTGATGATCAGATCGATCGCGTGGTCTTGGACGAAAGCAGAGACAGCGGCTTTGTCGGTGATGTCGAGCACTTGTACGCCTTCAGAGTCCACGACATCCGTGAAGAAATAGTTGTGTTTCTGGTGCGCAGCACTCAACACGCGCATCTCATTGCCCAATTGGCCGTTGCTGCCGGTTATTAAGATGTTCATCTTATTTGAAGATTTGAAGATTTGAAGATTTGATGATTTGAAGATTAAAACGGACTTGCAAACTCGCTCATCAGCGGGTGTTTGGTGTCTTTTTCGCTAAGGATACGTGCTTCTGCGGGCACTTGCCAATCGATAGCGAGGTCGGGATCGCTCAGTAAAATCCCGCCGTCCGCTTCGGGATGGTAGAGATTATCACATTTATAGGAGAAGACGGCTTTCTTGCTGAGGACGGAGAAGCCGTGTGCAAATCCTCTCGGGATGAAGAACTGTCGATGGTTTTCTTCGCTCAGTTCGACGCTAAACCATTTGCCGAAAGTGGGGCTGTCTTTGCGTAGGTCCACAGCCACGTCCAGCACTTTTCCTATAGTGCAAGAAACCAATTTGGCTTGGGTATATGGCGGTCGTTGGAAATGCAGTCCGCGTACCACGCCATAGGAGGAACAAGACTGATTGTCTTGCACAAACGCAGCTTCAATCCCTGCTTCGCGGTAGCGTTGCTCGTTATAGGTCTCCACGAAATACCCGCGTGCGTCTTTGAAAACCTGCGGCTCGATGACGAGGAGCCCCTCAATAGGTGTCTTGATAATATTCATGAAGTTATTTACAATTTTACGATTTGGAGTGCAAAGGTACTACTTTTTTGCGATATATGCAAATTTATTTGCAATTTTTAATTTCTTCGTACGTAAATCCGCGTTGTAAGAGGAAACGGAGTAGTTTCTCTTCCGGGTCGGTTCGGCGAGAGGCTATCAGTTTGCGCAAATTGCGAAAATACGCGATTTCATCGATACTTTTGAGGGCTTCGTATATGTCAGAAGAGGGTAGTTGGAGAACTTGTAGTCCGGCTTGGATTTTGAGTCGCCCCCAAGACTGATATTCGACCTTGTCATGGACATAAGCATGGCAGAAACGGGCATCGTTCAGGAAGTCATTCTCGTAGAGTTTTTGCTCGATGAAATCGAAGAGATTTAGTCCTTCTTCGGTTTCTGCGGGGGCTCCCCATTCGAAGAGTTTTCGTCGTACGTCGGCTGCACAATGTTCGGCGCGTGCGCAATAGGCTTCCGCTTTACTGAGCCATTCTGCCTTCGATAATTCGGTCTTTGCCATAGATGTCTTTTGTTATTTGGATGTCGGTATAGCCTAATCCGCTGAGCATGGCGGATAGTTCGGAGGCATAGGATTCGTTGATTTCGAAGAAGAGATAAGCCCCCTCGGTCCCCCTGAAGGGGGAGAAGAGAGAAGCGATGCGGCGGTAGAAGAGGAGCGGGTCGGAGTCGGGAACGAAGAGTGCAGTATGCGGTTCGTAGTCCAGCACGTTCGGGCGCATGTCTTTCTTCTCGCTTTCGCAGATATAGGGAGGGTTACTGACAACTACGTTGTATTTGAGAATTGAGAATTGAGAATTGTACGATTTCATCGGAGAAAATGTCTGCTACCAAGAAGTTTACTTCTACGTTGTTGCGGCGGGCGTTTTCTTTTGCTACTGCGATGGCTTCGGGCGAGATGTCTATGCCGGTTACTTGCCATTCCGGGTGTGCTTTTTTGAGCGCGATAGCAATACAGCCGGAACCGGTTCCGATGTCAAGGACGGAAGCCCCCTTTGTCCCCCTGAAGGGGGATAAATTATTCGCGATTTGACGATTGATGCGCTCTACTAATTCGGCGGTTTCGGGTCGGGGAATGAGGGTGGCGGGTGTGAGTTTGAGGTCCAAGCCGTTCCAGATTGTATGACCAAAAATATACTGAATCGGTTCAAAATGCAGTAAACGGTCAATAATAGTTTGCGTATTTCGCAAAAAAGTAGTATCTTTGCAGCCGAAAAGGAGTTCGGTTCGTGTTTGACCGCTCAACTCTTCCGCAATCCACCAAGCCAAAGCTTCCGCTTCGTCGGGAGGATACGCAGCTTGGAGTTGTGATGCAATATGTAGAATGGCATTCTTCAAATCGGGTGCAAAATTACAAAAAATAAATGGAATACGCAAATTATATTTCCCGTTGTATTGAAATTGCCCGTAGAGGCGAGTATTTTGTTGCTCCTAATCCGATGGTTGGAGCGGTGTTGGTCGCCCCCCTTTGTCCCCCCATGCAGGGGGGAAGACCCTTAACGGGAGGAAATGAGGGGATAATTATTGCGGAAGGATGGCATGAGCGGTTCGGCGGTCCGCATGCGGAAGTGAACTGTTTCCGGCATTTGGAACTCAGCCGTCAGCCGTCAGCCGTCAGCCTCAAGGATTGCACGCTGTTTGTCTCTCTGGAGCCGTGCAGCCATTACGGGAAGACACCTCCTTGCGCCAAGTTGATAATAGAGAAAGGCGTGGGGCGAGTGGTTGTAGGTATGTTGGATCCTAATCCGCTGGTGGCAGGCAAAGGCGTGCAGATGTTGCGTGAGGCAGGGATTGAAGTGGTAGTTGGTGTGATGGAAAAAGAGTGCCGCGAGTTGAACAAGCGTTTTTTGTGTCTGTACGAGAAGAAACGTCCATACGTGATCCTGAAATGGGCACAAACGGCGGATGGGTTTATAGACAGGAAGAGGAAAACCTCTCCCCGGCCCTCTCCTCAAGAGAGGGAGATCGAGACGGCTCATTTGAATGGGGCGTTGGCTATTTCGACGGCGGAGACGAAGAGGTTGGTGCATAAGATGCGGGCGGAGAATATGGCAATTATGGTTGGGACGAATACTGTGTTGCTGGATGATCCGCGGTTGCTGAACACTCATTGGGAGGGAAGAAATCCTATTCGTGTGACGATGGACAGACACGGAAAACTGCCGATGAAATCGAGGATTTTCGCACCTACCGAGAGTGACTATAAGGGGATTGATCCGGTTATTGTCTATCGCGAGCGGACGGAGTGGGATTTTGTGTTAGCCGATCTGGCAGAGAGAGGTATTCATTCCGTTTTGGTAGAAGGCGGTACGACACTTTTGAACTCTATTTTGGCGTCCGGTATATGGGACGAGATCCATGTGGAAGTAGCGCCGGAGGTCACAATCGGCGAGGGCGTAAAGGCTCCGGAAATCACGCTTCCGACGCAATATGAGACCGTTGACGGTCATCGTCTCTATACTATTTTTTCGGCTGTGTCATAGTAGTGAGTGCTGAATATCCCCCTAATCACCCCTTAATCACCCCCTTATCACCCCCTAATCACCCCCTAATCACCCCCTTTTGAGAGGAAATTTGAGTGAAATTTTGTAAAATGGGTGTGGTATATTTGCATAATTCAAAAAAAAGCAGTAATTTTGCACGCTCAATTATAAAATTGAGAATTGCGATTGAGAATTGCGATTGTTTTTAAGTATATAAATAAAGATAAACCCTTTTGAAGGCTTTTGAGCTACGCTCTATGCGTATTTTGCTGGTAAAAACTCCTCGCAAGCAAGCTTTCGGATAGTTTTTACCACCAAAGTCCGCAACTCTTCGAGTAAAAAGCCTTCAAAAGCAATAAAAATAAATAAAAACATTGCGGAGCAAACAAAATAAACATATTGAGAATCAAATATAAATAGTAGAATGTATAGTAGAATGAATATCAATAAACAGAGAATAGCGGTCTGGATGGCAGGGTTTTTGCTTGCAGGAATGATGTTGAGCGGTTGTGCGGCGTACGAGAAGAAAGCTCAGAGCGGTGCAGCGGTGGAAGTGAATGGTGTGTATTTGTACCGTTCGACGCTGGATTCGTTGACGCTGGGAATGAATGCAGAGGATAGTTTGCGGACCGTGCAACAGTATATCAGTCAATGGGCAAAGGACGAGTTGATGTACGAAAAAGCCGTCCGCCATCAGCGGTCAGCTTTCAGCGGTCAGCTGTCAGCCAATAGAGAAAAAGATATTGAGACATTAGTAGAGGAATATCGTCGCGCGCTATATGTGCAGGCATACGAAGAGTATCTGGTGGAGCGGCGAATGCCTAAGACTGTGCCGGATTCGATAGTGGTGCAAGTATATGAACAGATGCCGGAACGGTTTGTGCTGGAAGAGAGTGTGGTGAAAGGCATGCTGGTAGTAGTGCCCAATGAAGCAAAAGATATTTCGAAATTGCGCGTCTGGATGAGCAAAGGGAAGATGGATGAGATTGAGAAATACGCGTACAAGAGCGCAAACGGATATGAGTTGTTTGCCGACCAATGGAAGACGACCAGTGAGCTGATGAACCAGATTCCGCTGAGTAGGAGTGCGATGGAGGCAGAGTTGAAAAACAAGAACCAGATAGAGGTGAGCGACAGTTTGAAGACTTATATTCTGCAAGTGACGGACAAACAGTTGGCAGGCGAGAAGATGCCGATGGAGTATGCTCGTCCGGCGATAGAGAAGATAGTGCTGAGTGCGCGTCAGGTGGAGTACCTCAATAAAGAGCGCGAACAGATGTATAATGAGGCTATTCAGAAGCAGCAGGTGAAGTTTTATTAAGGTGAAAGGTGAAAAGTGAAAGGTGAAAGGTGAAAGGTGAAAAATGAAAGGTGAAAGGAAGAAGGATGAAAAGATATAGTTTAATAGTAATGTTGTTTGTCGCGCTGGCGGTAAGAGCGCAGGGCGTGATAGACGAAGTGATTTGGGTAGTGGGTGACGAGGCTATTTTGCGTAGCGAAGTAGAAGAAGAACGGTTGCGCGCCCAATACGAGGGTCAGCAGATCAAAGGCGATCCGTATTGCGTCATTCCGGAACAGATGGCTGTGCAGAAGTTATTTTTGCACCAAGCCATCATCGATTCGGTGGAAGCGAATGAGTCGAGCGTGAGTCACCAAGTGGATATGCGACTGAATTACTACATCAACCAGATCGGATCGAAAGAGAAGATGGAGGAGTATTTCCGCAAGCCGAGCAGCGAGATCCGCGAGGAGATGATGACGACCGTTCGTAACCAGATGATTATCCAGCAGATGCAGCAGAAGTTAACCGCCGATATCAAGCCGACTCCGGCAGAGATCCGACGTTACTATAACTCGCTTCCGGAGGATTCGATACCGATGATGCCGGCACAAGTGGAAGTACAGATTTTGAGTTTTGAACCCCCTGTTCCGACGGAAGAGACGGAGCGCATCAAACAGCGGTTGCGCGAGTTCACGGAGCGTGTGCAGAACGGGACAGCGGATTTCAGTATGTTAGCGCGGCTCTATTCGGAGGACACGGAAAGTGCCAAACGGGGCGGAGAGTTGGGTTTTGTAGGTCGCGGTCAGTTGGTGACGGAGTTTGCGGATGTAGCGTTTAACCTGAATGATCCGAAGCGCGTGAGCCGAATCGTACAGACCGAATACGGATACCATATTATTCAGTTGATAGAGAAGAAAGGTGAGCGCATCAACTGCCGGCATATTCTGTTGCGCCCAAGGATTAGCGCGACCGATAAGATCAATGCAATCAATAAGTTAGACACTATTCGTCAGTTGGTAGAAAGCGATAGTTTGCAGTTCGAACAGGCTGTGCTTCGTTTCTCGCAGGACAAGAACACGGTGATGAATGCAGGTCTGATGATCAATCCGAATACGGGTAGCAGTAAGTTTGAGTATCAAGATTTGGCTCCGGAGATCGCGAAGCAGATTTATAGTTTGAACGAAGGCGATGTGTCTCAGCCGTTTGTGATGATGGATCAGACGAAGAACCGCGAGGTGTGTGCGATAGTTCGGGTGAAGAAGAAAACGGATGTGCACCGCGCGAACTTGACAGACGATTTTCAGGCGATTAAGGGCATGCTGGAGCAGAAGTTGAGTGCCGATTTTATCCATGAATGGATATTGAAGAAGCAGAAGGCGACCTACGTTCAGATCAGCCCGGAATGGCAAGGGTGCGATTTCGAGTACCCGGGATGGATACATGAGTAATTCACAATTTGCAATTTACAAAGGGCTTATGGAGCTTGGTACAATGTATAAAGATTTGTACGGACTAAGGAGTTTGTACTTGACTTTTAGGGCGCTTTGTACATTGATAATTGTACATTGTTCATTGTGCATAAACGCGCAGACGATGGTTTATCTGGAGCGTGCGGAGAATTTGCAGTTTGACCAGGAGCGGATCGCAGATGCACAGATCTTGAAGGGGAATGTGGTTTTTCGGCACGAAAACGCGCTGATGTATTGCGATAGCGCTTATTTTTACGAGGAGAGCAATTCGTTTGACGCGTTCGGTCATGTGCGAATGGAACAAGGCGATACGCTGGAGGGTTTTGGCGATAAGTTGTATTACAACGGCAATACCAAATTGGCTCGGTTGAGACGGCATGTGAAGTTGATTCACGGTCGCAAGGACGAGAACCCGACGGTGTTGACGACGGACAGTTTGAATTACGACCGCCATGCCGGAGTGGCTTATTATTTCACGGGTGGCGAGGTGAAAGATTCGCTGAACACGCTGACTTCCGTGCGCGGCAGTTACCGTCCGGACAGCAAACAGGCTGTGTTCAGCAGAGAGGTGAAACTGGTGAACGAGCGATTTATACTGACGAGCGACACGCTACTGTATAACACGGCGACGAAGATAGCGGATCTGGTTTCTCCGACGGAGATCATTTACGAGGAAGAGACGGATATTCATACTTCGCTGGGTTGGTACAATACGGAGACAGAGCGGTCAATGTTGCTGAACCGATCCGTGATCCACCATCAGGACGGAAGGGTAATGACGGGCGATACGATTTATTACGACAAGAAAATCGGTTTCGGGGAAGTGCTGGGCGACATGGAGATGCGCGATTCGACTCGCGAGGCGACGCTGTATGGAGAATACGGTCAGATGTGGGAAGAGAACAGCCGCGGTTATGCGACGGACAGCGCGCTGATGGTCGACTGGTCGGACACGGCGCATATCACTTATATCCACGCGGACACGCTGTTTACGGAGGAGCTGCATTATACCGATTCGGCGATGGCGGACAGCACGTATCGCCGCGTGCGCGGGCATCATGGCGTGCGCGTTTACAGGAACGATGCGCAGATGGTGTGCGACTCGATGGTTTATTTAGGATCGGACTCGACGATGCACCTGTATATCAAGCCTATTAGCTGGAGCGACAATCAGCAGATTTCCGCGGACAGCATGACGATTTATATCGTGAACGGCGCTGTGGAACACATGCACGGAGTGGGAAATGCGCTGTGTGTGATGCACGACACGCTGGAATATTTCAACCAGATGGGCGGCAAGGAAGTGACGGCGTATGTGAAAGACGGCGAGGTGGATATCATCGATATGAGCGGCAATGCGCTGACGATCTATTATGCCAAGGAGGATGACGGCGATTTCGTGGGAATGAACACCACGGAGAGCAGTTTTATCCGGATGTATATGGAGGATCAGAAAATTCACCATATCCGTTTCACGAAGGAGACGACGGGTGTGCTTTACCCGATGGATCAGATCCCGAGCGGAGGCGACAAGCTGGCGACGTTCTTCTGGGCTGAGGAAGTGCGGCCGAAAGACGCGCAGGATGTGTTTCGGAAGGTGAAAGGTGAAAATTGAAAGGTGAAAATTGAAAGGATAAAGGATATATGAAGAAAGTATTTTTGACGTTGATGGTAGCGATGACGGCTATCGGGATGAGTGCGGCGGACATGCCGAAGCAGGGTTTTGGTATCCAGGTAGGCTGGGCACAGCCTATCTTGCGGCTGAATAGCCCCAACACGGCTTACCCCAAGGACTCAATGGTGAATACCATCCGGCTGAACGGTTTCAAAGTGGGTGTGGTGTATGACGCCAGTTATGTAAAGGGCTTCGGTTCGTCCATCGGTCTGAACTATACCTTCGGTATGTCGAACGGCGGTTGGAAATCGCGCAATCCGGGATTTAACGAGTACCCGAAAGACCGTTTGCTGATCACCTATCAGGAGCTGGAACTGTATGTGGACTGGCAGTATAAATTCGAGATAGCCAAAGAGACCTATCTGATGCTTTATACCGGTCCGACAATCCAATGCGGACTGGCACTCACGATGCGCAACGACACGCGCATGCAGGATTTCAACACGGGCGATATTACCACCGCTTACGGCGAGAAAAACAGCGCTTACCAGACGGACAGCAAGAACGAGGCTCTCCAGCGGTTCAATGTGACATGGGGCGTCGGAGCCGGATTCCAATACAAGCGCTATTTCCTGCGCGGAGGATATGATTTCGGATTGATCAACCCTTACGCCAATGCGCAGTTTGTGAATGCGCTGGGGGATCCTATCGACCGCAACACCCGCGGACGGTTGGATCAATGGAATATCAAGGTGGGTATTTATTTATGGTACGCAGATAATTGATAATTGATAATTGAGAATTGAGAATTGATTCCGAGAGAAACCATAGAACGCATCTATGCTGCGGCTAAGATAGAAGAGGTCGTAAGCGATTACGTCACGCTCAAAAAGCGCGGCGCGAACCTCATTGGGTTATGTCCGTTCCACAACGAGAAGACGGGTTCTTTTACGGTGAGTCCGTCGAAAGGTATTTACAAATGTTTCGGCTGTGGAGCCAGCGGACACGCGCTGAAGTTTGTGATGGAGATCGAGCAATGCACGTTCGTCGAGGCGGTGAAGCAGCTTGGCAAGAAATACCATATTGAGGTGGAGGAACGCGAGATGACGGCGGAGGAGCAGCAGCGGCAGGACAATCGCGAATCGATGTTCGTGGTCAATGATTTTGCCAACAAATGGTTTCAGACCCAGCTCTGGGAGACGCCGGAAGGTCAAGCGATCGGTTTGGGTTATTTCCGCGAGAGAGGATTGCGGGATGATATCATCCGCAAATTTCAGTTGGGATATTCGCCGGAGAAAGGTAATCCGCTGGCTAAAGCGCTGAAAGAGAAAGGGTTCAAGGAGGAGTTCATCGTCAATGATGTGGATACCAAGATCGGTGTGGGCGTCGTGGGTAAGAGCGAGGACGGACGGCTGTATGACCGTTTCCGCGACCGTGTGATGTTCCCTATTTTTACCGTGAGCGGCAAGCCGGTTGCTTTTGCCGGACGAATACTGAAGAAGAAAGAGAACGTGGGCAAATACGTCAATTCGCCGGATTCGATCATTTACTCCAAGACCAACGAGTTATACGGTCTTTTCCAAGCCAAGCAGGCGATTTCGCGTGCAGATATGTGTTACCTGGTGGAGGGTCAGATGGACGTCATCTCCATGCACCAGAGCGGGATCGAGAATGTGGTGGCGAGTGGCGGAACGGCGTTGACGAAGCCGCAGATACGGTTGATTCAACGGTTCACGAGTAATATTACGGTGCTCTATGACGGCGATGCCGCCGGTATTCACGCCGCGCTGCGAGGTATAGATATGTTCCTGGAGGAAGGGTTCAACGTCAATGTAGTGCTGCTGCCGGACGGCGAAGACCCGGACAGCTATGCGCAAAACCACGATTCGACGGAGTTTATCCGTTATATATCGGAGCACCAGACGGATTTTATCCGTTTCAAATCGGCGTTGCTGAGCAAGGATGCAGGCGATAATCCGCAGAAGCGTGCGGCGTTGATCAAAGACATCACCGAGTCGATCGCTATCATCCCGGATATGATCACGCGTCAGGTGTATATCAAAGATTGTTCGGAGCGGTTGCATATAGGCGAGCAAGTGCTGACCAACGAAGTGATCAAACTGCGTCGCAAACGGATGGAGGAACGCCGCAAACAGGAAGAGCGGGCGGAGGGTGTGGAGGCGAACGTGGAGCAGCAAGAGCCGCAAGCGGAAGTAGCTGTTAAGCCGGCTCATCCGCAGCGTCCGCAAGTGACTCCCAAGACGCAGTTGGAAAAGAATTATTATAATTTGCTGCAGTTGCTGGTTCGTTACGGCGAACGCCCGATTGAGGTGGACGGCAATGTCTATACGATCGGCGAAGTGATCATTTATACGCTGGAGGGCGATGAGATCAAGCCGCCGTACGAGGTGTTCCAGACGATCATGGATGAGTTCAAACGCCATTACAAAGATCCGGGATTCAAGGCGGAGACGTTCTATAAATTCCATTCGGATCCGCTGATCAGCGCCATGGCGGTAGATATGATTGCTGAGAAATACCAAGACGTTTCGCCGGATTTCGAGGCGCGGCTGGGTGAGTTAGTGACGCAGTTGCTGTTCGAAATCAAACTGACCGTCATCAATATGCAGATAGCCGATTTGGAGCAGGGCCTGAAGGACGCGCAGGCGAATAATGATATAGACCGCCAGATGCAGTTATTGGCATACCAGCCGCAGTTGCTGGAGCAGCGAAACCAGATCTGTAAAATCCTCGGCAACAGAGTGATAAATGTGTAGCGAAAATGTTATTTGGAGAGATTGCATACGGACCCATTCATAGCCGCCGTTTAGGTACAAGCCTCGGCATGGAGATCATGCCGCTGGAGCATAAATTATGCACGTTCGATTGCGTCTATT
Source organism: Paludibacteraceae bacterium (assembly GCA_017464475.1). Taxonomy (GTDB): domain Bacteria; phylum Bacteroidota; class Bacteroidia; order Bacteroidales; family Paludibacteraceae; genus Colicola. Next base: position 25,435 of record JAFTZQ010000006.1, read on the forward strand.
GCGAGTGCGGATGGAACGAGAAAGTGGATCATCCCCAGCTCCCGACGCGCGACGAAGTGCTGGCTGCATTGGAGACGAAGTTACGCGCGATCCTTCCGGAGACTACTCCGGATGTAATCACTTTTTCCGGCAACGGCGAACCGACACTTCATCCGGATTTCTTGGGGATCATAGAGGACACTTGCGCTTTGCGGGATCAGTATTGCCCTGCGGCGAAAGTGAGTGTGTTGTCCAATTCGACCCAGTTGGGGCGGCAGGAAGTGGTGCAAGCGCTGCGGCTGTGCGACAATCGGATTCTCAAACTGGACGCCGGAACGGACGAGATGATGCGGCGGATCGACCAGCCTGTGAATAGCGATTTGACCGTTGAACGGATCGTGGAATGGTTAGCTGTCTTTCAAGGCGATTTCACGCTGCAGACCTGTTTCCTGCGCGGGTCGCATAATGGGCTGGTGATTGATAATACGACGCCGGAGGAGCTGGACGCATGGTATTGCGCCGTGGAAAAGTTGCGTCCGAAGCAGATTATGATCTATGTCATCGACCGCAAGACGCCGGAGGAACATCTGGAGAAGATATCCCGCGAAGAGATGGAGCGCATTGCTGCGCCGCTGATTGAAAAAGGGTACGAAGTCATTATTTCCGCATGAAGATTCTTGTTGCACCATTGAATTGGGGGTTGGGACACGCAAGCCGTTGCGTGCCGCTTGTGCAGCGTTTTCTGGACGAAGGAAACGAAGTGATTTTGGGCGGCGACGGAGCGAGTCTGACTTTACTGCGGCGGCATTTTCCGAAATGCAGATATGTTTTTCTGGCTCCCTTGAACCTGCGTTACGGCAAGGGCAAAAGGCAGGTGTGGGCGATGGTGAAAGCCTTGCCGAAACTGGTTGTATGGGCGTGTAAGGACCATGTCATGCTGCAAGCCGTCTTGCGCGAGGAAAAGATCGACATGGTGGTCTCCGACAATCGTTTTGGGCTATATACCAATCACCAATCACCAATCACCGTTTATATCACGCATCAACTTCATATCTTTCTGCCCAAGGGTTGGCGGTGGCTGGAGCCGCTTGTTGCGCGCCTGCACGCACGTATATACACGCGGTATAATAAGGTGTGGGTACCTGATTACGAGGAGTTTGACCGCAGCTTGGGTGGCGAATTGGGACATCCGGCTATCAGCCATCAGCCTTCAGCCTTCAGCAAAATTGAGTACATCGGTCCGTTGAGCCGATTCGCGCAAAGTACAAACGACAACCCGCAAACGACTTATGGTATCGTAGCTGTACTCAGCGGCTTGGAGCCGCAACGGACGATGTTGGAGCGGGAGTTGGTAGCGCGATACAGGGACTCGAACGAGAGCGTGCTGATCGTGCAGGGACTCTTGAACCGACCCAACACACGCATCAAAAGAGGAGCTATTACCATCGTGCCCTATATGTCAGACGAAGAGCTGGCTGCGGCTTTGATGGGCGCCAAACATATTATCGTCCGCTCCGGCTATTCGACGATTATGGACTTGGATGCGCTGGGGCTTTTGCACGTTCCAATGACCAATCACCAATCACCAATAATAACGTTTATTCCCACTTCAGGGCAGCCCGAACAGGAGTATTTGGCGCACTTTATGGCAGAAAAATGCCAAAAATAGTAAAAAAATGCCAAAATATTTGGTCAATTCAAAAAAATGTAGTACCTTTGCAGCCGCTTTTGACGGTTAGCGTGTTTAAGCCCTTTTGGGCGGAGGCCGCTTCTCCCGTTTAACGGGAGACCGCTCCGGGTGCCATCGTATAACGGTTAGTACTCAAGATTTTCATTCTTGCAATAGGGGTTCGATTCCCCTTGGCACTACAAGACCTTCCCTAAAGTCACGTCCGGAGGCAAATCCTCTCAATGCCGATGGATATTACTAAACCGCTGAAAGCTGAATGCTGATTGCTGAAGGCTGACAGCCAAAACAACAAACAAAGATGGCAAATCATAAAAGCTCTTTGAAGCGTATCCGCCAGACGGCAGCCCGCAAAGCACACAATCATTATTATGCAAAAACCGCACGTAATGCTGTGCGCGACTTGCGCAAGACTACTGACAAAGCTGCAGCAGCTGCTGCTCTGCCTAAGGTTAGCTCTATGCTCGACAAACTGGCTAAACGTCACATCATTCATGTGAACAAAGCTGCTAATCTCAAATCGAAACTGGCTCGCTTTGTGAACAAAATGGCGTAAGACGACAAGAAACGCATTAGGTCAAACGGAAGAATCACGAAAGTGGTTCTTCTTTTTTTGTACCATAAAAATACACAATTATTTGCATATTTCATAAAAAAGTAGTACCTTTGCAGCGAATTTTAGTACTTTTATTAAGATGAAAGAGAATAATATCCCTATTGTAGACTGCCCTTATGGCGACTATATGATCGGAGACGCGAGTGGTAAACTGATGAACGAGTATGGTCGTTTCCCTTGCAAAATCAAGTGTGGTGTCTATGCTTTGTTGGTGCGCGGAACGGCGCACGCTACCATCAACGTGACGGACTACTATTTTAAGGCGAACGATATGTTGCTGCTCGAGCCGGGAAGTTTCTTCCTCATCCGCGAGACCTCCGAGGATGCTTTGGTCTATTGGATTGTTTTCGGCAGTAAGTTCCTTGAGAAATACACGGTGAACAACAAGATGTCCCTCTCGGCGCTTCAGCTCCATTCACCCAAACTGACTATCAGCGAAAACCACGCACAGGTGCTATGCAAGATGTACGACGCGGTGGTTGCTGCGCTCAATGCGGAACCTTCCATGCTGGACACGGAGAAGATGGTACATGTCTTCAATCTGCTGCGCACCAGCTATGCCAAGTACGCGCATGAGCAGGACGAGTATCTGGTGAAACCGCTGGATAGAAAAACGGAGATTTATCAGGATTACTGCCAGTTGGTATTGAAGCACTACCAGGAGTGGCACCATGTGAGCCAGTATGCCGAAGCAATGCGTTTGACTTTGCCGCATCTATGCTCCACGATCAAGTCTGTCGGTGACCGGACGGCAGGAGATATTATCATCGAGGCGATTATCACGGACGCCAAAAGCCAGCTCAAGATCACGAACCTGCAGGTGAAAGAGATCGCTCTTAGCCTTGGCTTTGACAATGTCGCCTTCTTCAACCGCTTCTTCAAATCCCGCGTCGGCGTCACCCCGAAGGCTTACAGGAACGCATAAGCATGTGGACTTACAACCGCAAAATGTAACATCTTTTCTGAAGGGGAACTGGAAGAAAAGATAGCTTTCTTCGTCCGCACGAATGTACCGCCGGTGGAGCAAGTTTTCTTTGAAGGAGAGTTCTTTGGGGCACGAGTGCTTTTGGAGAAGTTGATTAAGACAGCGCAGAAACGCGTTGTGGGCACTCGCTCAAAGATATGGGAAAGAAACTCTCTGCAATAACTCTCATGGGCACCAGCCAGGAAACGATATTGGAAGTAGTAAAATAATATAAAATACCGCAGACACTAACAGCGTAAAAAAGCGGCAAATACTAAAATCTGCATTCTAAGTGCAGATTTTTTTGTGCATGAAGATCCTCTGTCCTTCTCTCTGTATCAAATCTCTGTATCAAAATTTGCAAAAATCATAAATTCTTTCTGATATATTTGCATAAATCAAAATTTATTACTAATTTTGCAGCCGCAAACTCACGCTGGGATGTCTGCGTGATATTTCGGAGTGAGGGA
>JAFTZQ010000036.1 GCA_017464475.1 Paludibacteraceae bacterium
ACGTTTTTCCGTTGGAGATTCTTGCCATAAAAAAGAGGTGCTTAAAAAGTATATTATATATAAATATATAATATAGTATAGTACATAAAATTTGGCTTATTTTCGGGGCGACGTTGGCTGCACGTTGGCTTTGACTGTCGCTTGACTGTCGCTTGACTGTCGCTTGACCGTCGTTCAAAGTCCATAATTCGGGTACAAAGGTACTGCTTTTCTTTGATATATGCAAATATTATGGGGGATTTTTAAAAAAAATGAAGAAAAAAAAGAACGCGAGCAGGATGACTCGCGAACTTAACGAAAGGGGTGCCGGATGAAATCTCGGCAAATGGACGAAGGATTATCTTATCTCTTGACCTTGCGGGCACTATCAATGGACAGCTCGTCCATCTATTATGTAGGTGCGATCACCGCGGAGGATGAGGATTTTGGAGTTACCACTTTCTTAACCAAAACTCATTGAAGATGTCACTTTCAGTATCTTCGTAATCCCATTTGTCCTCATGCCAATATTTTTTCGAAAGCAAATCGTAAAAAGGTATTGCTAAAAAGTTATCTTGGCTCTCCTTCTCTGGATACTTAGATACTTTTATTCCATATATTCTCTCTATTTCCTTTTCATCCTCTAAACAAGAAACGAGTCGATATCTCCGATATTCCGGTGTTATATTCTTATTGGCATAATAATCATCAAACTTCTTCTTGTAATCTACGAGTTGATTCCCTCGAAGTCCTGTATAATACTTATTTTCAATGAGAAGTGCATACTTTTGCTTATCTACGACAGCCTCCACACATAAATCCATATACTGCCATTCTCTCCACACATTAACAGATTCGACATTAGACTTATCATTAATAGGGATTCCTAGTAAAACACCAAGCATATATCTGCAATACCGGCAGAGCATTGGTTTTTCTATAAGATACTTATCTACTGCATGTCTTAGCGAATAAGACATAACATAGTCCATGACGATTTCAGCTTTGCCATCACCTTTGGTGCTGTCGCACATTAATATAGATTTTTCCATAGCAATTTTATTCAACTCGTTCACCAATAATTGAATATTTCTTGCCATCTGGCAAAAGGACATAGATATTGTTATTGTTCACGATTTTTTTAGCAGATGAATCATTTAATACATTTTCTATACTTTGATTATCTCCTGTTGTTGTAAAAGATATAATTTCCTCTTCAATTGTATTATCGTTAATATCTTTAGCTGTGATCACCAAATCGTATGTTGTTCCTGCTTCTAATCCTGTTACAATAAAAGAGAAACCATCAGCTTGCGCCTGTTGTGGAGCATTGCTACGCGACGGAGCATTGAAGGATATTAGAACTAACATACCTTGAGCATTGAAGATTAGTGTACATACTACATTCCCATACTGATCTTTAATAACAAGTTCATAGGTTGCAGCACCCGTAATCGAGGGCCACGCCACGACAGCCGAACTATCGGTGGGAGTTACTTTCACATCATTTGTTTCCACCGTTGTAGCTTCCACTATTGGTTTTATATCAAACTCGCTCCAGTAAGTATCACGTTTATAGGCGCGTTGACAATCTTCTGGCACATACAAATATATATAATACTTATTGCCGATATTAGCAAAAGTAGTCGCGTTGATAGTAGGAACGGTCGTAGCATAACAAGTAATGTCATCATAGTTTTTACATTCCGCGAAGGCATAATTACCAATGGAGGCCATATTGTCCCCGATAGATAAATGCCTTATGGTTGTCATCGCATAGAAAGCACTATCACCGATAATTGTAACATCGTTTCCAATTATTAAATTCTGCATCTGTGTCGGAGCTTCTATTCCAAACGTATAGTTTTCATTCAATTCGCCAGAACCATCAATTAATAAAGTCTTCGTTTTATCATCATAAGCCCATGAAAGTTGGTTACCCTTCCCACATATTCCACTTATGTCAACGGCAAAATCTACTACCAAAGTAGTATCTTTGGAAAGAAATATTGTTCGAGGATTTGTTGTGTTTCCATCACTCCAACGCACAAAATGATATCCATAATTTGGCACCGCCTCAAAGATGATATTTCCAGAAGCCTCATAAGCTAAAGTGGTATCACCTACAACTTTACCCATCGTAGTATCATATGAAAAGTGTACTGTGGGATTCTTGGCAAAAATAGCCGTAAATGATGTGTCACATGTCAGATTTATTGTGCGAGGATTAGTCGTATCACCATCGTTCCATTGAACAAAATGGCTGCCCCACATTGGCGTTGCTATCATGGAAAGAATAGGATTACATGCACTATTGCTTACCCACTCTGAAGAAACTTTGCCTATTAAAGAGTCGGACGAAACAATATTAACTTTAAAAGAATTAGGTATGTCTAGCAGATTGTAATGTCCCCAATCCGTAGCCATATAGGCTTCCATTGAGCCACAAGGAACATGTATATTCACTGTAAGTGGGATTGTAAAATAATAGGAAATACCATATTGGTGTATAACAGGTGGTACTGATGGCAACATTATTATTTCTTTTAAACTATCGCATTTATAAAATGCTTGCTGACCAATAGCAATTACATTTTCAGGAATTACTATAGATTCCAAACTACTACATTCGCTAAATGTAAAAGTATTTATTAGATTAATATTGGGAGGAAGTGTTACCGATTTTAGCATTTTACATTTCTCAAAAGCATAAGCGCTTATATATGTAACGCTATTAGGTATAGTAACGGATGTCAAATTAGTGCAACCTCTAAAAGCATCATCAATTTCCGTAACGGTATAAATCGTATCATTATAAGTCACAGACGCAGGAACTACAATATCCCCAACATATCTCTTAGGATCTGGATTTGTCTGATTTTTCCACATCACCATCGCTGTCTTTTCACTTCTTAGAAAACCATAATAAAAGTCACCTACTTTTGCTATAAAATTATAGGATCCATAGGCATACAATGTTCCCACACTTGATACAAGAGCAAGACAAAGAGATAAAATTTTTGTTTTCATGTTTATTTTGTTTTTTAATTAGTATATACAAAAAAGCGGGACTGCAATGTTGCTGTTCCGCTACTTGAGGCTCTGGTATTGCCTTATTACCCAAACAGCAACACTGAAGCCCACGCCGTATGTACGTATACACGAAAGAGGTGTATCTTAATACACACTATGGGCGTCCTGTGTCGCGATGTTTTGGGTAATTTGAGATTTACCAGATTTCAAGTAGCCAAAACAAAGCGCGTAAGACGCTTTTTGTCAATATGTCCTTGCTTTATTGGTTATGCTGTCAAGGCCAGCAGTTTGATTTTGCGCTGCAAAATTACAGAAAATTTTTGATATATGCAAGAAAAGGGTGATTTTTCTGCGAAAAAATGTTGAATGGCATTCGACAAAATACGAAGAAGAGAGCTCGCCGGAATAGCGGCGAGTAGTAGACAGCAGAACGTAACGATACCGGCATAGGATGCCGGGTTAATGGACGAAAAGACGCTGGATATTATCCAGCACAATAGACATAGAGGGGCGGAGCTTACGCTCCTAAAGGGGACGTACTAAACCCGTATTGAGGCCGAAGCGGGCGGGCGACGCGCAGCGAGACGCGAGGGCGAATGAATCGTTGGAGCGAAGCGAGATAAGAATAAACGTCCTATCGCGGAGATAGGACACGAGGGGCTAATCCGCCTATGGCCCGAGTCCACACACTAGAAGCAAGAAAGAACGCGAGCAGGACGAAAGAAAGAACGCGAGCAGGACGACTCGCGAACAGAACGAAAGAGGATGATTTTCTACAAAAATGAGATATTTGTAAATTTGTGCATGGATTTTCTTGCATATATCGATTTTTTTTCGTAATTTTGCGCCAAAATAGCGCAAACACAATGAAACGATTATTATTCATGGCACTGGTATGTGCCGTAAGTATGACCAGTATGGAAGCAAAGACACTCGTGGCTTATTTCTCCGCCACAGGAACAACGAAAGCCGCAGCCGAGAAGTTGGCAAAGCAACATGATGCCCGTTTATGGGAGATTGTACCCGCTCAGCCGTACACGGATGCTGACCTCGATTGGCGTAATGACAAATCCCGTTCGTCGCTGGAGATGAGTGATCCGGAGGAGCGACCTGCTATCAAACAATGTACGGACGTGACTCCGTATGACACCGTTTATGTCGGTTTTCCGATTTGGTGGGGTATCTGTCCGCGTATTATCAATTCATGGTTGGACAACAACGAGCCGCAGTTACAGGGTAAAATCATGATTCCGTTTGCAACGAGCGGTAGCAGCGGTATCGAAGAGGCTGTGGCCTATCTGAAGAAGACCTACCCGACGCTGAAATGGCAGAAGGGATTGTTACTCAACAAACGCTGATGAAACGGTACAAAGCCATCTTCTTAGATTGGGACGACACGATAGGCGATTGGTCAACCGCGGAGCATAAGGCGCTGCAGGACATCTATGCGACGTATCGGTTAGATCGGTTATATCCCGCATTTGAGGATTACGTAAACGCGTACAGACCCTATAACCTGGAGTTATGGGGCATGTACGGTCGCGGGGAAGTGACAAAGGAATGGTTGCACTTGCAGCGGTTTCTGAGACCGTTATTGGTGAATGATGCCAATGATGCAAATGATGAAACGGTGAACTTAGCCCATGAGATAGGCGCGGAGTTCCTGCGACTGACGAACAAGTATTTCTCCGTGTTGCCGGGTGCGGCGGAAGTAGTGAAAGCCTTGGCGAAGAACTACCCGCTGACTATTATCAGCAACGGTTTCAAAGAGGTGCAGTATTACAAGTTCGAGCACTCGGGTCTGGCACCCTACTTCACCCACACGATCATTAGTGAAGAAGTAGGGATCAACAAACCGCAACCCGGCATTTTTGAGATAGCCTTGGAACGCAACGGTATCACGGCGGACGAGGCGGTTATGATAGGTGACAGTTACTCGTCCGACATCGCCGGAGCCCAAGCAGCCGGGATAGACCAGATATGGGTAAGGAAAGAAGGAGCGAAGGAGTTAACGAACGAAAGGGCGACGTATATTGTATCGAATGTTTCTGAGATATTAAAGGTATTATAACCTCTAAAAAGATGAAAAAATTACTCTCATTTGCAGTGGTATCAATGGTATTGATAGCCTGCAGTAATCAACCGAAAGTTATGGAAAATCAAGCGATCAACAACATCATGACGCGCGTATCGGTGCGCGAGTTTACCGGCGAGAAGATCAGCGCCGAACAGTTGGATACTTTGTTACGTGCTGCGATGGCTGCCCCATCAGCTATCAACAAGCAGCCGTGGGCATTTATCGTAGTGACGGACGAGGCGAAGATCGAAGCGCTTGGAGAGGCTCTTCCTTATTCGCGCTGCAGCAACAAACCGGCCGTAGCAATCATTCCGTGCGGCGACTTGAGCAAAGCCATTCCGGGCGAGATGGCAGGTTTCTGGATCAATGATGTCTCGGCCGCTACGGAGAACCTGCTGTTAGCAGCTCATGCCATGGGTCTTGGGGCTGTATGGACAGGCCTGCACCCGGATATGAACCGCGCGAAGATGGTACAAGAGATGTTAGGTTTGCCGGAGCATATCATTCCGCTGTGCGTAGTGCCCGTCGGTGTGCCGGCAGAACAACCGGAAATAAAGGATAAATACAAAACGGAGAATATTCATTATAACGGCTGGGAATAATAACCGAACGAGCATGCAGGCCAACTACTTGACGCAGATGATCACCGAGATAGGGGCAACTCCAGAAATGATTGACAATATCGTATCGACCACCGTCATTTATCCTGCCGGATATATGGATCTGAAGCCCGAAGATATCAAAGAGATACTCAAAGAGAGCTTGTAATGGACATAGTGGACCTCTTGGAATATAGTGAACGGGCGCAACTAAGGGCATGGTTCGAACGGAATGCAGCATCGCAAAAATGCTGCTGGATTGCGATGTACCGCGGAAAGAAGAAGCCCGAAGGCCTGTGTCTGCCGTATCTCGATGTTGTCGAAGAATCGCTCTGTTTCGGCTGGATAGACTCAACGCTTAAACGTCTGCCTGACGGAAGGCTTGCACAACGTCTCTCGCCGAGACAGAAACGCAGCCATTGGACCGAACTGAATAAACAACGCTGCGCCGACTTGGAAGCACGCGGTCTGATGACCGACCTTGGCCGCGCTGCATTGGAAAAGGCCGTAAACGCACATAATTACACGAAGAAATGAATATAGTAGAAATATAATGAGAATGAAAATTATCTTCATCATATTGGGTATCGTCGTGTTGTTTGTCGGAGCGGGTTTGGCAATATTGTCCCACCCGGCTTTCGGCCTATGGCGACATGTGTCGAAAGAGCGGATACAAGCGTCCCCGAACTACCGAAACGGGATGTTCCAAAACCAAGAACCGACTCCACAGTTCACAGGCGATACCGCGAGCATGAGGCGTACATTTTGGCGTTTTTTGACGAACAAAGACACGCTGCGTGTACCGCAACAACCGATACCTGCGATCAAGACCGACCTCAAGAACCTACCAACCGATAGCGATTGGTTGGTGTGGTTCGGGCATTCGTCGTACCTGTTCTGCTTGGACGGCAAGCGGTACTTGGTCGACCCGGTGCTAAAACCGGAATGGCCTACAACGCTGATGATGAAACCCTTTGCAGGCACCGACATCTACCGCCCTGACGACCTGCCTGACATCGATGTGCTTATCATCACGCACGAACATTGGGATCATATGGAGTACGCAACCCTGCGTGATATCCGTACGAAAGTCAAGTGTGTAGTTTGTCCGCTCGGCATCGCTGATTACCTGCGTTACTGGGGCTACGCAAACGAGCAAATCAAGGAAATGGATTGGTACGACCAATCACCAATTACAAATGACCAATTACAAATTACCTGCATACCAAGTCGCCACTTTTCCAATCGTCTCTTAGGCAAACGCAACCAGACTTTATGGGCATCGTTCATGGTCGAAGCCGGAGGGCGCAAGGTTTATATCGGAGGCGATGGAGGTTATGACAAACGCTTTAGGGAGATACACGAGCGTTTTGGTTCTATTGATCTTGCTTTTCTGGAAAACGGGCAGTACAACGCTAACTGGAAATATATCCATACTACTCCGGAGGACCTCGAAAAAGTCATCCTGGATTTGCAGGCCAAGCAGGTTTTTACCGTTCACCATGACAAGTATTCCTTAGCTATGCACCCGTGGTACGAGCCGGATAGCGTAGCGCACAACCTTGCCGTTCGACATAACATCCACCTATTGGATGCTCCGATAGGGACTGTTGTGAGCTATTAGAAGCACCTGCAAGAACCCAATCAAAGATAAAATCGCAGAGTTAACAAAATAAGAAGAATAAAAATGGAAGCACAGAAAGAACTAAATCAATATACCCACCGTTATTCGCTCACGGCGGCGGATATGGACACGCGTTACCGGATGACGCCGAACGCCGTCCTGCTCTATTATCAGGATTGCTGGGCACGCTATATGGCGTGCCTGCATCTGGCTGCTTTTGATGTGGTCAAGCAGAACCGCATCTGGGTCATTACGGAGTTCAACGCGTGGTTTGAAGAGCAGACAGCCCTGTGGTCGGATGACATTGATGTGACCGTTTGGAACAGTGAAGTGAGCGCGTTGCGGCTCTATGCCGAATTCCGCGTGCGTCGAGCAGATGGAGTTGAAGTGGCACACGGATATGGTTGTTGGACGCTCCTCGACACGGAGGCACACCGCCTTGCGCCGATGATGCCTTTCCTACCGCAGATACCCGTACTGCCGGAAGTAACGTCCGAGACTCACAAGAAACGCCGTTTCCCGATGGAAGGCACTCCGCTCCAACAGATCGAGCACCGTGTCAACCCGATCAATTTGGATTTCAACGGACATGTCAACAACCGCACGTACCTTAGTATCGCCATGCAGTCGGCGGACGAAGCGTTTATGGACGCGCACGCCATCCGTTGTTTGGCTATTCATTGGCTCAAAGAGACCTTCTTGGGCGACACGCTCACCTGCCGTTTGATCTTGTTGCCTAATGAGACCGATGAAGCCGTCTATCACTACCTCCACACGATTGCTCGTAACGATGCCGAGACCGCCGCGCAGGTCTATTCCGAATGGATTCCGCGCTCCGAGCAGATTGATGTCTCGGTTCATGCACAAAGAAAATAAATCAACATTATGCAAAACTTTGATTATCAGACACCGACACGTCTTATTTTTGGTGAAGGCGTGGTAGAGAAACTGCAGAAAGTAATGAGCGGTTTCGGCAAGAAAATACTCCTGACTTACGGAGGAGGCAGTATAAAGAAAATACCGGCTTTCAGAGGTAAAGCAGGCAGTTTGTATGAGTATGTGCGGGAGACGCTGAAGGACTTTGAAGTGGTGGAACTGAGCGGGATTCAGCCTAATCCGAAATATGATCCTTCGGTATTGGAAGGTGTGCGGCTGTGCAAAGAGCATAAGGTAGATGTGATCCTTTCGGTCGGCGGCGGAAGTGTGCTGGATTGCTCGAAGGCGATTGCTGCGGGTGCTTGTTATGAGGGCGATCCTTGGGATCTCATTTCGTACAAAGTGAAAGCGCAAGCCGCACTGCCGATTGTGGATATTATCACGTTAGCGGCTACTGGAAGTGAGTATGACTGCGGTGGTGTGATTTCCCGCACGGAGACGAATGACAAGATCGGTTATTTGGATCGGCACTTGTTCCCTGCCGTTTCGTTTCTGGACCCGACATATACGTTCTCGGTCAGCCGGAAACAGACGGCCGCCGGTATTGCGGACGCGATGAACCACACTATGGAGCAGTATTTCGTGGAGGACGCGACGCTGCTGAATGACGGTTTTTGCGAGTCGATGTTGCGTAGCCTCATGGCGAACGGACGCAAGTGTATTGAGAACCCGGAGGATTACAAGGCACGTGCGGAGATGATGTTGGCTTGTACATATGGTTGCAACGGTATTTTGGCGCTCGGAAACAGCGAGAGCGGATGGCCTTGCCACGGAATTGAGCACGCTTTGAGTGCGTATTACGATATCACGCACGGTGAGGGTTTGGCGATCATTACGCCGCGTTGGATGAAGCATATTCTGAACGAGCGCACTTTGCCGCGGTTTGTGAAATACGGCGTGAATGTGTTCGGTATTGACGCTTCGCTGGACGAGTGGATGATTGCGAACAAAGCTATCGAAGCAACGTACGCGTTCTTTGAGTCGATCGGTATTCCGATGCACTTGCGCGAAGTAGGAATTGACGACAGCCGCCTCGACGAAATGGCACATCATATCGCTGTAAATGAGGGACTTGAGAACGCTTATGCGGCTCTGACCGAGAAGGACATCAAAGAGATTTTGGTGGCAAGTTTATAAGAACAAAACATCACACATCAAACATTATGAACGTATTGATTCTTCAGGCTTCGCCGAGAGCCCATGGTAACACCGCTTGGATGGCGGAGGAGTACAAGAACGCAGCCGAGGCTGCAGGACACAACGTGACGCTCGTCAACGTGGCGCACAAACATATCGCAGGCTGTCTGGCGTGCGAGTACTGCCACGGAAAAGGCAACGGCGCGTGCATCCAGAAAGACGACATGCAGGAACTCTATCCGCTGATGGCAGAGGCGGAAGCACTGGTATTGGCTGCTCCGATCTATTATTTCACGCTCTGCGCGCAGATCCAGGCGCCTATTCAACGAATGTACTGCGTCAACGCGCCGGCTAAGGTAAAGAAGATGGCATTGCTCTGTTCGTCCTATTCGCCAGGTGTGTATGATGGCGCGACGGCTGAATTCCGCGACCTCTGCAACTACTGGCATGCCGAGAATATGGGCGTTGTAACCGCCAAAATCGACGAGCAGAAAACCGATGCTACGAAGCAAAAGATCGTTGAGTTGGTAGCAAAGTTATGAGAAATCATTAAAATCTGCATCCCAAGTGCAGATTTTTTTGTATATTTCAAAAAAAAGTAGTACCTTTGCAGCCAAAAGTTGCAAAGATGGTTTAAACTATGAATGATTATCGTTTCATAAACATCGACCAAGAGCCGACGGATGAGCAATTAGAGCAGTTGATGCACGAGGTTGCCGTTGAGGCAAAAGAGCGTCACGACCGAGCGCACGCTGCTTATTTCGCACATATAGACCAAATGATACAAGCTATATGAGGAAACCCGTGCTCATTGTGATTGCTGGTCCGAACGGATCCGGTAAAACATCCACTACGCGTTTGGTTATCAAACATGAGTGGGCGGATCAATGTGTCTATATTAATCCGGACGAGATTGCGCAGACGAAGTTCGGCGACTGGAATGATGTCAATGCCGTGCGTCAAGCGGTGGAGTATTGCGAAGAATGGCGCGAGCAACTACTGCACGATCACAAAGATTTTATCTTTGAGACGGTTTTGTCTTCTGATGGTAAAGTGGATTTCTTGAAGCGTGCCAAAGAAGAAGGTTATTTCATTCGAATGTTCTTTATTTGTACCGAGTCGCCGACCATCAATGCAGCGCGAATAGCGAACCGCGTTATGGAAGGCGGACACGATGTCCCGATACAAAAGATCATTTCGCGCTATGAAAAAGCGATAGTGAATGCCGTCAAAGTGATGCGATTTGCTGATAGAGCGTATTTTTATGACAACTCTATTGACAACCAAAATGCGCAGTTACTGTTCCGTACAGCAGACGGACATTTCGCAAAACGCTATACAGATAGCATCCCAGAATGGGCAAATAAGATTTTGCAACAAACTAAATAACATCGTCCCCTTCTCCGAGACGTAAAAGATGGAGAAAGACAAGCGCAAAGCGTTGCGCTAATTAAAAAACATATTAAATAAAGCGTTTACGCATTTGTTCTTTTGTGAATTGGAATGTAGGAAACTCTGATTAAGAATCAAAAGACAGACTAAGTAGATGCTCACGGGTGTATATTCACTCGCCCATGCCCATGGACGCAAGTCCTTAGGGCATGTTGGGCGCATTTATACACGGCGCGAGTAACTGCATGTCTATCCGATTCTTAGGGCACTTCCTACAGCCTCAATTCACGGATAACAACAGTTATTCGCGTTTTTGTATAATTACCTCAACAACTGTTTAATATGATTCCGAAAATCATTCATTATTGCTGGTTTGGAAATAATCCTATGCCGCAACATCTAATTGCCTATATGGCAACATGGAAACAACAAATGCCTGAATGGGACATCCGCGCTTGGGATGAAACGACTTTTAGTATCGCAGACGCACCTATTTATGTACTACAGGCTTATGAAGCAAAAAAGTATGCTTTTGTAAGTGATTACGTTCGTCTATGGGCATTGGAGAAATATGGAGGCGTTTATTTGGATACAGATGTAGAGATTGTTAAATCATTTGAACCCTTATTAAATGATGTCGCTTTTTGTGGTTTGGAAGAATCGCTTGCTCATTTACCGGGCACTTGTGTTATGGGATGCGAGGCTCATTGTGAATGGGTAAAAACAATGCTGCGCGCTTATGACAATATTCATTTTGTCAAGCCGGATGGTTCTTATGATGTTACAACTAATACGCGCCGATTAGGTAATATTCTTTGTGAAAATGGTTTTATTCCAAGCAGAGAAGCACAATTTATTGAGAAATGGGGGTTGCACATATATACACACGATTATTTTTCTCCGATTACATCAACTCGAGTTATGCGAAAATCCAAGAACACGTACGCTATCCACCATTTAGAATCAAGTTGGAGCGATGGTTATATTCCCGGCAAGATTAAAAGAGGTACTATTTATAACGAAATAATCAATTTCTTAGTTCAAATAAAGCGGAAACTGAAAGGAATTAAATAACAAAACAAAAGCAGGTGGTCAAAATGATCATCTGCCTTTGTTATAAAGATTCTTAACAATCATATACCTTTCAACTACTTTCCAGCATCGTTTCAAATAGCAGACTTTGCGCTGACGCTGCGCGGAGGTTAAATAGATGTTGTTTTCGGTAAAATCTTAATAATCGTACATTTTTTAGGCGGAAAATGGGCGATTTTGAACAGGTTAAAAGTCTTACTTAACTCTTATTTAAGTCTTATATTAGTCTTACTTGTGTCCTATGTGCTCAAAATCTTAAAAAGCGTACAATATTGTACGATTTTTGTACGTTTCTGCGAAAATGGTAGATATTTAGCGAATATGTGTTTGTGTATATCAAGAAAATGTAGTACCTTTGCAGCAAATTTCAGATAAGCAACCGGGCGCGACGAACGAATGGCTTGAGCCCGTGAGCGAAACGCAATACAATAATTTAATAACTCTATCAAAGAAGGTACCAGTCGCAACCATCTGAAAGAGAAGATGGGTAAATAATAGTACTTATTTTAATATTGAGTGTACGTTTTTTAAGAAAATGTACACTTTTTGTATATATCGCTTGCGATATTAAAATATTTGTAGTAATTTTGCATCGCAAACGACATAAACAACGTTTGAGAGATTTATGAAAAGTTTATTAATTATATTATTTACTATTATGAATATCTATGATTTTACGGTGCTGGACACAAAAAAGAATGAAGTCAAATTGGATGAGTACAAAGGCAAAGTCCTTTTAGTTGTTAATACCGCTACGGGTTGCGGATTCACTCCGCAGTACGAGGCGCTGGAGAACCTCTACAAGAAATACCAGGACAAGGGTCTGGTGATCCTTGACTTCCCTTGCAACCAGTTCGGTCAGCAGGCTCCGGGCACGGACGAAGAGATCGTTTCTTTCTGCCAACTCAAATACAAAGTATCCTTCCCGCAGTTCTCGAAAATCGAGGTCAACGGAGAGAACGAGAGTCCGCTCTTCACATACCTCAAGGAGAATGGTCCGGAGGAGAAATACGAGGGTCTGAAAGCCAAAGCTACCGCTACGATGCTCAAAGGCATCAGCAAGACCTTTAAGAAAGAGAATGACATCCGTTGGAACTTCACCAAGTTCCTTGTCGATCGCGAGGGTAACGTAGTGGGACGCTATGCGCCTACCACCAAACCCGAGGATATCGAGAAAGATGTACTCAAATACTTATAATTCCTGATTAGATTATATGTACGAGCAATTAAAATTAGATAACCAGCTTTGCTTCCGTCTCTACACGGCAGCCAGGCTCGTTACGAACATCTATCAGCCCTATTTTGCGCCGTTAGGAATCACCTATCCGCAATACCTGGTTCTGCTCGTGCTGTGGGAAAACGACCAACAGCCGGTGTGCGAAATCGGCAAGCGTCTGATGCTCGACACCAATACCATTACGCCGCTGCTTCAGCGGATGGAGAAGGCCGGACTGATTGTCCGCACACGCGGTACCGAAGATACACGCCAGCGCATCGTCTCGCTCACTCCCAAAGGAAAGGAACTGCGAGAGCAGATGGTGAATATTCCGGACTGCCTGAGCGATAAGATTACGGACAAAATAGGATCCGTAGATGAGATCGTTGCGATGATTCCCACACTCGATAAACTGATAGAAGGACTATCTAAAATACAAAAATAACTTAAATTTTTACAATTATGACAAAAGAAGAAGCATTGAAAGGCCTGGCATATCTGGGCGCAGTATGGTTTGGAAACAGTAAACAACATTTCGCTTTCTCGGCGTACGACCGTTTGAACGGCTGGAATAAGCTCGCTGACAAATGGAAAGAGGAAGCAGAGGAAGAGTGGGACGAGGCAGAAGAGGTTCTCAACCGCTTGGTAGAGCTCGGCTGCAAGCCGGCTGACCTACAGGAGGCAATGAGGACCATCGAGTTCCCGTTCTACGATGACCCGAAACAGCAGATCGAGACCGACTACAACGAGGGTGCTATCAAAGAACTCAGCGAACTGGCTGCGGCTTTCTCCGATGACTATCCCACCCAGAAACTCATCCAGAAATGGATTGACGGCGAAGTAGAGCATATGGCTTGGGAGAAGCAGTACCTCAACTACATTGACAAGCTGGGTTACGAGAACTTCTTAATTGAGATGATGTAATGAAAGAGCAAGTTTTAGCTGCCATGCGTACAGCAGGCAAGCCGGTTTCGGCAGGCGAAGTAACCGCCGCTCTCGGAGCAGACCGCAAGGAAGTGGACAAAGCGTTTGCAGAACTCAAGAAAGAAGGTGCCATCGTTTCACCGGTGCGTTGCAAGTGGGCTCCGGCCAACTAAGTAATATCGGGAAGGGTCTCGGCTCTTCCCCTATTATTTGAATAATATGCAAATCAAATCCATTACTTTTTATGACCACGGTTTTATGACCCAGCAGTGGGCGTTCGGTGGTCAGCACGATGCCGAAAAATTCGATGCTACTATCAAGTATCGCTCCGGCTTGTACAACTACCTTATCGACACCGGCAGTGAGGTGATTCTTGTGGACACAGGTCTGCCCGTAGGTTTTCCGGAACCGGCTCCCAAAGAGAACGCACCGATTTACAGCGGACGTTGTGTGCAGGACTACATGGATGGTTTCTTGGCTCTTGGCTACAAGCCGGAGCAAGTGACCAAAATTCTCCTCACTCACCGTCATGCAGACCATAGCGGCGAGTTGAAGAGTTTCCCGAACGCTAAGATATATGTCAATGCAGACGAATTGGATGCCCAGGAATTGAAAGGCTTGAACAATATTGTGCCGGTGCATTTTACAGACGGCGCGTACTACAATTTCCCGGAGAGCCAGAAGATAGCCGATGGTATCTATTTCATCAAAGCGAAAGGACACACCGAAGGAAACAGCTTGATTATTGCCGAGAACGAAGGATTATTCTATATGTTCCAAGGGGACATCACCTATACAGATGAGGCATTGTATTTGAATCGTTTGTCTCTCTTCAACACCGCGTGGGAAGATGCTCAAGTAACGCTTGACCGCGTTCGGGAGTTTGTTGCAAACCATCCGACCGTGTACCTGTCCACGCACACACCGCTTGGACCGGAGAATCTGGCAGCTAAACGTGTAATCGACTTGGAAAACATGCCGGAACCGCTACCGATAGATGAGATTGTTTTTAAAGCTGAAACAGGCAAGTATGTCTGCTCCATCTGCGGGTTTGTATATGACCCTGCCGAGAATGACGGCGTTGCTTTTGAAGACCTGCCTGACGATTGGCGTTGCCCGCGTTGCAAACAACCCAAGTCCCGTTTCAATCCGGCATAATCATTATGGATTTACAAGGATATATGAGCGGAGCAATCCGCCGTATCATGGCGAAAGCGTACCGCAACGTACTGAGCAATCCGCGCGAGGCGAAGACCGTCTTCCGGCTGCAGAACACGTTTATCAAGTCGGAGTCACGCCGCAAGGCGGTAGCCAAAGAGTGCGGTGTAGAAGTGCCGCCGTTCCTTATCTGCTCCATCTCTACGGAGTGCAACCTCTCGTGCAAAGGCTGTTACGCCCGCGCCAACGGTATAGCCGACAATCCCGGCAAGAGCACCCGTCCGACGCTGACGCCCGAACAATGGCGCGGTATCTTCGAAGAAGCATCCGAATTAGGCATCAACTTCGCCCTGCTGGCAGGCGGCGAACCGATGATGCGCAAGGACATCTTGGAAGAAGTGGCAAAAGTGGAAGATATGATTTTCCCGATCTTCACCAACGGCACCCTCATCGGCCCTTCGTACATCGCCTTCCTCAAAGAGCACCTGAATCTTATCCCGGTCATCAGTATCGAGGGCGCGGAGCACGGCACGGACACACGCCGCGGCAAAGGCATCTACAAACGCGCCATGATGTCTGTTGAGGAACTGCACAAAGAGGATCTGTTCTTCGGTGTGAGTATTACTGTTACGACGGAGAACTTCGCCTTAGTCACCTCGGATGAGTATGTGGACCATCTGCGCGAGTTGGGCTGCAAACTCATCATCTACGTAGAGTACGTACCTACCGAACCGGGCACGGAACATTTGGCGTTCGGCGAGGAGGATTTGGATATGATGGAGAGCGTTCAGGCGCACCAGCGCGAACGGTACGACGATATAATCATCATCTCCTTCCCAGGCGACGAGAAACACATGGGCGGTTGTCTGGCAGGCGGTCGCGGCTTCTTCCATATCGCGCCGGACGGCAATGCCGAACCTTGTCCTTTCTCGCCCTACAGCGACAGCAACGTGCTCACGCTGGGTGTCAAAGGTGCCTTGCAATCGCCTCTTTTCCAGCGTTTGCGCGAAGTACATCTGGTAGGCGGCGAACATTCCGGCGGTTGCGCCTTGTGGGAGCACCGCGAAGAAGTAGAACAAATGTTAAAGCAATAAATGTATGAAATACGCAGTTCGTTATTTTAGTAAGTTCGGTCATTCCGAACAGATGGCAAAAGTAGTAGCAGAAGTGGTCAATGCCAAACCGGAGACGGTAGCTGTGCCGCTGTCCGAACCGGTGGATACGCTCTATCTCGGAGCCGGTGTCTTCCTTGGCAAAGTCAACGGTGCCATCGGTCAGTTCATCGATACGCTCAAGCCGGAGCAGGTTAAGAATGTAGTGTGCTTTGGTTCGTGTGCTATCATCGACTCACCGATACCGCAGATGCGTAAGATGCTGGAAGCGAAAGGTATCCGCTGCGACGAACGTTCGTTCACCTGCAAAGGTTCGATGGGACCTCTCCATTCCGGTCATCCTGATCAGAAAGACCTTGCAGACCTCCGGGCGTTTATTGAGACAACCATCTGATGAATGACTAAATGCCCCCATGACCAAATAAATGGTACATGGTAAATGAACAAATGGTAAATATCATAGGTCTTTTCATCCCGCTTTTGGGCACGATGCTCGGCTCGGCGTTTGTCTTCTTCATGAAGCAAGACATGCCCGTCCGTCTGCAAAAAGCCCTCTTGGGATTCGCTTCAGGAGTGATGGTAGCGGCCTCCGTCTGGTCGCTACTCATTCCTGCTATCGAAGCGGAATCCGCCAAAGGACCGTGGGCAGTCATGCCTGCGGCTCTTGGTTTTCTATTGGGTATCTTGTTCCTCTTGGCGATTGACGAACTGACGCCGCACTTGCACGTGGGTGCAACCTCACCCGAAGGACCGCGTTCCCGCCTCTCGCGCACAGCCATGTTAGCCCTCGCGGTCACGATTCACAACCTGCCCGAAGGAATGGCAGTCGGCGTCGTTCTCGCCGGAGCCACGCAAGGCACAGCCGGACTCTCCTTGTCCGCAGCCATCGCCGTCTCGCTCGGTATAGCCATCCAGAACATCCCCGAAGGAGCGATCATCTCTATGCCTATGCGGGCAGCCGGAAACAGCCGTTGGCGCTCCTTCCTCATCGGTTCGCTCTCCGGCGTAGTGGAGCCCATCGGCGGACTGCTCGTCATCCTCTTGGCAGCATGGCTCACACCCATACTCCCGTATCTCCTTGCCTTCGCCGCAGGAGCGATGCTCTACGTGGTAGTCGAAGAACTCATCCCCGAAGCCTCGCAGGGCACCCATTCCAACCTCTCCACCATCGGTTTCGCCATCGGCTTCGTGCTGATGATGATTCTCGATGTCGTTTTAGTGTAAAATATGAATCATCAGAATAAAAATATAGGTTTCACCACTTTGGTGGTATTGTTAATCTCTGTTTTAGGGCTCTCTTCGTCGGTTAGCGCCCATAACGCTTACCGAGATACCTGCTATTCGGTGGGTGCATCGGGAGGGTACGCCTATAATATCATTTACGGACATCACGGAGTTTTCGATGTTGATGCATTTTTGCCGCTAAATCCTCATTTTGAGGGAGAGATTAATCTGCATGCCACCACCGCCAATACCTATACGGTTGGTATCAGCGCGCAGCCTAAGTTTCCCATCCGAAGAAACGGAAAAGACTGTGGAGAGATTTTATTGGAGACACGGCTGATGTATGAGCTGTTTCTCCGTAACCGTATTCATGGCTTGGCTGCCTCTTTCTCAGTCGGTTACCGGTGGGAGTATATTTACGTAAAGATTGGTTACGGCTTGCGGTTGGCTTCTATGATGGATATCTCCCCGCATTCGACGGATAATGGAATCCTGGAACCCCATAATCTGGTTTATCATGCGGAGGTGTTTGTCCGTCCTCATACCTCTCCATGGAATCTTTCGTTTTGCGTTACCGACATGACGGAGAGCCAGATGGAGCGCATGTTTACGCCGATTTTTATTGTCAATAGTTATGTCGATTTGTCTCCTCATTGGAGGCTTGAAATGAGCGGAAGATGCAAGCCGGTCGGGATAGCTAACTTGGCGCCGTCTTTCTTTGGCGCAGAAGGAAAAATAGGAGCACGTTATAGATTTTGAGAGATGAAAAAAAGATATATTTATATAGCCGTTTTGGTCGCACTCTTTTTCAGTAGTTGCGACGAAGACATGGGAGCACTGGTAAAAAGCAAGGCGCCTACGGTGAACGAACGCTACAAGCAGTACATAAAATATAATTCGGAGCATGGCTATACCACGATTCAAGTGCACGACGATGAATATACCGTATATGTGTGCTCGGATCCCCATGTGGCGACGGTCAACAAGAAACTGCAAACCTTCATACAGACATACCGCAACGACAAGACCTGTCCTGTGGCCGTTTGTCTGGGTGATTTGGTTGAAGCGAACCATTCCTATCTTTGGTTTAAGGAAGCGTTTGAGCATGTGAAAGCGATTCCCTCAAAACCGGATACGATGTTTGTCACCATCGGTAATCACGATGTGTTATTCGACCAATGGAATAATTTTATTCAATATTGGCCTACGGCGATGTATTATTTCGTGGTAGAGACCAACGGAAAAAACAAGGCGAAAGACCTATATGTATGTTTGGATAATGCGCAAGGGACATTTGGCGAGTTGCAGATTAAATGGTTGAAACATCTCCTCGCGGAGCATGAGCAATACCGCCATATTATCGTTTATGCGCATGTGAACATTTTCCGGCGTGACAATACTTCGGCGGATATTGCCACTGTGTCGTTGGAAGAAACCTACGAACTGATGTCGCTTTTCTCGCAAAACGGAGTAGAGCAGTACTGGTCCGGGCATGACCATGCACGGGAAGAATTTACGCATGGCAATGTTAAATATATCATAGTGGATAGCATGGAAGAGGAGAATTCCAACTCTTTTTATATGATTTTACACGTAGGAGACAAACTCAACAATACCTTCCATCATATAGAAACGGATCCGGCTCTGTTGGATGAATAATAAAACATCCAACGTTTTCCTCATGATACTTCTCGATGTGGTGTTGGGGTAAACACACGCAATACAATAAATGACTGCGTTTTAATCCTTATAAAATCGGCAAATCTATAAGGGGAAACAGGCTGCAAATTAAGAAATAGCGGTCGTTACTAAAGAAAAAACACCTGGCGCTTGTGTGCGTCAGGTGTTTTGAGTACCTTTGCAGCATAATTTAATAACTCTATCAAATAAGGTACACAATGTATAAATTAGGTATTGACATAGGCAGCACGACCATTAAGATGGCGTTGGTCGAAGTTGAAAGTCAAAAATCAAAAGATCGTCCTTCGGACTCAAAGCCGGTGGTTCTCGCAACCGACTACCGCCGCCATAACGCAGAACCGATGAAAGTCGGACAGGAGATGATTGAAGGGATCTTGAAAGCTGTCAGCGATCAGCATTCAGCTATCAGCGTCGGCATCACCGGTTCAGTGGGAATGGGTTGTGCACAACGGCTTGGTATCGGTTTTCACCAAGAGGTGATTGCTGCAGCAGAAGTGGTGAAACAGCTCTATCCCGATGTACATTGTTTGGTGGACATCGGCGGCGAGGACAGTAAGATGATCTTCTTTGAAGAAGGTTGTGTGCCGGAGATGCGCATGAACGGCAACTGCGCAGGAGGAACAGGTGCGTTTATCGACCAGACAGCGACGTTGCTGGGCGTGGAGACAAGCGAGTTGAATGCGCTGGCAGCCAAAGCCGAACATATCTATCCGATTGCGTCCCGTTGCGGCGTGTTCAGCAAGACCGACATCCAGAACCTTATTTCCCGTTCAGTAAGCAAAGAGGACATTGCCGCCTCGATGCTTCATGCCGTTTCGATGCAAGTGGTGAGCGCACTTGCGCGCGGAACAGAAGTGCATCCGAAGATTTTCCTTTGCGGCGGTCCGTTCGCTTATATCCCCAAACTGCGCAAGCACTTGTTGCAGGCACTTGAGATGACGGAGGAAGATTGCATTGTGCCCGAATACACGCAGTTTATTCCCGCTATCGGAACTGCCTTGCTGGCAAAAGGAGAACCGCTCACATACGCGCAGATGCGTTCCCTATTTTCTAATGACCATTGTGGTGTTGCTCAACTCTCCGGCACACTTCCCCCGCTCTTTGCCGACGAAGCCGATTATCGGAAATGGTTATCAGAGAAAGAGAAGAAGTATGGAAATCTAACAGGTGAAGCCGGTCTAACAGCAACGCGGTCTAACAGTCCGCAGGACGGTCTAACAGGCATAGCCGGTCCTTTCTATCTCGGTGTCGATTCCGGTAGCACGACCACCAAATTGGTCCTGATTAACGAAAAAGGCGAACTGGTTTTCACGGACTACAGTTACAATAACGGCAACTCGTTGCAGGCTTTTCATAGTGCGTTGCAACGAATGCGTGACACGCTCGGGCAGGACATCGAGATAGCCGGCAGTTGTTCGACAGGTTACGGTGAGCAGTTACTTAAGACCGCTTTTCGCTTGGATTACGGCATTGTGGAGACCATGGCACATTTCATGGCGGCGAAGCACCTGCAACCGAACGTCTCTTTTGTGCTCGACATAGGCGGTCAGGACATGAAAGCCATCTTCGTGGAGAACGGTTCTATCCAAAGGATAGAGATCAACGAAGCCTGCTCGTCCGGTTGTGGCAGTTTTATCATGACTTTTGCGCGGCAGTTGGGCTATGAAGTGAGCGATTTTGCACACATGGCGACGCTGGCGCAACACCCGTACGACCTCGGTACACGCTGCACGGTTTTCATGAACAGCAAGGTCAAACAAGCGATGCGCGAAGGAGCACAAGTGGACGACATCGCCGCCGGATTCAGTTATTCGGTCATCAAAAACTGCCTGTACAAAGTGCTCAAACTGCAATCGTTTGACCAATTAGGCGAACATATCATGGTTCAAGGCGGCACGTTCCGCAACCATTCTGTCGTTCGCGCTTTGGAGATCCTCACCGGCAAGGAAGTCGGCTTCGGTCCGATTCCTGAACTAATGGGTGCGTACGGATGTGCCTTGTATGCTCAACGTCAAAGAATCGTCCGTATATGATAAGCAGTATAACCTACTAATAACCTACTAATAACCTACTAATAACCTACTAATTACATACTAATCATATACTATACTATGCATTTAGATGAGATATTGAAATCGGATCGATTTGAGGAGAAAGAGGAAGTGTGTCCGGGATGTCAGAACCACTGCCAGGTGCGCGTCTATTCGTTTGCGAACGGGCGTCAGTACGTGTCGGGCAATAACTGCGAGCGCGTCTATTCGAATGAAGGCGATGGCGCGCATAAAGGCGTCAACATGTTCGAGGAGAAATACCACTTACTTTTCAATCGTACATCGTCAATCGTCAAATCGTCAATCACCATCGGTCTTCCACGGGGACTTGGAATTTATGAGAACTATCCCTTCTGGCATACACTTTTCGAGTGTTGCGGAATGCGTGTGCGGTTGAGCGGCATGAGTACGAACCGGCTTTTTGACAAAGGCGTGCGGACCATCGTGGCGGACAATATCTGTTACCCCGCCAAACTGATGCACGGGCATGTGATGGACCTCATCGAGAAGCAAGTAGACCGCATTTTCTATCCGTGGGTGGTGTTCGAACGCAAGGAGGATGAGCAATCGAAGAACAGTTTCAACTGCCCGGTCGTCAGCGGTTATTCGGATGTAATCAAGAGTGCCATCAACCCCGAGAAAAACTACGGCATTCCTTTGGACGCGCCGACCATCTCGTTCAAGGACGAGGAACTGTTGCGGGCGTCTTTAGTCGAATACCTCGCTACGCTCAATATCAGCGAATCCACCGCACAAGCAGCTATCACTCAGGCGATTAGGGCGCAGCAGAACTATCTCGATGCATTGGAAAAACGCAATATGCAAGTCTTCAACGAGGCGCGCGCGGCAGGTCGGATGGTTATTCTCTTGGCAGCACGGCCTTACCACATCGACCCGCTTATTCAGCATAAGATAGCCGACGCGATAGCCGCGATGGGTATTGATGTGATCACGGAGAATGTGGCTGCGCACGAGGGTCAAGGCGTCTATGACGAACTGAACGCGATGGCACAATGGGCGTACCCGAACCGCATTTTCAAGGCTGCCCATTGGGTCGGGAACAGCCCGTACAACAATCTGCACATGGTCGAGTTAACCTCCTTCGGTTGCGGTCCGGACGCGTTCATCTTGGACGAAGTGCGGGCAATCCTGTCCCGTTATGGCAAGAACCTCACCGTCCTCAAGATTGACGATGTGAACAATATCGGTTCGCTCCGTCTCCGCGTCCGTTCCCTCGTCGAAAGTGTCAATGCGTCCTCTCGAAATGTCGAAATATCGAAAGATCGAGATCTCGAAAACAAAGCGCCCTTCACCACCAAGCCCTTCGAGCACTCCGACCGCGAACGCGTCATCTTAACCCCTTATTTCGCAGAGGGTTACAACGAGTTCCTGCCCACTATTTTTAGTTTGGCGGGTTACCGCATCGAGTCGCTACCGATGGCGACGCAAGAGGACGCCGAAGAAGGGCTGCACGTGGCGAACAACGACATCTGCTATCCGGCTACTATCGTGGTGGGTTCGATCATGCGGGCTTTGAAATCCGGCAAGTACGACCTCTCAAAGACCGCCGTGGCGATTACGCAGACAGGCGGGCAATGCCGTGCGTCCAACTACTACGCGCTCATCAAAAATGCTCTCGTGGCGGCAGGTATGAGCCAAGTGCCGGTGATAGCTGTAGCTATCGGTCCAAGTCTCAAAAACAGCCAGCCTGGCTTTGAAATCAACTGGTTACATCTCATCCGTCCGACGCTCGAAGCGCTTTATTTCGCCGACGCGCTGGCCAAACTCTATTATCCTGCTGCTCCGCGCGAACGTATCCCCGGCGTGGCGCGCAAGCTCTACGACCACTACCTCAACGCCGCGCAACCGCTCTTGGCGAAGCGCAACTACCGGGCAATCCGTCAACTCATGCGGGATGCCGCGGGTGCGTTCAAGGACATCACGGACACCACCAGACAAGTGCCGGTAGTCGGTGTGGTCGGCGAGATATACGTCAAGTACAACTCGTTCTCTAACCACGGCGTCGTCCGCTGGCTCATGGAGCACGGCGTGGAAGTTGTGCCGCCGGCGATCACGGGGTTCTTCTCCACCTCTATTCCGAATGCGTTCATCAACCGCGAGCAGCATATCCGCAAGGATGGTCTGAGCCCCTGGCAGGCAAAACTCGTCAACCGCCTTTTGCTCCATTATGCGCATATCTATGACCGTCTCTGCGGCGACTTCCCGTTCTACCGTCCTTTCACGGATATCATGGACATCTGGCATAAGAGCCGCCGCGTCATCAACTCCGCCGCAGACTTCGGCGAGGGTTGGTTCCTGCCCGGCGAGATATGCGACTTGGCGGATCATGGCATCCACAAAGTGGTCTCGCTGCAACCTTTCGGCTGCATAGCGAACCATATCATCAGCAAAGGTATCGAGCGCCGTTACAAAGATCTCTACCCGCATCTGTCTTTGCTTTTCCTCGACTTCGATGCAGGCACATCTGACGCCAATATCACCAACCGCCTGCATTTTTTGCTGCAATAATTTGCAGAAATGAAAATATTTTAGTAATTTTGCATCAATTTTAATAGACCTATTAGTTATGACGACAAATGACAAAATGGTAAATGATTCGATGGAACTGCGGATTCGCGAGGTGGCGCAACAACTCTTTTTTGAGCAGGGCTATGCGTCCACATCGACCACGCAGATAGCCAAAGAGGTCGGCTGCACGCAGGCACTCGTACATTATTATTACCGCACGAAAGAGAACCTCTTCCGGCAGATTTTCTTGGAGCAAGTCTTGGCGGCTCTGAATGTCATCGGGCGCTCTTTGGCAAACGAAGAATCGTTTGACCGCTTCATCGAGCAAGCTATCTCTATGTATTTTGACGCGCTGTCGAGCAATCCGCGTTTGCCGTTCTTTGTGTTGGAAGAGTTAGTCAACAACCCCGAGCGCCGCAAGTACATGCGGGAGAAATTTGTCAAGAATCCCACTTATGCGATGCTCTACATGCAGTTTGACGCACGTCTCAAGCAGGAGCAGCAAGCCGGGCATATTACCAAAATCGATCCCTTCGATCTGATGATCACTATTGCTTCCCTGACAGTCTTTACCTTCGTTTCGCTGCCGATGTTCCAAGACCTGCTTTCGCAGACCGACGACCAAGTGCGAGACTACATCGCCCACCGCAAATCCGAGATCATCCGCATGGTCAAAAAGATCCTTAAACCATAGAAACAACCTCTCAAATATGCAAAAGTGGTATATATTCGGGCGATTTGTGTTTGCGTATCTGCAAAAAATGTAGTAATTTTGCAGCGGATTTCAAATGTGAAAGAAAATATGAAAAAGTTTTTAACCCTTATGCTCGCGGTAATTACTTTTGCTGCTTGCACAAATACAAATGAGAAAATGAGTAAATGCGAAAATGACACATGGGACAAAGTTTTCCCGCTTAGTGAGAAAGTAAACCACAAAAAGGTGAGTTTCCAAAACCAATACGGCTTCACTTTGGTGGGCGATCTTTACACGCCGAAGACAGTCGAAAGTCAAAAGTCGAAAGTCGAAAGCAAATACGCCGCTATCGCGGTGTCCGGTCCTTTCGGCGCAACGAAAGAGCAGAGTTCGGGTCTGTATGCGATGAAGATGGCGGAACGCGGGTTTGTTACGCTGGCTTTTGATCCATCTTTCACAGGCGAGAGTTCGGGTGAACCGCGTCGTACAGCTTCGCCGGATATCAATACCGAGGACTTTATGGCAGCGGTGGATTACCTTTCTAAACTGCCTGAGGTGGACGCAAACCGCATCGGTATTATTGGTATATGCGGATGGGGCGGCATTGCACTCAATGCGGCTGCGGCTGATACGCGTATCAAGGCGACGGTGGCTTCGACGATGTACGATATGACGCGTGTATCGGGCAACGATTATTTCGATTCCGCTGACACCGAAGAGGCGCGTCACGAAGCGCGTGTGGCACTCGCCGCACAACGTCTTGCAGACGCTGCTGCTATGGCAGGAGGCGTGATAGACCCACTGCCGGACGATGTACCGCAGTTCGTCAAGGACTACCACGATTACTACAAGACTCCGCGCGGCTACCATGCCCGCAGCGGTAACTCGAATGACGGTTGGCGTGTCATCGGCACGCAGGCTTATGCCAACAGCCGTTTCCTGTACTACATCAACGAGATCCGTTCGGCGGTTCTGATCATGCACGGCGAAAACGCCCACAGCCGTTATTTCGGCGAAGCGGCATACCATTACATGGTGGACGGCAAGGCGGAAGGCTATAAGACCGTGGTGGCTCCGAATCCTTGTCCCGAGAACAAAGAGTTGCTCATCATCCCCGATGCTTCTCATTGCGACCTCTATGACGGCGGTTATACCGAGCCGGCAGGCCAAGGCGAACCCAAGAACCTCATTCCGTGGGACAAGTTGGCAGAGTTCTTTGAGAAGAATCTGAAGTAAAGAAAAAACAATGACAGAACGAGAAAAAATGTTGGCAGGCGAAGTGTATGACGCCTGTGCCACGGATCTTTTGGAAGACCTCAACCGCGTGAAAGTGCTATGTCAGCAGTACAACAATCTGCTGCCGACGGACTTTGCAGGGCGCAATAAGATGATTCGTGAGATCTTAGGTCAGGCGGATGAAGACACATTCATCAACCAGCCTTTCTATTGCGACTACGGCAAGCATATCCGCGTCGGCAAACGTTTCTTCGCGAACTTCGGCTTTACCGTTTTGGACGAGGCGTATGTGACCATCGGCGACGATTGTTTCTTGGGACCTGGCGTGCATATCTACTGCGCGTGTCATAGCACCGATCCGCGTGAACGTAAGACGCGCCAAGAATGGGCGAAACCCGTAACCATCGGTAATGATGTCTGGATCGGCGGTAACGTAACCATCCTGCCCGGCGTCACTATCGGCGATAACTGTACGATAGGAGCCGGAGCGGTTGTTACGCATGACATCCCCGCCAACTCCATCGCCGTCGGCAATCCTGCGAAAGTGATCAAGACTCTTGATAGCGGATATATTCGCCCGGAGTGAAGCCTGTGTGGCGCTTGAAGAAACGGCAGAAAGAGGAGGAATCGGCATAACCAAGGTGGTCACCTATTTGCAGTACGGACAAATCCGGACGGGAAGAAAGCAGATTCTTCGCCTGCTTAGCCAAATACTGCTCAATATAATCGCTGGCGGAAATACCCACCACCTCCTTGATAACTACCGAGAAATGGCGCGTCACCTCTACTTATGATGACGTAACAGGAAAAGTGGTCGAAGAGGTCGAGTACAACGACCGCAATCGTCCTGTCCGCATCAAGAAATACGAATGGAACGCCGATGGCACCAAAGCCAAGCAGTACAACTACCTCCCCAACGGCAAACTCTACTCCGTCAAAGTCTATGAGTACATCTTTTCGGATAAATAAAGGTTGCAACTACTTCCAATCGCGTTCGAACGAAGATAGTACTAAAAACAGCAATAAACAACTAAAAATCCAGCAAATCCTTGCATAAGTGGGATTTTTGTTGTACCTTTGCGCCCAGTTTGACGCAAAGGGATTACCTTGGATATAATCAATAATCTATGTACATCAACATTGCTAATCATATAGAACTGGACCGCGAACAGCGGAGTGTGCGCAAAGATGGACAAACAGTTCATCTGACCGGACTGGAGTACGGCCTGTTGGAGTATCTCTCTGCCCACCCGAATCGGATCTGTACGCGGCAGATGGTATTGGACCACGTATGGGGCGATCGTTTTCAGTATGATACAGGCACAATTGACGTGCATCTCAATGCCTTGCGGCGCAAGTTAGGCTGGACGAAGAAAGAACCGATAGAGACTATTCGAGGGGCAGGATTCGTGTTTCGCATCGAGCAGCAAGTGACGCACTACACAATTGATCTGCAGGTGTTTCTGACCGATTGGCTACGGAGCCGTGAAACGGAGATTAACGCGAAAGGTCTTGTCGCACAAATACAGTTGACGCCCTTTGTGAACGAGATTACGATTGAGCCAAAAGCCTTACAACAACTCTTAGACAGCGTGCTGACTGCCCTAC
Organism: Paludibacteraceae bacterium; assembly: GCA_017464475.1. Lineage (GTDB taxonomy): Bacteria > Bacteroidota > Bacteroidia > Bacteroidales > Paludibacteraceae > Colicola. Next base: position 27,323 of record JAFTZQ010000036.1, read on the forward strand.
TCCCTTCGGCTCAACCGGGTGTCCTTCGCTTAACATCCCAATTAACTATGCACCATTTCATCCTCTCTCTGGATGTTAACGGAACCATCAATGAGTTGCGCATCCCCATTTATGGTGATTTTTGATTTCTTAAGAAAATCTTAAGCAAAGTTTAAGAATTTCTTTGTACTTTTGCCGCCGTTTTTAAAAATGCGAGTAAAAGTACTGCTTATATTATTCCTTATCTGCACAGCTCTCTATGGAACAGAAGCGGTATCTGACACTGTTCTGTTGTCGGATATAGAAGTGTCGGTGTCGCGGGTAGCGATGCCTGTTTCCAAGCAGCAGTTACAAGTGAGCGTGCTGGACGGAAGACTTATTGAGCAGGCACAAGTGAATACACCCAAAGAAGTAAGCAACCTCGTGCCGAACGTCTATATGCCTGATTATGGCTCAGCGATGACCAGCAGTATTTATATCCGAGGCATGGGAAGCCGAATCAACGAACCGGTAATGGGAATGGTGGTGGATGGTATCCCGCTGTTGGACAAGAATATGTATGACCATGTGCTGCAAGATGTGAAGCGAATAGAGTTGTTACGTGGGCCGCAAGGCAGTCTTTACGGACGTAACTCACCGGCAGGCATCATGGAGATACGCACTATTCAACCTTTGGATTTAAGTACACGCACTATACGTGCCCAAGCAACTTACGGTACAGCTAATACCATACGTGCACAGGCATCGTACTATGAACCGGTGAACGATAAGTTTGGTGTCGGTATTTCCGGTCGGTATGCCCGAACAGACGGATTCTATACCAACATGTTTGACAATAACAAAATTGATTTCGGCCAGCAGGCAGGTGGACGAATTGTGTTGGATGGCAGGCCTTCAGATGAATGGCGCGTGACGGGAAATATCTTTGCCGATTGGGTACGACAAGGTGCATTCCCTTATGCGAATGTATCAACGGGGCAGATTGCGTACAATGCACAGGGTAGTTATGAACGCTTGGCGTTTTTGCCTTCCATCCGTGCGGAGTACCAATATGCCGGCTATCGGTTACAGATGGCTGCAAGTTACCAGTTTATGCATGACGATATGCGAATGGATAATGATTATACTCCTGCAGATATCTTCACGCTGCAACAAACCCAACGACAACATAATGCCACCTTGGATGCTCTGCTGCGTGCTCCCAAGCCTTGCTCGTGGTATGAATGGACGGTGGGACTAAGCAGTTTTGCGAAAGCCAACACCATGCATGCCCCGGTAGTGTTTATGCGTGAAGGTATAGACGAGTTGATCTTGGGCAATGCTAATCGGGGCATCCAGACGGTTTTTCCGGACGATTCCATTGAGATATCCAACACTACGCTACCTATCCCCAGCTCTTTTGAACTCTTCAACGCCGGAGCAGCGGTGTACCATCAGAGCCATTTTAAGTTCGGCAACTGGCACCTCAACGCAGGCGTGCGCTTTGATTATGAACATGTGCGCATGACGTATTTGAGTACTGCCGATGTGACGTACCGTTTCACGATGTTGATGACGGATTACAAAAAGGTGCATACTGAGATAAAAGGTATGCAAACTGACCATTTTATCCAAGTGCTACCGAAACTGGCAATATCGTATGAAGGCACCTGGGGAACGATCTATGGCTACGCTGCAAAAGGCTATAAAGCAGGCGGATACAATCCGCAGATCTTCAGTACCATTACCCAAAATCAAGTCATGAATGATTTAGCGGCAGATATGGGGGTGCACCTGTCTATAGCTGATCCGCGTTTCTCCGATGTAGCCATCACACACTATAAACCAGAGACCGATTGGACCTTCGAGATTGGCGCTCATCTGATACCCACAGAGGGTCTGAGGATAGATGTTGATGCATTTCATATCCAGTGTTTTGACCAGCAGGTGACCATTTTCCCGAACGGCAAGACAACCGGTCGTATGATGGCTAATGCCGCTCGTTCGAGAATGTGGGGTGCTGAGGCTGCGCTTCAATATCGCTGGAACAAGGGTGTATGGCAAGGTCTAATCGATGCTTCGTACGGCTTTACCGACGCACGCTTTATCACCTTCAACGACGGTATGGGCGATTATTCGGGGAATGTCATTCCTTATGCGCCGCAACATACCGCCCATCTCCTGTGTGAAGTGGATTACCGAGTCGGGCATAAATGGCTGGAACGTATAGGAATCACCCTCAAAGGGGATGGAATAGGTCGTATTTACTGGAATGAGCAGAACGATGTTTGGCAACCGTTCTACGGATTGTTAGGTGCTACGTTCAGCCTGGAATGGCAGTACGTTAAACTGCAACTATGGGGCAGAAACCTGACGGACACGAAATACGATGTATTCTATTTCCGATCGATGGGTAACGATTTTCTGCAACGCGGCAAACCGCGAGAATTAGGAGTAACCGTATTATTTGAGATTTAAAATTTAAGCTTTAATATTTTTAAGATTATGAAAAAATTATTCTATGTATTAGCAGTCGCTATGATAGTAACGGCATGCAATCAAAACGAACCGGAAGATCAGACCAAAGTTTCCTTTGCTAAGGCTACGTATTTTGAAGCCCTTGGAACCAACACCGTACCGAATGTGGAAGGCGAGAACAAAGATCAGCCTTTCAGTATGGACAGCGTGCGTGTAGAGGCAGTAATTATGACGGATACCACACTCGACATCAACCTCTATGGTATCAATTTCTCCTCTAAAATGCCGGTTACCATCGACATGGTTATCCCGGGTGCCAAGTACAGCCGCACCGCTGAGAAGATCACTCTTTACGGTGAAGGCATCATCCCGACTATGGGTGGCAATCCGTTTGATCGTTATGTCATCAATGCTCTGGCAGGCTCCATCACAGCCGACTCACTGGTCTTTACCAATAGTTATGGTCAATACGCCGGCTGTACCTACGCGGGTAAGATTACAAAAATGGAAGAGAAATAATGAACTTCGAAGGAATTCTTTTGGGCGCGGGTGCGTTCCTGTGCATCGGACTTTTTCATCCGCTGGTCATCAAAGCGGAGTACTATTTCGGCGTCAAGTCCTGGTGGGCGTTTCTCATCGTCGGTCTATTGGCGGCAGGCAGCTCGTTATTCGTAGAAAATACGTATATCTCCATCTTCTTGGGGATCTTTGCTTTCTCGTCCTTATGGGGAATCGGCGAGGTGTTTCATCAGCGTGAACGAGTCCGCAAAGGATGGTTTCCCATGAACCCCAAACGCAAAAACGAGTATTAAAAAAACAGCAAAACGTGCAATGACATGAAACGAAATTATTCCAAATGGTGTAGTGTGGCGCTGATAGCCGCTATTTACGCACTCGCAGGCGTAGCAGGATGGCTGCTGTTTGAGTGGTTGGTCGCTAACCCCCTCATCCCTAACTCCCTCATCGCTCTCTTTTGCGCTGACGTGCTGGCAACAGTTATCGTATGGGCATTCGGCTTACTTTACGAGAACGTGTCGGTCTATGATCCTTATTGGAGTGTCTTTCCGCCGGTCGCTTTTTTACTCTGGGCGTCTTATACCGACGTATGGTCGCTACCGGTCATTCTATTGCTTGTAGCCTCATGGTATTGGGGCTGGCGACTCACGCGCAACTGGGCTATCACCTTCAAGGGTATCGGTCATGAGGACTGGCGTTACACCAAGTATCGCGACCGACATCCGCTGGTCTTTCATGCCATCAATCTCTTCGGTTTGAACATGATGCCGACCTTAGTGGTGTTCGCCGCTATGCTACCCGGACTAAAACTATTTGAATCACCATTTACCAATGACCAATCACCAATTAGCATAGTTTTGCTATGCTTCGGTTTCATCGTTTGCATTGCTTCAGCTACTATTCAACTCATCGCGGACAAACAGAGCCACGATTTCCGTGCCGCTCATCCGGGTAAAGTGTGTAACGTGGGGCTATGGAAGCACGGTCGACATCCAAATTATTTCGGTGAGATTCAGTTCTGGTGGGGCATATGGATCATGTACGCGTCTCTGAACGGCATTGATATGTATATCGGCGGTGCGATTGCTATGACGGCTCTCTTCCTCGGAATCAGCATTCCGCTGATGGAGAAACGCCAACTGGCGAACAAACCCGACTATGCTGCATACCGCAAGCAAACAAGAATATTAATATGACGCTTAAACACATCTATTTGGCCGGAGGATGCTTCTGGGGCACGGAGCATTTCTTCAAACAGATTGACGGAGTGGTTGAGACCGAAGTGGGTTTCGCCAACGGACAAACGGCAAACCCGACGTACGAACAGGTCTATACCGACACCACCGGCTATGCCGAGACCGTGCACGTAGTATATGACTCGGCCAAAGTGAGTCTGGCATTCCTCCTCCGTATGTTCTTCGTTGCTATCGACCCGACGAGCCTGAATAAGCAAGGACATGACGAAGGGACTCGGTATCGCACGGGCATCTACTATACCGACGCTGCGGACCTACCGACCGTTGAGCAAGTCTATGCAGAGGAACAAAGCAAGTACACGCAACCGTTAGCGGTAGAGAAACTGCCTTTGCAGAATTTCTATCCCGCCGATGAATACCATCAGGACTACTTGGACAAGCATCCTGACGGGTATTGCCACTTACCGAAAGCCTTGTTTGATTTTGCAAGACAAACAAAAGTTAATCAATAACCATCAAGAATTAACGAGTTAAGGAAAACGAAGAAGGGATGCAGAAATGCATCTCTTTTTGTGTCACAGGATGGACGAAGAGGATCTCGGCAGCATGGAGACATAAGCGATTTGCCGATGTGGAGCCATAGAGACGGTCGCCGAGGATGGGGGCATTGAGGCCGTCGGGATGGGCAGCATGGACACGGAGTTGGTGCGTGCGACCGGTGAGCGGGAAGAAATCGACGAATACTGTGCCATCGGGTCGAAGTTCGCGGATTTCACAGCGGGTGATAGCCGGTTTGCCATGTTCGACATTCACCATCTGACGAGGGCGATCATAGGGATTCGGGAGGAGAGGAAGATTTATAATTTGTGATTGGTGATTTGTGATTTTTGATTTGGGATTTGGGCTGAGGATGGCTTCGTAGCGTTTGAAGACATCGCGGCGTTGAAAATAAGCTTGCAGGGTTTTGTAGATCTCGGGGGTCTTGGCAAGCACCAAGAGTCCACTGGTGTCTTGGTCGAGGCGATGCACGGGCTGAAGAGATGGGCGCTGAAGGAGTTCGACAACAGAGAGTTCATCGGTCTTACCGGGAACAGAAAGCAAGCCCGAGGGTTTATTGACTACCATCAACCATTCATCCTCAAAGAGGATGTCAATGGATGCAGTAGGTGTTGCGAATCCCCTACTCGATTCTTCGCCCAGTATCCATTTTAAGATGGGTTTGCATCGCCCAGAACAGGGAGCGTAGAACGTACCTTCCTGTCGAACTTCGGTGCGCGAAGGTGCTCCTACCCAGAACTCTGCCAGAGCGATCGGCTTCATGCCATGCGAGAGAGCGTAGTGCAGTAATTTCGGGGCACAACATTCGCCTGCACCGGAAGGAGGATTGGTAATTGGTGATTGGTGATTGGTG
>JAFTZQ010000031.1 GCA_017464475.1 Paludibacteraceae bacterium
CCGTTGACGGCGGCGATACAGATAGACGAACAGTAGGATTCCGCCCAAAGTTACAAAGAACAGCATAATTATCACAATCATCTGCCGTTGGCGGCTGATGGTCAGGTACAGATTACGTTCACGCAAGTCACGGATAGAACGCTCTTTGGCTTCCGCTACGCGGTAACGCACGTAGTCCGCCTCCGACCAATGGTTATTGTATTGTACCAACGGGAAACAATGGTACGAACCCTTCTGGGCATATTCCAGCACTTGTCTGTGCGCAAGAAAAGCCGCTTCGGCTGCCGGGTCAAACTCCGCGCTCTCTTTGTATTTGGCGAACAACTCCTCCACCTCGCGCATATAACGCTCCGCACGCTGTTTGTCACCTTTGTTCAGCCACAAGCGCGAGAGCGAATAGAGGCTCTCCACCTGCAACCAACTGTCCGCTTGGCGGTATTCTTCCGTCAGATCTTCCAGCATCTTTATTGCACGGTCGGTTTGTCCGATTTCGCCCAACAGGTCAGCATAATTACGGCGAACCACATTGACAATAAACGCTGAGTCCGCAGCTTGTGCAATCGCTTTCTCAAAGCACTTCTCCATCTTGTCATATTCGCCGAGCGAGAAATAGACAATCGCCAACGCATTATACACGCGCTCCACTTCGTCCAGATGAATCGCCTTACCGTTATCCAGACCGATGAGCGTCTCCGTGTATTCGCGCACATGTTCGTAATCATAATCGCGCATGGCTATCTCCGCCGACACGCGCAGTACGATCACTTGCCATAGATGTTCTCCTGATTGTTCCGCTACCTCGTCAGCATATTTCTTTTGCCGTTGCAGCACTTCCTGTGTCCGCGCTTTGTCACCGTTCCACCAGAAATACATCGCCTCATCCAATCCGGACAATATCATATGGCGTGCATCTCCGTGCTCTTCTTCCCATTGCGTGCGATAATACTCAGACGCCCAACAAATCATGGAATCCTCGGACAGCGATTGCATGGAATTGGCATGCAGGTCGCAAATAACGAACCAATACTTAGCCAAATGCTCATCTTCCAACCGTTCAAGACGCTCGACTTGTCGTATCAGCAACTCTGCGGTATCCCTGCTGCTATATAATAACTCTTCCGCAGTATCAATCCGTTCCCTATCCCTCCGCACACTGCAGCTCACCATGAGACAAAGAGCCATCGCCCCTATCGTGCCTATTAAGAACTTGCTTTTCATCTTCTTTCACGAAATTTTCTGCAAAGATACTACTTTTTTACGAATTATGCAAAGCAAAACGCCTATATATAAACTTTTCTTCTTCGAAGATGCTATATTTCAAAGGTTTAGGAATAGCAGATATAAATTTATTATATCAGTTCTATATCCGTTAGACGAAATGCCATGTTTACCTATATGATACAGAAATTACCAAAAGGTTACACCATCAAATGCATTCTTTACAAAAAAGTGCCCCGAAAGGCACTATTTTATTGTCCTTGCTATTTTACGTCGAGCAAGCGACGATATTTATTTTACCATCAGTTGTCTTTATACGCTGCCGATAACGGAGCATTCATCATCTCATAAAGATAAGCCGGGCTTTGGACATAAAGTTCGTTCTCCTCGTCTTGCAAAGCTGGCATAAGAGGTGAGTTATAGACTTTCTCCATTGCTTGCTCCAGACCACAGCCGGTATCTTCCATGACATAGCGTACCAACTCACTCAAAGCATAGTCGGTCAAGTAGGTCGCTATTTGATGATGATTTGCTTGTGTCATAGTATTTGTACTTTTGATTTTTTGAGATAACGCAAGGCTTTCTCCGTCCCGAAATAATATTGCTGGTCAAGAAACTTGTCTTGAAGACCTTTTGCAGCTTCTTCTGCTGTGTAGATATTCTGGCGATAACTGGTAATTTGTACTACTACACCATCATCTGCAATAGGTCCAACAATAATATCATAGTCATGTATCGGCAGTTGGTTCTCGCGGTCACGGTTGGCATCTACGAACAAGAACCACTCCACAGTTGCTTTCTCGGGAAAAACCTTGACCTTCAAGTCCGAATGCAATGCGGCTTCATCGAACTCGTAGCTGATGAGTGTAGCCTTACCTCCGAAAAGACGTGTTTTCTTAGTTGCCATGCGGATAGCGGTCTCACGCGAATCCGTGAGGTAGAAACCTTTCCCGAAGTCCTTGTGATTAAGGCTACGGGAGAGGTCTATCGTCTCTATATCCGTATTAGTGCCGTGGAATAGTATCATGCTAGTGTTCCTCCATTTTGGCGACAAATAATGAGCATATCATCAATGGTGTCGTCCATTGATTGCAGGTGTTCCACATCGTAGAACTCCATTAAGAAAGCAAGCGCTTTATATTGCTGTAAATAGCGGAAGGCTGTTTGGCGTGTCATGGAAAACCTGTTCGCAAATGCCTGTATCGCACTCGTCAAAAATGGAATTTCATACTTGCTCATATCGTATCCTTTGCAACTTTTGGCTGCAAAGTTACAACAAAAAATCCGAATGTGCAAATAAAATTGATTTTATTTTGCCATTTGCAGGATTTTGCGAACGTAACTTCGGGGGAATTACATAGTAAGGCGGAGTCCGAAGTTACTGCTTTTTTTTGACATATGCAAGGGTTTGAGGCGAAAATCGTTGCGACAGGGGCATTTTGTCTCTCTTGTCTCTCGGTCATCTCGGCTTTAAGGAGTAAGTGCGCCTTAATCGCTTCACGGTTGTGAGTTGCCTATTTATTCTTTTCCTAACAGCCAATCTATCACATTGATTTTACGTATACCGTCAATGTTTGCGCTATCAAAGTCAGTAGTCAAAAGATATTTAGGATAAGTGTCCTTAATCTTTCTTAATGACGAAAGTTCGCGATTTAGTGTTTTTTCGTCATTAACGGTGTAGGCTACTTGGTAATACTCACGCTTTCTGTTGTGTTTCATAACCACAAAATCCACTTCACCTGCATCTGTTCTGCCGGCATAGACCTCTCCTCCTCGTCTCAGTAGTTCAAAATACACCACATTCTCTAACTTGTGCCCTAAATCAATGGTCGGAGCATTCGTTTGCAGAAGATTGCGGAAACCGAGATCCACTGCATAATACTTGTAATTGCTTGCCAACAACCGTTTGCCTTTGATATTATACAGACGCACAGGATAAATCAGATACGATTCCGTAAAGTAACGAAGATATTTCAGCACGGTATTGTGCGACATCTGTTGTCCTGAAGTGCGGTTCAGCGTATCTGCGATATTGTTCGGCGACACCACGCTGCCTATACTGTCATACAGAAAATTGATCACACGTTGCAAAGTATCAAACTTCCGCAGTTTGTTCCTTTGCACAATATCTTTGATCACCACTGTGTCATAAACTGATTGCAGGTAAGCATTAACCATTTCCGGAGCAGTGCGGGATAAGTTAACCGCTTCCGGGAAACAGGAGGTATTCATATACTGGCGGAACATCCTGCCGGAATCATGCTCATCGGGAAAAGAGGCAACGTATTCAGCAAAAGAGAACGGATACAAATGAATATTGATATACCGTCCGGAAAGCAAGGTACTCAAATCGCTGGAGAGCATATAAGCATTCGAACCGGTGATATATAAATCCACATCTTTCTTGACATAAAGCGCGTCCACCAGTTTCTCGAAATGTGGTAAGATTTGCACTTCATCCAAAAACACATATCGCTTTGGAATGTTGGGCAAGTGAGCAATGATGTAGTCATATACTTCTTCCCATGTTGCAAAACGGGCACTCTCACGTTCCTCAAAATTGAGAGACAACACAGCATCATTCTGTATGCCATTAGCATACAAATACTGCCTGAATGCCATTAGCAGTGTGGATTTTCCGCAACGACGGATACCGGTTACTACCTTTATCAGGTCTTGATCGCGCAATTTAATGAGTTGCGACAGATAGGATTCTCGATTTATCATAGTGCCATCCATTTCTACTGACGAAAATTACTTGTTTTTACAGATTTCGTCAGTAATCGGCTGCAAAGTTACTGAAAATATTTGAAATACACAAGGATTTCAGCAGGAAAATGCAAATTCATTTGTATTTTGTGCTGCAAAGCCTTGTTATTTGCACAAATGTGCGGATGTAATTTCGAGGTGGGACGGCTATGCCGTGTCGGTGCCCTCGACGTTACACCAAATATTTAACTTTTTTGACATGTGCAAGATTTAGACGCAAAAAAAATATAATATGCTTGCAATATTTTAGTTTTTGAGGCTAAAGATTGTTGTTTGCACGACAGTGCGGACGTAACTTCGAAAGGTCCCTTTAGGGTAGTTGGTCGAAGTTACATAATTTACTTTTTTGAGACATGCCATATCCACATCCTTCTTATATAAACCCTTCACATCCGCATATAAACTTTTCTTTCTTAACCCACCTATATTTCAGCATTTTACGCAAAGCAAATATAAATCGTAGAATTTGGATATAAATGGGTTTTTGTCGTAACTTTGCACCAGAATTTGAAAGATTTAACAACTCAAAAAACACTATTATGACAAAGAAAATTTTTATTATCGGATTGGTACTCGCAGCAGTACTCTCGATGAGCGGGTGTATGCCCGGAAGTGAGAAGTGGAACATCCACATTGCAGCACATTGCTACATCAAAGGCGGTGGACTGCAAGAAGGTGAGAAACTGATTTTTGTCAATGGTATTCAGCGCAAGTGCTTGCGTGAATGGCAGGGGCAAATGTGTAAGTATGTGGCGGTTAAGTACACTTTTCGCAAGGCAAACGGAAATCTGGACCAACGCATCCTTCATCTGCTGATGACCGAGCATTGCGACAGCATCGTCGATTGCAGTTACGACGACAAGGCGGAATGGGTCAAAGACGATGATCTGCTTATACTGCGAGACATCTTTCCGCATGGAGTCTTCGGCGGCGAACGATAGTATCACCTTATAATAATATAATAATATGCAAACAAAGTATTTCGTATTGGTAGCGGCGATGATTTGCGCCGTGTCAATGGCAGCTAACAACAAGGTTAGCGGAGTTATCAAGGATGCAGCGGACAAGACTGCGCTCATTGGTGTCAATGTCACGTTGAGAAGTGACAAAGTGACAAAGGACAAAGTACAAGGCACGGTCACAGACGCGCACGGAAGGTTCAGTTTGGAAGCCGAAACGGGCGAGTTCGTGTTGGAGTGTTCGTACATCGGTTACGAACCAATCGGCATGAGTTTGACGGTAAGCGGAAACATCCACCTCGGCACGATTGAAATGAACGAGGCTTCGACGGAACTGAGCGAAGTGGTCGTAGAAGGCGACGCAGTGATTCAGAAAGTAGATCGCCAGATTCTGCTGCCGAACAAAGAGCAGTTGGGTGCTTCTTCGGACGGTATGTCCTTGCTGCAGAACTTGCAGATTCCGCGTATCGTGGTGAACCCTGCGGACAACACCGTCAAGACCCTCGCGAATCAAGACGTACAGTTGCGTATCAACGGCATCGAGGCAAGCAGTTCCGAGGTCATGGCGATCAACCCGAAAGATGTCATCCGCATTGAGTACCACGACCAGCCGGGCGTGCGCTTTAACGGCGCGGCGGCGGTCATCAACTACATCGTCAAGCACCGCGACACAGGCGGTAATCTGATGCTCAATGCTTCCAACGGCGTGACCATGCCCGGTTGGGGCGAATATCATCTGTCGGGCAAGGTTAACTTTGGCAAATCGTCGTTCAGCCTCTTGACGCACTACTCGCCGCGTGACATCTATTGGACGCGCACAAATTCGGAGACGTACAATTTCAGTACGGGCACGATCGAGAATCGCGAAGTGGGTGAACCGACACGTTTCAAGATGAATCCGGTGAACATCGGTTTGACTTACAATTGGACGAATGGCGAAAAGAACATGCTTAATATCACCTTACGAGATTTCATGAACTTCACGCCGCACTCGAAGACCAACCGCGATTCGTATCTGTATCAGGGTACGGACAGTTTTGCAATCCACGACCACGAGAGTACGCAATCTATCTCGCCGTCTTTGGACATCTATTACGAGCATAATCTGCCGGACGACAACCATCTGTATTTCGACGTGGTGGGCACGTATATCAATAGCAGCAACGACCGCCGATTTGAGCAGTTGCCGCTTGGTGAGACGGTCGCCGACACGACGGATGTAACCTCTCGCGTCAGAGGCAACAAATACTCGCTCATCGGCGAAGCTATCTATGAAAAGGATTGGGAGAACATTGCCCTGACGGTCGGCGTACGCCACAATCAGCAATGGGTCGAGAATACCTATCTCGGCAGTGCCAGTGCAACCGTCAATATGACCACCGCCGAGACCTACGCTTTTGCGGAAGTGCAGCAACGCGTCAAACAGTTTTCGTACGCCGTGGGTATCGGAGCCATGCACACGTATATCGAGCAAGCAGGACAGAAACAGTCGAACTGGATTGCCCGGCCGCAACTGACGCTGAGTTATAACTTCGGCAAGGGCGTGTTCTGGAAATACAAAGGCTACGTGTCCGGCTACCAACCCTCGCTGTCTGCCATGTCGGACGTGGCGCAACAGATTGACAAGTACCAGATCCGGCAAGGTAATCCGGACTTGAAGCCGGTTATGTTCGTTGCCAATGAGATGCAGCTTTCGTGGCAGTCCAAACACGTCAATCTGAATATCTGGGCAAACTACTCCTACGACCACAAACCGATTATGGATGAGACCTTTGAGCTTTCTACTTTGAGTGATAACGGTCTTTCTACTTTGAGCGAAGCGGTCTCACCTATGGTCGTCCGCACCTACGCCAACCACCGCGGTTTTCATCGTCTGCAAGTGGCTCCGAGTGTGCAGGTGCGCGTGCTCAATAACAGCCTGATCTTCACCGTCGCGCCGTTTGCCAATTACTATGTGAGCCTTGGCAATTCCTACACGCACAAGCATTTCAATCCGGGCGTTCGCGCAAGTATCATGGGTATGTACAAGGGTTGGCAGTTCTTCGGCGAAGTGACCACGCGCTACAATAACCTCTGGGGCGAGACGCTGGAGTACGGCGAGTTCTACCATCATATCGGTCTTGGTTACAATGCCGACAAATGGGGCTTCCGTGCGATGCTGATGAACCCGTTCTCCGTCAAGGGCTACAGCATCGAAACAAAAGACCTCTCCGCTCTTGCCCCGAACACGCAACACGCGGAGATGCGCGACTTCCGCCAGATGCTCATTCTCAACTTTCATTGCAACCTCGATTTCGGGTCGAGAGCCTCGACACGCGAAAATAAGCGCATCAACAACGAGGATAAAGAAAATGGTATCTTGAGTGGTACAAAATAATTGTGATTTTTTCATAGAAAATGACATGCGTTCTTGCGTATGTCATTTTTTATTTGTTCTTTTGCACTCGATTTCAAAAGTGTTTTTTTCCCGTTTGGAGCAACCGCTTGTGGCCATGCATTCCAATGTCCTACAACATCCCGCTTCACCCCGCAACCGCCTCAATCCCACAACCGCCTCGACCTAAATCGAGGTTTTATAAGGGTTAATAGCATCCAAAAGGGCGTGATTAGCGCGTGATAACCGGGTGGTTACCGCGTCATTAGCACGTCGTTCGTATAACATAAACGAGAGGAAGAGGGCCTGAAAGTATCCGCCAAGTTTGGCGGATTGACACTATAAAATATACCACAAAAACTGTGCCACATTCTGACAAAAGTTAAGTTATATGTACCCGTGGCATAAATGCACGGAGAATTTGAGAAAAATAGCGGAATCATCCGCTACGAACGCGTGGAGGGCAAGAACATCCTCACGCTGGTAAAGAAAGTAACAAACTAATCCAATGCAACGCTACCGGATGATTCTAGACGATTTCTGCCATTTAGTCTTGCATATATGAAAAAAAAATAGTAATTTTGCGCGCAAATTCACGAGACGGGCTTATGGAACAATCAAATAAATCGGGTTTTAATTCCAAATTGGGTGTCATATTAGCCGCAGCGGGCAGTGCTATCGGTTTGGGAAATATCTGGAAATTTCCGTACGAGGCAGGTCAAAACGGCGGTGGTGCCTTCTTGATAGTGTACCTGCTCTGTGTTATACTATTTGGTATGCCTCTCTTGATGACGGAGATGCTGATTGGTCGCAAGGCAGGCAAATCGACTTTTTCCGCCTTTCGTGCTATCAGCGGCAGCAACCGCTGGCAATGGTTAGGGTGGTGGTCTGCGCTCACAGTTTTTATTATCACCTGTTTTTACTTTGTGGTGACCGGTTGGTGCGTTAACTATCTCTATGAAGCGGTTGCTAATTCCTATGCAGGCATGGGTACGGACGAATTGCTCACGCATTTTACAGCCAATATGTCGAATGCCCCGAAGATGATCATCTGCGCTATTATTCCGGTATTGTGCACCGCCGCTATTCTTTGGTTTGGTGTCAGCAGCGGTATTGAGCGGTTAAGTAAAATCCTCATGCCACTTTTGCTGCTGATGATGATTTTGATGTCAATCCGTGTACTGATGTTAGATGGTAGCGGAACGGGGCTGCGGTTCTTCTTTTATCCGGACTTCTCTCGGCTCACTCCTTCGGTTGTTATGAAAGCTGCGGGGCAGTGCTTCTTCAGTCTCTCGGTGGGTCTCGGCCTGATGATTACTTACGGTGCTTATATGCCCAAGGAACAAGATGTGACCAAGACGTCATTCCAAGTCATTCTTCTCGATACAATCGTGGCTGTTTTGGCCGGTGTCATAATCTTCCCTGCGGTTTTCGCATTCGGTTTTGACCCTGCAGAAGGTCCGCAATTAGTTTTTGTCGTACTACCGGCAGTTTTGCAACATATGTCTTTCGCTTGGTTCAGCGGTGTGGTTTTCTTTACTTTGCTTTTCATCGCTGCGCTTACCTCTACGATATCCTTGATGGAGGTGATTGTGGTGAGTATCATGGAACTGAGTCAGGGCAAACTCAACCGTCATCATAGTGTGCTGATTTCGGCAGCCGTTATCTGTGTAATGGTGTCTATCCATGTGCTCTCGATGACCGGTTTATGGAGCGGTTTGCAATTATTCGGACATAATCTTTTCGAGTTAAGCGACACCCTCGTTACGACCTATATGATGCCATTCAGCGCGTTAGCGATGTCGCTGTTCATAGGGTGGTTTATGCCGTTTCAAGACAATGACTTGATACCACATAGCCAAAAACGATACAAACAGTGGCTTCGTCCGGCATTCGTCTTTGCACTCCGATGGATTGTGCCGATAGCTATCTTCCTCATTTTTTTGAACGGTCTCGGCATATTTAAATTATGAAACGATTTAAGTATATCCATATCTTAGCAGCCCTTTTCCTACTTCTCGGTATGGGAGTGCAATCTTACGTGTCCTATAGTAGGGCGCTTTTCAGTTTGCAGGAGAAGATGGATCTTGAGACGCAGATTGCGCAAGAGAAACTGCAGTTTGAACTATACGACGCGCTGGATGCCAGTTCTCAGATAGCAGACAAAGTGAAAAAGTGCCTGGAGCACCCGGATGAATTGTACGACAAGACAAGCGAACTCCTCAACCGCTATCCGAATTTTTATTCCTGCTATGTAACTTTTCCACCGTATTATTATCCTGAAGAAGGGAAGTGGTTCGGTTTGACATCCTATCGTACGAAGGATTCGATTATTTCCCGTCCTTTTGGTAATGCAGAGCATGATTATTTTGAGCGTGAGTGGTACAAAGGAGCCGTACAAAGCACTGAGGGTTATTGGAGTACGCCTTATAGGGATGATGATTTTGATGAACCAATCTACACCTATTCAAAGGTCATGCGGGATGAAGAAGGAAAACTGATTTGCGTCATTGGCATCGATTTCAGTTTGAACTGGATACATAATCTATTAGAGCATTTCAAGCCATTTGAAGAGGCGGTGTTTATGCTCTATGGTTCCAACGGGACTCTTTTGGCAATGAGTAACGGAGCACCTGCGGACGGGTTTGGCAATAGTTGGATCATCACGAGCAAGACCCTTCAACCAATCAATATCAAAATGGTGACTGCCGTTCCGAAACGTCATATTATTCAATCTCTCAGTTTAGGCACTTTGTTGCCGTTTGGCGTGTTTGTGTTAGGCATCTTTGTGGTCGGTTTGCTGATTCGTAGAATGACGCGTGACGAGCGTGATAACGCCCGCTTGGAAACGGAGAAAGAGGTGATGACCCACGAACTCGAGATAGCCCATGACATCCAAATGAGTATCTTGAAAGATGAGAACGAGAAAAAGAAAGCACAAGCCAACGGAGATATCGAACTCAATACCCTTTTAGTCCCCATGCGCGAAGTCGGAGGAGATTTCTATGACTTCCATCGCGAAGGAGATGAACTATGGTTCATCATCGGCGATGTGAGCGGCAAAGGTGTTCCGGCAGCTATCTTCATGAGTGCCGCAGTTAACCTCTTCCGCGCAGCAGGAGTGCGTGCTGCTTCTCCAAAAGAAATTATGGAAGAGATGAATGCCATTCTTAGCGAGAATAATCCCTCCCTGACGTTCGTGACGGCTTTTATCGGACGTTTACACATTCCTACCGGGGAACTGCTTTTCTGCAATGCCGGTCATTGTGCGCCACTCATCAAACATAAACTGTCCGCTGTCAATCAGCATTCAGCCGTCAGAAGTCAGCCGTCAGAAGTCAAATGCCTGCAGATGGAGTCGAACATTCCGTTGGGTTATGACGGCCGATATTGTTTTGTGGAGCAGGGGTGCATGCTCGGCGAAGGAGATACCCTTGTTCTTTATACGGACGGAGTGACCGAAGCACGTAACAGCGAGCGAGAGATGTTAGGACTTAAGCGATGGTCGGACATAGTGGCGAAGAACGAGGACCTGCCAAATGCAATCAAACACTTTATAGGTCAGGCGGAACCCACAGACGACATCACTCTCATGACTATTTGTAAAGAGAGCCCCGTCCTACCTATGACGATAAATGTGCCTTGTCGCGAAGATCAGTGGCCTGTATTGCGAAATGCCATCCATTCTTTTGGTCTATGCATCGGAATGGAGAGGAAAGCACTCAAGAAATACGAAGTGGCCGCCGAAGAAGCTATAGTGAATATCCTTCATTATTCGCAGGCCAACGATATAGAAATAGTGCTCAGCAGTCAGGATTCGGCATTCACTATTCAGTTAATGGATGACGGACTGCCTTTTGACCCTACGGAGCATACTCCTAATAACAAAACAATCGACGAACGTCAGATAGGAGGAATGGGAATACATCTCATCCGACAGATCGTTGACGAGATGCACTATGAGCGGAAAGAAGAGAAGAATATTCTCGGGCTTGTTAAGAAAATTAATTCGTAATCCCCTAATTACGTAATCCCGTAATCCCGAATAACTAAAAAACTACTAATATGAAAATCAACATTCAACACAATGACCAAGAGACTCGTGTTTGCCTCATCGGCGAACTCGACACCACCGTTACTACCACCCAAGTAGAGGACCTGAATCAGGTGTTGGCGCTGGCCGACAAAGCGCTGGAGATCGACTGTGAGCAACTGGAGTATATCTCTTCTGCCGGTCTGCGGTTCTTCATGCAACTCAAACGCGAGTCCGAGGCGAAAGGCGGCTCCATCCGCATCACCCATCTCAATGAAGACGTGAATGATATTTTCCACATGAGCGGTTTTCATAACCTTTTTACGATAGAATAATATGGAACACTTAATCGAATACTTCAAAAAACACGTAGCCGAGCGTCCGAACGATATCTTCTGTATCGCAGGAGACAAACGCATCACCTTCGCTGAAGCAGACCGTTTGACGAAGACTTTGGACCCTCAGCATGTTACCCGTTGCGGCGACAAAGTGGCAGCGTTTATCGTGCCTCGTAATGAACTCATGGTGCTGACTCCTATTGCTATCGCCAAAGCAGGCCTGACCGCTATGCCGCTCGATGGCTCTTATCCCGAAGAGCGACTGAAATACATGCGGGAAGATGCCGCCAAGTACGACGGCGATGAAGCTTTTGTGCTGCTCTATACTTCCGGTACGACAGGTATTCCAAAGGGCGTCATGCTCAGCGAAGCGAACATCTTGGCATTCCTGGATTTTCATGTCCGTACAATAGGCTTGACTCCGCAAAGCAAGTACGCCACCTACGCCGGTTACGGCTTCGATGCCTTCCAGATGGACCTGTGGTGCTGCGTCAAAGCAGGTGCGACCATCTGCATCGTAGGCGACGAGATCCGCTTTGACCTGGAGGGGCTCAACCAATATATTCAGGACGAGCACATCACTCACTGCTTCATGACTACGCAGATGGCAACGCAGCTTGTGCTCAATTATCCGGACATCCCGGGCTTGCAGTGGCTCGGAACGGGCGGCGAAAAACTCATCAGTCTTGATCCTCCTTCGTACAAGTTGATGAACTGTTACGGTCCAACGGAGTGCACGGTTTATGTCAGCAGTTTCTTCGTGACCCAAAACGAACCCAATATTCCCATCGGCAAAGCGAACGATAATGGTACGCGACTCATCGTGGTCGGTCAGGACGGTCAAGAAGTACCGACCGGCACGGACGGCGAACTCTATGTAGCCGGACCGCAGGTCGCACTCGGTTATCTCAACCAGCCGGAGAAGACCGCAGAAGTCTTCGTCGATTGGAACGGCTTGCGTTGCTACAAAACCGGCGACATCGTGCATTACCGCGAGGACGGAAACATCGAGTTCGTCGGCAGACGCGACGGACAAGTGAAGATCCGCGGTTTCCGTATCGAGCTCAAAGAGGTAGAAGCCATCATTCGTGAGTTCCCCGGTATCAAGGATGCTACCGTGCAAGCCTTCGACTACCCGGATGGCGGTAAGTTCATCGCCGCGTACGTAGTAAGCGATGAGAAGATCAATATCGACGATCTCAATGCTTTTATCGGTGACAGCAAACCGCCCTACATGGTGCCTGCTGTGACGATGCAGATAGATGCTATACCGCTCAACCCGAACCAGAAAGTCGATAAACGTGCCCTGCCGAAGCCCGAAGCACCCAAGCCCGAAGTAGAGGAGGCTGCGGCTCCCCTCAATGTCCTCGAGCAGGAGCTACACGACATCATCGCGAAGATTGTCAACATGGAGGAGTTCGGCATCACGACCGACCTGCGTTATATGGGTCTCTCCTCTATCGCTGCCATCAAGTTAGCAACCCAGATTTTCAAGCGTTTCGGCATCCAACTCGATGCCAAACAAATGACCAAAGGCATCACATTGCAAGCGATTGAGAATAAGATACTCGCTGCGATGTTAGGCGGTCATCGTGATACCGAAAATGAAAAATCTCAAATTTCAAATGTCCAATCTCAAATGAGCGAAGCTCCTCTCTCCTTCGCTCAAATGGGCGTCTATTTCGAATGCATGAAGAACCCGACCTCGACGCTTTATAACGTGCCGATCTGTACTCAGATGCCCTTGGACGTAGAGACGGAGGCGTTGCGGCAAGCGGTCCGCAAGGCAGTACTCAACCACTCCGAACTCTTCGTGCATTTCGCCACCCAAGAAGCCGATGTCATCCAGACGATTGACGAGAAGATGATGAACGAAGCAGCTATCGACGTACCTGAGAAAGCACTCGAAGAGGCGCAGATGGAAGGCTTCAAACATGAGTTCGTACAGCCGTTCAATCTGCAGAAAGACCTGCTTTTCCGTTTCTACATCGTACGCACGGAGAAGAACCTGTATCTGTTGAGCGATATTCACCACCTAGTTTGTGACGGTGCATCGTACGACCTCTTCATCCATGAGATCTGCGACTTGCTGGAAGGCAAAGAGATAGAACCCGAGATGTGCTCGTATCCGCAGTTCGTGGCGGAGCAGAAAGCCGCTGAAAATGGCGAGTCCTTCAAAGCCGCTAAGGATTTCTTCGCCGAGCGTCTCACCGGCATCGAGAGCGTCACCGAGATCCAGCCCGACCTCACCAATGCCCTGCCGCAAGGCGAGAACGGACGCGTGTGCGTACCTTTTGATATGCAGACAGCGGAGAAATACGCTGCGCAGTTAGGCGTGACGCCGGCAGCTGTGCTCCTTAGCGCCGTCTATTATTCCTTGGCACGTTTTGCAGGAACAGATGATGTCTGCATCACGACGATTTCCAACGGACGAAGCAACCTGCGGGTGAACAACACCATGGGAATGTTTGTCAACACCCTTGCGCTGACTACGAAGATAGCGAACCAGACGGTAGAGGAGTTTGTTAAAGAGAACGCGCAGTCCTTCGAGCAAACGCTCGCACACGAGGATTATCCTTTTGCGCGCGTAGCGGCGGACTATGACCTCAAGGCGGAGATTATGTTCGCTTACCAGATGGGCGTGCTGAGCAACTATAGCGTCTTCGGCAAACCCGTTTTTGCCGACGAGACCATGGAGCAGAACGTGCCGAAATTCAAGATTGCGTTCTATATCATGCCGATGGACGGCGTGCCGAGTATTGCGGTCGAGTACGACAACGGATGGTACAGCGAAGCGCTGATTACCAACCTCGCGCAGTCGGTAGCGAATGCCGTGCAAGCTTTTGCGGCGAACACTACCGCGCCTCTGCGTGCCATCTCGCTTCTTAATGAAGCACAGACAGCAGTGCTCGACTCGTTCAATCAGACTGAGGTGCCTTATGACGACACCCAGACCATTGTCTCGCTCTTCCGTAAGCAAGCATCCGAGACGCCCGATAACCTCGCGGTCGTTTATCACGACGTCCGTTTGACCTACAAAGAGGTGGATGAACGCACGGACACCATCGCTGCACGGATCTACGAAATGGTACATGGTACATGTCCAAATGGTAAATCGGAACAAGTCGTTTCAATACTCATCAACCGTTCCGAATGGATGGTGGTCGCTTCGTTGGCTGCCCTCAAAGCCGGTTGTGCGTACCAGCCGCTTGACCCGTCATATCCGGCAGAGCGACTGAACTTCATGATGAAGGATGCCAACGCGTCCATCCTCATTGCTGATGAAGACCTCCGTCCCATCGTCAATGAATACGAAGGACCGGTTCTGCTGACGAAAGAGCTTTCTACTTTGAGCAATAGCGGTCTTTCTACTTTGAGCGATAGCGGTCTAATAACCCCCTCGGATTTATTCATCCTCCTCTACACCTCCGGCTCCACCGGCGTACCCAAAGGCTGCCAACTCGAGCACCGCAACCTCGTGGCGTTCTGTCATTGGTACCACCGTTACTACGACCTGCATGCCGGAGACAAAGTGGCGGCGTACGCTTCGTACGGTTTCGATGCGAACATGATGGACATGTACCCGGCGCTCACATGCGGAGCCGCAGTCTATATCATCGGTGAGGATATACGCTTGAACCTGCCGGATCTGAATCATTATTTCGAGGAGGAAGGCATCACCCATTCGTTCATGACGACCCAAGTGGGGTACCAGTTTGCGCAGAACTGCGACAACCACTCTTTGAAACACTTATCTGTAGGAGGAGAGAAACTCGCGACCATCGCGCCGGCGGCTAACTATCAGCTCCATAACGCCTATGGTCCGACCGAGTGTACCATCTTCACCGCCACCTACCCGATACATGAGCAGGAGAAGAATATCCCTATCGGCAAACCGTTGGATAACTTCCGGCTCTTTATCGTCGATAAGGACCTGCATCGTCTGCCCGTAGGGGCTACAGGCGAACTGCTCGTCAGTGGTCCGCAAGTCAGTCGCGGTTACCTAAACCGTCCTGACAAAACGGCTGAAACGTATATCGACTGGAATGGTCTTCGCTGCTACAGAACAGGCGATGTCGTGCGTTACCTGGAGGACGGAAACATTCAGTTTGTCGGAAGACAGGACGGTCAGGTGAAGATCCGCGGTTTCCGTATCGAACTCAAAGAGGTTGAGGCGGTCATCCGTGAGTTCCCGGGCATCAACGATGCTACCGTACAGGCCTTTGATTACCCCAACGGAGGTAAGTTCATTGCCGCATATATCGTCAGCGACAGCAAGATTGACATCCAGGCACTCAATGCCTTCATCCGTGATCGCAAACCGCCGTACATGGTGCCGGCATCGACTATGCAGATTGATGTTATTCCGCTGAACCAGAACCAGAAAGTGAACAAACGTGCCCTGCCTGCTCCGCAGCTCACCGACACCGACCGCGACTACGTGGCGCCGGCAAATGACAACGAGAAACTTTTCTGCGACATCTTCGCGTCCATCCTCAATCAGGATAAGATAGGTGCTACGGATAACTTCTTTGAACTCGGCGGTACGTCGCTCATGGTTACGCGTGTTATCATCGAAGCGGACAAAGCCGGAAAGCATGTCGCTTACGGTGATATCTTCACCCATCCTACGCCGCGTCTCCTGGCGCAGTTCCTCTCGGGCGACCTCTCGACGTCTGATAACAGTGCAGACGAAGCCGAAGAGGCAGCGTTTGACTACTCCGGCATCGATGCCATTCTCCAACGCAACAATCAGGAAACCTTCCTGCGCGGAGAGCGTCAGGAATTAGGCAATGTACTGCTTACCGGTGCTACCGGTTATCTCGGCATCCATGTCCTGCGCGAACTGATTGATTCGGACGCCAAGACCATCACTTGTCTTGTTCGCGGAAAAGACCAGCACGATGCGCAACGACGTCTGCGTAACTTGCTCTTCTACTATTTCGACCGACGTTTTGATGAGCTCTTCGGTTCCCGACTCTTCGTCGTCAACGGCGATGTGACAAACGATTTCAGCATTCAGCTATCAACTATCAGCATTCAGACGGTATTTAACTGTGCGGCTAACGTAAAGCACTTCTCCAAGACCGACGACATCGAACAGGTGAATATCGGCGGTGCAGAGCGGTGCGTAGAGTTCTGTCTGAAGACCGGAGCACGACTCGTACATATTTCCACAACTTCGGTCGGAGAGATATGGGTGGATCATGGCGATGGAAAAGCGGTGCCCGAACTCTCGGAACGTCTCCTTTACTT
Organism: Paludibacteraceae bacterium; assembly: GCA_017464475.1. GTDB lineage: Bacteria > Bacteroidota > Bacteroidia > Bacteroidales > Paludibacteraceae > Colicola. The sequence goes on from JAFTZQ010000031.1 coordinate 16,948, forward strand.
CGGTCAGTTCCTTGATAACCGATACATGCGGTCGAAGTTCTTGGCGGAACGCGTCATTCTCGAAGCGGTGGCACGTCATGGACTGAATGCTAAGATCATGCGTGTCGGTAACCTCGCTGCACGTAGTTATGACGGAGAGTTCCAGGCAAATTTCCAGACGAATAGCTACATGGGACGACTCAAAGTCTTCTCTACGCTCGGCTGCTGCCCAATAGACGAATACGACTCGCCCGCGGAGTTCTCGCCGGTGAACGAGACCGCCAAGGCCGTCGTACTACTTGCCTCTACACCGAAGGAGTGTAACGTCTTCCAACCCTTTAACAACCACACTGACCTCTTGGGCGATATTCTTGCGGGCTTTGAGAAGATAGGCAAGTCCATCCGTTACGTGGAGGAGGATGAGTTCCAACAAGCGATCCTTGAGGCTGGCAAAGACCCGAAGAAAGCCAGCCTCATGTCCGCTCTCTTGGCATATCAGGATATGACACACGGACAGAAAGCGGTGACTATCGAGCGTGACAACCGCTATACCTCCGCCGTACTGCTCCGTCTCGGTTTCCATTGGTCCGCACCGGATAGCGCGTATGTCAATCGTATGCTAACCGCGATCAGCCAATTAGGATTCTTTGATGAGTAAATGAGATTTCTTCTGTGTGCAGGAGTGCAGATTGCTTTGTCGCAAACCGTCGTCACAACCGACGCTGAGATTCGTGCGGCGGTTCAAGTGGACAATGCCAACATCCAATTGGGTGCACGAACACCACCCGGAATTGGATGCTTTGTATCGCCAGATATACTCAAAAAGAGACCGCACGTACTGGACAGAGTTGGACGGTCAGTTGCGCACCTTCTGCGAGACGGAGAATCTGCCTTATGTGCGTAATGATGACAGTGTGCGTGCCAAGCATGGCGAACCACCGGTGGTGGTCAATTATTTCTATCACGAGACCATCACCAAATCCGCACAAAAGCAACAAAAGGGCGAAATAGGCTAATCCGACCGACGAGCAAAAATAAAATGGCGAAAAGCAGGCTGGTGATTGCCTGATCATCCGTCGCAACTAGCTGGCGCAGATAACAAACGCCAGCCCCGATTTCCGTACCATAACCATCTACGTAACGCCTGAATTTACAGAGATGACCACCCCGCTCAGCAATTACGGCATGCGCGATCAGATGATGCTTTTCAATGATCCGGTGATGCACCTCAATCCGCGCCAACAGGAACGATGCTATAAAAACACCGCATCTGCGCGCACCTTTGTGAACAGCAGAATGCCGAACAATGCCAGCACGGTCACTATCGTAATCCATGCGTGCATGTTAAAACCTAAAAAAATGAACTCTTCCATCAGCCTGTCAGTGTTTCATTCTGTTCATTACTTGCGTCATGCAATGCGCGGCGCCGTAACCGTCTATCAGGCTTTCCAACGGCACCCACTCTACTTTCACTCCGGCATCGCGAAGCCGTTGCTGCAATGCCGCACTCTGACCGCCCACCGCCATGATATGACGTGGCGCAATGGTCAGATAATTATTGGCATAGTGCATTTCGTCCTCACGGTCTATCGGGATAATCTGCATACCCCGTTCGCGCAGGAAACCCACAAACGGCATATCTTCCGTGATGAGGCGGTACTCCTTCTCTCCGGCTGCACGGGCATAGATGTCGCAAGTCACATACTCCGGTTCATCCGGCATTGCCTCTAACCGGCTGCGCACCATGGTACACAGGTCACGGTCAATAATATTGAAATACGTATCAAGGTGCATCTGCATTTGCCAGAACCTATGGTCGCGCACCACAACCACGGTGTCATGTCCGAACGCGTCAGCCTCCATCACTTGGCGGATGCCTTCTCGGTTCGTACGCATGCCGCAGCCGATGAGCGAGACGGTGCCGGCAGGAAAATAATCACCGCCTTCCAGCCTGCCCTCGCCCTCAATACGCAAAATCGGATCCACTCCTAAATGGTGGTAGCAGACCTCAATAATATCCGTCTCCGGCGCACGCTGCGAAGAGTTCATCTTACAAATAATATGTCCGCGCGGAGTCGTGATACTCTGATCTCGCGTGAAATAGAGGTTCATCAACGGGTTCTGGATATACTGCGCCTCATAACCGGTGTTATTGTCTGTGCGGCTCAACTTGACTGTCGGTTGCAGTAATATACAACGGATCAGATCGCCCCGACTCATCGCTTCTATCGTCTGTAGCCGATATGCCTCTGACGCCTCAGCGTCCTCGCCGGGGATGGCGGATATATCGTACCGCAACACTTTGGAGGCCAACACCCGCAAGGTGTCAATGCCCGTCTCTTTCAAGATTTCTTCAACCGTATATACACGGATGCCGTTCTTCTCCAAAAGGCGGATATACCCGCGATGCTCCGCGGCGGCTTGCTCTACATCGAAATAGTGTTCAAACAGCCCTGCCGAAGGGTGTATCACGCCATTAAACAGTTCTGCACCGGGGGTGTGCATCAAAATATCTCCTGCTTCGCTCCATTCCGCCTGCGGGTACGCCATCTCGCCTTTCGGCGTCGGCTGACAGGACACCATGCACACCGTGCATAGTGTTGCCACTACGAAAAATAATTCTCTTTTCATAACACTCACGCCTTCAGCCATTCATATTTAGCTACGGAATAAATAGGCAGTAACGGTATCAGGATAGGCGTTTTCTTCACATACGCCTGATATTCGGGGTCATTGCCATAGGCGGCGTTCTGACGCAACTCCAGCCGGCGTGCACCGCTGAACATCACAAACACAATGCCTACATACCCTATTCCCACTATCAGCCACTGCCACCAAGTCAGCCCTGCGCCAATAGCGCTGAGCAACGCACCCGTCCAGATGGTCACTTCGCCCAGATAGTTCGGACAGCGGACGATACGGTACAGACCGGTATCTACAAACCGCTTCGGGTTCTTTTTCTTAGCGGCACTCTTCTGCGCGTCGCTGATGCTCTCTAACAAAATACCGCAAGCCACAACCGCAGCACCAATCCATGCCCATAACTCGCTATCGTGCGGTCCGTTCGCCAGCCGGAAAGCCACAGGGCTCACCTGCGCCACGTACAGCAGCGCGCAGAACAGCCATATCATGATCATCACGCCGGCAGGCTTCTTGTCCGAATGACCCTCGCCGTAGAGAATCTTACGATACCCCACCGCCTTGCGTTCGCGCACCAGCAGGTACGTTCCTAACCGCACGCCGAAGATGAACAGCAGCACTAACATCGCCACCGTCGGCACACTCAGGTTCGCGTGGTATAGCACGCCCATGGTCACTGCCAATGCGGCAATGCCGTACCCGTAACCAAGACTGAAGAAATACACAAAGTATTTCCACCCTACTGCGGACACTGCCATCGCCACCGCAAAAAGAATCAATAAGTCTATCATAGTATTTTGTTGTTTTAGTTATTATTTTACCCAAGCGGAGTAAGCGGATAAATAAGATTCGTAATGAATATATTCGCCGCAAGTATGATAATGTTCATCCAGAAACCTATCCGCAGAAAGTCTGTAAACCGGTATCCTCCGGGACCGTAAACCATCATATGGGTCGGCGAGCCTATCGGCGTAGCAAAACTGCTGCTGACGCTGATCATCAGGGCAATAAGGAAAGTCATCGGATCGTAGCCCAATTGGACGGCTGCATGGTACATGATAGGAAAGAACATCGCGCCGGCTGCGGTATTGGAGATAAACTCTGTAATAAAAGTGGCTACCAAACATACCGCCGTCATCACGACGATGGGATTCGTGCCGCATATATCCAGTATTCCCATTGCCATCCGCTCCGCAATACCGGTTTTCTGAATAGCCAATCCTAAAACTACGGAGCCTGCGAAAACGACAAGAATACTCCAGTCTATGGATTTGACGGCCTGGTTGGGTGTGCAGCAGCGAGTGATTACCATCGCTAACGCCGCCAGACAGGCACTCATCAGCAGCGGCATGACGCCCGTAGCAGACAGTACCACCATCACGATCATGATCAGCGCAGAGAGTAGCGTCTTGAAACCCACATGGATCACCTCGTCGCCGGGCACCAGGCCATACGTCTTGGTCAACTCCATGATCTCTTTGATATTTCCGGCAAAGACCATTTTGTCACCGCCCATAATGAACTCATTCTCATCTATCGGCACTGCCACTCCGTCGAAATGGTGCATCTTGATCAATCGGCCTCCGTTAACGTTGATCAGCCCGGCATAACCCAATGTCTCGCCGATATATTTGCAGGAAGACGGCACCACCATCTCCACTGTATAATCCGTCGTGTCTTCATACGTATCATCAACCCCCTGACGGTCCGGCAAAAGACGGCGCATGGCGATAACGGACAGCACACCTACCGCCAGACAGAAAAGACCCGGAATAGTTGTTGCTAACACGTTCATCTGAATACCCGTCTCCTCGGCATAGAGCCCGCTGATAATCAGGTTCGGCGGCGTGCCTATCAACGTACATACGCCACCCATTCCCGAGGCGTAACTAAGCGGAATCAACAGTTTCGACGGGGCGATTCCAAGTTTCTTCGACCACATCTTCACAATCCCGATAAACAGCGCCACTACCGTAGTATTGCTCAGGAACGAACTCAGTCCCGCGACCGGTAACATGAGCCTTACGACTGCATTGCTCCATCGTTTGGGCTGACCTAACAGGTTCTTCACTATCCATTGCAGCACACCGGTATAGGTTAGACCGGCTACTACCACAAACAGCACGCCCACGACTACCACAGACGATTGGCTGAGACCGGAGAACGCCTCTTTGGCGTCCAGCACACCCGTGACGTACAGGGTCACCATCGCACCTAAAAACACTGCATCCGCACGGACTTTGGTGAATAGCAAGATAGAAAACAACGCCAGCACGGTGACAATCGTAATCCATGCATGCAGATTAAATCCCCAAAATACAAACTCTTCCATTATTTATACGTTATTTTACAGTAATAAACATAGAGAACGCGCGTACACACGCGCGTTCTCTATACATATTACCAAGCTGTACCCAGCATGCGGAGGTAGGATTTGTAACGCCACTGGGCGTTCTCCTGAGCGGCGGCGAAGAGCTCGTCGGCCTCTTTCGGGAATTGTTTAGCCACCGAAGCGAAACGAACCTCACCCTTCAAATAATCTTGGAAGAGTTCCCATTTAGGCTCTTTGGAGTCGAGTTGGAACGGGTTCTTGCCCTCAGCCTCGAGTTCCGGATTATAGCGCCAGAGGTGCCAGTAACCGCACTCTACGGCTTTTGCCTCTTCGGCTTGGCTCTTGCCCATACCTGCTTTCAGACCGTGGTTGATACACGGAGCGTAAGCGATGATGAGCGACGGTCCGGGATAAGCCTCCGCCTCGCGGATAGCCTTGAGTGTCTGCGCCTGGTCTGCACCCATAGCGATCTGTGCTACATAGACATATCCGTAGGTGGTAGCAATCATACCGAGGTCTTTCTTGCGTACACGCTTACCCATAGCTGCGAACTTGGCGATAGCGCCGAGCGGCGTAGCCTTGGAAGCCTGACCACCGGTGTTGGAGTACACCTCGGTATCGAGCACGAGGATGTTGACATCTTCGCCGGAAGCGATGACGTGGTCGAGTCCGCCGTAACCGATATCATAGGAAGCACCGTCACCACCGACGATCCACTGGCTGCGTTTAACGATATGGTCTTTGTATTTGAGAATCTCCTTGCAGGTGTCGCAACCGCATTTCTCCATAGCAGCCACCATCGGCTCGTAGAGACGGTTGGTAACCTCTGCAGACTGCTTGTTCTCGAGCCACTCCTTGAACATCGCCTTGAGTTCGTCGGAGCAGTCAGCGCACTCGAGGCCTTTCTGCATGAGAGCAGCGAGGCGCTCACGAATCTTACGGTGCGCAATCTGCATACCCATACCATACTCGCAGAAGTCCTCGAAGAGGGAGTTGGACCAAGCCGGACCGCGACCCTTGGCGTTCTTGGTGTACGGAGTAGAAGGTACAGAACCGGAGTAGATAGAGGTACAACCGGTAGCGTTGGCGATGATCTCGCGGTCACCGATGAGCTGGCTGATGAGTTTCAGATACGGAGTCTCACCGCAACCGGAGCAAGCGCCGGAGAACTCAAAGAGCGGCGTAGCGAACTGCGAGTTCTTGACGTTGGCAGCGATGTCAACGAGGTGCTGCTTGGAAGCGACGTGCTCTACGCAGTAGTCCCAGTTGGCAGCCTCGCCGAGTTGTCCCTCGAGCGGTACCATCTGGAGCGCCTTGCCCGTCTTCGGGTTGCCCGGACATACATCGACGCAGTTGCCGCAGCCGAGGCAGTCCATCACACCGACCTGCATACGGAAGTGCATACCCTTGAGCGCCGCGGGAGCTTTCATCTCGCGGGTGGAAACCCCACCCTGGCCCTCCCCACAAGGGAGGGAATTAAGTCCTGCTAACTCTTTCTCATCCAAAACGAACGGACGGATACAAGCGTGAGGACAAACATACGCACACTTGTTACACTCGATACAGTTGTCTGCG